>CAYVEB010000059.1:0-1838 GCA_964450645.1 uncultured Oscillospiraceae bacterium | reverse complement strand
GGGAAATCTCCTGCGAGAGCTTGCCCGAACTGAACGAGTACCTTGCCAATCTGGAGTTTGACAGGATGGTGGCCGACGCGGAGGAAGCGTACAAGGCCATGGAGCCCGAAGCGACTGCGGCGGAAACTTCATCGGTATGCTGCCGGAGGCCATGGCCGAGAGCAAGGTCTACGGTGTGGAACTGGACAGTATCTCCGGCAGGATCGCGGGACAGCTCTATCAGAACAGCAGTATTGCAGTAAACGGTTTCGAAAAGGTGGAAATGCCGGATAGCTTCTTTGATGTGGCCATTGGCAACGTGCCCTTCGGGGATTTCAAGGTACTGGACAAGCGGTACGACAAGAACCACTGGCTCATTCACGACTACTTTTTCGGCAAAACGCTGGACAAGGTGCGCCCGGGCGGAATTGTGGCGTTCATCACCAGCAAAGGCACCATGGACAAGGAAAACAGCGCGGTCAGAAAATATCTGGCCCAGCGCGCCGACCTGATCGGAGCCATCCGCCTGCCGGACAACGCCTTTAAGCTGGGCGCCGGCACAGAAGTCACCAGCGACATCATTTTTTTGCAGAAACGAGACCGCAAATTGGGGACCCCAACAAATCGTAGATTTGGTGGGGAGAGGAGGAGCGACGGAGTGAGTGAGCTTTCGGGCTCGCCCGGAAGCGAAGGATACGCAGTCTGCGACGACGACGAGCCGGATTGGGTGCATCTGGACACAGACAAAAACGGCATCCGCATAAACCGGTATTTTGTGCAGCACCCGGATATGGTGTTGGGCAGTATGGTCATGGAATCCACTCGGTTTGGCATGGATAGCGCCTGCAAAGCCTATGAGGGCGCTGAGCTTTCCGAACAGCTTGCAGAAGCCATTCAGAACCTCCACGCGGAGATCACCTCTTATGAGGTGGATGAACTGGACGAAGAAGATCACTCCATCCCCGCCGACCCGGAGGTACGTAATTTCAGCTATACCATTGTAGACGGCAAAATCTACTTCCGGGAAAACTCCCGTATGCACTCGGTCGAAGCGTCCGTAACGGCGGAAAACCGAATCCGCGGCATGATCGCCCTGCGGGACTGCACCCGTAGACTCATTGAGCTGCAAACCGAGGGCCACCCGGATGAGGACATTCGGCAGGAACAGGCAAGGCTCAATACCCTTTATGACGAGTACACCGCCAAATACGGCCTGCTCAGCAGCCGGGGCAACAGCCTTGCCTTCAGCGAGGACTCCAGCTACTGCCTGCTCTGCTCTCTGGAGGTGCTGGACGAGGAGGGCAACTTCAAGTGCAAGGCGGATATGTTTTCAAAGCGCACCATTCGTCCCCATGAGGCCGTCACCAGCGTGGACACCGCCAGCGAAGCCCTTGCCGTTTCCATTGCGGAGAAAGCGCGGGTGGATTTGGGCTTTATGGCCTCCCTCATGGGCGGCTCAGAGCATATCCCGCAGATCGTGGAGAGCTTAAAAGGCGTCATATTCAAAGACCCGAACACCGGCCCCTTTGATCTGGAAACAGGCGGCGAAACTTTCGCCCAAGGCTGGCTGACGGCGGACGAGTACCTGTCCGGCAATGTCCGGGTGAAGCTGCGGGAGGCGCAAAAGGCCGCCGAGAGCGATCCGTTCTTTGTCGGGAATGTGGCGGCGCTGGAGGCGGTGCAGCCGGTAGAGCTGACTGCCGGCGAGATCGGCGTGCGTATCGGCGCGAACTGGGTGCCTATCGAGATTTACGAGCAGTTTATGTATGAGCTGTTCGGCACCGGCTATTACGCCAGAGAACGCATGAAAATCCTCCATTCCGGCGCGACCAACGAATGGAACATCACCAATAAGAACG
>CAYVEB010000058.1:0-2106 GCA_964450645.1 uncultured Oscillospiraceae bacterium | reverse complement strand
GCGCTGATCTTCCTGAAGGTCAGAAGCAAGAGGAAATAACGGCCTGGGGCGGCTGTCGTCGTCACAAGCTCCATATCCCTCGCTCCGCTGCAAGCAGCAGAGTTCGCTCATTCCGCTGCTCCTCCTCTCCCCACGGAGCCTTCTTGGCTCCGTGGGGACCCCAGAAAACCCCTTTACATATCCAAAATAAATGTAAAGAAACTTGTAATTATGAAGAAAGAACGATTTGAACAGCGCATGTTCCGCATTTTCGCGCAGGCCGGGTATTCTCCCATTCGTATTTTGACGGCCACGCCGGAGGAAATGGTGGAGATTCCTGGGATCACCGTCCCCAACATCCGCGCCGTGTTGTGCGTCCAGAACAAAGTTCTGGCCGAGAAAAATACGCTCAAAAAGAGTCAGCTTATTCGGGAGCCTTTGAGGGGGGAAGAGAAAAATGGAGATTAGAAGCAATCGGGGGTATATCATCACTTCCAGCGTCCATGTGGGCAAGGCCGAGTTCGTCCTGGGCGTCAACGCGAAAGCGCCGAGCCAGTATGTTACATGGAGATGAGCTGACGGCAAGGACTACTATTGGGGACACTATTTTACCGATATGTTTGCCGCAACGAAAGACCTGATTGCCCGCGCACAGGAGGAAGTTGAATTTCTGGAACAGCGCGGCGGGCAGACCGAAAAACAGAAAACTACGAAAAACAGGGAGCGTGAACGATGAGAAGCTTGAATGATAATGGAATATGCGGGAGAAACCCGCAACAGAATTTGCGAGGTGACACAAAATGAATGATTACCTGAAACGACCGATGACTGAGGCGGAAGAAAAATATACCTTTCGCCAAAGCAGCCAAATCAGCGGACAGACCAGCTTGATTGGCTATCTCCGTGCGGACTTTGGCACAAGTGGAAAAGAGTTCTACTCCTCTTGGGAGGACTGGGACAAGAAATTGAAAACGCCGGATTTCAAACTGGAGTTTGATGAGGTTATCAGTAGCCTGCGGAAAGAAGGCGATATTTTAAGCGGCAGGGCCGCTATGGGCAAGTATTGCAGGAAAACACCACAGAGCAAAATGGCAATAGAGCCGTACTTCTATGGCGTCCGTGTCGATACGGAAGAGTATGCCTATCTTCTGCGCCTGAACTCGAACAAAGGTGACTACAATCTATACTGCTACTGCTATGAGCGCAAATGGCTTGACCGCCATATAAAGAAGGCGGAAAGAGGCATCCGCTTCATCGACCCATCGTATAAGGAACTGTTCCGCATCCCGGACGGCGATAAGGTGCGGATCACCACCAGCACCGATGAAAAACTGGACAGGGTATGCCGGTATATCGACGATTGCCATGTAGAGGTCGGCAACGGGCTATACCACATCTGTAAGTTTGCGGAGTTGATGGAGCGAAACGGCAATATCGTGATTCCGCTGCGTTCCTCTCTGCCGGAGCAGTGCTATGTGTATCTGCCCACCACGCGGGAGATCGGCATTGTGAAGAAGGGGGAAACGGACTATTCCCACAGCGATCTCTCTCCGGTGTACGGACAGGACGGGAAAGCATTTGTCGAAGATCTGAACCGGCAGGGCGGCGTAAGCAAGGCGCAGGTGGCTGCGATGAGCGCCGGCTCCATGTTCGGCTGGGGCTGTTCCGCTGCTGATCCCAAAAGCTACGATGAAAACGGTCAGCTTCTAAAGCCGAAACAAAGGGAGCGAGGTGAGGCGCGATGAAATACCGGGTATCTCTCAAAGAAACAAGGATGGGAGCGTAACCGTGGAGGCCAGCAGCGCCGAGGAAGCCAAAGTCATGGCGGATGAGGCGTACAGGGACGGCAAGGTGCGCTGGCGCGCCGCCGCTCTGGAACTGCGCTCTCTGAAAAAAGAAACGGATCGGGGTGAGGTACGATGAGCGAGGACAGACACATTATCTGGAGTAATTATAATTTGGACTATGAAGACTGGCGCACCGATTTGGAGGCGGAATATCCTGATTTGTCTGAAGATGAGCGCGTCGCCCTGATGTATGAGATCAACGGCGATTATTTGGATGATGAGCGTGCCAATCTCAATGTGCAGCTCTCACGGCCCATTCTTGTGATCGGTGATCTGGGTC
>CAYVEB010000057.1:0-2136 GCA_964450645.1 uncultured Oscillospiraceae bacterium | reverse complement strand
TCGCTGCCCAATTTTGACCGGGATATCTTCCTGGAGATCACCGGGATCGATGTGGAGGAGCGGAAATGATCTGGATTATAGCGATAAACGGCCTGGCGCTGATCGGCGCGGCAGGCGTGCTGCGCGGCTGCATCGCAAAGCTTCAAAGACAGTGCCGGATGCTCCGCAAGCAGAACCAGGCGATGAAAGAAAAATGTGAGCGGCGGTATGATCAGTTTTGCAAGATGCGGATTGAGCGCGACCAACTACAGCTTGCAATTGATCATCAGCAGCGGGAGCTTGGCGAGGAAGTCAGCCGTCTGCGGCAGCAGTTGGACATCAAGGACAAGCTGCTGTCGGCAAGGAAAACGAAGGAGAAAACGGCATGAGTTTTTATAAAACCTGCCCCGATTGCGGGGCGCACCTGGATCCGGGCGAACCGTGCGATTGCAAAAAGAATAGGGCCGCCTTGCTGCAGCAAGAACGGCCCACAGAAAAAGAAGCTATAACTAATATATCATTCAAATTGCAAAAAGTCAAGTGTTTATCCGACTTGCAATCAGTCAAGAAAAAGGAGATGCCATTATGATCACAAAACCCGAAAACCTTACGTTTGCGGACAAGAAGATCCGCATGCTGATTGCCGGTTTCCCTGGAATCGGCAAGACCACTTTAGCTCTTTCAGCCCCGAAGCCGCTCTACATCGACGTGGATCTGTCGGCGGAGCGCATTGATCGCGAAGTTCTTAATCTGGCCGCCGGGATCACGCAGCCGCGGGACTACGAGGAACTGCGCCGGGATCTTGGCATCGGCTGCTCCGGCATGGAGCTGCAGGCAGCCAAGGACGCTTTGGCCGAGTATGAAACCATTGTAGTGGATACCGGCGGAAAGCTGCTTACTATCATGGGGCAGTATGGAAGGAAGATCGAGCCGAAATACGGCCAGCGGGACGGTTCCCTCTCCCTGAAGGGCTACGGCTGGCTCGGAAAAGAGTTCCAGCGCTTTTTGGATCACATTATCTACGAGCTGGACAAGCATATTGTCATTGTGTTCCATACCATTGAGGACAAGGACGGCGACGATACAAAACTTCGCATCAAGGCCGAGGGTTCGAGCAAAAATTCTGTGTGGGAGGTCATGGATCTGGGTGGATTTATGGAAATGCGGGGCAATCAGCGCACCATCGGTTTTTCCAATTGTGAGAGATATTTTGCGAAAGGAACACGGGGCATTCAAGGGGTGCTGGCGATTCCAGAGCTGATGCCTGGAACGCCCAACGACTTCCTGAGCCGGCTGTTTGCCCAGTACAACGCCGTTTCCGCCAAGGAAAAGGAAACTGCCGCCGCAAAAGAGGCATATAACGCCGCCATGGACGCCGGTCGGGGCATTATTGACGGGATCACCGACGCGGACAGCGCCAGCGCCGCCATGCCGCGGTTCAAAGCGATTCGGCATGCGCTGACATCAGAGAAAGAACTGAACGTCGCCTGGAACAAGAGGATAAAGGAACTGAACCTGTTTTACGACAAAGTGCTGAAACAGTACACACCGGCTCCGCCGTCAGCTAAGAGGGCAAAATAATGGCGCGGTATTTGCTGACGCACTCTCTGCTGGCCGCCTGGTTGTATGCCCTTAAAGAGGATCCCTACGAGGACATGACCACCGAGCGCGATCCTATGGCGGATTTTATGCGGACGCTCCGGCGCGAGCCTATTTTGCCAACAAAGGCCATGCAGGACGGGAACGATTTTGAAGCGCTGGTGACGCGGTTCACCTGCGGACAAGTTCTGGCGGATGAGCCATGGTACGATGCCGCCGCCGAAATCGCCGCCTACGTCCAGGGCGGCGTGGCGCAGTACAAGGTGAACAAGGTCATGGAGGTTGGCGGTCTGACTCTGGTGCTCCACGGGCGGCTGGATTGGCTGAAGGCCGGGGAAATTGTAGATATCAAGTTTACCAAGAGCTACGACCGCGGAAAGTATTACAGCAGCACACAGCATCCAATGTACTTTGAGCTGGTGCCGGAGGCCCGGCGGTTTACATACCTTGTCAGCGACGGCGCGGCGGTATGGTCGGAAAGCTACCGGCGGGACGAAACTAAAAGCATCCTGCCAGTCATTGCGGAATTTTTTGAATGGCTGCGCGGGGCTGGGCTTA
>CAYVEB010000056.1:0-2212 GCA_964450645.1 uncultured Oscillospiraceae bacterium | reverse complement strand
AAATCAGTGCGTCAAGTACCGGACGGATGGGAGGTTGCCGCCGGGCGAAGGAACAGGTCTTGTTCCACGATGCTGTTTTCGCAACCGCCTGTGCGTTGGCATCCTGCGGCAGACGTCCCGTTCCGTCTGTTTAGGGTGTAACACCGGTGTTATATCATAACCTCCTCCATTATTTAAGGAGGGATTTTTTATGTCTAAAATTCATGCGCAAACCAACAAGACGGCCCGGCTGCGCGGGGAAATGACCACCCGCGCCTTGGCCGCCTGCGCGCTGCTTGCGGCGCTGTCCATCATCCTGGCACGGCTGATTATGCCGATGCCCAATGAGACCACGCGCTTTTCCCTGGAGGCCGTGCCAATATTTATCGCCGGTATGCTTTTTGGACCGGTCGCCGGCGGGCTGGTCGGCTTCACGGCGGATTTGGTCGGCTGCCTGTTCTCTGGCTATGGCTACAACCCGCTGTTCTGCGTCCCGCCGATTTTATATGGCGTTGTGGCGGGGCTGTTCCGGCCCATGTTCGTCAAGGGTATTTCGTTTCCTAAAATTCTGCTGGCCTTTTTGCCGTCTATCGTGTTTGGGTCGATTTTATGTCAGAGCGCGGCGTTGGCCTATGTCTACGGAGGCGGCGGTTTTTTGCCTTTCTTCCTGACCAAGCTGGTGGAGCGCTCGATTCAATTTGCGATTACGATGGTGGCGGACGCGGCGATCGTGTGGATGTTGAATCGTGCGAATGTGTTTACGGCGGCCCATCTGTGGCCTCCGGTTTTGAAATCCAGAAAGGAAGATGACCCTAAATGACAGGAAACGAAGCCATTGCGTATATTCACGCTTACAATTGGAAGGGTTCCGCGTTGGGTCTGAGCCGCACCTTTGCGCTGCTTGAACGGATGGGAAATCCCCAGAAACGGCTGAAATTTGTGCACATTGTGGGAACCAACGGCAAGGGGAGCACTGCGGCGATGCTGGCGTCGGTTTTGCGGCAGGCGGGTTATGTCACCGGGCTGTACACGTCCCCGTACATTTTTCGCTTTCATGAGCGGATGCAAGTGAACGGCGCGGAGATTTCCGACGAGGAGTTGGCGCGGATCACGGAATTTGTCCAGCCCCACGCGGAGGCTATGCAAGAGCATCCCACGGAATTTGAATTGGTCACCGCCATCGCCATGGAGTATTTTGCGCGGCGGGGCTGCCAGATCGTGGTGCTGGAAGCGGGCATGGGCGGCGCGATGGATTCGACCAATGTCATCGACCCGCCGGAGGTGGCGGTATTCACCAATATCGGCTTAGACCACACGGAGTATCTGGGCGACACGCTGGAAAAGATTGCCGAAACGAAGGCTGGGATTCTTAAAACCGGCAGCGACGCGGTGTGCTACCGCGTGTCGCCGAGTGTCGAGGCAGTATATGAACGGATCTGCCGAGAAAAGCAAGTGAAGCTGCACAAGGCGCAGTTTGACGCCATCGTCGCCAAATCCCACAGCCTGGAGGGGCAGACCTTTGACTATCAGGCGCGCAAGGACCTGTTTTTGCCCCTGTTGGGCGACCACCAGCTGCACAACGCCGCCGTGGCGATCACCACGATCGACGTGCTGCGCGAGCGGGGCTGGCGGATTTCCGAGGAGAATTTGCGCGAGGGCCTGGCCAAGGTGACATGGCCAGGCAGGTTTGACATTTTGCGCAGGAAACCCCTGTTCCTGGTGGACGGCGGGCACAATCCCCAGTGCATCGAGGCGCTGGTGCGGAATATCCGGGACTATCTGCCCGGCCAAAGGCTGACGGTGCTGACCGGCGTGCTGGCGGACAAGGATTATGCCCGGATGTATGAGCCTGTGGTGCCCTACGCCGAGCGATTTATCACGGTGACGCCTCCGAATCCGAGGGCCTTGCGGGCCAAGGATCTGGCGGAATTTTTGTGCCGCTATGGCAAACCCGTGGCTGCGGCCGGCAGCGTGGCGGATGGCGTGCGCCTGGCGGCGGAGCAGGCGGGGGCGGACGGAACGGTGCTGGCCTTTGGCAGCTTGTACATGATCGGAGAAATCCGCGACGCTGTGGAACAGCTATCAATTGCATAACAAGAAACGCACCAGGTGTTGTGAAATGCACCCCCCAAAGTTAGACGAAGTGGTATAATGTCTAAGGGGGTGCATTTTTCATGCCTAAAGGAGTGCCAAATAAGAAATACACAGGCGAATTCAAGCAAGAAGTTGTGGA
>CAYVEB010000055.1:0-3733 GCA_964450645.1 uncultured Oscillospiraceae bacterium | reverse complement strand
GAACTGACCGATGAGCAGATCAACCATATCATCGCCACCAATCTGACCGGTTCCATCCAGCTGATCAGATCTGCCATCCCTTATATGCGCAAACAGGGCGGCGGACGCATCATTCAGATTTCCAGCTACGGCGGGCAGGTGGCCTTTGCGGCGAATTCCATGTACCATGCCACAAAATTCGGCATCGAGGGATTCTGCGAATCCGTGGCGCAGGAGGTCGCACAGTTTGGCATCGGCATGACCATCGTGGAGCCGGGCGGCGCGAGAACCGAGTTTCGTTACGGCAGCGCGAAGGTGGCAACCCTGATGCCGGAATATGAGAGCTGCCACAGCTTCCTCAATATGCTGGACGCTTCCAAGGGACTGGCTCCCGGCGACCCCAAGAAAATGGCGCGGCGGATCATTGAGAGCGTGGATCAAAGCCCTGCCCCGCTGCGTATGGTGCTTGGCTCTCAGGCGCTTTCTGCGACCATTACACGGCTGAAAGAACGTATAGCGGATTATGAAACGCAAGAAGAACTGGCGGCTTCTACGGACGTCACGGAATAAGGAGGGCAAAACACATGGCAAAGAATCTTATCATTTACTATTCCCGCAGGGGGGAGAACTATGTGAACGGCACGATTAAGAGCCTTACCAAAGGCAACACGCAGATCGTGGCGGAGTACATTCAAAAGGCTGTCGGCGGAGATCTGTTTGAGGTTGAAACGGTAAAGAAATATTCTGCCAATTACCACATTTGTACTGAGGAGGCGAAGAAAGAACTGCGCGAGGGTGCCAGGCCGGAACTGAAACGGTATTTTGACAGTATCGCGGACTATGACAACATTTTCGTTTGCGGCCCCTGCTGGTGGGGAACTTACCCAATGGCGGTATTTACGCAGATTGAAAAGCTTGACTTTACCGGGAAAAAAGTGTTCCCGGTCATGACCCATGAAGGCAGCGGCCTCGGTTCTTGTGAACAGGACTTGAAAAAGCTCTGCAAGGGAGCGTCATTTGGCGAGGGTCTTGCCGTCCACGGTGCTGAAGCGGCGGAATCGGAAATGGTCGTGGCATCCTGGGCTAAGAAAGTGGTGCGGTAATGGAATACAGAAAACTGCCCCACGGCGTGGAGCGCATCGGCGTTCTCGGAATCGGTACTGGTGGGATACAGAATAATACCGATGCGGAAATTGAGCAGATCATCCGCACAGCTATGGATCACGGCGTCAACTTTTTCGACCTGTGTGCCGGAGCAAAGAACGTATACGCACCCTTTGGGCGTGCCATTGCCGGACAGCGCGATAAAGTCATGTTCCAGCTTCATTTCGGCGCGGTTTACAACAAGAAGGGCGAATACGGCTGGTCGCGGGATTTGAATAAAATCAAAAGCACCTTTGCGTGGGAACTGGAAACGCTCGGCACAGATTACGCGGACTTTGGTTTCCTGCACTGTATCGACGAGGATGAGGATTTTGATAAAATCACATCCTCCGGTATTCTTGATTTCGTGTTGGAACAGAAAAGGTCGGGAATAGTCCGTCATATCGGTTTTTCCTCCCATACCCCCTCCGTCGCGAGCCGTGTTTTGGACGAAGTTCCGGGCGTAGACCTGATGATGTTCTCCATCAACCCCGCCTACGATCTGGAACAGGGCGACGAACTGAGCATTGGCACAAATGCGGAGCGCATGGAGCTTTTCCGCAAATGCGAGGCTATGGACGTAGGAATTTCTGTAATGAAGCCTTTTCATGGCGGGAAACTGCTGGATGGTAAAACTTCCCCTTTCGGTATCGGCATGACCCACGCCCAATGTATTCGCTATGCGCTTGACCGTCCCGGTGTGCTGACGGTGGTGCCGGGGGTGCGCAATCTGGACAATTTGAAGGTGCTTCTACATTGTATTGACGCCTCCGAGCATGAGACGGACTATTCCATCATCAGTCAGTTTACACCTGCCGCGGCCATGGGAAACTGCGTTTACTGCAATCATTGTCAGCCCTGCCCGGTCGGAATCGACGTAGGGCTTGTCAACAAGTATTACGACTTAGCTCTTGCGGGCGACAAGATGGCGGCAAATCACTACGAAAAGCTGTCGGTCAAGGCGGACGCCTGCATCGGCTGCGGGCATTGCGACGCAAGGTGTCCGTTTAAGGCTGGGCAAAGCGCGCGAATGAAAGAAATCGCGGAATACTTTAAAAATTAGGAAGACACTGCTATGAAAAAAGATGTCATGTTGGTAGCCGGCGCGGGACAGCTCAGTATGGCCATTGCCCGTCGCATGGGTTTTGGAATGAAAATCATTCTTGGAGACAAGAAAAAGGAAAATGCCGACTCCATCGCGAAGGTAATGAACGATGCGGGTTTCGATGTCTCGCCAGTGGAAATGGATTTGTCAAGCAGAGAATCTGTTTTAGCTTTGATTGCCGAAGGGCAGAAATATGGCGAAATCAAAATGCTGGTGAATGGCGCTGGTGTATCCCCCAGCCAGGCGCCTGTCGAGGCGATCCTGAAGGTCGATCTCTACGGCACGGCAGTCCTGCTGGAGGAAGTCGGAAAGGTCATTGCAAAGGGCGGTACAGGCGTGACAATTTCCAGCCAAAGCGGATGGCGTATGCCTGCCCTGACCGCGGAGCAGGACGAACTGCTGGCGACAACGCCCACGGAAGAACTGCTGAACCTTGAAATGCTCCAGCCAGAAAACATCCGTGATACGCTCCACGCCTATCAGATAGCGAAACGCTGCAACGAAAAGAGAGTCATGGCCGAATCGGTCAAGTGGGGTGCGCGCGGCGCACGGCTCAACGACATCGCGCCAGGCATCAGCTTGGCGCATATACCGACTGCAACCACGGCTGCGGCCTTGCGATGATCCATCCCGCGCGTTACCGTCATATTTACAAAGAAGCGGTTTCCCGCTTTGCCCGGTCTGCCCAAGTGGTGCGGGACATTTTGCCGGGCGGAAAAACAGAGGACGGATTTGCAACGGCGGGTATCGACGCACTGGCGGCGTCTATCAAGGAGATCGGCCTGCCGGCTACCTTTACCGAAATGGGCATTACCGACGAGGGTATCCTCCGTGCCGTGGCTGATACCGGCAATTTAACCGCGGGATGCTGCGAAAAAAACTTGACGGGGACGAAATTTTTGAACTTCTGAAAGAATGTCTGTAAGGAGATATGCAAAATGAAATATACACGGATATCTAAACGGGTTTTTACAATTTTTCTGTCGCTTATTATGGTTTTCTCTCTTACGGCTTGTGCAGGAGAAACCGCAGGCAGCGACACTGGCACTGATACTTCTGCCGAATTCACACAGGAGCCTGCATCCGATGACGGCAATTCACAGACGCAGGATGATGAAACTGCGCCTCCAATATCATCAGAGGAAGCAGACAGCGACACATCGGAAGAAAATACTAACGAAACCTCTTCCGGCAGCAGTATTCTGATCGCCTATTTTTCCCATACCGGCGAGAATTACAATGTTGGGGTAATTGAGAAAGGAAATACGCACATCATCGCGGATATGATCGCGGAAGAAACCGGCGCAGACATGTTTGAGATTGCAACTGTGGATCCCTATCCGGATACCTACGACGAATGTACGGATGTGGCAAAACAGGAGCAAAACGATAACGCCCGCCCGGAAATCATGGATCCGCCCGAAAATCTGGATGGTTACGATACTGTTTTCATCGGGTATCCGATTTGGTGGGGCGATCTGCCGATGGCGGTCTATACATTTCTCG
>CAYVEB010000054.1:0-4550 GCA_964450645.1 uncultured Oscillospiraceae bacterium | reverse complement strand
AGTCTTGAAAATCCTTTCGTTTTTTTAAGTGTCTACTCTAAGGGGATTATATCATTTTCGGGGTTTCAGGGGGCGATTTCCCGAGCGTCAAAATCGAAGATGATGTCCCCTGAACAAATCGAGTTTTCCACACACTGCTGAAAACAGAAAAGGGCATAAAGGATCCGCCGGATCCTTCGGAGGTTCGGCGCCAGTATGGACACGGCAGGCACATGGGAAGCGGTTGCCTGAAGCCTTGCGGTGATCAGTCCTAAGCCGCATTTTCGCTTGGCAGGGCTGAACCGACGCTCCGCCTCTATCCGGTCGCATGCGTCCAAATATTCCTGTTTCCGGTCAATGCCTTTGTATTTCTCATTTTTCAAAATAGCATTCGATGTCGTTTCCCTTGCGTTTCCGTATCGTCGTCAGGCTGTCCGCCGTGTTCCCCGCGAACCGTGAGACGCTCTTCGCCGCGATCAGGTCCCCTAATTTGAGGGATTTGATACAATCACATGGTTCATCTGAAACTGCACACCCTTTGCACCCTGTGCAAATGCGCTTGACTGTTTGCCCGTCCGCGCCGCCGGATGGGCGGCTTTGTTACTGCTTGTGCCAGCATATCAGACTCCTCGTCAAACCGGAAGTTAACGATTTATAACTTTATGAAACAGCCGGATGATTTCGAGACTGCTTAAAGCGCAAATGTTTCATCTTCAAATTGTTTTACGATGAAATCTACACGCCACTCCACATCCTCCACCGGGTCAAAATGCAGGGATGAGCACGCGACAAAAGATTTCTCAATCCGTTCTTCCCCGAGGATCATCACAGTCGGTCCATCCGCGCCGCCGATTATGCCGAGAACGGCGACATCGTTTTTTGCGGCAGGATGGTACAGGGGCTTTTCCTCTGAATCGATTTCCAACGGCTGATCGCTGTCGGCGCAATCGCAAACGGACATTCTCTCGGCAGATTCCGGGGAGATTGTGTAGCGCATGGCGACCAGATGCGTGGGATATAACCGACGGTCGGAGCGAAACGCCTTTGATTGCATCGTCTGCCGTTCCAGTTCCTGTACGGTCAGCGTATATTCTGTTCCGCTGTGCGGATGGGTAAAAACAAAGAGATCGCCGGCGCCTTTTATCTTGAAATGCGGGCCGGGCAGTCGGTTTGGACATTGGTCCATTGTAAGGGAAAGACTTTTGATTTGAGGGCGGCTTTTCGTTCCCCACGGAAACGCGCATCTGCGGACAACCCAGCCGAAGGATGTATCCAGCTCATAGTGGTCAACCGCCCATTTTGCCTCTAATTCAACGCTGTCCCCCTCCGGCAGGCTGGGATTGAAACAAACGGAACATCCGTGGGAAGAACGCAAAGGTTTCCCATTCAGCTTAAGGCTTGGACTGAAATCAAAGGAAAGCGGATTTTCATATTCCATTTTCATTTTCTGTTCCCCGCTGAAATTCTTGCAAAAATCATTTTCGGGGTTTAGATCCCATTTGTCCATAAAACTGCGGATTTCCTCCGGTTCGACCCGCATACAAAGATCAAGCACAAGCCCCTTTCCGCAGGCGTAAGCCGCTGGAATCACCCAATGCCGGTCTGCCCAGTCAAACTGCTTGCCAAGCCTGATTTCCGTCCCTGCATGGTCTTTCCCGTGATGTCCCCAAAAGTTTCCGCCAAAATAGACTTTCCATTCCGGGGGCGACGGTTCCGCAGAGGGATTCATATCGATGTCATAGAAATCCTCTGTGTATTGGATTCTGCTGTAATCAAAAGCGGATTGCAGGTCTTTGATATACTTCCAGGGACGATCCATTGGGGTCAGATGAAGTTTCTCGGAAAGTTCGGAAAGAACCTGTTTCTGTTCCTGTGTGGATGGATTCTTCCGCAGGAAATCTTCAAACTGCGCCTCCTCCCACATCCAAGCCTGCTCAAGCGCCGCCTCATCTCCGCAGGCAAGCAGAAGACGTAAAAAATCCGCAAAGTCGTTTGCCAACGGGTGAACATAGTTTGGCGGGATATTCATGGGGCTGACGGAAAAAACCATTCCTCCAAAACCGCGGATGAAGCAGAAGTGAATTCCATCTACACCTGCCCAGCCGAATATGGAAGCGCCTTTGGGCGTGCAGAAATACGGTGCGTTATCCTCCCTGCGTTCAATCCCCACGGGTGCAAGGTCGATTCCGAGACTCAGAAATTTTTGAAATGTTTTATCCATAATTCCATTCTCCGTAAATTCAGATTTATAGTCCTGCACCCCACTGTCTCTCGGGCGGCAAGGTTATCGCTGAATGGTATCAAACGCTGCGCTTTGATTCCCCACGTCCGCAAACCGCACGGTTAAACTCCGCGCCCACGATTCCGGGCTTTCGCTGAAACCTACCGCGTCCGCACCGCGGTTCACGGCGACACGCTCTGGGGCATCGCTCAGAAGTACCTCGGAAACGGCTCCCGCTACCCGGAGATTAAGACGCTCAGCAGGCCGACAAGCAACACCAGAAACGCAAGATACCGAACGGATCATACGAATGCGCAAACAGCGCACAGCCCGCTGAGGAGGATTTTTTCTCCCCGGCGGGCTTATTTTTTCCCTTTTAACCATCCGATTTCCGGGTCCCCGTTCCTGCGCAAAGAGAAGATCCCTGTGTCAATTATTTTATGTGAAGTTTGTCAAGCCACTCCAAAACGCTTGCCCTCGCTTCCTCCTGCTCGTTCTGCGCCACGCTACCGCGAATCGCAAGACCGTCTAAAACCGTCGCGCCGGAGCATGTTTTTTCAATACTGCTTTCCGTTCCCGCAAGGCCGCTTCCCTCGTGGGTGCAGAAGGGTATAATCGTTTTTCCGGAAAAATCATAGCTTTCAAGGAATGTATAAACCGCCATCGGCAGATCTCCCCACCAGATCGGATACCCTATGAATACCGTATCGTATCCGTCCAGGTTTTCAGGCGGATCTGTGATCTCCGGGCGGGCGTTGTCGTTCTGCTCCTGTTTCGCCACGTCGGTACATTCGTCGTAAGTGTCGGGATAGGGATTCACCGTTTTAATCTCAAATAAATCTGCGCCTGTTTCTTCCGCGATCATATCCGCGACGATGTGCGTATTGCCTTTCTCGATCACCCCGACACTGTGATTTTCGCCGGTATGGGAGAAGTAGACGATCAGAATACCGCCGCCGGAAACCGCGCCGCCGGAAGCATCCGGCGTTTCGGAAGATTCATCGCCCGACGGACGGAGAGTTTCTGTCGATTGGTTCTTGTTATCTGATACAGTTCCGTTACCACTTGCACAGGCGCCAAGAGAGAAAGCCATGATCAGCGACAGAAAAACAGGGAAAACCCGTTTTGGTATCCGTATATCTTTCACTTGGCATGCCTCCTTACAGACATTCTTTCAGAAGTTCAAAAATTTCGTCCCGTTCGAATTTTTTGCAGCATCCCGCGGTCAAATTGCAGGCGTCCGCCGCGCGGGGCAGTTTTCTGTACGCCATTACCGCGTCTCCCTCTTTGCCCAAGACACCACGGCGGCCTCCGAATCCGCTGCGTCCGCCCCGTGCACGGCAAGACCGGTTCCAAAAGTTGCGCCCTTACAGATTTTCTTCAAGTCACGTTCCGAAGATCCGAGCCCGCTCCCCTCGTGGGTCATGACAGCCAGCACTTTTTTGCCCGTAAAATCAAGTTTTTCAAGCTGGGTGAACACCGCCATAGGATAGGTGCCCCACCAGCACGGGCCGCAGACAAAGATGTTATCATACTGCGCGACGCTGTCCAGATACTGTTTCAGCTCCGGTCTCGCGCCCTCCCGCAGTTCCTTCTTCGCCTCCTCTGTACAGATGTGGTAGTCGGCGGAATATTCCTTCACCGTCCCGATCTCAAACAGATCGCCGCCGACCGCTTTTTGAATAAACGCCGCCACGATTTCCGTGTTGCCTTTGGCAAGGCTCTTGACCGTGCCGTTCACATAGTTTTCTCCCTTGCGGGAGTAGTAGAGAATCAGATTCCTGCACATGGTGTCACCCTCCTCATTCCGTGACGTCCGTGGAAGCCGCCAGTTCCGTCTGCGTCTCGTAATCCGCAATGCGCTCTCTCAGTCGCTGAATGGTCGCGGAAAGCGCCTGCGAGCCAAGCACCATGCGCAGCGGAGCCGGGGTTTGCTCCACGCTCCCGATAATCCGCTTCGCCATTTTCGCCGGGTCGCCGGGGGCAAGTCCCTTGGAGGCGTCCAGCATATTGAGGAAACTGTGGCAGCTCTCGTATTCCGGCATGAGGTTCGCCACCTTCGCACTGCCGTAGCGGAACTCCGTTCTCGCGCCGCCCGGCTCCACGATGGTCACGCCGATGTGAAACTGCGCCACCTCCTGCGCCACGGATTCGCAGAAGCCTTCAATGCCGAATTTCGTGGCATGGTATAAGGAATTGGCGGGATAAGCGACCTGCCCGCCGTAGCTGGAAATCTGAATGATACGGCCCCCGCCCTGTTTCCGCATATAGGGAATGGCGGATTTGATCAGCTGAATGGAACCGGTCAGATTGGTGGCGATGATATGGTTGATCTGCTCATCAGTCAGTT
>CAYVEB010000053.1:4705-5295 GCA_964450645.1 uncultured Oscillospiraceae bacterium | reverse complement strand
GGGCTCGAACCTGTGACCCCTTGCTTGTAAGGCAAGTGCTCTCCCAGCTGAGCTAACCTTCCATTGTCTTAGCAGCGACGATCCCACGCACGCCGTACCGACGGTTTTTATTATACATACGACACCTATATTTGTCAAGCATTTTTTTCTATTTTTTCTAATTTCATGCAATGCGGGAAACGCCAATTGATCTGCAACAAAAAAGGTGGATCCTTGCAGTTCCCGATAGAAAACGGCCAAAAGCCGCCTGTTTTTGCGTAAAATGTTGGAACTTGCCATAATTTTTTTACGAAAGTGTAGTGCACTTCCTGGAAGTTTTCGTTAAAATATGGTAATATTTTGCAAGAAAAAGATGAAATGAGGGTGATAAAATGAAAAACTACTATGCCCCGATCACAAAAGAATTTCTTGCCAGCAGTACCAGAGAGATTCGAAAAAAGTTGGCGCTCACGCAGGACAAGATGTCCGAGTACCTGCATATTACCACACGCGCGTACGGGGATCTGGAGCGGGGAAAATACTGCTTTTCTTGCCAGGCTTTGCTGTTTTTGCTGACGATGTTGGATAATGATGCGGTGCTGGCGTTGATC
>CAYVEB010000053.1:0-4695 GCA_964450645.1 uncultured Oscillospiraceae bacterium | reverse complement strand
ATAAAGTGAGCGGCATAGAGCGGCAGGAAAAACGCGCGAGAAAATTCCTGCATAACAACATATGAGCCCATGAAACCCAGGATAGATTCTGCCGCAATGCAAAAAATTTATGCATTGCTGAATCAGCTTGGCGTCACGCCGAACTACCGCGGCTATTTTCAAGTTGCATATGCGGTGTATTTGTCCGTCCAGTATCCTCAGCGGCTGCTACTGGTGACCAAATGGCTGTATCCGGAAGTGGCAAGATATACAAAAGCCACTTACGATACCGTCGAACGGAATATCCGAACGGTCGTCCGGATTGCTTGGAACGAGAATTCCTCGCTCTTGGAACAGTTGGCGCGGCACCCGCTGCACGGCAAACCCAGTCCGTCCCAGTTTCTTGCGATCTTAACCGCGCATTTTTC
The DNA here is from genome assembly GCA_964450645.1 of uncultured Oscillospiraceae bacterium. GTDB lineage: Bacteria > Bacillota > Clostridia > Oscillospirales > Oscillospiraceae > JAKSPM01. The sequence continues at coordinate 4,288 of CAYVEB010000053.1, read as the reverse complement.
GCCGGATACCGCCGCGTAAATCGCTTCGTAATGTCGTCCTGATGACGGAAAGCAGGACGTATATCGCCGGCGTCAATTTGCTGGAGGACAGGCGCGATTCTGGCAGAATTGTGTTGAAACTTTACCGTTTCCCATATATAATGGGTACATAGTAGCGCAAGGGAGGCGGCAAAGGATGAAATTGATGCATTTGTCCGATTTGCACCTGGGCAAGCGGGTGAACGAGGTTTCCATGCTGGATGAGCAGCGGGATATTTTGGCGCAGATAGTTGCCATTGTGGATTGTGAACAGCCGGACGCGGTGCTGATTGCAGGCGACATCTATGATAAGCCTGTGCCGCCCGCCGAGGCGGTTCAGATTTTTGATGAATTTCTTTACCAGCTCGCCAAGCGGGAATTGCAGGTGTTTATCATCAGCGGCAACCATGATTCGGCGGAACGCATCGCGTTTTGCTCGCGGCTAATGGACCGCAGCGGAATTCATTTCTCACCTGTCTACAGCGGCACGGTAGAGCCTGTGCTCTTGCACGACGCCTACGGGACGCTGGGTATTTATATGCTGCCATTTATCAAGCCGGTCCATGTTCGCCAGTTTTACCCGGACGAGACGGTTACATCGTACACCGACGCGCTCAAGGTGGCAATTGCCCATATGGAGCTTGACCAAGCGCGGCGGAATATTTTAGTGACGCATCAGTTTGTCACCGGGGCGACCCGGTCAGAATCGGAGGAGATCTCCATTGGCGGCGCCGATAATGTGGACGCGGCGGTGTTTGCGCCGTTCGACTATGTGGCCCTTGGGCATATCCACGGGCAGCAGAACATTGGAACAAATACCGTGCGCTACTGCGGGACGCCTCTGAAATACTCCTTTTCGGAGGCGGGACACGTGAAATCGGTGACCTGTGTGGAACTGCTGGAAAAGGGGAAGGTGACGGTGCGCGCCATCCCGCTGCGGCCCAGGCATGATCTGCGGGAGGTGCGCGGTACCTTTCAGACACTGATGGACAAGGCGAAAGGAACGGAGGATTATCTCCACGTGATTTTGACCGACGAGGAGGATGTTCCCAACGCGTTTGGCAAGCTGCGCGCAGTCTATCCCAATTTGCTGAAGGTGGACTATGACAATACCCGCACCAGAAGCGCCGCGAGGCTCCACACTGCGGAGGATTTTCAGAAAATATCGCCGTTGACACTGTTTGCCGAGTTCTATGAAACGCAAAACGGGCGGCCGATGAGCGCGCGGCAGAAAGCCTTTTCCGCCGCGCTGATGGAAGAGATTTGGGGGGAAATGCTATGAGGCCGTTGAAGCTGACCATGTCCGCGTTTGGCCCCTACGCGGGAGAAGTCGAGTTGGATTTTGAGAAACTGGGAACCGGCGGCCTGTATTTAATCACTGGGGACACCGGTGCCGGGAAGACGACAATTTTCGACGCGATCACGTTCGCGCTCTATGGCAAGGCCAGCGGAGAGAACCGCGAGTCGTCCATGCTGCGCTCCAAATACGCCGATCCTCACACGCCCACGCGCGTCGAGCTGGTGTTCTGTTACGCCGGGAAGACTTATACCGTCCGGCGCAATCCGGAATACGAACGCGCGAAGACGCGCGGCGAGGGGCTGACGACGGAAAAGGCGGATGCGGAACTGCTCTGTCCCGGCGGCCGCATTATAACCAGACCCAAGGAGGTCACGGCGGCGGTCCGTGAAATCCTTGGGATCGACCGGGAGCAGTTTTCTCAGATTGCGATGATCGCACAGGGGGATTTTTTAAAATTGCTGCTGGCGGATACCAAGGAACGTCAGGCAATTTTCCGGGAAATTTTCCACACCAATTATTATCAAAAATTTCAGGAACGGCTCAAAGCGGAGACCGGTGAGCTGGCAAAGCAGATTGAAACCGCGCGAAGCAGCATCCGGCAGTATATCGCGGGAGCCATTTGTGACGAAGACGACGCGCGGTTTCCGGAATTCAGCAGGGCACTCGGCGGGGAAATGCTGACCGGGGATGTAATTGTTCTGCTCCAGGCGCTTTTAAAGCAGGACACGGCCGCTGCCGAAACCGTCGCGGTGCAAATCCAGAGCGCGGAGCTGGAGCTGGAGGAGATTACCCGGATTTTGGCGCAAGCGGATGGCCGCAGAAAGACGGAGCAGGAGTTGGCAGCCGCCGAACGCGATCAAGCGGCGATGGAGCCGGAGCTTGCGGCCCTGCGGCGCGCGCTGGAAGCCCACCAAGCCCGAAGTGGGGAGACCGAGGCGCTTGGCAGACAGATCGCCGCGCTGGAAGCGGAATTGCCATGTTACGATGATTTCGAGCGGATCCGGGCGCGGAGTCTTGCCCTGGAGAAACAGATCGCGCAAAATGAGCGTGCCTGCGTGGAAAAGCGGGCGGCACAGGAGGCGCTGCGCGCCGCGATTGCCCAGTACCGGGAATCGCGCAAGGAGCTGGAGAATGCCGGGGAGAAAAAGGCGGCGCTTGTCCACGAACGGGAACAGTACGCGGCGCGAAAGGCCGCCTTGGGCGATTTAAAGGATGCGCTGCGGTCGCTTCAGACCCTGTCAACGAGACTGGCGCGTGCGCAAGCGGCCTACCAAAGTGCGGCGGAGCATGCGCGTGGGCTGCGCACCGACTACGCCGCAAAGAACCAGGCGTTTTTGGACGAACAGGCTGGCATTCTGGCCTCGACGCTGACGGACGGGGCGCCGTGCCCGGTCTGCGGCTCAACGGTGCATCCCAACAAGGCCAGCAAATCCGCGCGGGCGCCGACGCAGGCGGAACTGGGCCGCGCCAAAGCGGCGGCGGAGGCGGCACAGGAGGACGCCAATCAAGCAAGCCGGCGGGCAGGGGAGCTTCTGGGGCGCGTTACGGCTGCGCAAGCCGCCGCGGTCAAGCAAATTGAAGAACTTCTCGGCCCGTGTACGCTTGCGCAGGCCGGGCCACAGGTGCAGGCGCAGATCGTCCTTGTGGACGGTGCAATCGCAAAATTGCACCGTGAGATTGCCCAGGAGGATGCGCGGATTTCTCAAAAGGCCGCTTTGGACGCGCGGATCCCGCGGGAAGAGGCGGCTTTCCGGGAGGGCGAACAGGCTCTGATGGAGCAAGAGCAGACGCTTGTCTCGCAGAATGTCCGGAAGGAAGCGCTGAAAAATCAGTGGAAGGAGCTTGCGGAAAAGCTGAGCTTTGACAACAAAATTCTTGCGGAGCGGAAAAGAAAAAGTCTGCTTGATCAGGCCGCGGCGATGGAGACCGCGCGAAAAAAGGCGGAAGCTGATTATAACGCCTGTGACAAGGCGCTCGCGCAATGCCGCGCAAAAGTCCAGCAGCTGAAAAAGCTGCTGGAGGATTCCCAGGCCATAGACGCCCAGGCCTATACCGCGCAAAAACAGACGTGGATTCAACGAAAAAACGCGCTGTACGCGCGGCAAAAGACGTTGCATACGCGCGTCAGCGCCAATGAGACCGCCCTGCGGCATATCCAGAGCGAAGAGGCAAGATTGACCGCGCTTGAGCGAAAATGGAGCTGGGTAAAAGCGCTCTCCGACACGGCCAACGGCGCCATCAGCGGAAAGGAAAAGGTCATGCTGGAGACCTATGTCCAGATGACCCGGTTTGACCGCATCATTGACCGCGCAAATCTGCGGCTGCTGGTGATGACCGGCGGACAGTATGAACTCAAACGCCGGGCTTTGGCGGAAGATCTTCGTACCCAGAGCGGCTTGGAGCTGGATGTGGTGGATCATTATAACGGGACAGAGCGCAGCGTAAAGACCCTTTCCGGCGGCGAGTCCTTTCAGGCGTCGTTATCTCTGGCCCTGGGTTTGGCCGACGAGGTACAAGGGGGCGTCCGCATGGACACCATGTTTGTCGACGAAGGCTTTGGCTCCCTGGACGAGGAAGCGCTGCGGCAGGCGATTGCGGCACTGGCCGGGTTGAGCGAAGGCAACCGCTTGGTCGGGATTATCTCGCACGTCACGGAACTTAAAGATCGGATTGACCGGCAGATCGTTGTTCAAAAAGAGAAGACCGGCGGCAGCACCGCGCGCATTGTGGTATGATTTTCAGGACCAAAATAGGATATAACGGAAGCACCGCCGCCGAAATGATATCATCCCCTTAGAGTAGACACTTGAAAAAGCACAAAGATTTTTAAGACTACTGGACAATGGTCAATAAAGTGGACAAGCAAGATTCTGGGGGAACATGGATTGGGCCTGGTTTGGGGACAGGCCATGGTTATGGGAGTGGGGCCTGACGGAATTATAAAAACCAGAGATATAGGTTACAAGACTT
>CAYVEB010000052.1:0-6330 GCA_964450645.1 uncultured Oscillospiraceae bacterium | reverse complement strand
AAGGCCCTTGTATGAGAGTGTGGGATTCCGGGATATGCAGGGCTATATGAAGCTATAGGGAGGAATTACGATGAGCGAACCGAACAAAGCGGACATTGGCGGAAAGCAAATCACCTTTTACAGAAATAAGAACGACGGTGTTCCGATTGTCTATGCAAATATGCATTCAGAAACGGGGAAAATGATTTTAGAGCAATGCGAAAGGCTCGGCTGCAAGGCGTTCCACCTTGTCTCGATCACGAAAATTCGCTGGGACGAAGAGCTTTCGCCGTGGCCCCATGCGCCGGTTGTTTCCGAGGACGATCACTTTACCGGGGAAGCGGATGGGTACGCGCGCTTTCTGGAAGAACAGGTTATCCCATGGATTGAGGAGAAAACCGGCGTGCCGCCGTACCGCGTGATCGCGGGATATTCCATGGGTGGGCTGTTCGCCTTGTACGCGCCGTATGTGACGGATCGGTTTTCCGCCGTGGTGTCGGGGTCCGGCTCGGTTTGGTACCCGGAGTTCGTATCCTATGTGCAAGCCCATGATTTTTTGAAAAAGCCGGAGGCGATCTATCTTTCCCTCGGAGATCTGGAGAGCCGCGTCAAAAATTCCTACCTAAAACAGACGGAAACCCGCATGAAAGAACTTCTTGCAATTTACCAAAGCCGGGCGATTAACTCCATCTTTGAGCTGAACTCCGGGGATCACTACAAGGACTCCGCCTATCGCCTGGCAAAGGGAATCGCTTGGGTTTTGAAATAGCGCGGCAAGAGCCGCGCCATTCGCAAAAAATCATGTAGGAGCAATCGACAATGGAGAATCAAAAGGCCCCGGAAAAAATGAAAATCCGCGGCGGGCGGGTACATAATTTGAAAAATATCAATGTGGATATCCCGCTGAACAAGATTGTTGGAATTGCCGGCGTTTCCGGTTCCGGCAAATCCTCTTTAGCGCTCGGGATTCTGTATGCGGAGGGTTCCCGGCGCTATTTGGAATCCCTGTCCACCTACACGCGCAGAAGGATGACCCAGGCGGAAAAGGCGCAGGTAGACGAGGTGCTGTATGTTCCGGCGGCGCTGGCGCTGCGCCAGCGGCCAGGCGTTCCGGGCATCCGCAGCACTTTTGGAACCGGTACGGAGCTGCTGAACAGCCTGCGGCTGATGTTTTCCAGGCTTTCCAGCCACCGCTGCCCGAACGGGCACTATGCGGAGCCTTCTTTGAATGTGGCGGCGGGCCTTCCGCTTGTCTGCCCCGTGTGCGGCGAACGTTTTTTCGCGCCGAGTGCGGAGGAGCTGGCGTTCAACAGCCAGGGCGCGTGCAAAAAATGCGACGGCACAGGCGTCGTCCGTACCGTTGATGAATCGACGCTGGTGCCCGATGAGTCGCTGTCGATCGATGAGGGCGCGGTCGCACCGTGGCAGACGCTGATGTGGTCGTTGATGAAGGATATCGCACGGGAAATGGGCGTCCGGACCGACGTGCCGTTCCGGGAACTGACCGCAAAGGAGCGCGACATTGTTTTTCACGGTCCTGCGGTCAAAAAGAACATTATCTATCAGAACAAGACCAGCGGCGCGGCGGGGGATATGGATTTCACCTATTTCAACGCCACCTATACCGTGGAAAACGCCCTGTCTAGAGTCAAGGATGAAAAGGGTATGAAGCGGGTGGAGAAGTTTTTGCGGCAGGACGTCTGCCCGGACTGCGGCGGGACGCGGCTAAGCGACGCGGCGCGGGCGCCGAGACTGCGGGGGATTTCGCTTGCGCAGGCCTGCACGATGACGCTCTCCGATTTGACGCGGTGGGTCGCCGGCGTTCCGGATTCGCTGCCAGAAGCAATGCGCCCGATGGCGCAGAGCATCTGCGAATCGTTTCGCAGCGCCGCAAAGCGTCTGACGGATCTGGGCCTGTCCTATCTGACGCTGGATCGCGCCGCCTCCACGCTATCCACCGGAGAGCGGCAGCGGATGCAGCTGGCCCGCGCGGTGCGCAACCGCACAACCGGCGTTTTGTATGTGCTCGATGAACCCTCCATTGGCTTGCATCCCTCCAATATGGAGGGCTTGACCGGAGTGATGCGGGATCTGATCGCGGACGGAAACACGGTGGTGCTGGTGGACCATGATACCCATGTGCTTTCCCAAGCCGATTGGCTCATTGAGCTCGGCCCGAAAGCCGGCGCGGCCGGCGGGACAATCATTGCGCAGGGAACCTTACAGGAGGTGGAAAACGATCCGAATTCACGGATCGGCGGTTTTCTTACAGGGAGAACGACAATCGACGTCAGAAATGGCATTACACCGGAGCGGATGTTTTCTCTTGGGACCATTCATCTGTCCACGTCCGAAATTCACACGGTGAAGCCTCTGGAAGTTGATCTGCCCAAGGGACGGCTGATCGCAGTTACGGGCGTATCCGGATCGGGAAAAACGACGCTGATTCTGGAAAGCCTGGTTCCCGCGCTGGAGGCGGCCATCCGGGGCAATCCGCTTCCCAAGCATGTGAAAGCCATCCGCGCGGATAAAATTGCGCAGGTCAAGCTGATCGACGCCACGCCCATTGGGATCAACGTACGTTCGACGGTCGCCACTTACGCGGATGTACACGATGAACTGCGCAAGGTGTACGCAAGAACGGCCGACGCAAAAGAAAGGGGTTATAAGGCGGGCGATTTTTCCTACAACACGGGCAAACTGCGCTGCCCTACCTGCGACGGCACAGGCTCGATCAATCTGGACGTTCAGTTTTTGCCGGACGTTGAGATTCCGTGCCCGGATTGCGGCGGCTCCCGTTATGCCAAAGAGGCCAGCCTCATCCGGCGTACCCCAAAGCAGGGCGGGCGGGCAAGTACGCTCCCGGAGCTTATGGATAAGAGCGTGGACGAGGCACTGAGCTTATGCGCGGATCTGCCCGTTGTCGCGCGAAGGCTGCGGGTGCTCAAGGAGCTCGGCCTCGGTTATCTGACGCTGGGGGAGGAGACGCCGAGTCTATCCGGTGGCGAGGCGCAGCGGCTAAAGCTCGCCAGCGAAATGGGAAGGGGACAGGCGGATACGGTGTTTGTGTTTGACGAACCCACCATCGGCCTGCATCCGCTGGATGTGGAAACGCTGCTGCACGTATTTGAGCACCTAATTGAAAACGGCGCGACCGTCATTGTCATCGAGCACGATCTGGATGTGATCAAAAACGCGGACTACGTGATTGACATGGGGCCGGACGGGGGTGTTCGCGGCGGGGAAATTGTCGCGGCAGGTACGCCGGAGCAAATTTGCGAATGTGCGAGCAGTAAAACAGGGGTGTATTTAAAACGTTACATGGAAAGCGGAAAATGAGGCAACGAAGGGGAATATACCATAGAACAGTACTCAGCGGGTAGCCGCGCCCATCGGACCGCTGGGCGATTGTCAATAGAGTCAAAATTCTGAAAAAAATAGGGATTTTGGTATGAAACATTAGGGCCAGGACAAACTTGACCCCAATGTTTTTTATAGAACCGAAAATTTTCGCGGCGTATACGCCGCGAAAGATATTTCCTACAAGCTGACAGAAACGTTCGGGGCCGCCAATTTGGCAGCCCCGGCTTTTTAGCTATTCCGATTTTTCATCACTTGCCGCATCCGGGCCGCGTGATCCAATATGCGCTTGCGGATGCGCAAATTTTTGGGCGTGACCTCCAACAGCTCATCGTCCGCCAGATATTCCAGGCACTGTTCCAAAGAGAGTACCCGCGGCGGCACCAGGCGGATTGCGTCGTCCGCGCCCGAAGCGCGCATATTCGTCAGCTGCTTGCGCTTGCAGACGTTGACCGCCATGTCCTCATTGCGATTGCAGCTGCCGACGACCATCCCGGCATACACCGGCGTGCCGGGCGTGATAAACATTACCCCGCGGTCCTGCACGCCGCCGATCCCGTAGGCGCACGCTTCGCCGCTCTCAAAGGCGATCAGGCTGCCGGTCTTGCGGCGCTCGATTTCGCCCTTCATAGGCGCGTAGGAGTCCAGCACCGAGGACATGATGCCCTCGCCCCGGGTATCGGTCAAAAACTCATTTCGGTACCCAAACAGGCCCCGCGACGGCACCAGGAGCTCCAGCCGGTAGCGGCTGCCCATGGGTGTCATCGCCAGCAGATCGCCCCGGCGCTGGCCCAGCTTTTCAATCACCGCGCCCATGGACTCCTCCGGGACGTCGGCAACGACCCGCTCCACCGGTTCGCAAACAACGCCGTCAATTTTTTTCGTCAGCACGCGCGGCGTAGACACCTGGAATTCATAGCCCTCCCGGCGCATGGTTTCAATCAAAATGGAAAGGTGCATCTCGCCGCGTCCGGCAACGTTGAACGAATCTGTTCCCACCTCGGTCACATGTAAAGACACGTCCTTGAGCAGCTCCCGTTCCAGCCGGTCGCGCAAATTGCGGGAGGTAACATATTTCCCCTCCCGCCCGGCAAAGGGGCTGTCGTTGACGCTGAACGTCATTTCGATGGTGGGGTCGGAAATCTTTACAAACGGCAGCGGCTCGACGGCTTGCTCCGCGCACAGCGTGCGTCCGATGGTCAGGTCCCCAATTCCGGAAAAAGCCACGATCTCTCCCGCCGATGCCTCAGGCACGGGAACACGGCGCAGACCGTCAAACTCATATAGCGCGACGACTTTTCCCTTTTCCACGTAGCGCGGGTCGTGGTAGTCGCAGATGACGATCTCCTGATTCTGGTGGAGGGTGCCCCGCTCGACGCGGCCGATTCCAATCCGGCCCACGTAGTCGTTATAGTCGATGGAAGACACCAGGACCTGCACAGGGCCGTCTGGGTCGCCGCCAGGAGCCGGGATGTAGTCGATGATCGTCTGGAACAGCGGATCTAGATTTTCCCCGACCTGGCCCGGACCATAGGTGGCCACACCCTGGCGCGCGGAGCAAAACAGCGTCGGCGATTCAAACTGCTCGTCCGTGGCGTTTAAATCCAGCAGCAGCTCCAGAACCTCCTCCATGACTTCCTCGACGCGGGCGTCCGGGCGGTCGATTTTGTTGACCACCACGATCACCTTATGTCCGAGTTCCAGTGCCTTTTGCAGCACAAACCGCGTCTGCGGCATGGGGCCTTCGGCCGCGTCGACCAGCAAGATGACCCCGTTGACCATCTTCAAAATCCGCTCCACCTCGCCGCCGAAGTCCGCGTGGCCCGGCGTGTCGACGATGTTGATTTTATAATCGTGATAGTGTACCGAGGTGTTCTTGGCCAGGATGGTGATGCCGCGTTCGCGTTCGAGGTCGCCGGAGTCCATGACCCGTTCCACAACCTCCTGGTTTTCCCGGTAGATACCGCCCTGCTTAAGCATTTCATCCACCAGGGTTGTCTTCCCGTGGTCGACGTGGGCAATAATCGCGATATTTCGAATATGATCTTGCTGTACCATGGAATGTTGTTCTCCTTTATGCAAGCGGCTGCGCCGCGCAAGCTGTGTGGTTCCGGGGCGACAGGATGCCCTAAAAGCTTATCTTACACAAATTCCCCCATTCTGTCAAGAAAAAACTTCCGCCGCGGCGCGGCTCCTTCTGCGATGTTAATTACTATGAACCATTTTTGTAAAAAAGGAAATTTTCCGGTATGGTATCACTTTGGCCTGTGTATATACCCCGTCCCATTCATACCGTTCCTATTTCTTCCAGAACACTAAAATCATTTTTTTCGCTTCTGTGTGCTGCCGCGGGTAGCTATGGGGTCTGTGGGACCTTTCTAACAGCGAATGTCGGTCTTTCCCATCATACCGCTTATTCCACCGCTTCACGCTCGACAGAGTGCCGCCATACATCCGCGCCGCAAAGCTTTCCCCTTTTCTCCTTGCCAGCTTAACTACCGCTTGCCTTTTCCGTGCCTCTTGTGTTAGAATGTTCACGAAAAGTTCTCTTTTGCGTATGGTTGGTTTTTGTAGTATTTGAATGATACCACACCAGAGGCGGAACTTTTCCCCTTTGATTGGTTCATATGATTCTAATTTATACAATTTAAAAAGAATTATTAAAGTGAATGATCCAGTATATTTTTTCAGTAGAGTCATGGCCCATATTGACCTAAAAAATATTTCGTAGAGAAGAGCTGCGGAATATTTTGCCGGGAGAAATGAACGAGTCCATGGCGGTATGTCGGCGGGCAGTATTCGAGGTATGGTAGGAGTATGTTATAGCGTATGTGGAATATATTCTCCGCGCCTATTTGGCAGCGGTGGAAATGACTACGGAAGACTTTTTACACGGCGGCGGGAAGTGGAAACCACACCAGCGGCGGTTGTATGAAAAAGTATACGATTGCAATCAGAAGCTAAAGAGCTGTGCGCGGAAGATCGCCGACT
>CAYVEB010000051.1:0-6705 GCA_964450645.1 uncultured Oscillospiraceae bacterium | reverse complement strand
TCGCATCATTCCGTGGGGAGAGTGGATCGCACGCATCCAGCCGTACGATGATAAAGGAGAGCGCGGCAACAAACCCTATGATTTAGAACGGAGTTACAAAAGCAAGTGGCAAAACGCAATATGATGTTTCCGCTGGCGAATCTAATCTTGGCTGACAGGCCCTCCCTGGCAGCCTGATTTGCTATGTTTAAATCCAACAATTGAAGCAATAGACTTGGCTTTAGACAGAGATTAGAATCTTGTGCAAAGATTAGAATCTTGTGCGTAGTATGGAGGTTATTGCGCGGTGTTGCCTTAAAAAGTGCAGAAAAATCAAAAAGTTTCGCTTGCCCGTTGTCGCTTAACCTTTTTATGCATTTTCTATTTTCTCCGCCACCATATCGGTAAGCGCGTAGGGCAGGATCACCTCCGGCTGATTATCCGGAGGAATCCAGCCACGGATTAAGTCCTTGTAATCCGACACAACATATTTGTCAAGATCCCGACTCATTACGGAACAATTTTAGTAAGTAGAAGTCGAATGAAAGTGAAAAAAGAGCAGGGGCTTAAATTTTTTATTAAAAAACTTGCAACAGAACAGCTTATGTGCTATTCTATTATATAGTAATACATAAGTAGATCAGAGTATGGCCTTGAGCGAATCGTTTGTCGGCATGGGAATACATTGCCGCTGACAGTCCGGAACCAATTTGCGGGCGACACAGCATGTGTTTTGTGTCATGTGCCGTTTACGGTTGACCAAACGGGAAAGGAGTAAGTGAAAAACTGACATGAATGAGGTAAAAAAGCCAAAAAAACCGCTTCTGTTTTATTATGTCGTCGTTTTTCTGGTGCTGATGCTGTTCAATTTTATTGCCATGCCGTGGTTCGCAAAGCGGCAAATCAAGGAGGTTGACTATGGCACCTTCATGACGATGACAGAAGATAAAGAGATTGGCGAGGTAGAGATCCAGAGCAATCAAATATTATTTACAGACAAGGAAGGTACTAAAGTATACAAAACGGGACTGGTTGACGACCCAGATCTGATCAGCCGTCTGCATGATTCTGGAGTTGTGTTTTCCGCAGAAATCGTTGAACAGACGTCGCCGCTGCTCAGTATCCTTTTGTCCTGGGTACTCCCTATGGTACTCTTTTTCCTGATAGGTCAGTTCCTGTCCAAAAAATTGATGGACAAGGCAGGCGGCTCCAATTCTATGATGTTTAACATGGGAAAAAGCAATGCCAAAGTCTATGTGAAATCTTCAGACGGTATCCGCTTTTCCGATGTACAGGGCGTCGATGAGGCGGAGGAAAGCCTACAGGAAATTGTGGATTATTTGCATGATCCGGGAAAGTACAAAGAGATCGGTGCTTCCATGCCCAAGGGCGTTCTCCTTGTCGGCCCTCCCGGAACAGGAAAAACCATGCTTGCCAAGGCAGTAGCCGGGGAATCGAATGTTCCGTTTTTCTCCATGTCCGGTTCTGAGTTCGTAGAGATGTTCGTAGGCATGGGCGCTTCCAAGGTGCGGGATCTGTTTAAGCAGGCCAAGGAAAAAGCGCCATGCATCGTATTTATTGACGAGATCGACGCGATCGGCCAGAAGCGAAGCAGCGGAAATATGGGCGGTAACGACGAGAGGGAGCAGACATTGAACCAGCTGCTCACAGAGATGGACGGGTTTGAAGGAAATAACGGCGTAATCATTTTGGCTGCGACCAACCGTCCGGAAACGCTGGATCCAGCTCTGACCAGGCCGGGACGTTTTGACAGGCGCGTGCCTGTGGAACTTCCCGATTTGAAAGGAAGGGAAGCGATCCTTAAGGTACATGCCAGAAAAATAAAAGTGGCCGACGATGTGAATTATCTCAAGGTAGCGCGAATGGCATCCGGCGCCTCCGGCGCGGAACTTGCCAACATCGTCAATGAGGCGGCGCTTAGGGCCGTGCGGGCCGGAAGGAAATTCGCGACGCAGGCTGATCTTGAGGAAAGCATTGAGGTGGTAATTGCCGGTTACCAGAAGAAGAACGCAATTTTGACCGACAAGGAAAAACTCATCGTTTCCTACCATGAGATCGGTCACGCCCTGGTTGCCGCCAAACAGACCAACTCCGCGCCTGTGCAGAAGATCACCATCATTCCGCGCACATCCGGAGCGCTGGGATACACGATGCAGGTGGAGGAGGGCAACCACTACCTGATGAGCAAGGAAGAGATAGAAAACCGCATCGCCACCTATACCGGAGGCCGCGCGGCGGAAGAACTTGTTTTCCACTCCGTGACGACAGGTGCTTCCAATGACATCGAGCAGGCCACAAAACTGGCACGTGCGATGATCACACGCTACGGCATGAGCAGCGATTTCGATATGGTCGCCATGGAAACCGTGAACAGCCAGTATCTTGGCGGGGATACTTCTCTTATCTGCGCGGCCGAGACGCAGGCACAGATCGATAAACATGTCGTGGAACTGGTGAAAAAGCAGCACGAGAAAGCCACTGGCATCCTGAAAGAAAGCCGTGAGAAACTCGACGAACTGGCGCAGTACCTCTATGAGCATGAAACGATCACCGGAGACGAATTTATGTCCATCTTGCAGTAAAGACTCCGTCGCAATATATAGAAGGATGATCTGCTTGCAGACCAGTCCGACTGGATATTCGCGATGCTGACCCGTATGAGCGAACGGGCGAAACAAGTCTCCTGTCAACACGTTTTTTGATTTACCCCGCTGCCCCCAAACTTACCCGGCTTGAAGTCAGGCAGCCGACCTTTCATTAACGTGTATTAGACTCTGCATATTACGATCTATATTCTTCTTGATTCCTAGCCATGGGATCATGTGAAGTTTCTTCACCCACCGGTTGTTTTCCATCAGATTCATCAGAATCGGTTGCTTAAAATTTGCCAGGTTGACCTGCCCGTTGCTGTATTTGGTACATCCCATTTTCCCCAAGTGCAGACTTTTCATGGACATTTGCCATTTTCCCTTGTGCACATTATCACACATTTTTTCCCTTTTGTCTTGGGACATGCGGGGTTTGGACTGTTCAGGGAAGATAATTAATATTTGTAATACAAAAAATAACCTGCTCATTTCTACTAATTAAAGAACTGGGGGCGGCTAATCTGGGAGTCCGGGAATTAAAATTGGGAAAGCGGAACATTATTGGAGCCCGTGTAACAGAGTTAAGACTGAAGACGGGTATGAAACAGAAAGAGCTGTTAAAAGAATTGCAGCTTGCCGGAATTGATATAGGATCTGCGGCAATTTCCCTATTAGAAGGGCAGAAGCGACCTGTTTCCGATATTGAGTTACGCGCTATTGCGGCGATCTTTCATGTATCTTCGGACTGTTTGATTGGCATAGAAGAATTATAATTTTGCTCGCTGTACGACGACACGATGTGCAGCGGGCAATTTCTATATGCAAACTGTAATATTTGCACAAATTTTAAAAAATTTTTAAAAAGTTGTCGTTTTTTTGCATTACAGACGAATATATAAATAGGGAATTGATAGAACTTATTCCAGCGATCTGAACTGCGTTTCCTATACGAAGAAAGAAAGAGGTCTGTATTATGCGAAAACAAATTAAAAAACGATTGTCCGCATTTCTGGTGGCAACCATGCTGTTTGAGATGCTTCCGCTGCGGTCGTTTGGAGCGGACGGCGAAGCGCAGGAACTTCCGGGCGAGGTCTCTGCATCCTCGGATTTTGCAGAAGGGAAAGACAGCACGCCCGTACCGGAGGGCCCCATTGAGATGGAATCGGTCAAGCAAGATGCGTACGTTGTATCTGAGGTGGAAGCACGCCGGACAGAGTCTGGAAAACACTTCCGGATGAGCGATGGTACCTTTCTCGCGGTCGACTACGGAGAGGCAATTCATTATCAAAACGAACCGCTAGGCTTTGGACGATGACGTAAAAACCGTTTCCAAGTCGACTACGTCCTGGAAACCCGCCAATGATTCCTGGCCGCACAAGGTTACTTCCGTCTGGCGGCAGAATAAGAGCATGAGCGCCCCGGTAAAGATCGTCGACCTGAGCTATGATCCCACGATCAATCAATTGGCCGTGATCAGCGATCAGGCTGGCCGCATGACGTATCTTAACTATAATAACAAAGGGGAATTGACGGGCATTGAGTTTCCGGACGGCAATACCGTTACGTATCAGTACACCGCTCTTGACGGCGGGCATTATCTGACGGAGGTCTACGATAACGAGGCGAATTACGGCATCGAGTATTCCTTCGCCGGTATGCTTTGGACCTACCGTGTGAAAAACATTTACGAGTTTTCCATGGCAGGCGGTGCGAAGCAATATGGGCAGAAGATGCACGCCTATAAAAAGGAAGCCACCTATTCCCGCTTTCGCTACTATGGCGCAGACACGACAGCCGATACCGCCGACGACCTGGTGGATCGCTACACGTTTGATAACTATGGGCGCACAATCAATATCATTACCATGGATACCGGCGAGAACCAGGTTTTCGGCGTGGATGCGGGGACTTACACGCAGAATTCCGGCACAAGCGCCAAAAACAACCGCATGACCAGCGCCGGTTCCGCCGGAACGCAAGGGACCAATATTCTGTATAACGGCGGCCTGGAGCTGTCCAATGGCTCCTATCCGTGGACGCACGCCGGCGGCGGTTCCATGGCCCTCAAATCCTCCACCGATACGACGCCCAACGTCACGCCGCGCACCGGCAAGATGCTGCTGAAGGTCTATGGCTCGGATGACAATAAGACATCCTCCGCCTACCGCGAAGTTACCCTGAAAGCGGGCGTTACTTACATCTTCTCCGGGTACGTCAATACTTCTGCCTCGCGGGAGTTTGTATCGGGCGGCGCATGGCTGAGCATCCGCAAGAGCAACGGTTCGCCTGTGGCGAGCAGCGAAACGCTTCGTTACCAGACCAACCAGGCGATTAACGACGGCTGGACGCGTCTGGAGGTCGTCTACACGGCCGAAACCACGGATACCTACCGTGTGTCTGTCAATGTGAAAAACTCGGAGAAGTCGGCTATTGCGGCGGACGATTTGCAACTGGAGGTGGCAACGAACACCGGGCTCCATGGCAGCGTGATCGCCTCGGCCTCCACGGTGAATCTGCTGCAGCTCGGCTCGTTTGACGTGGTGGGCGCCGGCGGGAACGCGGAGATCGGGCCGGTTCCCAAGTGCTGGACATACGCAAGCACGGAGGCGGTACCCTCGAAGACAGAGGCGCGCAGCGGTTACAGCATGACCTTTGCGGCCAGCGACTGGGGCAAACGGCGCGCGTCGCAGACGGTCAGCATTAACAAGAGTTCAGATACCACCTTCCTCCTTTCCGGCTGGGGCATCACGCCCATGTGCAAAATTGGCGACGGAACGGGCCTCACCGGGGATAACGACACAGACAAGCGCTTCTTTGGCTTGATCGCCGCTCTGAAGTACACCGACAGCACGACGCTGGAATACCACTACGTCTCCTTTGAAGACGATATCAGCGGCTGGCAGTACGCGGCGGGGGCGGTTGTGCCGAAAAAGGCCAATAAGACGGTGGAGTCCATCACGGTCTCGGTTGCCTGCGACTACTGTCCCACCCGCGTCTACATTGACGATGTCTCCCTGGTGCAAGAGCCGATGCAGACCTACAGCTACGATAGCAACGGCAACGTCCTCATCGCGGCCACCTCCGGCAACGCCAAAAAGTCCTATTCGTACGACAGTTCCAACCGTCTGACGGGCTACACCGCGATTAACGGCGTCAAGTATACGCTGACCTACTCCGGCTCCTCCCGCGACCCCGCGTCGATCACCAGCGACGGCGTGACAACCAAGTACACCTACGACAGTAACGGCAATGTCACCCAGACGCGGGTACAGAACTCCGGCAATACCGCCGCGATCATCAGCAAGAGCACCTATACCGCCGACGGGAATTATTGCTCCTCCGCCACTGACGCCAACGGCATCCGGGTGGACAACAGCTATAACAGCCAGGGGCTTCTTGCATCCACCAAAACCGCCGTGGGAACGACCAAGTATGGTTATGACAAAAAAAGCGACCGCCTTTTAACAACAGAAGTGAATAATGCAGTGTGCTTGCACTATGAATATGCTAACGGCGCGGTATCCCGGCTCATCAGGGGACTGAGCAAAACCGCGTCCGGCGGAGGCTCCGTGATGAGCGCGTCGAATTTCTCCATCGGTCCCTTGATTCCGGCGGGACCGATGGAACCGATGGAACCGACGGAACCGTTAGACCCCGGAGTTGTGAACATCGTGCAGATCTATCAGCTCAACCGGGATATCTGAGGCCGCACCACGAAGGTTCTTGTAAAAGGGGGTGCCCCCAATGTCGAAAACAGTGTTCAGGGAGGCTCCACGCAGAAATATCGCGAAACTTCCTTCGGAGCGCCGCTTGCAAGCTACACCTATGCGGCAAATGACGGCAACCTGACCGCGATGACCTATGGCAACGGCCAGTGCGTGAAGTATACCTACGACTTGCTTGACAGGGTAATCCAAGAGGCGTATTATAGTAGTAATATCAGTACCACGCCCATCGCTATCTACCACTATACCTATGACGGCAACGGCAATCTTTCCCGCCAGTCCATGGAAGTAAACGGGCAAATTGTGGAGGAGTATATCTACGAATACGACTCTCTGGGCCGCCTTTCCGGCAGCCGGGAGATGAACAACAAAACCGTCGCCCAGCGGACGGA
>CAYVEB010000050.1:0-6803 GCA_964450645.1 uncultured Oscillospiraceae bacterium | reverse complement strand
GATTTTGGAGGAGTGGACCGCCTGGCGCGTGGAGTGCGTGCGGCGGCGGGTCTATTTCCAGCTGCAAAAAAAGCGCGAACGGCTGCACTTGCTCCAGGGCCTGCAGCGGATTTTGCTGGACATTGACAAGGCCATCGCCATTATCCGCCAGACGGAATCGGACGCGGAAGTCGTCCCCAACCTGATGATCGGCTTCGGAATTGATCAGCTCCAGGCGGAATATGTAGCGGAAATCCGGCTGCGCAACATCAACAAGGAGTACATTCTCAAGCAAACCCAGGAAACCGCCGCTCTGGAAGACGAGATCGCGGACTTGGAGGCGACGCTCAAAAGCGACGCCCGCGTCCGCAGCATCATCATCAGGGAACTGGAGACGGTGGCAAAAAAATTCGGCCAGCCCCGCAAGACCGGCCTCGTCTTCCAGCAAGTGGAAGAGATTGCGAACGACAGCGCGCAGGCGCCGGACTACCCGGTTACGCTGTTTGTCTCCCAACAGGGATACTTCAAAAAAATTACGCCCCAATCTCTGCGCATGTCCGGAGAGCAAAAATACAAAGAGGGTGACCGCCCGCTGCGCACCTTTGAAACGACAAACCGGGCGGAGCTGCTGGTCTTTACCGACCGCTGCCAGGTCTACAAGGCGCGCTGTGCGGACTTTGAGGACAGCAAGGCGTCCGTCCTGGGCGATTATCTGCCCTCAAAACTGGGCATGGATGACGGCGAAACGGTGGCGGACGTGTGTCTACCGGGCGATTATACGGGCAGTATTCTGTTCATCTTTGAAAACGGAAAGGCCGCCCGCGTCCGCATGGACGCCTATGCCACCAAATCCAACCGCCGGAAGCTGACCGGCGCCTACAGCGACAAGAGTCCGCTCAAGGCGGTCGTCCCCTTGCAGCAAGAACAGCAAATCGCCCTGTATTCCACCGCAGGCCGCGCGCTGATCTTCTCCACGGCCCAATTGCAGGACAAGATTACGCGCACGACCCAAGGTGTCAGCGTGATGACGTTGAAGAAAAACGCGCAGCTGTCCCGCGCCGTGCCGCTGGAACAAAGCGGCATCGTCAACGCCAGCCGTTACCGCACACGGACACTGCCGGCGGCCGGCGCGCTGCTCAAGGATGAAGACCGCGATGAAAAGCAATTGGAGCTGGAACTATAAATATGTCAGGAGGGATTTCGCTGTGAAGCGCGTTAAGATTTTCAAAGAGATTGAACGGTATATTGTGATCTTTTTCGGCAGCTGCCTGTTTTCGTTAGGCTTCGCTCTGTTTCTGTCCCCGAACAACATCAACTGCGGCGGCGTCTCCGGCCTGGCCATGATCACGCTGCACCTGACCCATTTTTCCTCCATCGGCGTCTTGACCGCTCTGTTCAATGTGCCGCTGTTTTTGCTCGGCTTGAAAGTGGTGGGCAAACGGTTCTTTTGTGGCTCACTGGTCGGGATGCTGGGGGCTTCCCTGGCCATCGACTGGTTCACCCAAATCTTGCCGCAAATTAAAATCGATCTGTTTTTGAGCGCGCTCTTCGGCGGCGTAGTGACAGGGATCGGCTTGGGGATTGTATTTTATATGGAGGCATCCACCGGCGGTACGGACATCTTGGCCCGCGTCCTCAAGCGAGTGATGCGGAATTTCCCCATCGGCAAACTGGTCATGATGGTGGACATCACCGTGATTGTCCTCACCGGCGTGGTATTCCAGGATATTGAGAACGCCATGTACAGCGGAATCACCCTCTTTGTTTCCACCATTTTAATTGATCAGGTCGTGTACGGCCTGGATTACTCCAAGGTCGCGTGGATTATCTCTGACCAGTATGAGCTCATTGCCGAAAAAATCGACGCAACGCTCAACCGGGGCATCACACTGATTAACGCCAAAGGATTTTACATGCGAAAAGAAAAGTCTATCCTGCTGTGTGCCATCAAGCGGCGGCAGTTGGCGGAGCTGAAAGAACTGATTCACTCCATCGACCCCGACGCCTTTGTCATTCTGCAAGACGCGCACCAGGTCCTGGGCGACGGCTTCAAGCGTTACGACATCAACGATCTTTAGGAGGGGTTGCCATGAAAATGCGCCTGATCGGGGTCGGGCTGCTGTTTCTGCTTCTATGCGGCTGCGGCTGGATTCAGAATGAATCCAGGGTGGTGGCCGAGCACCGCGAACCCGTCATGCCGGCAAAGCAGCAGACCGAGGACGAAGAACCGTCCGTTCCGGTGGCCCGGGACAGCGACACGCTCTGCGACGCCATTTTGTCGTTCGTCTATGAAGGCAGCGCGCAAAATATTGTGGACGTAACAAATTTCCAGGGCGATCTGAGCCAGGCGATCGGAATGGTGATGAATCGGCTGGCAATGGATCCGGTATATGCCTACGCAGTGGACTACGCGGATTACGACGTAGTACAAGACGGCGAGACGGCAATCCTGCAGTTTAATATGGTCTATCGCCGCTCCGCCGAGGAGATCGCCGCAATTACGGAGGTCCCCGATATGGAGCGCTGCGAGGAACTGATCTACGACGCGCTGGACGATATGGACGTTGCGGTCACGCTGAAAATTTCTTCCTATACCAATCTGGATCTTGTCGGCCTTGCGCTGCAATACGCCATGGAGCATCCCTGCCAGGTCGTGGAATTGCCACAGATTACCGCATCCGTCTATCCGGAGCGCGGGTCCACGCGGATTTTGGAAATGCATTTTTCTTATCAAAACAACCGCGACGATATGCGCATGATGCGTCAAAACGTCTCCACGGTCTGTACCTCCGCCGCGAATTACGCGCAGCTGGCCCATGGGGACACGATGCAGTTGACGCGCCTGTGCGAGTATTTGCTCATGCGCGGCCCTTATGAGCTGTCTGCAGACAGTTCCACACCCGCCTATGACCTCCTATCGGGGCGGCGGGCGACGGACGCCGGATTCGCGTCGGTTTTCTACGACACGGCGCAGCGTTCCGGCCTGGAATGTTACCTGGTTTCCGGCGCCAAGGATGATCAGCCGTATTACTGGAACATCGTTCTCTGGGAGGGCAAGTACCGGCATCTGGATCTCATGGCGCAGTTACAAAATGGCAGCGCGGACATCGCCCTTTTCTCTGACGGCGAAATGGACGCTTACAGTTGGGATACTTCCGCTTATCCCGCCTGCGAGCCGGATCCAGCATCCGAAGAACCAACGGGCACGGAAGTGTCGGCCGGACCGGCGACCGTCCCCGACGGCGCGCAGCTCCCGGAACCCACGCAAACAGAGGAAACAGTGTCTGACGAATTCGAACCCATGGAGTCGACCTCCGGGCAGACAGAGCAGCAGGAACCGTCCGAGCCTACCGACTCATCCACCCCCACGGAGTCCCCGCCTGACCCAAGTTAAAGCCAGACACGCCGCCGACTATGCACGCTTGTGCCCTTTCTCCGGTGTTGGCCGGCTGCCATCGCGCAATCCATCGGAATTAAAAGGTACGGAACAATTGACGGAATCATCTTTTCTGACCCTACTGCATATATTTCAACGGTATGCTCTATGACGCCGCGAGTGTTTTAGAGATTTGTATGGATTTTTGCGAGATGTTCCCGCTTGTCCATTATACTAGTGACTGTGTCCGGGCCCCAATAGCATTCTTAGTTTCTAAATAGTATGAGAATATTACCCTTGATTTTTGCCAATTTCCATGCTATAATTTCAAAGTAAAGAGCGGTATCGAGTTGGTTATGCCAACCTCGGCGTAAATTTGTATCGTTAAAATCGGAGAAGGATTGAAACAGTCATAATGGAGCTGACTTGAAATCACATTTTTCAGTACTTTTCGCAGCGGCAATTTAATATGGAAGTGTATCGAAACGGTCATAACGAGCCGTACTTGAAATCACATTTTCCGGTACGCTCCGCCTTGAAAATTGAATATGGAGGTGTATCGAAGTGGTCATAACGGGCCTGACTCGAAATCAGGTAGTCCTCACGGGCTCGTGGGTTCGAATCCCACCGCCTCCGCCATCGGGAACCCGCATAAATGCTGAATTTATGCGGGTTTTCCCATGTCTTCTTCATGTTCATGTATTTCATGTATTTCTTATTGCCCCACTGTGTATGCCGTCCTCCGCCCGCCCGACCCGGACACCGGTCATGGCGAGCAGAACGTTGGTAATCCCCCCCGGTTAAGTTTGTTATCCTCCGCCATCCAGAATCGCATTTACCGGACAGCGCAAGCTCCCGCCTACGGCTGCCACGCCTCTAATTTTTTCATTAACTCGTCGATATCCACCGGCTTGGGCAGAAAATCGTCCATCCCGCTTTGTCTGGCTTTCTCTCGGTCCTGGGCAAAGGAGTTCGCTGTGCAGGCGATGATCCGCACCCGCTTGGCGTCCGGCCGCTCCAAAGCGCGGATAGCGGCGCATGCCTGGAAGCCGTCCATTTCCGGCATCAGGATATCCATTAGGATAACGCCGTAGGTCCCCGGTTCCGATTGTTCAAAACATTCCAGCGCTTCCCTGCCGTCCTTTGCCGGAACCGCCTCATACCCCGCGTTCTCCAGCAGTTCGAGCATAATTTCGCTGTTCAACTCGTTGTCCTCCGCCACAATAATTCGCGGCTTGATCTTTTCCACGACCGGCGCGGGTTCCTTCGCTTGCGGTAGCTGAGCCGGCTGGCCGGGAAAGGTAAAGCAAAAGCTGCTGCCTTGCCCCTTGGTACTGGTAAAGCTGAGGTCGCCGCCCATCAATTTCGCCAAAGAGCGGCTGATGGGGAGACCAAGGCCCGTACCCTGATTCCCCTTGGAAACCGTGTCCAACTCCTGCGCAAAAGTGTCAAAAATATGCTGCTGGAACTCTTCGCTCATGCCGCGGCCGGTATCTGTAACCTCGGCGCGCGTGAGGATATCGCCGCTTTCGCACCGCTCCTGACGGACGGTCAAGGTGACCTGCCCGCCTTCCGGGGTGAATTTTCGGGCGTTGTCCAACAGGTTCAAGAGCACCTGCTGAATGCGCACCTCGTCCCCCAGCACGCAAGGGTAGGCAAGCTCCGTGTCCGCTTGGAAATTCAGCCGCTTATCGGCCATCCCGGTGCTGACAATGTCTTTCACCGTGGAAAACAGCAGCTCCAAATCCACCGGACGGTTCATCAGCTCCATCCTGTGTTCCTGAAGCTTGGACATATCCAGGATGTCGTTCACCAGCGACAGCAGATATTGGGCGGTGATGGTCGACTGCCGGAGGTAGCTCTCTAACCGCTTACGGTCGTCCAATCTTTGGGACATCAGATAGTTTAGCCCAATCAGACCGTTCAGCGGAGTCCGGATCTCGTGGCTCATGGTGGAGAGGAACTGTCCCCTCGCCTTGGCGTCCGCCTGATCTGCCAGCGCGCGCGTCCGCAGGCGGAATAGCAGCGCCGCAAGCCCAATGATCAAAAGGGCCGCCACGCCCAACACCGCTATGGTATAGCGATAGCGATAGAGTAGATCGGAAAATGTAAAATTATAGGGGTTTTCCAAAACGCCCTGGATCGTATAACTGGCGACCTCATCCTCCGTCAACCGGGCAATCGCCTTATTCAAAATCCCGATCAGGAGCTCTCCGTCCTCCGGCGACGGACCTTCCCAATCGCCAAAGGCCACCACCGCGGAAAAGCAGGACTGATCCTCCAGCCCCAGGACGGGCATCGCCTTAAGGTTGTCATAGGCCGGCTTGTAGAGCCAGTATTCCGCTACATATTGGTTTTGAATCACCAGATCCACTTCACCGGAGTTCACCGCGTCAAAGCACGCGCGGACGGAATCGTAATCGACAACCGTAAAGTTGGGAAAAGCCTTTGTCAGCACCTTTTTGATCGTCTGGGAACCCAAGGATATCGCCACGGAGTACGGCGCGTCCTGCCGAAAGACCAGGTCATTGCGCGCCACGACAACTTTCCGGCTGGATAAATAGGGATTGCTGATCAAAATGCCGTTGGCATGTTGGTTTTCCTGATTGTACTCCACGCTGGTGATCAGATCAAATCCCCCTTCCAAGAGCATTTCATAGGTCACCGGCCCGTTCGGCAGGGCGACATATTCAAATTTCAGTCCGCTGATCTGCTGAATCCGGTCAAAAATGGCGCGGCAGACGCCCCCCAATTCTCCATCCTCATTTTGAAAGGAAATTGGGATGCGGTCTTGAACATAGCCTACGCGCAGGGTATCGCGCGTCTGGACATAGGCAAGTTCCTCATCTGTAAGCTGAAGGTCCTCTATTTCTCCGGCCGCAAAGCTGATAGGGGTGCATATGCACAAAAGCATATAAACAGGGAGCATCCCCATAAGAAGGCGTACAAGAATTTTTTTCATCATGTTTCAACCTCCTGTTCCAGCCGTTCGCCTTTGCAGCGGCATGGAATTCCTGGCGCATTTCCGCTCAAATTTGCAATTGGCCCTCCTCAGATTTTTCGCCGGTTTCGTTCAGATGCATCGCCAAAACCTTTAGGAGCTTCGCGCCGTCAACCGGCTTCGCAATATGGTCGTTCATGCCGCTTTCAAGTGCCTTTTTGCGGTCTTCATTAAAAGCGTTGGCCGTCATGGCAATAATCGGGATAGACGAGAGCGCCGGATCCTTTAAATTCCGAATCGCCTTGGACGCCTGATAACCGTCCATAACCGGCATCTGCACATCCATCAGCACCACGGCGTAATAGCCCGGCTTGGACTGGCTAACCATTTCCACCGCGACGCTGCCGTTGCATGCGGTTTCGACTTCAAAGCCGCTTTCCATAAGCAGCTCCTGCGCGATCTCCCGGTTCAGCTCGTTGTCCTCCACCAGAAGCAGGCGTTTGCCCT
>CAYVEB010000049.1:0-6881 GCA_964450645.1 uncultured Oscillospiraceae bacterium | reverse complement strand
AAAAACTGGCGGCACAAAAAGCGGCGTTAAAGCGGCAAAAAATATGGCCAATATTCCCACAGATATGCATACTTTCCAAAGGGGGGTGGGGCCATTTTCCATTTAAAAGTTACACAAAGATGCAACCTTTCCGCAAAAATACGGAGAGTCTCGTTTTCGAGACTCTCCGCTTTTCATAAGGCTGTTTCTTTACAGGCCCTTTTGACAGGCTCCCAGCAAATATTTATTCGGCTGGTTTTGCCCGAATACCTCCTCGTGCAAACGCAGCAATTTTGCAAGTCCTCCGTAATTAAATTATTCGTTCTCCAGCGCAGTCACTTTGTCCACGCGGCGCTGATGGCGGCCGCCTTCAAAGGCCGTGTCGAGCCACACGTCCACAATTTCCAACGCCAGCCTCTCGCCGGTGACGCCAGCGCCTAGCGCCATCATATTGGTGTCGTTGTGTTGGCGGGTCAGCCGGGCGGACATCAGATCCGAGAGCAGCGCGCAGCGGATCCCCTTGACCTTGTTGGCGGTGATGGAGATGCCGATGCCCGTGGTGCAGCAAACGATGCCCCGTTCACATTCGCCGCTGGCGACCAATTTTGCAGCCGCCGCGCCGAAATCGGGATAGTCACAACTCTCCTTCGTATACGTGCCCACGTCGTTGACCTCGTAACCCCGGCTCAGCAGATGTTCCTTAATCGCGTTTTTCAAATCCAGCGCGCCGTGGTCACAGCCCAATGCAATTTTCATGTTTATATCCTCCTTGCAAAAATATATCCAATTTGTAATCGGCAGCATGATCCATAAAATCAGGCAGATCCAAACAATCGCCTTTTTTGCGCGCCAAACCCACCCCATGTTTAGGCGGCCGCCGGCATCCGCCCAGCCGCCAGACCCGCGACCCGGCAAAGCGGGCGGCGCCGTTCAGCGACGTTCCCGGAATAAAATCGAAGGATATGATCCCGGAACCATATCTCCTGTTCTATTGTAGCAGAAAGGAATGTCATTTTCCATACAAAAAATAAAAAAATGAAAATTCCTACACTTGGCCCAGGCGGCCTTCCAGATGCTGGAAAAATGCCGCCAGGTGGACGCCGTCCACCAGCGCGTGGTGCGCCAAAAGGGTCACGGGGATCCAGGTTTTTCCATCCCGGTGAAAGTATTTTCCCCAGGTGATGCGCGGGTTGCTGTCGGCGGGCATGGGCACCGGCTGGATGAGGGCGGTGTAGCTGAGCCAAGGCAGGCAGGAGACAAAGAGCAGACCAAGGGCGTCGTCGCTGTCTTCCAGGGTTGGCGCCTCCCTGGCAAGCTGCTGCGCCCGCACCGCCTGTGGCAAAAATTCGGGCAAGGGTTTGTTGCAGTCTAGGCGGCAGTACGCGTAGGAACCGTCCGCGCAAAGCACCGTGTGGGAGGTATTGCACCAGGCAAATTCCGCAATTCCATCGCCGGCGATGCGCTGGCGCAGCTGGGGAACGTCGTTAGCAGCGTGGGCCACCGTATGCAAAAACGTCAGGAAAAACGGGTACCGTGCTTCGTGGCACCGCGTCAAAAACGAAGTAATGTCCACTTCCACGGTTACGCCTACATAGGGGTTAGCCATGGCGCGAAAATATTCGAAATGGGTTCGACGGGGGAAACTTGTCAGATCAAACATTTGATATTCGATAATAAACGCTCATTTTGCTGGAATATGGTAGCAATTGCGGGCTGCATATGGTATAATATGTCTGCCAAATAACACGGCGTGCTATACCGTTCGCTTTCTGGTATAACAGGCCCATCTTGTGTGAAACACGGAGGAATTACAATGAAAACAACTTGGTCCCTGGATGTACTCTACCAGGGGTTTGATGATCCCAAATTTACCGCCGATTTGAACCGGCTCAAAACACTGCTGGCCGGATATGCCGGCTTGGTGCAGCGCCTGCCCCAGATGGACGAGACGGACGCGCTGGTGGAACTGCTGCGCTGCCAGGAGGAGATTGTGATGGTCGTGACGAATGTGGGAAGCTACGCCAGTCTGCGGCAGTCCGCCGACACACGCGACGCGCAGAGCGCGTCGATGGAGGAAAAAGTGTGCGATTTGATGTCGGAAATGGACGGCCCGGACGCGGTCGCCCGCCAATATATCGCGGGGCTGACCGATCTGGAAGACCGCATTGCCTCCCATCCTCTGCTCAAAGAATACGCCTACCGCCTGCGCAACATTCAAAAGGACAGCAAGTATCTGCTCTCGGAGCCGGAGGAGGCGCTCTTTTCCAAGATGAACCTGTCCGGCGCGGCGGCCTGGGAAAATTTACAGGCCAATCTGACCTCATCGCTCCCGGTCAGCTATCGCGGCCAGACCATTACCCTCTCCAAAGTCCGCAATCTGGCCTATGAGGCGGATCCGCAGGTGCGCAAGGACGCCTATGAGGCGGAGCTGGCCGCGTATGCGCGCATTGAGGACGCGGTCGCGTTCTCCCTCAACTCCATCAAGCTGCAAGTGATCAACGAATGCAAGCTGCGCGGGTTTGCCTCTCCGCTGGATCAGGCGCTGCATCAATCCCGGATGAAACGGGAGACATTGGACGCCATGTGGGCAGCGATCGAGGGGTATTTGCCCAAGTTCTGGCAGTACCTCCGAGTGAAGGCAAAGGCGCTCGGCCATGAAAATGGCCTGCCGTGGTACGATCTGTTCGCGCCCATGGGAAAAAACGACAAAAAATACACCGTGGAGGAGGCCCGCGAGGAGATCCTCCGCCTGTTTGGCAGCTTTGATGAGGATCTGCGGGCCATGGGGCAGCGCGCCTTTGACGAGGCATGGATCGACTTCTTCCCCCGCGAGGGGAAGGTGGGCGGCGCGTTTGACTGCGGACTGCCCTTTTCGGGTCAGAGCCGCGTCCTGACGAACTTCGCCGGCGGGTATAGCGATCTGGTGACCCTCGCCCACGAACTTGGCCATGCGTTCCACGACCGAAACACCTTTGACCACCGGCCGCTGAATCTCGGTTATTCCATGCCCGTGGCGGAGACGGCCTCGACCTTCAACGAGAACATCGTCAACCATGCGGCGCTGGCGAATGCGTCGACCAAGGAAGAAGAACTGGCGATTTTGGAATCCATGCTTAAGGATGCGACCCAGATTATTTGCGACATCTACAGCCGCTATTTGTTCGAAACGGCGGTGTTTGCGCGCCGCGAGGAGGAATTTCTGCCGGCGAACACGCTGTGCCAGATGATGCTGGAGGCGCAGAAAAAAGCCTATGGCGACGGGCTGGATCCTGACGTTCTCCACCCGTACATGTGGCTGTGCAAGAGCCACTATTACTCCGGCTCCCTCAGCTTTTACAATTTTCCCTATGCCTTCGGCGGCCTGTTTGCGCGCGGGCTGTACGTCCGTTATCAGGCGCAGGGAAAGGCCTTTGTGGAGACTTACAAGCAGCTGCTCCACAGCACAACGGTCTGCGATGTGGAGGACGTCGCGAAGATTGCCGGAATCGATCTGACGGACCCCGGTTTCTGGCAGGAGAGCCTACGCTCGCTTGCCAAGGACATCGACCGGTACATCGAGTTGGTTGAGATCTGACGGAAAAATTGCGCCCCACCGTAGGCGGGGCGCAATCAGTTTCTGCCCGGTTCAAAAGACGGCGCGGATGCGCGCTTCCCCGCGGGCCAAAATTGCGTCCGCGTCCGGCCCCAAGGTTTGGCGCAGCCAGGACAACTCCGTCCAAGCGCCCTTGACGTGGGGCACACAGTAGGCCCCGGCATCGCTGCCCAGGGCGATTTGCCCGCCGAGCGAGGCGACCAAGCGGACGTTTTCCTGCGCGCCTGCCAGAATCTGCCGTAAGGCTATGTCCGGGAAGCGCCCGTTGCCCAGAAGATTGCCGATCGTTGAGAGCGTGGGCACCCAAACCGTCTTGGACTCCGCCAGCGCCTGACAGGCCTCGCGGTTGAGATACGCGCCGTGCTCGATGGATTCAACGCCGGCTTGCAGGGCAGCCAAGGTGGTCCGCGCGCCGTTACAGTGGGCCATCACCGCGAAACCGGCGTCGTGGGCGATGGAGACGAGCGCTTGAATCTCGCTTGCCGAAAGGCCCGGTTCGCTCAGAACGCCAAAATGGCGAAAGTCCATCAGTCCGGAAATCATAAGCTTAATAAAATCCGCTCCGTCCTGCCGCGCCTGGGCAATCAGCGCCCGGTATTGGGCCAAATCCTCCCAGCCGCGCCCGATGAACGCGCCATAGTGGCCGGCCTTGTGGATCGGGAACGCGGGGCTGCGGTAGACAATGTTGTATTCCGGCGCCAGCGCCTTCGCCATGAGGCCGACGGACCAGGCGTCCCCGCCGTCCCGCAGATACGTCACGCCGGACGTCTGATAGGCGGCCAGCCGCGCGCGGATGATCGCCTCGGACGGGAACGGACGGTGACTTTGAATGGCAGCGCGAAAATCCAGACCGTCGAGCACCATGTGGATATGCAGATCGACCATCGCTTAAAGCAGTGCGAATACCCGCGCGGGTGCGCCGTCTGCGTTGCGGAGCTTTAACGGCGCGGCGATCAGGAAGAATTCCCTGCCGCAAAGGCCGCGCAAATTGCGCAGATTTTCCAGTAAGATCATCCCGGAGTGGAGCAAAATGCGGTGAATCGGGCACTCGGCGTCGGTTACGCCGTCAAAGCTGATGGCATCGATTCCCAGACCCTTCAACCGCAGCGAGGCCAAATAGTTCGCCGCGTCGGGCGTGAGAATGGGGAAATTGTCATAATATTCCTGCGTTTTCCAATAGCGGCTCCAGCCGGTATAGAGTAGGACGAACTCCGCCTGGTGGAACTGGGGCGTGTAGCTTTGCAGCATAGCCAGGGTGATGGCTTTTCGATTTTGGCAATCCAATACCACCGCTTTTCCAACATACTGCGACGGAGGCAGCGCGTCCAGCGTTACGCCGTTTTCCAGCAGGTGGGCAGGCGCGTCCAAATGTGTTCCCGTGTGCGAGTACAGCTGCACAGATGTCTCCCGGGAACCGTCCTTCTCAAGCTCGCACAGCGGCTCCAGCCACACCGGCGGAGTTCCCGGCCAGCCGGGCATTGCGCTGGAAATTGTATGGGTCAAATCCAGGATTTGCATCCGAAACACCTCCCAAAGGCATTCGCGGGGGCTAACTATCTGCATTATAACAAAAATTTTTTCCGTGTGCAATGAAAAATCGACGAATAGTGGTTGAAATTCCAAAAAAAGTCTGTTATAATATGAAAAACTGCACAGGCAGGATTGGTATATCGGTATTACAGCGGCTTCCCAAGCCGTTAAGGCGGGTTCGACTCCCGTATCCTGCTCCAAGTGGAAGAAGCCATCCTGTCGTTTGCCCGCGCGGCAAAATGACAGGATGGCTTCTTAATTGCACGGTTTATGCCGAGCTTGCCCGGTTTCCCCGCCCTCCGCTGATAGCGGCGAGAAGCCTTGATCGGGCTTGGAAACGAGGAAAAGCCCGCCTGGCAAGCTTGCCGAACTTTTCACGGCAAAATCCATCACGGGCTTTCATTCTGAGCTGGAATATAGTCTTATAAGCCATTTAACAAATGGCTCTATCACAACAAATGGTTGATTTTTAGCAAAAAACGAGGTATCTTAAAGATAACAAAAATGCCATAAGAGAAAGTTAAATATGCCTACCATCAAAAATGCCTTGAACGTTATCAGCAAGCTGACTGTAAGAGAACAGGAACGCCTCAAGACAATACTCTTGAGGCCTGCGTTTTCGAAGTCACTGGATATTGAAGAATTTGTCGCTAAAGAACGTTTCGCAAGTGTACGAGTATGCCCTCTATGCGGCTGCATCCATGTGGTTCGAAACGGTCATCGCAAGGACGGCACACAGCGATATTTGTGCAGGGACTGCGACGGATCCTTTGTCGTTACCGCCAATTCCATTGTGTCCGGCACGAAAAAAGACATATCTGTCTAGGAAAGTTACATTGGTTGTATGATGAATGGTCTTTCCATCAGCAAGACCGCTAAAACTTGCGAAATTCACAGAAATACAGCTTTCATCTGGAGACACAAGATATTAGACGCGCTTCAAAACATGGCAGACGATGTTGTTCTTGACGGCATTATTGAAGCGGATGAAACATTTTTTGCCCTTTCATATAAGGGCAACCACAGCAAAAGCAAAACCTTCACTATGCCGCGAAAGGCACATAAACGCGGCCATTCTACACATGTTAAGGGAATATCCAAAGAGGAAGCCTGCGTTCCCTGTGCGGTAAACAGGAATGGATTGTCTATATCAAAGGTCGCAAATACGGGCAGGGTTTCCACGAAAGACCTGCATCATATTTATGACGGCAGGATAAAGGCAGGTTCCACCCTCGTTACGGACAAGATGAACTCCTATTTGAGGTTTGCGAACTACAATGATATTGGCCTCGTTCAATTAAAGGGAGGAAAGTCCAAGAAAGGCTTATTCAACGTACAGCATATCAACAGCTACCATAGCCAGCTGAAGAAGTTTATGAGTAGCTTTAACGGTGTTTCCACTAAGTATCTGAACAATTATCTTATGTGGAACAACCTTGTTAATTACGCTAAAAAAAGCGATGTTGAAAAAAGCAATATATTTCTGACATTCGTGCTTACAACATTGAAAACCGATAAATGCAGAGACTTATCAAACAGACCAGCAGTTCCACTGGTCACGTAAATCGGGACTTGAGGAGGACAAGCAATTTTGAGCACATATAGTTTTTTTCGGATGGAAATGAATAGCGGAACCGTTTTAGGTTACTTTCTGCAAGCTCTTCCGATAGCCTGTGCTGTAGGCATCACATTTTTCATAGTTCGTTTTGTCCTTTTAAAGAAAAGGAAAATTCAAATTCAATGGATGCAATTGATATTACAGGTTATTTTTTCTTGCTAT
>CAYVEB010000048.1:0-6968 GCA_964450645.1 uncultured Oscillospiraceae bacterium | reverse complement strand
TCGCGGATCCCCATGACCTTGGGCATCCCGGCGATGAGGATATTGAAATTACACGAATAACTGTCCAGCAAAGGCGTGGATTGAAACAGCTTTTGCATCAATTTGTCCGGATCTACCCCGCGCTTGAGGTCGATTGCCAGTTTCAGGCCGGACAAGTCCGTCTCGTCACGCATGTCGGAAATCTCCCGAATTTTTCCGGCCTTGATCAGCTCCGCGACCTTGTCCATAATGGCTTCCGTCGTAGCCGTATAGGGAATTTCATAGATTTCAATGAGATTTCCCTCTTTCACATAGCGCCACCTGGCGCGAAGTTTGAAAGAGCCGCGGCCCGTGTTGTAAATATTGAGCATCTCCAGCGGATCATAGAGAATTTCGCCGCCGGTGGGAAAGTCCGGCGCGGGGAGCGTTTCCAGCAGATCGCAGTCGGGGTTGCGGATCCAGGCGATCGCCGTCTCGCAGACCTCTTTCAAATTAAAGCCGCAGATGTTGCTGGCCATTCCCACGGCAATGCCCGTGTTGGCGGACACCAAAACGTTGGGGAAAGACGTGGGCAGGAGCGTTGGCTCCTTCATGGTGGCGTCGTAGTTGTCCACGAAGTCCACCGTGTCGGCGTCGATGTCCCGGAACAGCTCGATGCAAATGGGATCCAGCTTCGCCTCTGTGTAGCGGGACGCCGCGTAGGACATATCCCGGGAATACACCTTTCCAAAGTTGCCCTTGGAGTCCACAAAGGGTGTCAGCAGCGCGCCGTTGCCGCGGGACAGGCGCACCATGGTCTCATAGATGGCCGCGTCGCCGTGGGGATTTAAGCGCATGGTCTGGCCGACGATATTGGCGGATTTGGTTCGAGCGCCGTTCAGCAGCCCCATTTTATACATCGTGTACAGCAGCTTCCGATGGGAGGGCTTAAAGCCGTCGATCTCCGGGATCGCTCGCGAAACGATTACGCTCATGGCGTACGGCATAAAGTTGACTTCCAGCGTCTGGCTGATCGGCTGTTCCGTCACCTCGCCGTGCAGGCCCTCCACATGGGAGTTGTCGGCCCGCTTGACGGGGTCATTCTTCTTCTTTCTTGGCATATTTCCTCCTCATGCCTACGAGATATCGGCCAATTCCAGGAATTTATGGCCATTTTCCGCAATATGCTCCTTACGACCCGCCAGATTGTTGCCCAACAGCAATTCAAAATAGGCGTCAGTCCGCGCCATATCCTCCGGCATAATTTTGATCAGCCGACGCGTGGCGGGGTTCATGGTGGTCATCCACATCATTTCCGGGTCGTTTTCGCCCAGGCCCTTTGATCGGGAAATGGAAACTTTTTCCCCATCCAGCTGTTTTAAGATGGCCGCCTTTTCCTGCTCGTTGTAGGCGAACCAGGTTTTGTCCTTACAGTGAATTTCAAACAGGGGAGACTCCGCGATGTATATATAGCCCTCCCGGATCAAGGTCGGGCAAAGGCGGTAGATCATCGTCAGAATCAATGTGCGGATTTGGTAGCCGTCCACGTCGGCGTCCGTGCAGATGATCACCTTGTTCCACCGCAGATTGTCCAGGGAAAAGCCGGACAGATCCCTGCCTTTTTTCCCCTCGACCTCCACGCCGCAGCCCAGCACTTTCATCAAATTGGTGATAATATCCGACTCAAAAATGCGGTTGTAGCCGGCCTTCAGACAGTTCAGAATTTTTCCCCGGACGGGCATGATTCCCTGGAACTCGGCGTCGCGGGAGAGCTTGACAGCACCCAGAGCCGAGTCACCCTCCACAATATAGATCTCCCGCTTGCTCACGTCCCGGCTGCGGCAGTCCACAAATTTTTCCACCCGGTTGGCGATGTCGATCGCGCCGGACAGCTTTTTCTTGATGCTCAGCCGGGTTTTCTCGGCGGTCTCGCGGCTGCGCTTGTTGAGCAGGACCTGATCGGCAATGCGGTCGGCCTCCTGCTTGTTTTCAATAAAATAGATTTGCAGCTGTTCCCGGAAAAACGCGGTCATGGCGTCCTGGATAAATTTGTTGGTAATTGCCTTTTTGGTCTGGTTCTCGTAGGATGCCTGGGTCGAAAAGCAATTTGTTACCAGAACGAGACACCCGGCTACGTCCTGGAACATGATTTTGCTCTCGTTTTTGGTGTATTTACCGGCGCTTTTGATATAGGCGTCGATGGCGTAGACGAAGGCGTTGCGAACCGCCTTTTCCGGCGCGCCGCCGTGTTCCAGCCAGGAGGAGTTGTGGTAGTATTCCAGATGGCTCAGCGTCTTGGAAAAGCACAACGCGGCCGTGATTTTCAGCTTATATTCCGGCTTATCCTCCCGGTCCCGGCCCTGGCGTTCGGCCTGCCAAAATTGCGGCATAGTAAAGGACTGATCTTCTGTCAGTTCCCGGATGTAGTCCACAATTCCATCTTGATAGCAAAAGTCGGTGGTTTCCATTTTGCCGTCTACCTCGTTGCGGAAACGGAAAGTGACTCCGGCGTTGACGACGGCCTGCCGCTTTAGCACGTCCAGAAAATATTCCACCGGGACGTCAATTTCTGTAAATACATCCAGATCCGGCTTCCAATGGAAACACGAACCGGTCTTCTTCCGGTCGGCGTGCGTTTTTTGCATCTGGCCCACGATCTCTCCCTTTTCAAAGTGCAGGGTGTAACGGAATCCGTCGCGGTAGATCACGGCATCAAAATACTCCGAGGCGTACTGCGTCGCGCAAGTGCCCAAGCCGTTGAGGCCCAGGCTGTATTCGTAGTGATCCTCGGTTTCGTTGTGGTACTTCCCGCCGGCGTACATCTCGCAAAATACGAGTTCCCAGTTGTAGCGCTGCTCGGCCTCGTTCCAGTCCACCGGGCAGCCGCGCCCGAAGTCCTCCACCTGGATAGAGTGGTCGGCGTAGCGGGTTACGATGATCAAGTTGCCAAAACCAGCCCGGGCCTCGTCGATGGCGTTGGATAATATTTCAAAAATGGCGTGTTCGCAGCCGTCCAGCCCGTCGGAACCGAAAATGACCCCCGGACGCTTGCGCACCCGCTCGGCACCTTTTAAAGACGATATGCTGTCGTTGCCATAGTCAAGTTTTTTCTTCATTCCATTCCTCGCAAGTTAACAATTCTATCCATTTTATAAATATGATACAATATTTTCCCGTTAAAGTCAAGAATTCCACCATATGTTCTGCCGCAAAGAAAAATAGCAGGCCGAATTTCTTCAACCTGCTACCTTTCGCATCGTCGCGCGATACACTTGACGGTCCAATCGAATCGCAATCTCCGGATATTGCTTTTGAAAATCCCGGGTTTTCATTCCGCTCGGATCGTCCGCTACTAGTATGCCCGGCCATGTGCGGTTCATACAAAATTTGAATCAAAATTTTGCGCAAATTTTGATTCTTTGGGCGCTACTGCAAAATGCAAAATTTTTCATGGCTTATGCGCCGCCCTTCTTTTTTCTTTTCGGTGCGGATTGCACCTGCCAGCCCGGCAGCGGCAGACGCTGCATGGCGCCGAAAATTTTTGCTTTTAAGTCCGGATACTGGCTGTGCAGCTGGGAGATCAGCAACTTAGTCTCCTCACGTTTCGTGTGCTTATCCGCGGGGCAGACGTTGTGTACAACCGGCAGACGCATCCGCTCGGCGAAATGGGCAATCGTCTGTTCGGGAACGTAGAGCATGGGTCGGATCTGCGTGATTCCGGTCCGGTCGAGATAGGTCACCGGCTCAAAGCAGCTGACACGGCCCTCAAACATCAGGCTCATTAGAAAGGTCTCCACCGCGTCATCCAGGTGGTGGCCCAGAGCGACTTTGTTAAAGCCTTGATCCAGCAGCGCCTGGTTCAGCGCGCCACGGCGCATTTTCGCGCACATCGAGCAAGGATTTTTCTCCTTGCGGTAGTCAAAAATAATCGGACCAATCTGTGTTTGCACGCGTCGGAACGGGACGTCCAGTTCCCGGCAAAAATCTTCTGCCGGTGTAAAATCCATTCCACCCAGGCTCATATCGATGGTCACGGCCTCCAACTCGTAGCGCTTGGGGTAGTACGCGCGCATCTTGGCCAGCAGGACCAGCAGCGTCATGGAATCCTTGCCGCCGGAAAGTCCCACGGCAATTTTATCGCCCTCTTGAATCATTCCATAGTCGTCCGCACACCGGCGAACCAAACCCATTAAATGCTGCATTGCTGCCTCCTGTAAAATTGAAATTGAGAATACGAGAGATATTAAAAGAAAACAAGAGAATAACGGAGATCTCTCTGGCGAAAATAAAAAAACTTAAAAAAGTGGTTGACACGTTGGAAAAAATATGGTATAAAAATGCAGGTGTGGTTAGGGATATTGTATACCACCCGATTGATTTTGTCAAAATTTTTTATAAATTCCAATACGGAGGAAGCATTATGTCCACTACAATGGCAAAAAAAGAGAACGTCGAACGCAAGTGGTATGTTCTCGATGCAGCGGATAAGCCACTGGGCCGTACCGCTGTGCTTGCCGCCAATATTCTGCGCGGCAAGACGAAGGTCGATTTCACTCCCAATGTGGATTGTGGTGATTTCGTCATTATTATCAACTGTGAAAAAGCGATCCTGACCGGCAAAAAGCTGGAAAACAAGGTCTATTACCATCATTCCGGTTGGATCGGCGGTCTGAAGGAGACCAAATACCGCGCCATGATGGAACAGCGCCCGGAATTTGCCATGGAGCTGGCGGTCAAGGGAATGCTGCCGAAGAATTCCCTGGGCCGTGCCGCGCTGACCCGCCTGAAGCTGTACAGAGGGCCGGAGCATAAGAACGCCGCGCAGAAGCCCGTCGCATGGACACAGGAATAGGGGAGGTAAAGGAAAATGTACGAGAGTAAGAAACAGTATCAGTATGGCACTGGCAGACGGAAGTCCTCTGTGGCCAGAGTCCGTGTTTACCAGGGCGGTACCGGCGCAATCACCATCAATGGCCGTGACATTGACGATTACTTTGGGTTGGATTCCTTGAAGCTGATCGTCCGTCAGCCCCTGAACACTACCAATATGCTCGGCAAGGTCGACGTGATCTGCACCGTTGCCGGCGGCGGTGTCACCGGCCAGGCCGGCGCGATCCGCCATGGGATTTCTCGTGCGCTGTTGGACGTCAACCCCGAATTCCGTCCTGCGTTGAAGGCTGCCGGTTTCCTGACCCGTGATCCCAGAATGAAGGAACGGAAAAAGTACGGCCTCAAAGCCGCCCGCCGCGCGCCCCAGTTCAGCAAGAGATAATCAAACCGCTAAAATGCTTAAAACCCCCGAAAACAAGCCGTTTTTCGGGGTTTTTATTTTTGTCGTTGTTTGTCGTAACCTGTCCCGAATAAAATGATTTTATAGGGGACAACCCGGGGACAACCGCCCTAAAATAGTCCTTATGGGACAACTTCGGGGACAACTTTTGGGACAACCGGTGCCTGTTTTGACGGTGTTGAAGCGAGCCTTTTAGAAGCCTTTTCTTCCTTGCCGAGTTTTTGTACCGATATGTCCCAATCTGTATCAAACAAAATGTTCTAAAATGGATTTACCAGCTTGAGTAGCGTTTCGAGGTCTGCTCACAGCAATTGGCACAATCACATAATCATATTCAGACCCATCTGTTCTGTTTGAGAGCAGGTGGGTCTTTTTTTGTTTGTCAAAAAATTTTTTCGACTTTTTTTCAAAAATAGGGGGTGCAAAACCCGACCTTTGTCCAAATGAGTGAAGGGGTTAATTCCTGCTTCAAACAAGAAGCAGTCCTTTCACTGTAATTTGACAATTGAATAGTACAAGCACTAAGGACGTTTAGTTCCGAAAATAGCCCTAAGGAAGGTACGCCACGACCGTATGTTATACGGAAGCGAGAACCCCCGTCCTGAAACTCGGATTGTAACCGAAGCGGCGAAGAAAGTCGGAATGATAATGATACTTCTCTACGGAGTCGGCGGAGAACCCGGTGAAGGTGAAATTCCTATGACGCAGCGAAACACGTTGCGACCTTAGTGCTTCCCATAGGAACCGACCTGTGCAGGGGCGTCGAGGACAAATTCTGCATTTTACCAACCGTATCGGTATCGCATTGCGATTACGGAAGGAGTACATAGCCATCTTTGCGTGGCTATGAATACTGAGAAAGGAGGACGCATTGGTGTCAAACTGCAAGACGATTGCCATTTGCAATCAGAAGGGCGGCGTAGGCAAGACAACCACCACGGTTAACTTGGGC
Source organism: uncultured Oscillospiraceae bacterium (assembly GCA_964450645.1). Classification (GTDB taxonomy): domain Bacteria; phylum Bacillota; class Clostridia; order Oscillospirales; family Oscillospiraceae; genus JAKSPM01. Next base: position 768 of record CAYVEB010000048.1, on the reverse strand, counting down.
GTGGGACTTGCTATGCACGGCAAAAAGGTTTTGCTCATTGACGCAGACCCACAGGGAGATTTAACGACCTGCCTTGGATGGAAAGATACGGACGGTTTGGGTATCACGCTGGCGACAAAGCTTACTGATATTATCAATGAAGCGGCGAACGACCCAACGGAAGGTATCCTACACCACGAAGAAGGCGTTGACCTGCTTCCCGCCAACTTGGAACTGTCTGCTATGGAGTATAACCTGATGAACGCTCTGAGCCGAGAGACGACAATGAGAACCTATCTGAATGAAGTGAAGGACAGGTACGATTATGTACTTATCGACTGTATGCCCTCGCTCGGTATGGTATCCCTCAACGCTCTGTCTGCGGCTGACAGCGTAATTATCCCCGTGCAGGCGCAGTATCTTCCGGCAAAGGGAATGACGCAGCTAATGCAGACCATCGCAAGGGTCAAGAGGTATATCAACCCGACCCTTGCGGTAGACGGTATGCTGCTGACCCTTGTGGATAACCGCACAAACCTTGCCAAAAGCACCGTGGAGGCTCTCAGAGAAAACTTCGGCGGCAGTATCAAGATGTATCGGACTCCCATTCCGATTGCCGTGAAAGCCGCTGAGACTTCTTCAAAGGGCAAGAGCATTTACGCCTATGAGCCGAACAGCACGGTGGCGAGAGCCTACGCCGAATTTACAAAGGAGGTGATAGCCGATGGCAGGAAGAAAGAGCGACTTCACGCTCACGAAGCTCGATGACCTGTTTTCCACGCAGGAACA
>CAYVEB010000047.1:0-7800 GCA_964450645.1 uncultured Oscillospiraceae bacterium | reverse complement strand
AGGAGTTAAACCGCCGCTGCTTTCAGTCAGTCGAACAGCTTAAGCAAAGTCTTGTTACCTATATCTCTGGCTTTTATAATTCCGTCAGGCCCCACTCCCATAACCATGGCCTGTCACCAAATCAGGCAGAATTCATGTTCCCCCAGAATCTTGCTTGTCCACTTTATTGACGATTGTCCGCAGCTCCTGTTTTGTACTTTTCTCACCGTTTGGCTTGACAGGCCAGAACGCAAGCAATCGCTTTTCGTTACTCCGGTTGCTTTTTGCGGCGGCGCTCGGTGAAAAGAACTGTCGGGATCAGCGCGGCTGCGCCCGCGGCGCTAAGGTACGCGCCTAGATGGAAATACGGCGTGCGATAGCGAAGCTCAACCGTGTGCTCGCCCGCTGGAAGCGCCAGCGCCATATCGTGGACGTTGGCCTGATACAGCCGCGCCGGGGCTCCGTCCACATATGCCTGCCAGCCTGCGGAATACGGAATCGCCAGGCACAGATATTGGGGCGCGGACAGGGTGATCGTGCCTGAGACGCTGTCATCGGAGATCGTCAGATCATGCAGAGTATCGGCGCCGAGCGCCGCAACCTGCTCCGCATACGCGTCCATGGGCTGGCAGATCACCTCGAGCTCTGCGAATGTGTATACCCCGGCAAAGGGAAAGGTGATCGTAATGGACGTCTGCGGCTCTTGCATATAGCCCATGTCGGCGCAAAAGTCGTCGCGGCCATTATAATAGGAATACGCGGGCGAGTGCCAGGTGATCGTTTTGGAAATCGACGTGTTGGCCGACTTGGCCCGCAGACCGACGGTCTTCAGCTCCTTCCAAAAGCGCGCCGTGACCGACGCGTCCTGCAAATCGGGCGTGCGGAAAGTCAGGCCGCCGATGCGCAGATAGGTTTCGCTATTGGGCAGGCCCGTAAAATTCACATTCACGGCGGCGCCGTCCCTTGTGACCACAAAGCTGTTGCCCTCCCGCCGTACCGACTTGCCCTTCCACGCCACCTCATAGGGAACCGAGACACTGGTCAGCGCAACCTCCGCCTGCGTCGGCGGCAGCTCCTCTCCCTGCAGAAACACGGCCTGCAGTATAGCTTCCTGCTTTTCCACAGCGGACAAACCGTCCCAGGTCTGCTGGGAGAGCGCCGCGTCGTAGCAATAAGCCAGCGGGAGCGCATATTGATTGCGGTAGACCTTGTAACCGGCCTTCCGGATACCGGTGTCGACAAAGCCATAGGGGACGTTCTCCAGCGCGCTTTCCTTCAGCGTAAAATAGCGGACGGCAGCCAGCGTATTGAGTGAAGCGCGCTCGTCATAACCGTGGTAGCGGTAGAGGCTGTATTCGGGCAATTCCATTTGGGTGCGGAATTCGCCAGTGTTCGGGTTGGAGAGCGACCAATAGTACTGTGTGGAGGACAGGTCGGCGGTCAGGCCCGCGTTTTCGTTGAGCTGGAGGCCCGCGTAGCGGTAGAAGGATGTAACGCCGTCGGCAGCGGCGGCGCTGCGCACGGCGGCGGTCTCGTTCCCCGTCAGCTCCTCCTGTATCCCGCTGGCGTCGAGCGCCTCATCGGCGTAGTTCCCGGTCTGCGGTGCGTTGCGCCAAAAGCTGTTGGCGGTAATACTTAGGACAGTCACGCCCAGCGCCAGCCATTGCTTTTTGCGCGTAGTGAGCCAGGGCTTGTCGCGATCACCCAGCATGGGCGCGAGGAGTAGCAGCGCCCCCAGAGTGATGGCGGCGGCGGCAAAGGTCTGCATATGGCGCGCTTCGTCAATGACAATGCACAGCACCACATCCGCCACAATGCAGGCCGTGAGAAAGATTACGTCCCGCGTGTGCAGATGCATCAGCTGCGGCCACATGGCCACCAGCAGATAGCACAGTAGCAGCGCCAACGCGAACGACCAGCGGTTGGTGACGTAGGCAAAGCCGTTGAGTAGTTTGCCGATCACGGGGATGGTCGCCGCGCAGAGGCTCAAAAGCAGCAGAATCTTTAAAAATGTGCATCCCCTACGCCGTAGCGTCAGAAGGATGGCTGGAAGCACCAGTGCCGAGAAACCGCCGCACAGCCAGTAACCCAAGTAATTGTGACCCGTCAGGATGGCAAAAAGCTGCCCGTAGTATTCCGACGGGTAGAGCAGCGGGATGGGTACGGCCATACCGCTGCGCCCGTCCTGGAGGAATGTGTAGAGAATTGGCGCCAGAATAAATCCGGCAAGCAACGCGCCGAGGGCCGCCGCGCCGGTAATCTTTGCGGCCACGCCCAGTGCGGGGCACAGCTTGATCCGCCGCTGTGCCAACATCACGCCCATCCGCGCCGCCATATAGACCACGCTGATGATGACCAGGATATAGAAGAAGTAGAAATTGCTGACCGCGGACAAAAACACGGCGGCGATCAACAGATACGGCCGTCTGCCCTGAATGATCCGCTCGAAACCCATGATCAGCAGCGGGAGGTAAATCATCGGATTCAAAAAATAGGGGTGCCGCGCCACGTTCCAGATCATCCACTGACAGAACATGTAGGAGATGGCGCCGGCGCAGATGGCGAACGGATTCTTCCTGCCAAACTGGAAACACAGGCAGGAAAAAGCGACGCCCGAAAAATACAGGCGCAGGAGCATCATCGCGTCGTAGAACAGGTGCATATAGCGCGTAGGGACAAAGACGGACAGAGCCGCCAACGGGTCGCCGACCACGTAGTAGTGCAGCGACTGCAGCAGATCCGCGCCCTCGCCCAGGGCGAACTCCCAGCTGGGGATTACCAGGCGGTGCTCATAGAGCAATGTCCGGACGATGCGGCGCAGATACTGCCCATAGTATACCAGCGCCCGAAAGTGCTGCCGCCAGCCGTCCCCGGATCCCCCGTACCAGATGAAGGTTTTCCCCGTGAACAGATACCAGCCCAGTGTCAAAAAGGTCATCCCGACAAAGCACAGGGTAAAACCCAGGAAATACCGCTTTTTTGCGGACATTGCGTAAAATCTTTTTAACATATCGACACCTTTTATTTGCAAAGCCAACCTGGGGGAGCGCCTTGCCCGTTCCCCGGCTTTTAAGTCTGAATCTACCCTTATTATGCCACACATGGGAGTATTTGGCAATCCTGAAAGCAAAAAACGTCGCAGCTTTCTTTTATAGCCGAAGAAACTGGCCCAATTGGCAGAAAAAGGGTAAAACAATTATAGCACACAAAGGCGGATTTTGCAACGGTCGCTTTGCCGTGTGCGTCACGCTATTCCTTTTTTCGTAGAATACGATGGAAAAGTACCAAGACAGAGCGTAGTCAGAATAGTCAAGAAAATCGAACCGTCCTCCCCGGAGGTGGACGGCAATGCCTGAGATCAAGACGCGGGATGTGGTAAAAGGAACGGTTAAGACGCTTGACAAATCGGTCATCGCCGCCCAGCGCATGAAGGACGCCTATATCCGCACAAAAGAAAAGACGGAGCATGGCGTCTATTCTGCGGAAAGTTCCCCGGACGAGTATGCGGCAGACCGTCTTTCGGGCGATACAGAAACCGCCGTGCGGGAAACAACCTATCAGTTTGACAAACAGGGGCGCCGCGGCTTTGATGCCACCAAGGACAATATCTCCAAGGCCAAAGAGCATTTCAAGCGGAAACGCACCACTGACCCACTGAAAAAGCAGGCGGAGAAGCGGACGGCACAGCAGACCGGCGACGGTGCGATCGTGGCGGTGGCCCTCTCTCAGATTGGCAATGTGGGTGGAGAACCGTATTGGTCATGGTATGCCTTCAGTTCCCGCGTGGAATGGTGCGCCTGCTTTGTTTCGTGGTGCGGGGCGCAGTGCGGGGATATCGGCGCCGGCGTGATCCCCAAGTTTGCCGGCTGCGCGGGTGGTGTCCAGTGGTTTAGGGATCGCGGACTCTGGCAGGACGGAAACTTCGAGCCGCGCCACGGCGGCATCATCTTCTACGATTGGGACAACAAAGGTTCCTCCGGCCCGCAGGACGGACAAAGCAACCATGTGGGTATCGCGGAAAAAGTGGAAGGCGGCACTATCTGCACGGTGAAAGGCGACTTCGGTAATAGCTACCGGGAAAACTACTACGACGTGGGATACTACGAAATCCTCGGCTATGGCACGCCCGCCTATGAAAAAGCCAGCTGCAAACGCGGCTGGTACATATTCAAGATAAAATGATACCTTAACCTTCACACGGTTGCACATATGTAATTTTCTATTCATAAATTTGTCTTGTTTTTATACGTTTTAGCGTATATAATATAGGTAAATAGACACAAAAGAAGATTGTTTATGTTTGATGATAAGTCAATCAAAGAAACCTCTATCCGATGGGGAATTTCAGAACGTCGGATACAGAAGCTGTGCGGCGAAGATCGGATACCCGGCGCGGTGCGGATCGGTCATGCCTGGCTTATACCAAAAGCGGCTGAAAAGCCGGGGGATCTGCGCCTAAAAGAATTACAAGGAGCAGGTACTCATGCTGAAACAGATTAAATACTTTCAAACTGTTGTCCGTTTGGGCAGCTTTAGCAAGGCAGCAGAAGAATGTTACATATCACAGTCCGCAATCTCCCAGCAGGTACAGGCATTGGAACGGGAACTTGGCGTTACGCTCTTGAAGCGTGAAAACCGCAGTTTCTCTCTGACGCCCGCGGGAAAACACTTTTATGAGAAAAGCCTGCTGCTTATGGCGGACTTTGACCGGCTGTGCCGCGAGACAAAACAGATAGCCGGCGGCGATGATTTTACTCTGCGAATCGGCTACCTCAAGGGCTATGGAGGCGCGGAGTTTCAGCGGGCTGTGGCGGAATTCGCTGCAAAGTACCCCGACGTCCCCGTAAATATTCAGAGCGGGAACCACGAAGATCTGTATGAATTGCTGCGCACGGAACAGGTCGATTTGGTACTCAACGACCAGCGCCGGGCTTTTTCTGATGAGTATGTAAACTCCGTTTTGACGGTTATTGGCTGTCATATTGAGATCTCCGCCAGAAATCCGATTGCGAACCTGGACCGCGTCAATGTGGGCGACCTGCGGCATACGCCATGCATTTTGGTTGCGTCAAAGGAACAGCAGGAAAACGAACAGTCGCATTACCATGAGATCTTTGGGATTGAAGGAGAATTTTTATTTGCCGAAAATCTGGATGAGGCGCGGCTCATGGTGGTCAGCGGTAAGGGATATCTGCCCATCGAGGGCGGCACGCCTCCCTCACAGTTTGCCGAAGCCATCGCCAGCCTCCCCCTCTGCCGGAACGGAAAACCCATCCGCCGCAGTTACTGCGCATTCTGGAAAGCGGACAATGGCGGGTATTATATCGAGGAATTCGCGGATATTCTGAAAGCACAGTTTTAAGCGGAATATGGAATAATGAAGGAGTGCGCAAGATGCGGGCTTCTTTTTTCGTATAAGCATTTTCTTATAGATATTTATTGAAATGCAGATTGTTTTTTCTGCTTTGATTCGTACAATATAAAGTGAACAGGAACCATCGAGGATACCTCGATGGTGGCCGACACACATGGCGTTTACAGCTTGACTGCAAAATGATAAAAATAAGCGAAAGCTGGAGAATTTCCAAGGCATGGGCCTCGACCTGGCGAGAAAGGAGTCGGCTATGAAGAAAAGAATTTTGGGAAACGGGTTGGAAGTTTCCGCAATAGGGCTTGGCTGTATGGGTCTTTCCCAGAGCTACCCTCCCTTCCCGGAGAAATCGGAAGGCATCGCTTTTCTGCGTCGGGCGGCGGAGATGGGGCAGACCTTCTACGACACCTCCGAAGTGTACGGCATTTACCGAAACGAGGAACTTGTCGGCGAGGCGCTGGAGCCGGTACGGAATCAAGTGAAGATCGCCACCAAATTTGGCTGGGACATTCACGACGGAAAATCGTGGGGACTGGACAGCCGTCCGCGTACCATACGCAGAGCGGTGGAAGGTTCTCTGAAACGGCTCCGCACGGACCATATCGACCTCTACTACCAGCACCGAGTAGACCCGAATGTCCCCATCGAGGAAGTTGCTAGAACCATGCAGGAACTGCATCAAGAGGGAAAAATCCTTCACTGGGGGCTTTCTGAAGCCGGGGCGGACACTATCCGCCGCGCCCATGCGGTATTCCCGGTGACGGCGCTGCAAAGCGAATATTCCCTGTGGTACCGCAATCTGGAAAACGAGATCATTCCGCTTCTGGAAGAACTGGGAATCGGTCTTGTGCCGTTCAGCCCGCTTGGAAAGGGATTCCTGACCGGTAAAGTTACAGGCGATGCCACTTTTGCGGATCACGACATCCGGCATACCATTCCCCGGTTTAACGACCCGGAAAACCTTGCAAAGAATCAGGCACTTGCCGAAGCGGTGAAAGCCTTTGCGGAAGAAAAAATGCTCTCCCCAGCGCAGGTTGCGCTTGCATGGCTTCTGCATCGCAAACCGTGGATTGTACCGATTCCCGGGACGAAAAATGTCTGCCGTTTGCAGGAGAACATGAGTGCGGCATATGTGGACCTCTCTGAGGAAGATATGGCGAAGCTCACCAAAATTTCAGACGATACGCCCGTCTACGGCGGACGCTACGCTCCCGATATGGAAAAAATGACAGGCAGATGAGGAGGAAAAGTATGATGAGTCTTTCAAATTTCGCAAAAGAATACCACGAAAAGATGTTCCCCGGATACAAGTCAGATTTTCAGCGCACCGACCCAGAGTTCATTGAGCGGTTTGACAACTTTGCCTTCGATGAAGTGGTAAATCACGATGATCTAGACAGCAAAACCCGTTTCATGGCAATCCTTGCCACTCTGTTGGGCTGTCAGGGCATTGACGAGTTTCGCGCCATGCTCCCCGCCGCGCTGAATTTCGGCGTGACGCCGGTGGAAACAAAAGAAATCGTTTATCAGGCTGTGGCGTATCTTGGCATCGGACGGGTTTTCCCGTTTTTGAAAATCACCAATGAGGTACTGGAGGAAAAGGGCGTTGCCCTTCCGCTCCCCGGTCAGGCGACCACAACTGCGGAAAACCGGCGTGAGGCCGGGACACAGGCGCAGGTGGACATCTTCGGCGAGGGGATGCGTGACTTCTGGCAGTCCGGACCGGAGGAGAGCCGCCACATCAACACCTGGCTGGCGGACAACTGCTTTGGGGACTATTACACCCGTACAGGTCTTGACTTGCGGCAGCGCGAGATGATCACCTTTTGTTTCCTTGCCGCGCAGGGCGGCTGCGAGCCGCAGCTTACCTCCCACGCGGCGGCAAATATGAGGATCGGGAATGATAAGGCATTTTTAATCAAGGTTATTTCCCAATGCCTGCCTTATATCGGCTATCCGAGAAGTCTGAACGCCCTGCGGTGCGTAAATGACGCCGCGAAACAATAAATCAAAACATAGGAGGAGGAAATCAATATGGGCAAAACATGGCTTATCACCGGAGTGTCCAGCGGCTTCGGCTATGAAATGACAAAACAGCTTTTGGAAAAAGGAGAAGCCGTTGTCGGCACAGTCCGGAACAAGGATAAGGTTCAAAAGTTGATTGACGAGTACCCGGAAAACTTTGACTGTCAGCTTCTTGATGTGACGGATGTTCCCGCCGTACAGAAAACGGTAGCGGATGCCTTTCAGAAGCACGGCAGAGTGGATGTGGTAATTTCTAATGCTGGATACGGCTTATTTGGCTGCGCGGAAGAACTGTCCGACGAACAAATTGACCACATCATCGCTACGAACCTGACCGGTTCTATCCAGCTGATTAAATCCGCCATTCCCTATATGCGTAAACAGGGCGGCGGACGCATCATTCAGATTTCCAGCTACGGCGGTCA
>CAYVEB010000046.1:0-8339 GCA_964450645.1 uncultured Oscillospiraceae bacterium | reverse complement strand
GTAGCACATGACCTTGGAGAGGGTCACTAATAACTACTACTCTATAATACAAGGAGTGAATCGGATGGAAGCATATATTTTGAAGGGTCACATCTGCCAGAGCAAATCCATGGATGAGCTGCAGATCGTCCCAAACGGCTACCTGGTCTGCGAGGACGGCAAGTCGCTTGGCGTGTTTGCCGAGCTTCCGGAGCGGTATGCCGGGTTGGAGGTGCTGGACTTTGGCGACCGGCTGATCGTACCCGGTATGTCGGATCTGCACCTGCACGCGCCCCAGTTCGCGTTTCGCGGCCTGGGAATGGACATGGAGCTGCTGGATTGGCTCAACACGCATACGTTTCCAGAGGAGTCCAAATACGCCGATCTGGAATACGCACAGCGCGCCTATTCCCAGTTTACCCAGGCCTTGCGCCGCAGTACCACGACCCGTGCGTCGATCTTTGCCACGATCCATGTCCCGGCCACCAATTTGCTGATGGATCAGCTGGAGGCGTCGGGCCTACATACCTACGTAGGAAAGGTCAATATGAATCGCAACAGCCCCGATTACCTGTGCGAATCGAGCGTGGAGCGCGCGATTGCCGATACCGAGCAATGGATTCAGACGGCGCTGGGAAAGTATACAAATACAAAGCCCATCGTGACGCCGCGCTTTATTCCCTCGTGTACGGACGACCTGATGCGCGGGCTGCGGCGGCTTGTGGAGAAGTACCGTCTGCCGGTGCAGAGCCACCTGTCGGAGAATTTTGGGGAGATCGCCTGGGTGCGGGAGCTGTGCCCCACGTCCAAGTTCTACGGCGACGCCTACGAGCAGTTCCATATGTTCGGCGGGGATCACAAATGCGTGATGGCGCACTGTGTCCATTCGGGGGAGGAGGAGCAGGAGTTGATGCGCAGGAACGGCGTGTTCATTGCCCACTCGCCGGAATCCAACATGAACTTGTCCTCCGGGGCCGCGCCGGTCAATGTATTTTTGGACAACGGCCTGCGGGTGGGGCTGGCCACGGATGTGGCGGGGGGCAGCCATGTGAGTATGCTCCGGGCCATGATGCACGCCATCCAGGCCTCGAAGCTGCGCTGGCGGCTAAAGGACGAGGGCGTCAAACCGCTGACCTTCGACCGGGCGTTCTATCTGGCCACGGCGGGCGGCGGCGCGTTCTTCGGGAAGGTCGGCCGCTTTGACGCGGACTACGAATTTGACGCCGTCGTGCTGGACGACGAAAATCTGCTGCATCCGCAGAAGCTAAGCGTACACGAGCGCCTCGAACGCATGGTCTATCTGGCGGACGAGCGCAACGTCTATGCCAAATTTGTTGCGGGCAAGCGGCTGTTTTAACGCGCCGGGGCCGGAACCGGTCCGCTTGGAGCCGGTCTTTTTACGCCATACAATTCCGCGCGCTGTACGCTTTTTTTGACAATTTTCCCGCCTGGAAACGGCCGTCCGGATCCGGGCGGGATTTGTATAGTTGTTAAAAAAAGAACGCTTTTTGCGGGGATTTCGGTTTTTCTGCTTGCGTATTCGTGAAAAATACAGTATAATGTGCCCATGAAGAAGACAAGCTATTATGTCAGCCCGAAAAATGCGACGACGCGGATCTGCGCCCTGCTGTTAGCCGGGGCGGCTGCGGCGGGCTATACGGCGGTGACTTCCGGAAAGACAACGCGCGACTGGAGCGTGCTGCTGCTCGGCGCGCCGCTGGCGTATCTGTGCGTGACGGCGTGATTCCCAGGGTTGTTTTTCGCGGGACTTTGGCTGCTCCTGCGCGACGGCAAAGGGTATGGGCAGTATATTCGGTTTTTACTCCTTGGCTATCTCATCGCGATGGCGATCTATCTGATTTGGCCCGGCGGGCAGGATCTTTGGCAGGCAGTGGCGAGCGTTTCTACGGTGTTTGTCAAGCAGCACGGCGTGCTGGACGTGGCGGCGGGCGCGCTGCTGAGCGCGGCGCTGTATCCGCTGGCCTATGCGATTCCCAAGCGGAAGAATTGAGGCTGCAAGCAGGAGAGGAGCGCGCGTTCTCTCCTGGTTGTTTTTTGCGGGCGGAATGGCGCTCTTTGCGCGAAAAGGCCGGTTTTTTCTGATTTACGGAAATAACTGGTTGAAATCTGCAAAGGCTTATGCTATACTAACAAAAAATATGCGGAGCGGATAGAGCGTAACGTTACATTTTGGCTTGGCACAGAAGGAGCGTGTTGGCATGATCGACCTGCACTGTCACATCATGCCCGGCGTCGACGACGGCGCACCGGATTTGGAGGCCTCGTGTGAGATGGGTCGGCTCGCGGCCCAAAGCGGCGTGGAGCGCATTGTTGCCACGCCGCACTGCAATTTGCCGGAGCTTCCGCAGGACCGTGAGCTTTTGATGCGGAAGTTTGACGCGCTGGACAAGGTATTTCAATATTATAAGATCCCGGTGCGCATCGCGCCCGGCAGCGAGCTGCTGGTGCGGGAGAATTTGCCCCAGATTTTGCGGCAGGGGGAGTATATCTCGTTAAACGGATCGCGGTATCTGCTGGTTGAATTTTTTTTCGATGACCGGCCCGAGCGCATGGACTTCGCGCTTGAGGAGATCGAGGACGCCGGGCTGGTTCCGGTGATCGCTCATCCGGAGCGGTATGAGGCTGTGCAGCGCGATCCGTTTTTGGCGGCGCATTGGTTTAAAAGCCGTTATATTTTACAGGTCAACAAAGGCAGTATTCTTGGCAGGTTGGGCAGAGGCGCTCACCAGACTTCGCTGTGGTTGCTGAACCATGGTCTGGCCCATGTGGTGGCGAGCGATGCGCACAGCCCCAGGGTTCGCACCACGGATATGACGGAGTTAACCGGTTTTTTACAAGAGCGGTATCGCGCAGAGTATGTGCGGCTGCTGCTGGAGGAGAATCCGCGCCGAATCCTAAATAATTTGTCGATCCCGCTTCCCGGGGACAAGGATCGGGATTAAGGAGACGCCATGAGGAAGCTACAAATTTTTTTGATTACCCTGTTTTTGCTCTCAGCGGCTGCGTTTGGGCTGACGCTGGTCTATAACACGCTGGAAGCGGATACGCAGGCGCCCGTTTTGACCAGTGATGTCAACTATATCGAGATCAGCGTTTCCGCCGGTGAGGAGGAACTGCTGCAGGGCCTGCACGCGCAGGACGATGTGGACGGCGACCTGACGGATCAGATCCAGATCAAATCTGTCTCCCAGCTGACGGGCGCGCGCTCGGCGGAGGTGACCTATGTGGTGTTCGACCGGGCGTCCAACGCGGCCACGCTGGTTCGCGAGGTGCGCTATACCGACTATGAAAGGCCGCGGTTCCGCCTTTCCCGGCCGCTGATCTATGGGCTTTCGGAGAAAGTCACGCTGCTCGACCGCCTGAGCGCTACCGACGTGCTGGACGGCGACCTCACCGACCGCATCCAGCTGACCATGCTGGACCTGGTGGGCGAGGGGGAGGAGAGTTATCAAATCCGCGTGGCGGTCAGCAACAGCCGGGGCGACTCCGCTACGCTGCCGCTGACGGTGACACTGCGCAACGATTCCGCCACGGCGCCGAGAATCAGGCTGTCGGAGTATCTGGTCTATACCGGCGTGGATGAGCCGGTGGATCTGGAATCGTACATCGTGGATGTGCGAGACCCGAATGAGGCGGAGAAGGAGATTCCCGCGTCGGACGTCGAGATTACAGACGATATTGACTATACTGCCACCGGCGTCTATGAGGCGTATTACAGCTACACCGGTTCTACGGGCCAGGAATACCAAGTGATCCTGACCGTGGTCGTTGAGTGATGGAGGTAGGGCATGGACAAAAACCAGTCGACCAAGCTATCCAATTATGACGCGTACTGCGTGACGGTCTATTTGCTGCGGCGGATATGGATGGTCATTGTGGCGGCTGCGACCGCTTTGATGCTGGTGTATACGGCGCAGAGCGTGCTGATGCAGCCCACCTATACCAGCACCATTACCTTTTCCATCACCGCGCGGACGACCCTGGGCGAAACGTACGGCACAATCGCCGCCACGTCGACCATTTCCGAGCAACTGTCCCAGCTGATGAGCAGCGACGTTCTGCGCAACAGCGTCAGCAAGGAACTGGGCTATGATGAGCAGGATTTCCCCGCAACCATCGCGGTCACCGTTCCAGAGGACAGCAACATCATCTTGCTTCAGGTTACCGCCGATTCGCCGGAGCTTGCGTTCCGCACGGCCCTGGCAATTACAAATAATTATGAGGAATACGCCTCGTTTGTCCGCGTGGCGGCGTCCACGCGGGTAATCAACGGGCCGACCATTCCGGCCTCGCCGGATAACGCGGCGTCTCGCACCAAGCTGCTTGCCCGCGCGGCTCCTGTAGGCGGGCTTTTGATGCTGGCGGTTTTGCTGTTTTTCGCCCTCCAGACAGACACGGTACAGACTCTTTCCGGCGCGCACAATCAGCTCGACGCCAAAATCCTCGGCATCGTTTACCACCAGAGAAAAGGCCGCGGGAAGGCGGCCGATGCCAAGCGGAATATGCTGATTACCAACCCTACCGTTTCGTTTTACTATGCCGAGACGATCCACCGCATCCGCACGCAGCTCGAACACGCCCAGCACAGCCGGGGGGAGAAGGTTTTCCTGGTCAGCAGCTGCAGCGAGAACGAGGGGAAATCGACCCTGGCCGCCAATCTGGCGCTCTCTTTGGCCCAGAAACATTCGCGTGTGCTGCTGGTGGACGCAGATTTGCGCAAGCCGAGCCAGTACAAGATCTTCGAGGTCACGGTGCAGCCCGACAAGGATTTAGGAACTGTGCTGACACAGGCGTTCTCCAAGGAGGAATTGCTCGGCTCCCTGCAATATAATCAGCAGAACAATCTGTTCACCCTCTACGCCTCCGGCAGAAAGCACCGGCCGACAGAGTTGCTGTCGTCGGAGACGGCCAAAACGGTTATGCGCTCTTTGCGGGCAAATTTCGACTATGTGATCGTGGACTCGCCGCCGATGGCTTTCTTCGCGGATTCCGAGGTTTTGGGTGATCTGTGCGACGCGTCGGTGCTGGTGGTCAAACAGGACACCGTGCCCGCCCCGCAGATTAACGATGTAATTGACACCCTGAACGCCTGCAGCGCTACCTTCCTGGGTTGCGTTTTGAACGACGTGCGTACGTTCCGCCGCCGCAGCAAGAGCTACGGTTATGACGGGTATGGGCGCTACGGCAGACGCTACGGGTACGGCAAAACCACCTCCAATTCAAAACGAGAGGAGACGCCACATGCAGGATCATAGGAATGAAATCAAGACGGAGGAGCCGGAATCAGACGCAATTGATTTGAGCGCTATGCTGCATAATTTTCTGGACGCACTTCGCCGCCTGTTCTGGATACCGCTAGCGCTTGCGATTCTGCTTGGCGGGCTCGGCTACTGGAGCAACCGCGCGCCCGGGCCATATACCTATACCAGCCGGGTGGTGTTTGTGGTCAGCGCCAACTACTCCTCCGCGACGGATATGCTCAACTATAGCTATGAGAGCTACCGCTTTTCGTCGGAACGCCTGCTGGCGACATTCCCCTATATTCTCAACAGCGACACGATGACCCGCCTGATTCGGCAGGATCTTGGCGTAAGCGCCATCAACGGCAGCGTCCAGGTGTCCTCGGTTTCGGATTCGGGCCTGTTTTTGCTCACGGCCACCAGCAGCACGCCGGAGGACGCCTACGCGCTGCTGGAATCGGTGATCCGGGTCTATCCGCAGGTCGCGCCGGCCGTGTTGGGCGACACCCAAATCACCATTATCGACAGCCCCACCTTGCCGACGGCGCCCAACGAGACGTACGACATTGTAAAGCCCACCGTGTACGGGGCGTTGATCGGCGTTTGCCTGGGCCTGGTAATTTTGCTCGTCATGTCCATGATGCGCAAGACGGTTCACACGGCGGAGGATCTGCGGCGGCTTGTCAATTTGCCTTGCATGGCGTATCTGCCCCAAGTGCGCTTTAAGCGGCGCCGGAAGAACAGCGATGGCCACGTGACAATTTTAAACGAGAGGGTCGGCACCGATTTTATGGAATCGGTGCGGATGCTCCGGGTAAAGGTCATGAAAGCGATGGCGGAGCGCGGCGGCTGCAAGGTGCTTTTGGTCACCAGTACGCTCCCCTATGAGGGAAAGAGTACGGTTTCGGCCAATTTGGCGCTGTCTTTGGCCGCCGATGGACATCGGGTCATACTGATCGACGGCGATTTGCGCAATCAGTCGCTGAAAGAGGCTTTGGAAATAGGCACCCCGTCGGAGGGACTGCTGGAGCTGCTGATGGGAAAGAACAAGCAGTTCAGCCTTCAGGAGGTTCCGGGCACATCGCTGCTGCTGATGGCAGGTGATCAGACGGTCAGCGATCCCCAGCGCTGGCTGGACACCCGGCGGATGGGGGATGTGATGGCGACGCTGCGCCAGCAATTGGATTATATTGTGATCGATACGCCGCCCTCCGGCATCTTGTCGGACGCGGCAACGCTGGCGAAATACGCCGACGCGGCGATCTACGTGGTGCGCCAGGATATGGCGAGCACCTATCAGATCTACGAGAGCATCCAGGGGCTTTACGCCACCGGCGTTAAGCTGATCGGTGCGGTGATCAACGGCAGCCAGCAGGGCTCTACAGGCTACGTCAACGGTTCCAAGTATGACTATTCCTATGGTTATGCTTCCAGGCGGACGCCGGACGAGGCGTAATACGATTCTCCAATAAAACTTCATGCGCTGGCGCCGCACCACAATGGATGCAAATGCCCCACATGCGCATGAAGTTTTATGCGCATGTGGGGCGTCCCGCCCCATGCGCTTAAATTTTAGGCCGTGCCGCCGGAGACGGACATGGCCATTTTGCTATGTTTTTGCATAGCAAAATAAGACATTTTTCTTAAAAATGGCCGTGTTTTTGCGCGGCCCCTTTCAGCGGACAGCCGCTAAAAGGCCGTCTTATGCGCAATTCGATAAAAAGTACCCTTTTTCAAAGTCTACTTTTTATCGAATTTTCGTATAAAACGCCGCGGTTATGCAAGTTATACAAAGGCTTTTTTGATTTGGGCCAGGCCGCAGGGTCTGGCCCAAGTATTGTTCTGCCATATGGCGCGCCATCTTCCGCGAAAAAAGTGGCGGCCCGTCGGAGAGCAATATATTGTGGATATATTAGGATAAAACACAAGATGCTGGATTCGCTCCGATTTTACCGCGGAGGGAACCAAGCAAGGCTGCTTTGCTGCGGATACGCCTTGCGGATGGTGCGCTGGCCGGGGCGCTGGCCAAAGGCAACGGTAAAACGCACAATCTATTAGCAGTTACGGTGCAATTGAATTTAAAAAATATGCGGACCGGACTAAAAAATTTGCAAAATTGAACAAAATTGCCATAGGATTTTTATGATTTATAGATGTAAACCGAGAAATGTCAAACAGCGGCCTAAAAAATGAAAAATTAACTTGACTTGCGCTATTTTCCACAATATAATAAGTTTAAATCCCATTGGAAAGCGGCGGCTGGAAAGATTTTAATATTGCAGTCCCGGCCCCAATATGATAGGATATACCTGTCAAATTTACGTTGCCAAAGCAGCGGCGAACGAGGGGGAACCGCCGTGAAGCCAATTAAATTCCAGTGCGCCGGCAAACCGGGTGCGAATACGCCAAAGGTTGATGCGCCGAAGGCCGAATCGGCGAGGGCTGACGAGCCGGAGGTTGAGCCGGCTAGGGCTGACGGGCCGAAGGCTGAATCGGCTAGGGCTGACGAGCCGGAGGTTGAGCCGGCTAGGGCTGACGGGCTGGAGGTTGAGCCGGCGAGGGATGACGGGCCGAAGGCTGAGCCGGCTAGGGCTGACGGGCTGGAGGTTGAGCCGGCGGGGTCGGCTGCGCCGGGGGATGACGAGTCTGGGGCTGAATCGGTGAGCGCCAAGCCGGAAAGGACGCGGCCCTTGCGCGGGCGGCGCGCGAAAGTGGAACATATCACACGCGGCGCAAACGGCGAGTACATTTATACCGGGCGGTATGTCCGCTTTGACGAGTCCGAGCTCTCCTGGCGCAGGTCTTTGGTGATCCGTCTCGGATTCAGCGCCGCGATGGCGGCGGCCAGCGTAGTCGGCGGGTGCATTCCCGTGCCGGCCTTGAAAAACACCTTTTACGTGATTATCCCCTATACGGCGGGTCTGATTGCGTGCTTCATGACGCTGTGGGCGGCGTGCCGCATGGCCTGGTGGGGCAATCCCCTGCGGGAATATGTCTATCAGGCGACGGCGCAGTCGTTTCCAAGGCGCTGCGTGGCGTCGGCGGTTCTGGCCGGAATCACTGCGATTGGCACAGCGGTTCAGGCGGCGCTCGACGGCT
>CAYVEB010000045.1:0-8466 GCA_964450645.1 uncultured Oscillospiraceae bacterium | reverse complement strand
GGAAAAAGGAGTGTGGACATCATGAATTTAAAGCAGGCGCTCTATATTCAGACCATCGCCAAGACCGGCAGCATCACCGCAGCCGCGCAAAAGCTCTATGTCAGCCAGCCCTCCCTCAGCCAGATGCTGCGGCAAGTGGAGGACGAGCTGGGTCTGCCCCTGTTTAACCGCTCCCGTGCTCCCCTTCGTCCGACCTACGCCGGAGAGTGCTACCTTCGCGCCGCCGCGGCCATGCTCAACGCCGACGCCATCTTGCGCAACGAGCTGCAGCAAATTCTCAGCAAAAACAGCGGACGGCTGCGCTTGGGCATCAGTATGCAGCGCTCGGCGCGTATCCTGCCGTCCGTGCTGCCGAAGTTCTTCGGGCTGTACCCCAAGGTCTCCCTAGAGCTGCGGGAGGCCGGCAGTGCGATGCTCGAACGGATGGTCTGCGACGGCGACGTAGATCTGGCCCTCGCATCCACCGAGGCGGGCAATCCCGCTTTAAAATACGAATTGCTGCAAAGAGAGACCGTCGGAATTCTGGCCGGTCTAAACAGTCCCCTGGCCGCGAGCCTTCCCTCCGGCGCGTCCATTCCCCTGGAACAAATCGGGGACGGGCCGTTTATCTCCCTCAAGGTCGGGCACAATCTGCGGGTGATCCAGGACTTTTTGTTCCAGCAAAAGAGCCTGCGCCCTGCCATCCGACTGGAAAGCGACAGCCTGGAAACCGCGCTGCGCGTAACCCAGGCAAGCAGCTGCTATATGCTCTGCACGGACAGCTATACCACATCCGCCAGCTATTTTTATCCCCTGTTGGAGTATACCAACCACCGGCACTACTGCGCTTGTTACCGCCGCGACCTGGCTTTGCCCAAGTATATGCAGGATTTTATCCGTTTGGTACTCGATTGTCTTCAAGCCAGCGCGGCGCAGCAAAAATTGGTGCCGTTCCCAAAAAACTATTAAATTTCGTCAAGCCGGCGCAGGCCGACGCTGTGTCTCGTACAAAGCGCCGGTTAAAGCGCCGGTTTCTTTTTTTTAAATTTCGCGCCGCGATCCCATTTGGCGGAAAGCAGACGGCGCTTTCACAAAATTTCCTCCCAAGCATAGCATGAAACAGAGGGAGGAGTGCCCATGAAACAGCAATTGTATATGCTCGGCGGCGACCGCCGGACTGTCTATGTGCTCACAAAGCTGACCGAGTGGGGCTGGAAATGCCAAACCCACGGTGTTCCCGGTCTGCCCGATGCCCCATTGACGGCGGCAAGCTGCTGGCTTTTGCCTTATCCCGCAATCCGAAACGGCCGCATTCCAGGAACCGATTTTTCGCTGCGTGATCTGGCGGCGCTGCTGCGGCCGGGAGACGCCGTCCTCGGCGGCCTGTCGGACGCCGGCGCGGCGGAGCTTCAAAGTACCGGCGCGGTGGTGATCAACCTTGCCAAGGATGAACAGCTGCTCATCCGCAACGCTGTGGCGACCGCGGAAGGCGCCCTCGCCCTGGCTATCGAGCGCACGCCTTTTACGCTCTGGGGAGCGCCGTGTCTGGTGATTGGCTTTGGCAGAATCGGAAAGGCGCTTGCCCAGCGGCTGCAGGCCATGCGCGCCGTCGTCACCGTCAGCGCCCGAAAACCCCGCGACCTGGCGATTGCGGAGGCCTGCGGCTTTGCTACATGCGTAACCGGAGCCTGGCAATCCGGCCTTGCCGCCTATCGCTGCGTCTTCAACACGGTCCCCGCGCCCGTTTTCACTGAAGCCGACGCGCAAATACTGCGTGAGGACTGCCTCGTATGGGACTTAGCCAGCGCACCCTTCGGTCTTACGCAGGAGGCCGCCGCCCTGCTGGGGCAGCGCTATCAAGCGGCCGGCGGTCTGCCGGGAAAGCTATCCCCGGAGAGCGCCGGGCTGTATTATGCCCAAGCGGTTCGCCGCTATCTGGAACAGGAGGCTCTATGAAGCAGGAAACCATCGGCTTTGCCATGTGCGGCTCGTTCTGCACCTTTCGCAAGGCCATTGACGCATTGCAAAAACTTCGTACCGAATACGAACACATCATTCCCATCCTATCCGACGCCAGCTGGCAGACGGATACCCGTTTCGGCCTGGCAGCGGACTTTCTGGCGGAAATCGAGGGAATCTGCGGAACCCATGTCCGCCACAGACTGACGGAGGTGGAGCCGTTCGGCCCCAAGAAACTGCTGGATCTGCTGGTCATCGCGCCGTGTACCGGGAATACGCTGGGGAAAATTTCCCACGGCATCGCTGACACCAGCGTGACCCTCGCCTGCAAATCCCATCTGCGCAACGCCCGGCCAGTCGTCCTGGCCATCTCCACCAATGACGCGCTGAGTGGGAACGCGGAAAATCTCGGCCGGCTGCTCAACCGCAGAAATTTTTATTTTGTCCCCTTCGGCCAGGACAGCCCCGCCGGGAAGCCCTATTCCCTGGTCGCAGACTTTACCCAGCTTCCCGCCACCGTCGACGCCGCGCTGGAAGGGCGGCAAATTCAGCCGCTTTTGCTACGGACATAACAAGCTCAGATTCCCCCGGTGCAGCCGGGGGAATCTTCTGTGCATTGCTTGACAAACTGGGAGATCGGTGGTAAACCCGTTACGGTTAGCTTTCGCTAACCATAGAGAATTGCAGCGCGAGGTTTGGATATGTACAAAATCACCTTGGGCATTGACGGCATGATGTACGGCATGAGCAAGGCGCACATCAACGACGCTGTGCGCAACGCTTTCCCCGTAAAAAAGGTCACTTCTCCGCACAGCAAGGGTCGGGCGGAAATTCTTGCACAGGGGGTACTGGACGAGACGCGCTTACAAGATGTCATTGAAAAACGGACTGCCAGATGACGCCCATCCGCACAGCGGCCTGCGAAAAAAGCTTTTTTCGCTGTTTCGGTATGAAAGATCCGCATTCGGGCGCGGGCACTGTAACAAGGTGCAAACTCCCAAATCGAAGCCCAACGGAGCGGGCTTCGATTTGGGGCGCGTTTTACAGGTCGTCCACGTCCTGGACGGGAACATCCCACTCATTCAGCGGCTTGCCGGTGTAACTGCCGTTGGGATCGGTCACGCTCGGCGGCTGCTTTACGATTTTCTGAACCGGGTCCTTTTGCACAGTGCATCCCTCCCGGACTAGTATTTCCCATCCCCCGCGCGTGAATTCATCCGGCTTAGGAATACGGTTCCAGCTCCTGCGCCAGACCAACTGCCAATTGGCAGCCGTATTTTTGTGCCAAGCGGCACTTTTGCCGCAAGGTGCCGCCCGTATCAAACAGATAATACGCGTCCTCCCGCCGCCCGAGCCTGCACAGGGCGCTCTGGCATAAGACGGCGTCGATTGCCGCCGGAATCTTCTCCGGCGGACAGCGCGCGCGCCGGTTTTCCCGGATCACATAGCTCCAGGGGACAAGCTCCAGGCACCAGCGCTCTCCATATTGCCGGTGCTGACGCGCGCAAAACGTCTCCCAATGGTTGCAGGGAATCCCGCTGGAGACCAGTATCAGGCCCCGCGTGCAAAGCGCGGAATACTGGGGCGGTACAATCAGCCGTACCCCGGACGGCAGTCGGCTTTGCAAAAGGACCAAAAATTGCGCGCAAAACGGATTTCGCGGCCGTTCAAAGTCCAGCAAAATCTCCGTCGCGTTTCCTAAATATTCCAGCAGGGAGGACACGTAAGGCGCTGGCTCGTCCGCTTGCGGCACCGCGCGGTCGTCCACGGTAAGAAGATCCGCCGGAAAAGGCCGCTCCCAAATTGTCCGGCGCGCCCGCAAATCAAAGGTGCAGCCGATCCCGGCTGTCTTGTCCACATGGGCGGGCGTCTCCTGTTCAGAAAAAACCGCAAAATATACCGGCAAAGACAATTTACAAACCGCCCTTTCTTATGCTATAATGTCTGTAAGTACTAATTGAAGTCGGCTTGGCTCCCCGCCACGCGCAATTGAATGGAGAGCCGTGCCGCAGCGGAACCTATGGAACAATATGACCCAGAAAGGTAATTTATGCTATCATTTTTACCAAAGATATGTTTCCCCAAGTTGACCGACATCCCGCCGTCATTTTTGCAGCGCCGCGGGATTCGCCTTTTGATGTTGGATTTTGATAACACCATGCTTCCCTATACGACCGACACGCCCACGAAGTCACTTCTTGACTGGCTGCGGGCGATGCAAGGCGCCGGGATCCAGCTGTGCATTGTCTCCAACAGCCATCGCCAGCGGGTGCCGTCGTTCGGCGCGGCCTACGGGGTGGACGTGGTGACCGGCGCGAAAAAGCCCTTTCAGCGGGGAATCCGCCAGTGCCTGGCGCGCTATGGCGTGGAGAAGAGCCAGGCGGCGCTTTGCGGCGACCAGATCTATACCGACGTATTGGGCGCGAATCTCGGGGGCATCTACCCCATCCTGGTCCGGTCGATTGACAATCACAATATTTGGCTGAAGCTCCGCCACGTGGCGGAAATGCCGTTTATCTTTATGGCGAAAGGACGGAACTATCATGAAGAATCTTGAAAAATACCGCTCCCTGCTGGGGGAGGAACTGGACGGCCTCCTGCTGACCAGCGCTGTGAGCCGGATGTACTGCGCGGAGTTTAACGTAGACGAGGGCGTCAGCGTGATTTCCAAAAATGGCTGCCGCTTCTTTACAGATTCACGCTATATCGAAGTGGCGCGGAATAATCTGCCGGATTTCGAAGTCCGCATGATTGACCGCGACTATTCCTATAACGCGGCCATCAACGACGCCATCGCCGATTTTCAGATCCGTACCCTCGGCTACGAGGAAGACTATCTGACCTGCGCCGCGTACCAGGCCTACGAGGCCAATCTTAACGCCAGTTTTGTCCCTTGTCAGAAAAAGCTCAACGCGTTCCGCCATGTCAAAGAGCCATGGGAGTTAGAGCGGATGGAGCAGGCGCAGCAGATTACCGACCGGGCCTTTTCCCAGCTGCTTGAGCGCATCCACGAGGGGATGACCGAAAAGGAGCTGGCTGCGGAGCTGATCTACTGTCTGTATAAAAACGGCGGAGAAGGATTATCCTTTGCGCCGATTGTAGCCTCCGGCCCCAACGGCTCCATGCCCCACGCGGTTCCCAGCGACCGGAAGATCGGCCGGGGCGAATTTATCACCATGGATTTTGGAACAATCTACCGGGGGTATTGCTCCGACATGACCCGCACCGTGGCGCTGGGCGATGTCACCGGGGAAATGCGTACAGTCTATGACACGGTGCTGCGCGCGCAGAAAGCAGGCATCGCCGCCACGCGTGCCGGCGTCACCGGCAAGGACATTGATGCCGCCGCGCGCAAGGTGATCACGGACGCCGGATATGGCGCCTATTTCGGCCACAGCTACGGCCACAGCCTGGGCCTGGAAATTCACGAGGCGCCGAACTGTGCTCCCTTCAATACCCAGCCCATGCCCGCCGGCTGTGTGTGCTCCGCGGAGCCGGGGATTTATCTGCCGGGTAAATTCGGCGTACGCATCGAAGACGTAGTTATATTCACCGGTGAGGGCTGCAAAATTTTGACAAAGAGCCCAAAAGATTTAATTATTTTGTGAGAAATACTTGAAATATGCGCATGTATCATGTAAAATAAACCATGATACTGTATACGGAAATCCGCCTTTGCCCTCCGGCGCGGGCAAAGCGCCGGATCATTTAATACCAGGAGGGAAATTTTATGGCAACGATTACCGCAAGCGAATTCAGAAACGGTAAGACCTTTGAAATGGACGGCAAAATTTATCAAGTGGTGGAATTCCAGCATGTGAAACCCGGTAAGGGCGCCGCGTTTGTCCGCACGAAGATGCGCAACATCATCACCGGCGGCGTGACGGAAACGTCCTTTAACCCCACGGCAAAATTTGAAGAAGCGTTTATTGAGCGCAAAAAGATGGAATACTCCTATAACGACGGCGATCTTTATTACTTCATGGATCAGGAGACCTATGACATGCTCCCCATCGGCAAGGATCTTCTGCCGGATGCGTTTAAATTCGTGAAGGAAAACGAACAGTGTACGATTTTGTCCTACAAGGGCAACGTTTTCGGCGTGGAGTGCCCGAACTTTGTGGAGCTGGTCGTCACCAAGTCCGATCCCGCGGTCCCCGGCAACACCGCGACCAACACCCTAAAGCCCGCCACCCTGGAGACCGGCGCGGAGATCAAGATCCCGCTGTTCATTGACGAAGGCGAAAAGATCCAAGTGGATACCCGTACAGGGGAATATTTGGGTCGCGCAAAATAACACATAACATTCCGTTGAGGAAAAAGGAGGATGCATGATGACTTTGTCCGAAAAAGCCGCATATCTCAAAGGACTCATGGAGGGCATGAAGCTGGACACCAAGGATGGCGCGGGGAAAATGATCGCGGGCATCGTGGATTTGCTCGGCGACATGGCGGAGAGTGTCAACGACATTGAGGAAACAACCATTTCCATTTCCGATGAGTTGGACGAAATCGAAGAGGATTTGGACGCCGTCGAGAATTATCTGCTGGGCGAGGACGGCGACGAGGATGACGAAGACGAGGATGACGAGGACGGCGACGAGGATGACGAGGACGAGGATGACGGCGATTATGCCTTTGTGGACGATGAAGATGAGGACTTCGATTTCCTGTCGGATGATGAAATGTATGAGGTTACTTGCCCCAAGTGCGGCAAGGTGACCCAGTTTGATGAAAAAACGCTGCTGTCCGGGCAGAGCAAATGCCCCAGCTGCGGCGAGATGCTGGAATTTGAATTTGACGAAGACGATGAGCTCTAAGCCGCCGTAATGCGTGAAACAGCCTCCGGGTTTTGCGTTTGCAAAGCACGGAGGCTGTTTATTGGTAAAGCGAGAGAGGATATCCCGAATTTTTTCATGAGACTCGCCGCTGAAAGGTTCACTTCTTAGCCGAATCAGTCCTGCCTGTGTTTGTCTCCCCATTCGCACATCCCGTCGAGAATGGGTATCAGCGATTTCCCCCGTTCGGTTAAACGGTATTCCACCTTCGGCGGAATCTGCGGGTATTCCTCCCGGTGTACCAGCCGGTCCGCCTCAAGCTCCTTCAGCGTGGCGCTCAAGGTCTTATAGGAAATCCCGGCGATGTATCGTTTCATTTCATTAAACCGGACCACGCCGAACTCCATCAGCGTGTAGAGAATCGTCATCTTGTATTTTCCGTTGATCAGGGACAGGGTGTAGCTAAAACCGGTTGTACAGAGGGATTCATTGGAAATGCAGCGGTTGCCCATCGATACGCTCTCCTTAAGGTAAGTATTGAACAGTATTGTAAGTATCGCACTTTCATGTGCGTACTTGTTTTTTGTTCCATTCTCTTTTATAATTTTAATATGCAGCCCGTAAAATGTCAAGCGCGGCGTCAAGCGCCGCAGCGAAAGATTTGAACGGGTATCATCTTGAAAAGGAGAGTATCCCGATGTGTAAAAAAATTGTTGTGATTACAGGAAGCCCCCGCCGGAATGGAAACAGTTTTGCCATGACCGACGCTTTCATCCGTGCGGCGGAGGCGAAGGGACATACTGTGACGCGTTTTGACGCGGCACTGAAAAAAGTGGGCGGTTGCCGGGCCTGCGAGACTTGCTTCTCGACGGGAAAGGCCTGCACCTTTGACGACGACTTTAACACCATCGCCCCCGCGATTTTGGACGCGGACGCGCTTGTGTTCACCATGCCGGTCTACTGGTACTCCATTCCCTCGCAGATCAAGGGCGTGATTGACCGGATCTATTCCCTCGTCGTCGGCGGCAAAGACATCGCCGGCAAAAAATGCGCGCTGATCGCCTGCTGCGAGGAAGACGACCTCACGGTTTTGGACGGCGTCCGCGTACCCATGGAGCGTATGTGCGCCCTGAACAAATGGGAGATGGTCGGAGAGGTTTTGGTTCCCGGCGTGTTAAATCCCGGCGACGTTGATAAGACCGACGGATGCGAAAGAGCCGCTGCCCTAGCTGACGTAATTTAATTCGCGCGGGCAGGCGCATGCGGTTGCCGTTAGCGGCCAAAGGGCTCGTGGAAAACGCATAAAATCTCAGCATAGATGCAAAATCCCGGAAGAGAATGTGTAAAAGGAGCAATCTTGGGGCACCCTCCGTAAGGAAGGCGCCCCAAAAGGCTCTTGTATCTAAACCTAATTATTGATCTTGTTCAGCTCTCGCCGCGCGGAAGATTGCCGACTGCGGGAAGGACTCGAACAGCGATTTCAAGACTGGCAGCAGCGCAACTTTTCTACGGTTCAAGAAAAGCCACATGAGAAATGACCAACTGCTGCTAGGGTATAACCTGCAAATGGTCGTCTGCGGCGAGATGATAGCCCACTACGGCGTATATGCCTATGCTTCGGATATGGACTGTTTTCAACCGCTCATGGATGGATTTTATAACAGATACAGTAAATACCCCCAAGTATCCTGCTGAAAAAACTGGCGGCACAAAAAGCGGCGTTAAAGCGGCAAAAAATATGGCCAATATT
>CAYVEB010000044.1:0-8554 GCA_964450645.1 uncultured Oscillospiraceae bacterium | reverse complement strand
CCGGTCAACCAGAAACTTCGTGAAGTTCCACTTGATATTGTTGCCCATGACGCCGCCCTGCTGCGATTTCAAATATGTATACAGCGGTTCCTCATTTTTCCCGTTTACCTCAATTTTCTTGAAAAGCTTGAACGTCACTCCATACCTGGACTGGCAAAAATCCTCGATTTCTTCCTCAGTTCCCGGTGCCTGGTTGGCGAACTGGTTGCAAGGAAAGTCCAGAATCTCAAAGCCTTTCCCTTGGTACTTCTCGTACAAATCCTGCAACCCCTCGTACTGTGGCGTAAAGCCGCAGCCGGTCGCGGTGTTGACAATGAGCAGCACCTTTCCTCTGTAATCGGAAAGCGGTACTTCGCTGCCGTCTTTCGCCTTGACCGTGAAATCGTAGATGTTCATAATTTTATCCTCCCTCTTATTATTGGTGCAAGATTTAATCTTGCGCTATCAATATGTATATATTTTATTCTTCGTAAACATATTTGTCAAGAGCCACTTTTGACGCCGTTTGAGTTCCAAGTGACAGGTTTTATAAAACTTGCCCCGCTGACCCCCCAACTTACCCTGCCTGGAGTCAGGCAGCCGACCTTTCGTTGCCCGCGCCAGTGGGGCGTTGACCGGACAGGATCGGAGTTGGGATATTGCCGGATGCCGGGATGGCTTCGGGCGGAACGGCTGTCCGGGGCGCGGGACTATTTCTCGGTTGCGGCGGCGGCGATTCGGGAGATGGTGCGCCAGACCGGGCCGTGCGTGGTGGAAAACGGCCTGCTCAAGCGCGGTACGTTGATCCGCCACCTGGTTCTGCCAGGGCAGGTGGGCAATTCGCTGGACGTGCTGGAGTGGATCGGCAAGACGTTCGCGCCGGGGACGGTGATGGTTTCGCTGATGAGCCAGTACGTCCCCTATGGCCGCGCCGTTAAGATGCCGCCCTTTGACCGGCGGGTGAGCGCCGGTGAATACGCGGCGGTGGAGAGTTGGCTGCCGCTGTGCGGCCTGCGGGAGGGCTTTGTGCAGGACAGCTCCTCCGCAAGCCTGGAGTATCTCCCCAGCTTTGATCTGGAAGAAATTCAAGATGGAAAAACAAATGTTTGATTCTTGCCGGCACCTGTGGTATAATGGCTAAAATAAGACCAAGAGCGCGGAATCGAGGTGCGGCATGGGCAGGAAGAGCACAAAACGTGATGAGATTTTGCAATTTATCAACACATTTGTCCTGGATCACGGCTACGCGCCCACAATCCGGGAGATTATGCGCGCGGTTGGCCTGCACTCCACCGCTTCGGTGCAGTATCACCTGGACGCGCTCAAAAACGACGGCGTGATTGCCGTTGAGAGCAGCAAAAAGCGCGCGATCTCGCTGGCGGTGCATCCCGGTCAGGTGCCGGTCGTGGGAGTCGTCACCGCCGGACAGCCGATTTTGGCCGTGGAAAACATCGAGGGTTATCTGCCGTGGGACGGCGAGGAGGACTGCTTCGCGCTGCGCGTCCGGGGAGAATCGATGATCAACGCCGGAATTCTGGACGGAGACCGGGTGATTGTCCGGCCGCAGGCGACGGCGGAGAACGGCGAAATCGTCGTGGCGCTCCTGGGGGACGAGGCCACGGTCAAGCGCTTTCAGCGAAAAAACGGCAAGGTTTGGCTGATGCCGGAAAACCCTGACTACACCCCCATCGACGGCACGTATGCGACCATCTTGGGGAAGGTCAAGGCTGTAATCCGCTATTATTAATGGTGCGGGAAGGAAAGGGCCGTTTCACGTGAAACATTGGGAACCCGGTTGTAATTTGCATGAAATGTGTTATAATGTGTGGGAAAAGCCGTGCCGGAAGACGGGAGGGATGCACCGTGGCAAAAGTGATCGCGGTCGTGAATCAAAAGGGCGGCGTGGGCAAGAGTACCACCGCTGTCAATCTGACGGCGGCGCTGCACGCCAACGGGGTTCGCGCTCTGCTGTGTGACTTTGATCCGCAGGCAAACGCTACCAGCGGTATGGGCTTGGACAAGCAACGTGTGGGGGCCACGGTCTACGACGTGCTGATCGATGGCAAGCCTGCCGAGTCCGCGCTGTGCCGCACGACCTTTGGCGACGTGCTGCCCTCCGGTCCGGGACTTGCCGGGGCCGCTGTGGAGCTGATCGCCATGCCTCGGCGCGAATACCAGCTGAAACAGGCGCTTGCGCCGCTGCTGGCGCAATACGACTACATATTCATCGACTGTCCGCCGTCCTTGGAACTGCTGACGCTCAACGGGCTGTGCGCGGCGGATGAGATTTTGATCCCCGTCCAGTGCGAATATTTTGCCCTGGAGGGGCTTTCCGACCTGATGGCCACCATGCGGGCGGTCAAGCGACG
The DNA here is from genome assembly GCA_964450645.1 of uncultured Oscillospiraceae bacterium. Classification (GTDB taxonomy): domain Bacteria; phylum Bacillota; class Clostridia; order Oscillospirales; family Oscillospiraceae; genus JAKSPM01. The sequence continues at coordinate 6,206 of CAYVEB010000044.1, read as the reverse complement.
TCTCAGCCCAAGGCTGCAAATTTTTGGCGTGTTGCTGACGATGTTTGACGGCCGCACCAATTTCTCCAGTCAGGTGGCGCAGGAGGTACGGCGGCATTTCCCCGGCAAAGTCTACGCCACGGTCATTCCCCGCAACGTGCGCCTGGCCGAGGCGCCCAGCCACGGGCTGCCGGTGATCGCCTACGACCGCGCCAGCCGGGGCGCGCAGGCATATTTGGCGCTGGCGGAAGAAATTTTGCGAAGGGAGGGACGGTTATGAGTGCACAAAAAGGGCTGGGCCGGGGGCTGGGCGCGCTGCTGGGGGATTTTACCCCGTGGGAGGAGCCGCAGAACGTGGTTTCGCTGCCACTGCAGCGCGTGGAGCCAAATCCCGCCCAACCCAGAAAGCATTTTGACGAAGAAGCGCTGCAAGCCCTGGCCGATTCCATCGCGGAGCACGGCGTTGTCCAGCCGCTGGCGGTGCGTGCCGCGGCGGACGGATACTATCAGATCGTCGCCGGAGAGCGCCGTTGGCGCGCCGCCAGACTGGCGGGACTGGAGGAGGTCCCGGTTGTGGTTCTGGAGGCGGACGACCGGACGGCGATGGAGCTGGCGCTGATTGAAAATTTGCAGCGCCAGGATCTGAACCCCATTGAAGAGGCGAAGGGGTATCAGGCGCTGCTGACGCAGTACGGCATGAGCCAGGAGGAGACTGCCGCGCAGGTGGGGAAATCCCGTCCGGCGGTCGCCAACGCGCTGCGGCTGCTGACGCTGCCGCAGGCGGTGCAGGAGATGCTGGAGGACGGACGGCTGTCGGCCGGACACGCGCGGGCGGTCTTGACACTGCGGGGCGAAGCGCGGCAGTTGGCCGCGGCGCAGCGGATTGTGCAGTTGCAGCTGTCGGTGCGGCAGGCCGAGAATCTGTGCAAGACCTTGGCAAAGGCGCAGGCCGCGCCGCCGGAGGAAAAACCGCTGACGGTGGACTACCTGGCCGAGTGCGAACGGGAACTGTCCCGGCGGCTGGGGCGCGGTGTGCGTATCGTCAACGGGAAACGAAAAGGACGGTTTGAACTGGAATTTTATGGGCAAGATGATCTCCAGCGCTTGCTGGTGGCGCTGCAAGCCCTGGAAGTCCGGAAGGAGCAGGCATGAAGATCATAGAGCGGATTAAAACGCTGGACACGGAGCGGCCAAAGGATCCGGAGCTGTCGGAAAAGCGCAAGCGTGCGATGCTGGAATACATGGCCATTTTGTTTGTGATGGCGTTTCTTTTGGTGGTTCTGTCCCTGATTGTGCAGAACCGGAATTTGCGGCAGGCTTCGAGCGCCAACATTCACAACAATATGACCTTGGAAGGGCGCATTGAAAATCTCCAGGACGAAAACCGCGAGTTGCGGACCTTGCTGGCGCAGAATTTGCTGGCGACCGCTCGGCGCGCCTACGCGATGAAGGATACGTATACGTTTGTGCAGGCGCTTGAACAGTTGGAACCCTATGCAGATGCGTTGCGCGATGACGAGCGCGAGGAATATAACAGACTCAGCCAGGCGCTGCCAGCTGAAAAGGAAACGGAGTAGAGGCAAATGCTGGATATAAAACGAATCAAAGACGATCCCAGCGGGGTGAAGGCCGCGCTGCGGGCCAAGGAAGTGGACTGCGATGCGCAGATTGACCGGATTTTGAATCTGGACGCCAAGCGCCGGGCGCTGATTTTGTCCACGGAGAGCAAAAAGGCGGAGCAGAACAAGGTGTCCAAGGAGATTCCGCGGCTGAAGAAGGCGGGCGGGGATGTGGCGCCGGTGTTTGAAAAGATGGCCGCGCTGAAGGCGGAGATTGCCGCCAACGGCAAGGAGCTGACGCAGGTGGAGGCGGAATACCGGACGCTGATGCTCTCGCTGCCCAACCTGCCCGACCCGGATCTGGCGCCGGGCGGGAAGGAACACAATGAGCCGCTGACGTACACGGGCCGGCCGCACACGTTCTCGTTCGCGCCCAAGCACCATGTGGATCTTTGCACCGATCTGGGCCTGATCGACTATGAGCGCGGGACAAAGCTGGCGGGGAGCGGATTTTGGATTTACCGCGGGCTTGGCGCGCAGCTGGAATGGGCGCTGCTGAACTATTTTGTCGACGCGCATCTGGCCGATGGCTATGAGATGGTGATGTTGCCGCTGATGCTGGAATACCGCTGCGGTGAGACTGCGGGCCAGTTCCCCAAATTTGCCAACGAGGTCTATAAGATTGAAAATTCGACGGATGACCGCTTACATTTTATGCTGCCCACGGCGGAGACGGCGCTTGCGTCGCTCCACCGCGACGAGATTCTCAAGGAACGCGAACTGCCGCACAAACTCTTTGCCTACACGCCCTGTTTCCGGCGGGAGGCCGGATCGCACCGGGCGGACGAGCGCGGGATGGTACGCGGGCACCAGTTCAACAAGGTGGAGATGTTCCAGTACTGTCTGCCGGAGAAGTCGGACGAGGCGTTTGAGGAGCTGGTACACAAGGCCGAGCGCCTGGTGCGCGATCTGGGTTTCCATTTCCGCACGGTGAAGCTGGCGGCGGGCGACTGCTCGGCGTCCATGGCGCGGACGTACGACATTGAAATTCAGATACCGTCCATGAACGGGTATAAGGAAGTCTCCTCCGTTTCCAACGCGCGGGACTACCAGGCGCGGCGGGGAAATATCCGCTTCCGGCGTGAGGCGACGGGAAAGACGGAGTTTGTCCACACGGTGAACGGTTCTGGGCTTGCCACGTCGCGCATTTTTCCAGCGATGGTGGAGCAGAACCAGCGGGCGGACGGGTCTGTGGTGATTCCGGAGGTGCTGCGCAAGTATCTGGGTGGTCGGGAACTCATCACGCCGAAGGGGATTGAATAAAGCTGGGGGCAATCTGCCAAACCGGGCGCGGGACTTGACACAATGGAGCGAGGCTTGACGCGGGACGATCATTTCCGGCAGCTGGGGTTTGCTGTGTGCCGCAGCTGGCGTGCTACAACGGACGGCCCGGCACCCGCCGCGCGTTTGGCAAGTGGTGTTTCTGCGCCTTTTACCCAGTGCACCTGCTTTTCTTGTGCTTTCTCGCGCGATTATGAACACCGGTTATGAACGGTGGAATTTGGAATATAAAAAAATTCGCACGCTTTTGCGTGCGAATTTTTTGCTATTTATATGATATTGCGATGTTTAGAAGTCAACTTCCGTGTCGTAGTAGCAGCAGCGAAGCAGCTTTTCCATCTCTTCCTGGGTCGGGATGCGGGGGTTGGAGCCGGTGCAGGCGTCACCAATCGCGTTCTTCGCAATCTCCGGCAGCCGTGCAAGGAACACTTCCTCCGGGACAAAACCGGTTTCGGTGGGATAGCTGTCCGCGCCGTAGTGGGCAATTGCGTGCGGAATGTTCAACTCGTCGTTCATCTTGCGCAGATACTCGATCAGAAGGGCGACCTTTTCCGTGTCGTTCGCGCCGCCGAGGTTCATGAGATCGGCAATCTCGCCATAGCGCTTCTTCGCCGCCTCGTCTTTGGCATTGTACGCGATGACCTTGGGCAAATACATGGCGTTCGCCGCGCCGTGGATGATGTGCGCGCCGTAGTCGGCAAAGGCGGCGCCGGTCTTATGTGCCATGGAGTGGACAATGCCCAGCAGCGCGTTGGAGAAGGCCATACCGGCCAGGCACTGGGCGTTGTGCATGGCGTGGCGCTTTTCCATGTCGCCATTGTAGGACGCGACCAGATCGTTCTGAATCATCTTAATCGCATGGAGGGCCAGCGGATCGGTGTAGTCACAATGCGCGGTAGATACGTAAGCTTCGATGGCGTGGGTCATGGCGTCCATGCCGGTGTGGGCGACCAGTTTTTTCGGCATAGTCTCGGCCAGCTCAGGATCGACAATGGCCACGTCCGGCGTGATCTCAAAGTCCGCGATCGGATACTTGATACCCTTGGAGTAGTCGGTAATAATCGAGAAAGCGGTGACCTCGGTGGCCGTGCCGGAAGTTGAGGAAATTGCGCAGAAGCGGGCCTTGGTACGCAGTTTCGGCAGGCCGAACACTTTGCACATGTCCTCAAACGTGACGTCCGGGTATTCGTACTTGATCCACATGGCCTTTGCCGCGTCGATCGGTGAGCCGCCGCCCATGGCGACGATCCAGTCGGGCTGGAACTGCCGCATCTTCTCCGCGCCCTTCATCACCGTTTCTACGGACGGATCGGGTTCGATCCCCTCAATGAGCGCAACCTCCATGCCGGCTTCCTTCAAGTAACAAATTGCCTTGTCCAGAAAGCCGAATTTCTTCATGGAGCCGCCGCCGACGCAGATGATCGCACGCTTGCCCTCAAACGTTTTGAGCGCTTCCAGAGCGCCTTTGCCGTGGTATACATCACGAGGAAGGGTAAATCTTGCCATAGAAAAACCTCCATTCATAATATGTTCCCGCGTATACGCGGTTTAGATACCTATATTGTAGCGCCCTTGTAGGAAAATGTCAATAATATTAGTAAAAAAATATCGATAAATTTATGTTGATTTAGCACGGGGCGCGCTTACTTTTCAATATATAAATTCAGGTCGACGCCCACGCCGATGCCTTCCACCTCGCCGGTGCAGCTGTACTGCCAGAAATCGAAGTCGTAGGCGTAGCTGGGCGCGTCGGTGTATTCCGCCAGCCAGAACGCGTAGTCCTTCAGTTCCGTCAGATCCATGTTGCGGGACATCTCCAGGTTGAAATAAAATCCGGCGCGGTACCCGGCGTGCTCGACGATCTGGCAGAACGTCTTGGCGCAGTCGGTCACGGTGGCATAGGGGACGTCCGCCGAGCGCGTATTCTCCATGCGTTCCCAGTCGAACATCACGGGATAGGAGATGGAATAGGGCGAGAGTAGCGCGCAGACATACTCCGCCTCCTCCCGTGCCTCCTCTACGCTGACGGCCTGAGAAAAAAAATAGACGCCGACGTCCAAACCGGCGGCCTGGGCGCCCTCGATGTACGCGGAAAAGAGGTCGTCAGAATGTAGCGCGCCCTCCGTGTAGCCGCGGTACCCGGCGCGGAGAATGACAAATTCCACGCCCTCGGCGGCCACGGCGTCCCAGTCGATGTAGTCCTGGAAGGTGGATACGTCGATGCCCCGGTGGGCTGTGTGCGGGCCGTCATAGGTGATCCAGGGCGGATCAGCGGAAAAATCCTCCGCCGAATAGGGACATGGCGCGAGTGTCGGCTCTTCCGGCGCGGTGGGTTCCGGCGTGTGGCCGTCGCATCCGGCCAGCGTGAGCGCGAGCGTCAGCCATAAAATCCAAAACCGTCTGCGCATACCGTCCCCCCTTTTTTCCAGGCTGGCTCCATTATAGCACAGCCGGGCGAAAAAGTATAGGCGCCGTCGCAAAATGCAACCCCACGGAACGATCCGTCCCGTGGGGGTAGAGAAAGCGGGTTCGATTTGGAGTTTATATTTCTGTAAACGTAAAGGTCTGGAATAGTCCGGCGGATTCCACATAGACGCGCAGGCCGCCGTCCTCCAGATGCTCGGTGCGCAAGCTGCCCAGCTTGCCTGCCAGCGTCTGGCGCACGTAGTCAACCGGATCCTCGCAGGTCACTTCCTCAAAGAAGACGTCCCGCATTTGGTTGTTGGGGCAGCAGTTGGGAATCTCCCGTACCACTTCATACGTTTTCTGCATGTTCCCGTACCACCGCAAAGCCATCCACCAGATTGGCCATGACCAATTCGCCCTCGATGCACATCTGCCGCTCCATTAGATCGGTCAGAATGACCATCCCGTCTTTGCAGTCGATCTGCATGACGTTTTTCATGGCAATGTTCTCCGGCGTTTTTTGATTTTTATAGATCGTAGAAAGACACATAACCGTTCTCCTCCTATCCCAGCGCCGCCAGCGTTGCCGACAAGCGCAAATTTCCCTTCTCAAAGTCCGAAACCGCCAGCATCACCTGCTCGTAGGCGCTGTGGTTGCCTGCCTGCTCCAATTGCCTGGCCAGGGAGGCCAACTCGTTGGCATGGGCGGTGTTGTGGCTGACCATGTACTTCATCATAGCTTTCAGTTCCTCCATGGGGTCGCAGCCGCCGCAAGTCTGACAGTCGCCACCGTTGCAATCGGGTGCGGGATGGGGGTGCTCGTGCGGTTCGTCGTTGGGATGGGGGTGCTCGTGCGGTTCCTCATGGGGATGGGGGTGCTCGTGCGGTTCCTCATGGGGATGGGGGTGCTCGTGCGGTTCC
>CAYVEB010000043.1:0-9346 GCA_964450645.1 uncultured Oscillospiraceae bacterium | reverse complement strand
GGGGTGCTCGTGCGGCCCCTCGTGGGGATGGGGGTGTTCGTGCGGCTCCTCATGGGGATGGGGGTGTTCGTGCGGCTCCTCATGGGGATGGGGGTGCTCATGCGGCTCCCCGTGGGGATGGGGGTACTCGTGCGGCCCCTCGTGGGGATACGGGTGTTCATGCGGTTCTTCGTGGGGAAGATCGTGAATTCTATCTTCTTGCATGAAAGTGCTCCTCTCTGATTCATTTGATTTTATTATACGCAGTTATCATAGATTGTCAAAAGTTTTTCGGCGAATCTCCAGGCGAGAAATTTTAAAAAAGCTGGAATTTGGAGCGCGCAAAACGCGCAAAATTTGTGGGATTTACACCTTTTCAAGCGGGGAAAAATGTGGTATACTAATGGCGGAGTTGATGGCGCGCGGCGAATTAAGACGGAGGGATACTCTATGGACGAGAAATCGGATCACGCGCAAAATATCCCCCATGACCACCATAACGGCCCCGAAGGCCAACCCCACGGCCACGTACACGCCAATCAGAAGGCCGTCCTCAACCGCTTGGCGCGGGCGATTGGCCATCTGGAGCGGGTGCGGCGGATGGTCGCGGAAGGGCGCGACTGTTCGGAGGTGCTGATTCAGCTGTCCGCCGTCCGCAACGCGCTGGACAACACCGGCAAGGTAATTTTGCAGGACCATATCCAGCACTGTATTGTCGACGCGGTGGAGCGCGGGGACTCCAAGGCCATCGACGATCTTTGCACGGCCATTGAAAAGTATATGAAGTAGTTCGGAAAAACTATGTTTTTGCTTTCACAAAATTCGCCATACATCCGGGCAAGTTCCTGGATGTATGGCGGATTTTTTATCATTGTTGCGCACTTTGCAGCACCAGATCCATGTCGCGCCGAAGATTGGAGTCGGAGATCAAGTGACGCGGACAGACCTCCGCGCACAGGCCGCAGGAGACGCACTTGTCGTAGTCGATCACGGCCAGATTGCCCTCTACGTGGATCGCCTCGTGCGGACAGATCTTTTCGCACTTCGCGCAGCCCACGCAGCCGACGTCGCATCCGCGCAGCGTTGTTGGCCCGCGGGACTTGGAATTGCACGCGATCACCATGTCCGCGTGGTAGGGAACTGAAACGATCACCCCTCTGGGGCAAACCTTTGCGCAGGCCATGCAGCCGGTACACTTTTCCGGGTCGACCTTGGCCTTGCCGTCTACAATCCGCAGCGCGTCAAATTTGCACGCCGAAACGCAGGTACCAAAGCCCAAGCAGCCGTATTTGCAGACCAGCGGGCCGCGTCCGGCAACTTTGCTGGCCGCGACGCAGTCCTGCAAACCGTCGTAATTTCCCTTGACCTTGGCGGCCGTGCCGCAGCACTTGACCAGTGCCACGCGGCGCTCCGTGGCCTCGGCCTCGACGCCCATGATGGACGCCATCCGTTTTGCCGCCGCGTCGCCGCCGGCGGCGCACAGGCCGATTTTTGCCTTTCCGTCCAGCACTGCCTGGGCATAGGCCGCACAACCGCTGAAGCCGCAGCCGCCGCAGTTGGCGCCGGGTAGGGCGTCCACCATCGGTTCGAGCCGCTCATCGGTTTTTACCGCGAAAATGCGCGACGCAATTGCCAGCACCAGCCCGAACAGCAGGCCCATCGAGCCAAGCACCAGCACCGCATACAAAATCGGTTGCATTCCGCAGCCCTCCTTTAGCCGATGGGGATGGACAGGCCGCTAAAGCCCATAAAGGCCAGCGCCACCAGTCCCGCCGAGATCAGCGCAATCGGGAAACCCTTGAACGCTTTGGGGCAGTCGCAATGGTCGACCTTTTCCCGCACGAACGAAAACAGAACGATCGCCAGCAGGAAACCCAGGCCGCCGGTGAAGCCGTAGACCAGCGATTCCAGGAACGAATAGTGGTTTTGGATATTCAGCAGCGCCACGCCCAGTACCGCGCAGTTGGTGGTGATCAAGGGCAGGTAGATTCCCAGCGCCTGATACAGCGCGGGCACCATCTTTTGCAGGAACATCTCCACCAGCTGCACCAGCGCGGCGATCACCAGGATAAAGGCGACCGTCTGCATATACTCCAAATCCAGCGTGACCAGCAGATATTCATTTACCGCCCATGTGGCGGCGGAGGCGAGCGTCATCACGAACGTGACGGCCAGACCCATGCCAAGCGCGGTATCCGGCTTTTTGGACACGCCCATAAACGGGCAGATTCCCAGGAATTGGGAGAAAATAAAGTTCTCCACCAAAATAGCGCCCAGGGAAATGGTAAACAACCGACCGATCATTGCTGCACCGCCTCCTTCGCCTTTTCTTTTTCATCGAGCTTTTTGCTCAGCCACTGACTGCCCGCGATCAGGAAGCCCAGCGTCAGAAAGCCGCCCACCGGCAGCACCAAAATCAGCGCCGGGAACTGTTCGGGCAGGATGCGGATGCCGTTGCCGTTGTTGATGAACGAGAAGCCGCCGGCCACCGTGCCGTTGCCCAGCAGTTCGCGCACCAGGCACATGATGATCAGCGCGACCGTGTAGCCAAGGCCCTGGCACAGCCCGTCGATGGCGGAGTGGATCACGGTGTTCTTGGAGGCGAACGCCTCAGCGCGGCCCAGGATGATGCAGTTGACCACGATCAGCGGAATGAACACGCCCAGGTTCTCCGACAGCGCCGGCAAAAACGCCTGTAGCAGCAGATCCACCATGGTCACAAAGCCTGCGATAATGACGATGTACGCCGCAATGCGGATTTTATTGGGAATGACCTTCCGCAGCGCGGAGATGAAGATATTGGACAAAATCAGGATGACCGTGACGGACAGACCCATGCCCACGCCGTTGAACAGGCTGGTGGTGATGGCCATCGTGGAGCACATACCCAGCAGCTGCACCAGCACGGGGTTTTTGCGGAGCAGGCCGTCTTTCAATTGGGATCGGAATGTCATTATTTTCGCACCTCCTCCACACACGCCACCGCGGCACTCACCGCCCGGCATACGGCGCGAGACGTCACTGTTGCGCCGGTCAGAGCCTCGATCTGGCCGCCGTCCTTGCTCACAGCGACGTCCTGGCCCTGCCCGACAAATTGCGCGCGCCATTCGGCTTTCTTGGCGTTGTCGCCCAGGCCGGAGGTCTCGGACATGGACACAATGGACACGCCCGTAACCGTCCCCCCGGCGTCCACGCCGATCATCAGGTCGATGTCGCCCTGCGAACCGCTGACCACGCACTCGGCCACATAGCCGTCCTCGCCGGCGGCCCAAAGGCCCGTGACCGATTCGGCGTCCTCCGGCACGTCCACCGGATCGTATTGGTTGGCGGGGAGCACCTCGGCCATGGCGTTGTTCATTTTTTCCTGCGTCAGATCGGCGATGATGTCGCGCGTGATGGAGTCGACGCCGCCGAGCAGGCCCGCGACAACCGCCGTAATCAGCAGCAGCGTGATCCCCAGCCGCAGGACATAAGCCGTTGTATTCGTTTTCATTTGGCCTCCTTTCCCGACGCGCCGAACCGGTGGGGGCGGCCCACCCGGTCGAGCATGCCGACGCACACGTTCATAATCAAAATGGCAAAGGAGACGCCTTCGGGATACGAGCCGAAGTAGCGGATCGCAATGGTCAGCAATCCGCAGCCGCAGCCGAAGAGGATCTGGCCCCAGCCGGTCACAGGAGACGTGGTGTAATCCGTCGCCATGAACAGCGCGCCCAACATCACGCCGCCGGAGAACAGCTGCGCTGCCATCCAGCTGACGCGGTAGTTCAAATCGCTTCCGCCGCGGGGGAATGCGAATGACAGCACCGCCACCGTCAGCAAAAAGGACAGCGGAATTCTGGGCGTGATCACCCGGCGGATCAGCAAGTACGCGCCGCCGAGCAGCAGCAGTCCCGCCGAGACCTCGCCGATGCAGCCGCCAATGTTGCCCGTGAACAGGTGCAGCAGGTCGATCCCCTCCAGGGTGCCGGCCTTCATCGTTGCCAGCGGCGTCGCGCCCGTGACGGCGTCCGCCGCGGACAGCAGGCCAACCTTCGTTCCGGGCGGCACCCAGGTGGTCATCGCGACCGGCCAGGACACCAGCATCAAGGCTCTTGCCGCCAGCGCGGGGTTGACGATGTTCTGGCCGATGCCGCCAAAGAGTTGCTTGACAATTAAAATGGCAAACGCGTCGCCAAGGATCACCATCCAATACGGCACCGTCACCGGGCAGACCAGCGCGATCAACATGCCCGTTACCGCCGCCGAGCAGTCGCCGATGGTGCAGTCGAGTTTCATGACCCTCCGGTAGGCCCACTCGAAGAACACGCACGCTGCCACCGACACCAGTGTCAGCGTCAGCGCCCGCGGGCCAAAGTAGATCACGCCGCCCGCCAGTGCCGGGATCAGTGCAATGCACACATCGCGCATCAAAGAGCGTGTGGAGTCCGCCGCTCGCACATGGGGCGAGGAGGAGATGGTCAATTCATAAAAATATTTCATACTGGGCATCCCGTCCCGCCTCCTCTACTGTTTTGCGTCCCGCAGCTTTTGCTTCGCCGCGCGGAAACTCTGCACCAGCGGGATCTTCGCCGGGCAGCCGAACGCGCAGCAGCCGCACTCGATGCAGTCCGTCATATGCAAATTGTTCAGTGTTTCCAGATCGTTCTGCCGCTCGGCGCGGTACAGGAAGACCGGCATCAGGTGCATCGGGCAGACCGTCAGGCACCTGCCGCAGCGGATACAGTGGGGGTTGGCCACCTCCACGTTGTCCGCCTGGCCGAACACGGTAATGGCGTTGCTGCCCTTGATCACCGGAACCGACAGGTCGAACTGGGCAAAGCCCATCATCGGGCCGCCTGAGAGCACTTTATAGGGATTTTCCCGCATTCCCACGGCGTCGATCAGATCCGTGAAGCTGGTGCCGATGGGAACCAAAAAGTTCGACGGCTTCATCACGGCCCGCCCGCTCACCGTCACCACCCGGCGCACAAGGGGCAGGCCCTCATACACCGCGTCGCTGATCGCGGCGCAGGTGGCGGCGTTGAACACCGCGCAGCCTACGTCCGCCGGCAGCTTGCCCGGAGGCACCTGACGGCCGGTTATCGCCTGGATGAGCTGCTTTTCAGCGCCCTGCGGATAGCGCACCCGCAGCTGGCGCACGAGGATGTCGCCCTTGGCGGTAAATTTTTGCAGCGCCTGTGCCGCTTCGGGCTTGTTGGCCTCCAGGCCGATATAGGCCCTGTCCAGGCCCAGGATCTTCATGATGATCCGCGCGCCGCCCACCACGCGCTCCGGAGACTGGCGCAGCAGACGCTCGTCTGCGGTTATGTACGGCTCGCACTCGGCGCCGTTGACGATGATCGTGTCCACCTTGCCGATGCCGGAGGAGAGCTTTACATGGGTAGGGAAGGCCGCGCCGCCCATCCCCGCGATTCCCGCCTCGTGGATGATGTCCATCAGCTCCTGGGGCGACAGATCGTTCGCGCCCTCCCGGGGCGCGACCTCCGGCGCGTAGGTGTTTTCATAGTCGTTTTCAATGACCACCGACAAAACCATGGTGCCGTTGGAATGGGCGCAAGGCTTGACGGCCTTGACCGTGCCGGACACGGAAGCGTGTACCGGGACGCACAGACCGGAGTTGTCGCCGATCTTTTGGCCGATGTCCACATGATCACCCACCTTGACCAGCGGCTTACAGGGCGCGCCAATGTGCTGCGACATGGGAATTGTCACCGTTTTGGGGGCGGGGAATTCCACGATTGCCGCGTCGCGGGAGAGCTGCTTCATGCCATCGGGATGCACACCGCCGAAGAAAGGTCGTGCCACGCTGGATCACCTCTGTTGAAAGGATAGTTTCAGATAACACAAATATACTACAATCCGTACAAAAAGTCTACGGCCAGGCGGAAAATTTTTTGGAAATTTGACGCGTTATAAGACAACGACTTGATATTTTTCTTTTTAAATTTGGCATAATCGCTAATTCTATATCGAAATCGCGCAAATTCTTGTGGAAAATGCGGGAATTTTGGGCAAAGGGACGGGGCATCCTATTGGCAGATAGAGAGAGCTTGTGCGCGCCACGGCGCGCGACTTGGCGGCGTCCGTTGACGCCGCCGCTTTTTTATAAAACTCTATACGCTGGCGTCGCACCGCGATGAATGAAAATGCGCTGTAGCGCGTCTGATGTCTTGCCTTTAACAGCAAGCCCGCTTCGCTGGGCTTGCTGTTGGTTAAGGACGACTGACGCGCGCGATTGCCACCTGTAATGTATTTTCGTGACGTACACATCTACCGCGGTGGGTGTGCGGAGCTAGGCCACCGCCGCAAAGAAATTGAAACGCTTTTTTTGCCTGCGGGCGCAAACTCTGCGAGGATTTTTTGGCAGTCTGAGGCCGTGCCGTCGCAGACGGCACGGCTATTTTTGCTATGTTTTTGCATAGCAAAAATGCCCCACAGGGAGCAAGGCGCTTCCTATGGGGCGGCGTATTTATTCGGCTGCCGTCTCCGTGGGTTCTTCGGCGGGTGTTTCTTCGGCGGGTGTTTCTTCGACGGGTGTTTCTTCCGCGGGTTCTTCAGTGGGTGTTTCTTCGGCGGCTTCTTCCGCTTTTTCGGCGTCCGCTTCCGTGGAGTCCTTGGCGGTTTCCTCGGCGGCTGTTTCCGGCGCTTCCTTCACGGGCGTCTCCTCGGCTGTCTCATCGATGATCAGCACGCTCTCGCCCTCGGCCACGTCGTCCGTGCAGCCGTCGTCGCGCTTGCGGCTCAGCTTTTCCTTAATCACGGGCAGTATGTTCACTTCTACAAGCTGCTTGCCGTCGTCCGCGAACTTTCTGCGGATCTCCAGCGCCAGAGAACGAACAACCAGCGTGCCGTCTTCCTCGCGCTTGACGCGGTAGGGAACCAGGGATGTCAGGGCGCTGCCCAGCGCGATGTATTTCCATGCTTTTTTCATTGTATTTCTTCCTTTCTGTTTTTACGCCATACCGGCGGTAATGATGGCCATTTTATAAACCTCGTCGGCGTTGCAGCCGCGCGACAAATCGTTGATGGGGGCGTTCAGCCCCTGGAGGATAGGACCATAGGCTTCGAATCCGCCCAGTCGCTGGGCAATCTTATAGCCGATGTTGCCTGCCTCGATGCAGGGGAAAATAAAGGTGTTGGCATGACCGGCGACCTGGGAGCCGGGGAATTTCAGCTGCCCCACTACCGGGGACACGGCGGCGTCGAACTGCATCTCGCCGTCGATGGCAAGCTCCGGCGCCATGGCCTTGGCGGCCGCCGTGGCGTCCCGCGAGAGGTCGACCGTGCCGCCTTTCCCGGAACCTTTGGTCGAGAAGCTGAGCATCGCGACCTTTGGCTCGATGCCGAAGAATTCCGCGGTCCGCGCGGACTCGACAGCGACCTCCGCCAGCTTTTGTGCGGCGGACAGCGTCACCTCGCCGGTGACCTTGTCCACGCTGTCCTCATAAGAGATGTTGATGGCGCAGTCGCCCATGCAGAGCTTCTCGGCGCCGTCCCTGCCCTCGCGGTACAGGATGAAGCATGACGACACCAGGTGTGCGTCCTTGCGGGTTTTGATCAGCTGCAGCGCCGGACGGACGGTGTCTGCCGTGGAATAGGTTGCGCCGCCCAGCAGCGCGTCCGCCTTGCCCATCTTGACCAGCATGGTGCCGAAGTAGTTGCCCCTGGCAAGCGCCGCGCGGCACTCCTCCTCGGTCATCTTGCCCTTGCGCAGGGCCGCCATGGTGATGACCATCTCGTCCATTTCGGGATAGTTGGCGGGGTCGACGAGAGTCGCGCGCGCGACGTCAAAGCCGCCGTCCCTGGCGGCACGGGCCACCTGTTCGGGGTTGCCGATTAAAAGGACGTCCATGAGATCTTCCTTCAGCAGACGCGACGCGGCCTCCAGAATACGCGCGTCCGTGCCCTCGGTAAACACGATGGTGCGGCGCGTGGATTTCAGGGCATCGATCAATTTCGTAAACATTATCCGCTCTCCTTTGTTGTGATTTATGTGAAAAAACCAGCGTCCACCTTGATTATACTATATTTTCCCAGCCGTTACAACTTTTTTTGAAAGAATTTAAGCGGAAATTGATTTTATCGAATAAAATGCGTCTTTACGGCCGGTTCGCGCTCCGGATGGGGACGGTTTTCCAGGGCGTTCAGAAGCCAGGCGATGTTGTCGGCCAGGGTGCGCATGGTCTGCAGGCCCTCGGCGTCCCGCGCGGCCTCGCCGGGCGTCCGTCCGTGGACGCTGTTCCAATACTGCGAGGGCACGACGGGCATGTTGCTGATAGTAAAATACTTATTCAGCCGGTCGAACGTGGCGCTGGCGCCGCCCCGGCGGCATACCGCCACTGCCGCGCCCAGTTTTCCGTCGAAATCTCCGCTGGCGGAATAGAAAAGCCTGTCCAGGAACGAGCAGACGCTGCCGTTCGGCCCGCCGAAGTACACCGGGCTTCCCACGACCAGGCCCTCGGCGTCCCGCACCGCCTCGGCTACGCGGTTGACCTCGTCTTCAAACACGCACTTGCCGGTTTTTGCGCATCCGCCGCACGCGATGCACCCGCGTACCGCGCCGTTGCCGATCCAGAACAGCTCTGTCTGCACGCCGTGTTTTTCCAGCTGCTTGGCCACCTCGCCCAGGGCGAGCGCGGTGTTGCCGTTTTTGTGCGGACTGCCATTGAGCAAAACGATCCGTTTCATGTAATGATTCCTCCATATTCCGGCCGCGGCGGGGCCGGGAAAATTTTAAACGCCATACGGTCGAAGGAAAGCGGCTTGGGCACTCCCCGGAACATTATACCACCTGTCGGACCGTTCGTCAAAGGTTTTTCGGGCGGAGCGAGGGCATATCCGGCAATTTTCGAACATATCGTTAGTTGAGGCGGGAGCAGATGGCGCGATCCCGCCGCGCGATACACAGCTTGGGAGGTGTCACATGAGAGACAACATCGAACAACGGGCCTGTGAGCTGGCTGTGTACATCATTGAAAACCGCACCACCGTCCGTGCGGCAGCGAAGCGGTTTGGGATTTCCAAATCCACGGTACATAAGGATCTATCGGAGCGTTTGATCCATTTTAACAAACCGCTGTATTTACAAGTGAAGTCGGTCATGGAGCAGAACAAGGCCGAACGGCACATCCGTGGTGGAATGGCCACCCGCAGAAAATACCGCGGCGAGCGGTGAAGTGCATAGGGCCGCCGGTTTTGCACAGCGCGCGGAGGACCGGCGGCCGCCGTCAAAGGACGGAAATCGTTTTTCTGCAAAAAAGTTCTTGACAAACAGCGGTTTCATGTTATAATGAATAAGCTAATTGCTGCTGTAGCTCAGTCGGTAGAGCGCATCCTTGGTAAGGATGAGGTCACCAGTTCGAAT
>CAYVEB010000042.1:0-10188 GCA_964450645.1 uncultured Oscillospiraceae bacterium | reverse complement strand
TCGCCGGGGACGACATCACCCAGGGCCTGCCCCGTGTGGAGGAGCTGTTTGAGGCCAGAAAGCCCAAGAAGATGGCGCAGATTGCTGAGATAGACGGCGTTGTGGAAATTGACGAAACCCACCGTACCGCGCTGCGTACGGTTACCATCCGCGCAGACAACGGTGAGATCAAGCAGTATCAAATTCCGTATTCCGTCGGGCTAAAGGTGGAGAACGGAAAGCCCATTCGCCGCGGCGAACCGATTACGGACGGCGCACTGAATCCGCATGATGTGCTGCGGATCTCCGGCGTGGAGGCCGTGCAGGAATATCTGACGCAAGGCGTTTTGGCCGTGTACCGCCAACAGGGCGTCGACATTAACGACAAGCACATCGAGGTTATCATCCGCCAGATGATGCGCAAGGTCATGGTGGAAGACCCCGGCGACACCGATTTGCTGTCCGGCACGGTCGTGGATGTGATGGAGTTTGAGGATGCCAATGAGCGAATTCAGAAGCGCATCGACGCCGGCGAAACCGATCTGCGTCTTGCGACCAACACCCTAATTTTGATGGGGATTACGAAAGCGTCTTTGGCAACGGAGTCGTTCTTGTCCGCGGCCTCCTTCCAGGAGACCACCAAGGTTCTCACCGAGGCCGCCATCAAAGGTAAGGTGGATCATCTGATCGGCCTGAAGGAAAACGTCATTATCGGCAAGCTGATTCCTGCCGGCTCCGGTCTGCGGATCTACCGGGATTATGAGGAGGGGGTCACCCCGGAATCCCGCGTGACGCAGGAAATGATCGACCGCGAACTGGCATAGACTGGCGTTTGCACCATCTGCCCTTTCGAGGGATTTTCCGTTAAAACAAATGCGTTAAAAAATGAATCCGGCGGCCCTGATAAGAGGGCCGCCGGCAATATTTTTGTGAAAAGATCCGATAACTTTTTATTGCATTTTACACGCAAGAGGCTTATAATTGCGTCGAATAATGCAAGGATGTAACGTTAGCAACGGAGGGAAGCAGATGAAATTACAAGTCGCTTTGGATGATCTGACTGTAACTGATGGTTTGGACCTGTGCGAGCAGATCCGCGACTGGGTAGACATTATAGAGATTGGCACTCCGCTCCTGGTGCGCGAGGGCCTGGACGCGGTGCGCGCGTTTCGCCGCGCGTTTTCCGAGAAAGAAATCTTTGCGGACGCCAAGATTATGGACGCCGGCGGCGTGGAGGCGGCGGACTGCTTTGAGGCCGGAGCGGATTTGGTGACGGTATTGGCCGTGACGGATATTTTGACGGTTCGCGCCTGCGTGGAGACGGCCGAGCAGTTCCGTGGGCGGATGGTGGCGGATATGATCTGTGTGCGGGATTTGGAACAGCGGGTGGCCCAGATGGAAGCATGCGGCATCCGCGACCTGGCGGTACACACGGGCATCGACCAGCAGCACGCCGGGCGGACGCCTTTGCAGGATCTGCGGCAGATCCGCGCATGTTCCAAGCACTCGCAGATCTATGTGGCCGGGGGTATTCAATTGGAAACGGTAGACGCCTATGTGGAGAGCGGCGCGGATGTGCTGATTATCGGCGGGGCCATGGCCCGCTCCGAAAGGCCGGATTTACTGGCGCAGGCGTTGGCCGAGCGCGTCCATGGGAAGATGAAAGACCGGTGGCTGTAGTGGAAAGCGCCCTGCGGCGCTTGTCGCGGAGATCGACCAGTATGCCCAATGTGTCCGGCGGAGGAACTCCAGGCGCTATCTCTCGTATGCGTCCGGGCCAAACAAATTTTTGCCGCGGGGTGGGCCGCTAGGGTCCTGCCGCACGCGGCTTTGCCAATTGGCTGATGCGCCTGGGGCTGTGTGCCTATTTCGTCGGTGCGACGACCACGCCCTCCATAGGCGCGGGTGATCTGCTGGTGATTGGTTCCGGCTCCGGGACAGCGGGGTACTTGGTGTGCTGCGCCAAAAGGGCCAAGCAAGCCAGCGTGTCGCTGGCCACGCTCACTATTTTCCCCGGCGCCAGCATCGACGCCATGGCGGATATTGTCTTCACGCTCCCCGGCGCTACGCCCCAAAAGGAGGCTGGCGCGGCGGATCCGGCGGTATCGGTGCGGCCCATGGGCAGCTTGTTTAAGCAGTTCAGCTCTCTGTGCTATAATGCCGTGGTGCTGGAGCTGATGGAGCGCCTTGGCCGAACCGGGGAGAATGTATTCCCGACACGCGGATTTGGAATAGAATTTTGTACATATTCTCACCCCTTGTCCCATAAGTTGGTGGCAAGGGGTGATGCTATGAAAGGCAACACGATTCTTCGCGGTGCGCTGCTGCTCACCGGCGGAAATCTGTTTATGCGCCTTTGTTCAATGCTGTTCCAGGTCTATCTGTCGCGCGAGGTCGGCGCGGCGGGACTGGGACTGCTGCAGCTGATCTCCAGCGTGGGGATGCTGGCAATGTCGCTGGGATGTTCCGGCGTGCGGATCGCCGCCATGTATTTACCGGCGGAGGAATACGGGCTGCGGCGATACTTCGGCGTCCGGCGCGCGGTTGGGTGCTGCCTGACCTATGGGCTGTGTACCAGCGTGGTGGCGGGCATTGCGCTGCTATTTAGCGCGGGTACGCTGGCTCAGACGTTGATCGGAGATGCCCGCGCAACCTCCAGTTTGCAAATCATGGCGCTGTTTTTGCCGTTTACCTGCCTGTGTTCGGTCATGGCAGGTTATTTTACGGCCTGCGCCAAAATTCGGCAGTTGGTTGCCATCGAAATCATAGAGCAGTTGCTGTCGTTTTTGGTCACGTTTCTTTTGCTGCGCCTGTGGGCGGGCCAGAACGCGGAGCGGGCGTGCTGCGCCATCGTCTGGGGAAACAGCGTGGGCAGCGTGTTTGATTTTTTTGTGATGTATGCCATCTACCGGCGCAACCAGCGGCCCTATCCCGACCCCGGAGAGGATCTGCACATGGGTTCCAGGCTGATTCGTCTTTGCGTCCCCCTGGCGCTCAACGACTATCTGCGCACAGGGCTGTCCACCGCCGAGCAGCTTTTAATCCCCTACGGCCTTTCCCAGTCGGGGGAGAGCTATACGGCCTCCATGGCTGCTTACGGAACCATCCACGGAATGGTCTTCCCGCTGCTGATGTTCCCAGCGACAATTTTATACTCGGTTTCCGACTTGCTGGTTCCGGAGCTGTCCCGCTGCCGCGCCAGCAAGAATCAGCTGCGGATCTTGCGCCTGACGCAGCGGTGTTTGCAGCTCTGCCTGCTGTTCGCGGGACTTTTGACAGGGTTCTTTTTTAGCTGCGCAGAGCCTTTGGGGAATTTGATCTATCACAGCGCAGAAGCGAGCCGGTACATTCGCCTGTTTGCGCCGCTGGTGGTGATGCTGTATCTTGACGCTATTGTGGACGGCACGCTCAAGGGACTGGCGGAGCAGATCGCCTGCGTGCGCTATAACACGCTGACGTCGTTTTTGGATGTGGCGCTCTTGTTTGTCCTGCTGCCGCGCATGGGAATTGGCGGGTATTATTTCAGTTTCGCCCTGACGCACCTGCTGAATTTTTGCCTGAGCATCGGGCGGCTGTGCAAGGTCACCCAATTTCAGATTCCGTTTGGACAGTGGTGCCGGGTGGCCGGATGCGTGCTGGCCGCGGCTTGGCTCAGCCAGCGGCTCATCCCGGATGGAGCGGCCCAATGGTGGATTTTGCTTGTCAGAGGGAGTTGCTATGCGGCTGTGGGATTGGGATTGCTGTGGCTGACAAAAAAGCGGCAGGTTCCAGAAAAATCGCTGGCTGCGGGGGCTTGATATTGGCTGTTTTCCGCGGTATAGTATAGGAAACAAAGAGCAGTCGGTAGGAGATAAAGAGATGTATTTTTTACAAAATGACTATTCTGAGGGCGCGCTGGCATGAGCCGGGTAGTCCATCCGATTCCGCCGCTGTATCGGGCGGATTCTAGGGTGCTGATCCTCGGCTCGTTTCCGTCGGTGAAATCCAGGGAGGGCGCGTTCTTCTACCACCACCCCCAAAACCGCTTTTGGCGGGTGATTGCCGCCGTGACAAATTGGCCGGTTCCGCAGAGCGTGGAGGAAAAGACACAAATGATGCTTGCAAATCACATTGCGCTGTGGGACAGTATTGCCATCCGCGATGTGATTCCTAACGATCTGCGCCCAATTTTGCGCCAGACTCAAATCCGGCGCATTTTTTGCAACGGCGCCGCTTCTTATCAGTATTATCAAAAGTACCTGCTTTCCCAAACAGGCATGGAGGCTGTCAAGCTGCCCTCCACCAGCCCTGCCAACGCCAGTTGGACGCTGGAGCGGCTGACGCGGGCATGGGCGGTCATTTTGTGCGAGGAGTAGGAACAGTTGCCGGCGGGAAAAGGATGCTTGCCCGCGTCCGGAAAATGCGCTAGAATGTGCAAAAAGGGGAGGGATACTATGGCGGATCTATTCGACTCGGTTACGACGCTGCGCGGCGTCGGCGAAATGCGCGCCAAGCAGCTGGAACAGATGGGCATCGTGACGATCTACGATCTGATCGCGTATTTTCCCCGGACCT
This sequence comes from uncultured Oscillospiraceae bacterium, assembly GCA_964450645.1. Lineage (GTDB taxonomy): Bacteria > Bacillota > Clostridia > Oscillospirales > Oscillospiraceae > JAKSPM01. Next base: position 5,655 of record CAYVEB010000042.1, on the reverse strand, counting down.
ATTCCGACCGCACGCAGATCGTGCCGGTTGACGGGCTGTCGGCCGAGCGCCCGGCCTGTTTTCTCGCGGCCGTTGTGTCCCCACCGGTCACCAGCTATATCCGCAGCGGGCTGAATGTGACGCGCTGCACCGTTGCCGATGGCACGGCGAAGGTCAAGCTGGTCTTTTTCAACCAGCCCTATCAGGCAAAGGACCTCCGCTACGGCGAGACTTACTATTTTTACGGCGCGCTGTCCGGTGACGACGCCGCGTACCAGGTGACGAACCCCGTGGTGGAGCGCTCGGATGCGCCGGCAGTGAAGACCCGGCGAATTGTGCCCATCTATTCGCTGCCCCGGGGGATGTCCGCGCAGATGTTTGCCAAATTGGTGAACCAGGCGCTGTCGGCGTGCGGGGACACCATTCCAGAGGTGCTGCCGAAGGAGGTTCGCAGGCGCGATGCGTGGATGGAAGCCGGCCGGGCGTACCGAGCGATCCACCAGCCAGAGTCGATGGCGGAGCTGCGGGCGGCGCGGGATCGGTTAATTTTTGAGGAATTTTTTATTTTTTCGGCGGGCCTGCTGCTGACGCGCGCCAGAAGGTCGGTCATGACCAGGGCGCCCTATACCAACTTGGATCTTTCGGCGTTTTACGCGGCGGTACCCTATGCGCTGACAGATGCCCAAAAACGGGTCATCGGGGAAATCCTGCAGGATTTTGGCCGGAGCGTGCCCATGAACCGGCTGGTGCAGGGGGATGTGGGCTGCGGCAAGACGGTGGTTGCGGCCGCAGCAGCCTATTGCGCGGTAAAAAATCACGTCCAGGCGGCGCTGATGGCCCCAACGGGAATTTTGGCCGAACAGCATTACGCCGGTTTACGGAACCTTCTTACCCCTTTGGGCGTCCGCTGCGGATGCCTGACCGGCTCGATGAAGGCGAGCGAGCAGCGGGAAATACGGGAGCTAACTGAGCGGGGAGAGATCGATCTGCTCATCGGCACGCACGCGCTGATTTCACAGGCCACCCGGTTTGCCAATCTCGGCCTTGTAATCGCTGACGAGCAGCACCGTTTTGGCGTCGACCAGCGCGCGGCCCTGGCGGAGAAAGGGGAGAACCCCCATCTGTTGGTGCTGTCCGCCACGCCGATTCCCAGGACGCTTGCCATGATCCTCTATGGGGATCTGGATTTGTCCGTGATCGATCAGCTGCCGCCAGGGAGGCAGAAGGTGGACACGTTTTTGGTGGGCGAGGCGATGCGCGCCCGGATCAACGCCTTTATCCGCAAGCAGGTCGCCAACGGTAATCAGGTGTACATTGTCTGCCCGGCGGTGGAGGAGAGCGAGTTGGAGACGCTGAAATCTGCCGAACAGTGGGCGGACGCGCTGCGGCGGCGGGTCTTTCCGGATCTGCGGGTGGCGTTGTTGCACGGGAAAATGAAAGGCGCGCAAAAGGACGCGATTATGAGCGCTTTCCAAGCCGGTGAATACGATATTCTGGTGGCGACGAGTGTGATTGAAGTGGGTGTGGACGTGCCCAACGCCACGCTGATGGTGATCGAGAATGCCGACCGGTTTGGCCTGTCCCAGCTGCACCAGCTGCGCGGCCGCGTGGGACGCGGAAAAGACAAGTCCTACTGCGTGCTCTTTTCGTCCAACCGGGACGCCGATACGCTGGCCCGGCTCCGGGCGCTGTGCAAGACCAACGACGGGTTTGCCATCGCCGAGGAGGATTTGAAGCTGCGCGGGCCAGGCGATTTCTTCGGCAGCCGTCAAAGCGGGCTTCCAGCGCTGAAGGTCGCCAATCTGGAGATGGACGTGGAGCTACTGCGGAAGGCGCAGGAGGCTGCGCGGGCGTATCTTCCCACGGCCCGCCTGGACACGCCGGAGGCCGAGCCTCTGCTTGCGCGGATTCGCGCGCTGTTTGACCAAAACGAGCACCGGCTCAATTGACGCCGCTGCAATTTGTGGGTACAGATGAAAAGATTGTGGTTGACATTTTTGTAAAAATCTGTTAGAATTAACTTGTTAAGAGGGAGTAGTTATCATCGCATGGTCAACACCGCCCGGAATCCCGGTGGTCATGCGCCTGATGCTTCGGCTTAGGAACGAGACTTTTAGCACATCACATTATGTGCAAAAGTCTCATTTTTTGCTATGCAAAAGCAGAGCAAAATGGCCATGTGCCGTCTTCGGCGGCACGGCCTGAAATTTAAGCGCGTGGTGCGGGATGCCCCACATGCGCGTAAAACTTCAGGCGCTACAGTGCATTTGCATCCATCGTGGTGCGGCGCCGGCGCATGAAGTTTTAGGGAGAAAGGGGAAACACTATGACGACAGATTTTGTCTTGGGACTGTTCCAGGGGACGACGGCGCAGATTGTCGCGGCGTCGGTGCTGTTTTTAATCGGCCTTGTTTTGATCATCAAGGGCGGGGACTGGTTCGTGGATTCCGCGTCCTGGATGGCGGAAGCCTCCGGAATTCCCAAATTCATTGTTGGTGCGACCATTGTATCTGTGGCGACGACATTGCCGGAACTGATCGTATCCAGCATCGCCGCGGGGAAGGGCGCGGGATATACATCCATGGCGATTGGGAACGCCATCGGCTCGGTGACGGTGAATACGGGGCTGATCATGGGCGTGTCCATCTTGTTTGCGCCGATGGTCATCCGCCGCAGGGATATCGGCGTGAAGGGCTTTTTAATGGTGTTTAGCGTGCTGGTGCTGATGATTTTGTGCTGGGACGGCGTGCTGACCTTGCCGCAGGCGATTTTGGTGCTGCTGTTGTTTGTGGCGTTTCTTGCGGAGAACGTGTATTCTGCGTCGCGGATGAAGGAGCATACAAACCGCGAAACGTTTGCAAAAAAGGATTTGGGAAAGAACCTGGTGTTTTTTGCGATCGGCGCGGCGGCGTTGGCGTACGGCTCCACGCTGCTGGTGGATAACGGCGAATTTTTGGCCAAGTCCATTGGCGTGGAAGACCGGATCATCGCCATTACCCTGGTCGCCATTGGAACGTCGCTGCCGGAGCTGGTGACGGCGGTGACGGCGATTGTAAAGCGGCAGGGAAGCATGTCCGTGGGCAATATTCTGGGTGCGAATATTATTGACATCACCGTTATCCTCCCCCTGTGCGCCATCATTTCCGGTGGCAGCCTGCGGGCGGAAAATCTCGACAGCATTCGCATCGACATGCCCGTGTGCCTGCTGGAGGTCGCCATTGCGGTGCTTCCCACGCTGATCTTCAAAAAGTTCAGCCGCTGGCAGGGATTTGTAATGGCGGCGGTCTATCTGGCCTATATCGTCTATTCAATCGTGATGCTCGGATGATGGCAAGTTCCATAAAAAATGACTATTTGAAAGAAATAATTTGGTGGGATTCGCCGGATTTTATCCAGTGGGATGAATTTTTGCTTGTGATTTTGGAAAGTTGACATATACTGGATTAAGGCCCTGTTTGAAACTTGTCAACACGCCCGAGGGCGGGGCACCCCGCCTGCTCTCCCAAATGAATACCTTGTGAGGAAACGGCCCTGCCGGGTGCGGAACATGCTTCAACAAGGCAAATTTGGGAAAGGGGTCAAACGATGGACAAGTGCTTTATCCCAAAGAATTATCAATTCCAGCTGTCTGTATGCCAGACGCAATGCGCTATTTCCTATTTAAAGGAGCTGTTTCAAAAGCAGCTGTGCCGCGCGCTGCGGCTGACCCGCGTGAGCGCGCCGCTGTTCGTGGAGGCAGCCTCCGGGTTCAACGACGATCTGAACGGTTACGAGCGCCCGGTCGCGTTCGATGTGCCGGATGTGGGCGTCAATTGCCAGGTCGTACACTCGCTGGCGAAGTGGAAGCGCTATGCGCTGGGTCGGTATCAGTTTGAGCCGGGCACCGGACTTCTGACCGATATGAACGCCATCCGCCGGGATGAGACGGTGGATAATCTCCACTCCGTCTATGTGGACCAGTGGGACTGGGAGAAGGTCATTACGCGGCAAGAGCGTAATCGTGACTATCTGATCCGCACGGCGGAGCAGATTGTGCAGGCGATCTACGCGGTCCGGGAGAAAGCCGCGGCTCGCTATCCGCAGCTGACGGAGCATCTGCCGGGGCAGCTGCTGGCTGTGACGGCGCAGGAATTGGAGGACCGCTTTCCGAATTTGCCCACGGCCCGGGAACGGGAAACGGCGTTTTTGCGCGAACATCCGGAGGAAGCGGTGTTTTTGATGGGAATAGGCGGCCCGCTTCGTTCCGGGAAGCCCCACGATGGCCGCGCGCCGGACTATGACGATTGGACGCTGAACGGCGATCTGTTATATTGGAATGAAACGCTGCAATGTAGTTTCGAGGTATCCTCTATGGGGATCCGCGTGGACGCTGAGGCGTTGGAGGCGCAGCTAAAACAGGCCGGGTGCGAAGAGCGGCGGGAGCTGCCGTTCCACAGGGCCTTGCTCAACGGGGAGCTGCCGCTGACCATCGGCGGTGGAATCGGCCAGTCCAGGCTGTGTATGCTGCTGCTGGGCTGCGCCCATATCGGGCAGGTTCAGTGTTCCGTGTGGGACGAAGCTACGCGCAGGATTTGCGAAAAAGCGGGCGTCGCCTTGCTGTAGACATAACGATACATCGGCGATTTGCCGGAAAAGGAGATAGATATGGAATTGATTCATATGCGGTCGCTGTACCAAAATACGGCGGAATATGCGGATCGGGAGATCACCGTCGGCGGCTGGGTGCGCAACCGCAGGGCGTCGAAAAATTTTGGATTTCTCATGCTTTCGGACGGCACGTTTTTTCATCCGGTGCAGGTGGTCATCACCGACCAGATGGAGAATTTCGACGAGATTGCAAAGATCAACATTGGCGCGGCCCTGATTGTCCGCGGTGTATTGGTGCAGACTCCCGGCGCGCAGCAGCCGTTTGAAATTCAGGCGAAGGAAGTCGCGGTGGAGGGCACGTCCGCGCCCGATTTTCCCATTCAGCCCAAGCGGCACACGCTGGAGTATTTGCGGACGGTGACGCATCTGCGCACCCGCACGAATACCTTCCAGGCGGTGTTCCGCGTCCGCAGCCTGATCGCCTATGCGATCCACAAGTTTTTCAACGAGCGGGACTTCGTCTATGTGCATACGCCCCTGATCACCGGCTCGGACTGCGAGGGCGCGGGCGAGATGTTCCAGGTTACCACGCTGGATTTAAACAACGTCCCCAGGAGGGAAAACGGTGAGGTCGACTATTCCCAGGACTTTTTCGGCAAGCCCACCAACCTGACCGTGTCCGGCCAGCTCAACGGCGAGACGTTTGCCATGGCGTTCCGCAACATCTACACGTTTGGCCCCACGTTCCGGGCGGAAAATTCGAATACCACGCGCCACGCCGCGGAGTTCTGGATGATGGAGCCGGAGATCGCCTTTGCAGACTTGAACGACGATATGAAGCTGGCAGAGGACATGATTAAGTATATCATTTCCTATGTTCTGGAGCATGCGCCGGAGGAGATGGCGTTTTTCAACAAGTTTGTCGACAAGGGACTGCTGGATCGGCTGAACCATGTACTCCATTCGGACTTTGGCCATGTGACCTACACGCAGGCGATTGAACTGCTGGAGCCGCACAACGACCGGTTCGACTACCCCGTCCACTGGGGCAGCGATCTGCAGACGGAGCATGAGCGCTATTTGACGGAG
>CAYVEB010000041.1:0-10660 GCA_964450645.1 uncultured Oscillospiraceae bacterium | reverse complement strand
ATCGCTGGCAATGGATTTTGAGTCCACCTCGTCTGCCAATTCCAACACACCGGCGCTTTGAAATACAAGAAGATTATAATACATTTACAAAAAAATAGCAAGTTTTTTTTACGCTTTCCGATTATTTTTCTCAGGGACTCGCCGGCATCAAACAATTAGACGAATCAAAAGCCGTTGATCTGAGAGGAAAGGTGCTTGGAAAGTACCGCCAGAGAGGTGGCCATATTCTCATACTGCACCAGGATTCCTTCCGGAACGTCCAGGTGCGTCGGAGCAAAATTCCAAATCGCTTTAATGCCATTGTCAATGAGCAGGTCGCAGACCGCTTGCGCCTGCGCAGCGGGCACGGTGATAATTCCAATCAAAATTTGCCGCTCGCGGCACACGGCTTCCAATTGATCCATAAGCAAAATCGGCTTATCGTTCTCCGGCTTGCCGCATATAGACGCGTTGTTGTCGAACGCTGCTACGATGTTCAGCCCGTATTCCGCAAAACCGACGTAGCCCAACAGCGCGCGGCCCAATTTCCCGGCGCCCACCAAAACAGCGTCGTTGGTGTTGTTATATCCCAAAAATTCCTCTATATCCGCAATGAGCGACTGGCGGTGGTAGCCCACCTTCGGACGGCCCCCGTCGGATACCATGGCCAAGTCCTTGCGGACCTGCACTTCGCCCATGTTCAGGGCGGAGGCCAGGGCGGTAGCGGAGATATACGCGGCGTCGTCTGCGGGAAGTTGCTTTAAATAGGCCAAATAGGAAGGCAGACGCTTGAGTACGGAGTTCGATATTTTTGCTTGTGACATGACGGTACCCTTTCTGTAGCTTAGTTTTTTTAGTATAACATGATTTAAATAAAAATGCAACGCCTGCTTCAAAAAAACATCCAGACCGAACAAGTATAAGCCGCCCGGACACTGCACAAACTTCCAATAAGGCGTTTTACGGCACCATCGGTAAAAATGTTTGTTCAGGTTATTTTTCCGGTTGACAAAACATTCCATGGGTGCTATAATCCTATTAAAGTACTAGGTTTATTGGAGGAATGTCCCTATGATCTATGCAGATCATGCCGCAACCACCAAAATCAGCAAGACCGCCTTGCAGGCGATGATGCCCTGTTATGAGACGATTTTTGGCAATCCGTCCAGCTTGCATACTGCGGGACAGGAGGCGGCTGAGGCACTGGTTCGCGCAAGAGAATCCATGGCAAAGCAATTAAATTGCCAGCCCAGAGAGCTGATTTTTACTTCCGGCGGCAGCGAGGCGGATAATCAGGCAATTTTGACGGCTGCGACGCTTGGCAAGAAAAAGGGCAAAACGCATATCATCTCGACCACGTTTGAGCACCACGCTGTTTTGCACACGCTGGACAGTCTGAAGACGCAGGGATTTGAAATCCAGCTGCTGGATGTGGGCACGAACGGACTGGTCACGGCGGAGCAGGTTCGTCAGGCCATCCGCCCGGATACGGCGCTGGTCACGATTATGTACGCCAACAACGAAATCGGCACCATTCAGCCCATAGCGGAAATTGGCGCCGTCTGCCGGGAGGCGGACGTCTTGTTCCACACGGACGCAGTACAAGCCGTGGGGCATCTGCCCATCGACGTGACCGCGGAGAAAATTGACATGCTTTCGCTGTCCGCGCACAAGTTTCACGGGCCAAAGGGGGTCGGCGCGCTGTACTGCCGGAGGGGGATTCTCCTCTCCAGCCTGATCCACGGCGGCGCGCAGGAGCGGGGCAAGCGCGCAGGCACGGAAAATCTGCCGGGAATTGTCGGCATGGCTGCCGCGTTGGAGGAAGCCTGCGCCCATATGGAGGAGAACGCTGAGAAGGTCACCGCGCTGCGCGACCGGCTGATTGACGGGCTGTTAAAAATTCCGCACAGCGCGCTCAATGGCGACCGGGTCCACCGGCTGCCGGGGAATGTCAATTTCTGCTTCGAGGGGATCGAAGGGGAGTCGCTGCTGCTGCTGCTCGACGAGAAGGGGATCTGCGCGTCCTCCGGCTCGGCGTGTACGTCCGGCTCGCTGGATCCGAGCCATGTGCTGCTGGCCATCGGCCGGCCTCACGAGGTTGCCCATGGCTCCTTGCGCCTGACGCTGGACGCGGACAACACCGAGGAGGAAATCGACGTGATGCTGCGGGAGATTCCCGGCATTATTGAATATCTGCGCGGCATGTCCCCGGTCTGGAAGGATTTGACCACTGGCAAGAAGAAATTTATTTTGTAAGGAGATTGTGTTTATGGCGCTCTATAGTGAGAAAGTGATGGACCACTTCCTGCATCCCCGCAATGTGGGAGAGCTGGAGAACCCGGATGGCGTGGGCCGCGTGGGCAACGCCAAGTGCGGTGACATTATGGAAGTTCAGCTGAAAATTGATGACGACGTCATTACCGACGTAAAGTTTAACACGTTTGGCTGTGGCAGCGCGATCGCCTCCAGCTCGATGGCCACGGAGATGATCAAAGGTCAGCCCCTGTCCCAGGCGCTGACGCTGACCAACAAGGCGGTGGCGGAGGCGCTGGACGGACTGCCCGCCCACAAGCTCCACTGTTCGGTTTTGGCGGAGGAGGCGGTGAAAGCCGCCGTGAAGGACTACTATGACAAGCACGGCATCGAGTACGACCACAGCCAGTTCCCGGACGGCGACACCTGCGCCCATTGTAGCGAATAACTAAACGTGGCAGTAATGATCTGGGGGCTGTAAAGAAAGTCCCCGCGGCAAGCTGGCTGTGCCGAAAGGTGCAGCCAGCAAAATATAGGATAAAGAGAAACGGCCGCAACCCAGTTTGTAGAATCCCCATTGAGTACTTGACAGGGGGGCACGGAAGGGCGGTTGGTGCGCCAATTTTACATTTAAAAGTTATCCACAGGTGTAAAACTTCCCGCAAAAGTACGGAGAGTCTCATTTTCGAGACTCTCCGCTTTTCGTTAGGCGTTTCTTATAGGCCCCGGATATTTTATAAAATACCGGCTTGGCAGGCTGCCATTCCGGCGCTGCGTTTTTTCAAAATCCGCATTTGCCGGGAATTGGAATCAATCCGCCGGCTTTGCCGCGCCTTCTTTGAATAAGATCAGGGAAAACCAGGTGACCAGGTTAGGCCCGGCGTAAAACTCCACGCCGTAGCGCTCGGCCAGCGCACTCGCCACGATGCCGTGGCTCTCCACGCAAGGGAACATACGCTCCGGGTGGCGGCAGGGGGCGTCCGGGTATGTACACTTGGCGCAGAAGGCGCATGCCTCGGTGGACAGCACCAAGGTCCGCGTTCCCTGCGCCCGCACCAGCTGCGCGACCTCCCGCGTGATCGTCTCGTGCGGCGCGCGGGTGGCCAGGGCGGCTTCCATATCCATGATTTCTGCCTCCTGGATGGTGGCGATCATCAGCCCTTCGGGATATTGCAGGCACCGGGCTTTACATTCCGCCACAGTGCCCACCGCCGGAGGACACGCCCAGCTGGTGGCATACATCGGGCATTGTGTTTGACAGACATAGCGGATGCGGTCGGAAAATTCCAGATCCCGCGTATCGAAAAATTCATATTGCAGAAGCGGCAGCTGATCGAGCTGCCGGCGAAGCAGTTCACGGTTCATTGGGATCCGCCTTTCGGTAGAGTAAATCGTTGGCCACCGGCGTGTAGAACAGCTCCCGCACCCGCCTGGGGTCGGAGGTCAGGCCGAGGATCCACATCAGCTTGGCGACCACTGCCTCGGTGGTCATGTCATAGCCCTCCAGCAGCCGCAGCTTGTTTTTCAGGTGGTAGCCTACGTTGTAAACAGATAGGTCACTGCCCTCGTTTTGCACCTGCGTGGTGAGCACGACGGTCTTGCCGCGGTCGATGGCGCGGAGCAAAACCTCCTCGATGCCCAGTTCCTTGTAGGAGGGCAGACCGCCGACACCGAAGCTTTCCACAATCAGCGCATCATTCTGGTCCAGCAGGTATTGAAACAGATCCGGCTGCGTGCCGGGAATCATTTTGAGCAGCGCGACGCGCGGATTCAGCGTCTCATAGAATGTCGGCTCCGACCGGCTTTCGCAGCGGATGTATTCAATCAGATAGCCGTTTTGCAGAACGGCCAGCTCCGGATAGTTGATGCTGGAAAAGGCCATAAAGCTCTTCGAGCGCGTCTTTTTCGCCCGGGTACCGGCGATGACCTTGCCGTTGAACACCACCATCACGCCGCAAAGGCTGGAGGTGGCGCACAAGAAGCTGTCGAGCAGGTTGGTTTTGGAGTCGGTGGACTCAAAGGTAATGGGCTTCTGTGAGCCGGTCAGGATAATGGGCTTGGGCGAGTTTTGAATCAAGTAGGACAGTCCCGCGGCGGTGTAGGCCAGGGTGTCGGTGCCGTGGCAGATGACGAACCCGTCGTAATGGTCAAATTCCTTGCGCACGGCGTCGGCAATTGCGACCCAGTGGGCGGGCGTCATGTTGGTGCTGTCGAGATTGAACAGCTGCAGGCAGGTGACGTCGCACACGTTGGAAATCGCCGGCACATATTGCAGCAGCTGCTGGGATGTGAGCATCGGTGCCAGCCCCGCCTCGGTCATCTCAGAGGCAATCGTGCCGCCCGTGCCAATCAGCAAAACCTTTTTCATAGCATCCTCCCGCGTAGTTTTGTGCCATTATGATACCCAGTTTTTCCCGTATACAACCTGGGAAAGCCCGCTATTTGGCGCGCAGATACGCATTGACGCCGTCGCGCAGACGGTGGAAGCCATCGCGCACAGTCGCGCTGGGGCAGGCCAGGTTCATGCGCAGAAAGTGCGCGCCGTTGCCGCCAAATTGCGCCCCTTCCGAGAGAAAAAGCCCGGTTTGCGCGCGCAGGAAACCGGCAAACTCCGCAGCCGTGCCCGGCAGTGCCGAGCAGTCGAGCCACAGCAGATACGTGGCGTGGGAGGGCGCCGCGTGGATGGGCAGCTGCGCGTCTGCCATCAGCTGGAGCAGCTGCGCCTTGTTCCGCGCGATGTATTGGCGCAGTTCGTCCAGCCAAGGGCCGCCCTCGGTAAAAGCGGCAATCGCCGCGATGGCGGAAAAGACGTTCCCTTCGGCAACCTCGTCGGTGTTCAGCGCGCGCCAGACTTTGTGCCGCAGAACCGGGTTCGGCACGGATACCGCAGCCGTCTGCAGCCCAGCCAGATTGAACGCCTTGGTCGGCGCGATGCATGTGACACTGTTTTCCCGGCAGTTGTCGGAAACAGAGGCGAAGGGGACGTAGCTGTAGCCCGGATCGGTCAGGTCACAGTGGATCTCGTCCGAGACGACGGTTACATGGTACTTCCAGCACAGCTCGCCGATGCGCGCGAGCGTTTCCCGGTCCCAGAGGTTGCCGGTGGGGTTGTGGGGGTTACAGAGAATCATCAAGGACGTCTGCGGATCGGCCAGTTTTTCTTCCAGGTCCGCAAAGTCAATGGTATAGTTCTGGCCGTCATATTGCAGCGGGGCTTCGAGCACCTGGCGGCCGTTGTTCAAAACGGAATTGAAAAAAATGTTGTAAACCGGCGTCTGCAGCAGCACCTTTTCCGCCGGGGTGGTGAGCTTGCGCACCAAGCTGGAGATGGCAGGGACGACGCCGGTACAGAAGATCAGCCAGTCTTTTTCCAGGGCGAAGCCGTGGCGCGTCCGCCACCAGTTCTGGTAGGCCCCGTACCACGCATCGGGCGTCACCGAATAGCCGAACACGCCGTGTTCCGCCCGCGCGCGGATGGCGGCCTGAATCTCCGGCGCGGCCGGGAAATCCATGTCGGCGACCCACATGGGCAGTTCGTGCGCGGCTACATTCCACTTGAGGGAGCCTGTGTTCCGGCGGTCGATGGGAGCGTCAAAATCATAGTGCATGGCGATTTCCTCCAAAATCAGGCCTGACGGCAGATAATTTTCGTCTTCGTGGGATCGATCCGGTCGCGCTCTAAGGTCAGCTCGCCGATGCGGTCGGCCCGGATGACACCGCCGGAGGGGTTGAGCACGCTGTCCACCGGCCCGACGATGTCGGCGTCCACGGTGGAATATTCAAAGGCCAGGGTGGTATTGAGCAGCTTACAATTTTTCATAATCAGATTGTCGATGTAACACATGCCCTGCAGGCTCTCCACCGTGCAATTGATCAGCGTCAGGTTTTTCGCGTTCCAGCCCAAGTATTCGCCGGAAATAAAGGAATCATAGACCGTGACGTCCTCGCTGTTCCAGAACGCGTCCTTGGACAAGAGACGGGAGTCGCGGATTTCCACGTGCTTCGCGCCGTCGAAGGAATAGTTGCCATAGAGCGTCAGGCCGCGAACGGTCATATGTTCGCTGTTCATAGCAAAATAGTCGCCCTTAGCCGTGACCTGCTCCATGGCGACGTCCTTGCAGCACCACAAGGTCTCGGCGGCGTTGGGAAAGGACACCCGCCGGAGCGTGACGCCCTGGCAGCGGCGAAAATTTTTCGGCGCTTCAATGGCGGAATCCTCCACAGTGATGTTCCGGGTATACCAAACGCCCGCGCGGGCCATCTCAAACCAGACACAGTTGCTTACGGTGATGTCGCTGGCGTACCACAGGGGATATTTCCACTTGAACATGCTGCCCGACAGTGCGATGTTCCGGCTCTCCTTTAAGGGTGACTCGCCATCGGAGAAGGTAGTGTCGTATATTTCCAGGTTCTGGCCGTGGAACAAGGGCCGTTCCCCGCTGAAAAACGCATGTTGGATAATTTCTTTGGGTTCCATTTGGATTCTCCTTCGTGTACAGTTCGTAGCATAAGTATTATTATAATACAAAATCCGCAAGATCGCAACACGAAAAACTGACACGAAAGCCGGTGGAGCAGAAACACGTCCGATCTCCCGGCAACACATTATACCCGGCAACACATTATATATTATAGATTAGTTTTCTTCCTGCGGAAGGATGAGGTACACCGTGGCGGCATCTTCGCCGTTTTCCGGCGCGCTGGTGTCTTCGCCGTCTGACGCGCCGCTGGCGCCGCCGGTTTCCTCGCCGCTGTATCCAGCGGCAATCTGCGCATGGTTGGCCGCGGCGAGCGTGTCCAGCACACCTGGCTCCACCTGGTAGCAGCAGACTGTGTACAGACTGCCGGACTTTTCCGCCGCTGGCGCCGTCTGCTGGCCGAGCTCCTCCAGGAACGTCCAGGGATCCGCAACGTCGGCCTGCCGCCAGACCAACTCCTGTTCCGTCAGTTCCGGCGCCGTTACCCCGTATAGAACTAGGCTCTCACCGCCGGAGATGTCCTGCGCGGCGAAAGTCTCCCCAAGGTGGGATCCGGCGGCCATCGTAGCCGTCTGCGGCGCTTCGGCGGCGGGCATGGCACTGTCCGCTTCGGCAAATTCCCCGGCTTTGACAGACGGGGCGCCGCTTGGCTGCTCCCGGAGCAAATTCCGGAGCCCCACACCGATGACCAATCCCAGCACAGCCGCCGCTGCGGCGCAGGTGCCGGCGAGGCGGAAGCGCTTTTTTTGCTTCGTCCTGGCCGCGTTCTGCCCGATGCGATCCAAAACGCCCTGGGCAAAGTCCGCTGGAGGGGGCTGCCGCAAGTCCGCCATGGCGGCGTCCGTCTGCCGAAGCTCCTCCAACAAAGCCCGGCAGCGGGGACAGCCGTCCAAATGCGCCTGGAGCTGAGCGCGCTCCTCGGCGTTCAGTTCGCCGTCGAGCAGCGCGGATAACTGCTCAAACACTTGCTCACAATTCATTGTGTCCTCTCCTCCCTGATTTTCTAGACGTGGCGAGCGCGGGCTGGTTCCCAAGCTCGATCATTTTTTCTCGCAGATTCCGCCGCGCGCGGGCCAGGCGGGATTTGACCGTCCCCTCGGCGACGCCGAGAATGTCCGCGATTTGAGCATAGCTCAGGCCGTTGATTACGCGCAAGGTGAGAATTTTGCGGTGCTCCGTATTTAACCACGCCATGGCCCGCTCCAAAACGGCGCGGTCCTCGTCCAAAAGCACATGGTCCTCCGGGCCAGGCGCGGGATCCGGAATGTCCCACTGGGCGTCCGCTTCTTCATCCGGGCGGGTGAGGGAGAGGGTTTTGCGTCGCTTGGCGCCGCGCAGAAAATCCATGCAGAGATTACAGGTGAGCCGGTACAGCCAAGACGAGAACGCCGTGTCCGCCCGCAGAGCGCCCAGGCCCCGCCAGGCGCGGAGAAATGCCTCCTGCGCCAGATCGCTTGCGTCGTCGCGGTTGCCCACCATCCGCAGGGCAAGGTTGTAAACCGGCGTTTGATACTTGCGCACCAGCTGCTCAAAGGCGGACGCGTCCCCGTCCGCCGCCTTCCGCACCCACTCGGTATCGCAGTTCAAGCCGGTCACCTCAAATCCCGTTTGACGCCGGCGGCAATTTTGTATATGTCTTCCATGGACTGAATTTGCGCAATTTTCCCCTTGTAATATCCCGCGTAGGCCACGCCGCGCAGGTACCAGGCGAAATGCTTCCGCGCCTCCAGGCAGGCGATGTGCTCGCCCTTGTCCCGCCGCGCCAGTTCAAACTGCTCGACCGCCAGATCGATCCGCTGTGCCAGCGGGGGCCGGGGCGGGGGCGTGAGGCCGTCCAGCGCGGCGTTGACCTCCTGGAAAATCCAGGGGTCGCCAAAGGCTGCGCGGCCGATCATCACCATATCCGCGCCGGAGCGGGCCATGCAGCGCGCCGCCGCCGCCCCGGACACCACGTCGCCGTTGGCGATGACGGGAATCTGCACGGCCTGCTTGACCTTGGCGATGATGTCCCAGTCGGCCACGCCGGAGTAGAGCATGGCCCGGGTTCTGCCGTGGACGGTAACTGCGGCCGCGCCGTTGTCCTGCGCCAGCTGCGCCAACTCCACCGCGTTGATGCTGCCCCGATCCCAGCCCATGCGCATTTTGACCGTTACCGGTACCGGGACGGCGTCCGCCACCGCGCGGATGATCCGTCCGGCCAGGGGCAGATCCCGCATCAGACCGCAGCCGTCGCCGTTTCCGGCAATCTTGGGCATGGGGCAGCCCATGTTGATGTCGATAAAATCGCATCCGGAGTGCGCCAGGGCCAGAACGGCCGCCTGGGCCATGATGGCCGGGTCGTTGCCGAAGACCTGCGCGCCGCAGACGCTCCCCGGGTTCTTTTTCAGAAGGCCCACGCTTTTGCGGTCCTGGTATACCAGGGCGCGGGAGGAAACCATCTCGGTCACGGTCATCGCTGCGCCCAGGCGGGCGCACAGGGTGCGAAAGGCCAGATCGCTCACCCCCGCCATGGGCGCGAGGGCGGTTTTTCGTTGAAGTTCAATGTTACCAAGGCGCATATACAATATCTCTTTCTGCAAAAGGTTGAATCTTTCTCATACGATTCTTCAATAAAACTTCAATAAAACTTCGTGTGCAGGCGGTGTACCACGATGGATGCAAATGCTCTGTAGCGCATGAAGTTTACGCGCATGTGGGGCGTCCGGTCCCACGCGCTTAAATTTCAAGCCGTGCCGTCGGAGACGGCAGATGGTCATTTTACTATGCTTTTGCATAGCAAAACAAAAAATTTTTATTGGAGAAGGCTGTGCGGAGCGCAGCCCTTTTGGAACGGCAAGCCGCCCCAAAGCCGTCTTATTTGCAATTTTATAAAAAATAGACTTGTCTATTTTTTATGGAAATCCCGTATCAAAAGTCAATTTGCCCGTCGGGGTAGAATTCGCCAGTGAAGACCAGCCGCGCCGGGCCGGTGAGGTACAGGCCCGTCACTGCGCCGTCCTCTACCTCCGCGTCGACGATAAACGTCCCGCCTGCGGTCCGCACGCAAATCCCTCTGCCTGGCAGCTTGCCCAGCAGCGTCAGCGCGGCGACGCTGCTGCAGACGCCGGTTCCACAAGAGAGGGTGAAATCCTCGACGCCCCGTTCATAGGTCTGCACCCACAGCGTCCGGCGGTCCAGCTGCCAGACAAAGTTGACGTTCGCACCCTTTTCCAGCGCCGGGTGCGCGCGCAGCGTCCGCGCCCGCGGCAGCAGCCGCGCCGGGGACGCGGGCCGCATACCCTCCATTAACAAGACCAGATGGGGAAGCCCTGGGTTCCCAAGTTCCACGTAGGCGCAGGCAAGACCATCCAGTTCCCGGTGCAGTTCCATGCGCGACGGCGTGTTGATTCGCACGCGGTATTCCTGCGGCCCCAGGCGTTCGCCCGTCACAAGACCGGCGGTGGTTTCAATCCGCGCCCTAGGCCCGGCCAGACCGTTGTCATACCCATAGCGGCAGATGCAGCGGGCGCCGTTGCCGCACATCTCGCCGATAGAGCCGTCACTGTTGAAATAGCACATGGCGAAGTCGCCGCCGCCTTTTGCCGGCGAAACGGCCATCAGCCCGTCCGCGCCGATGCTCGTCCGGCGGGGGCACATGGCCCTGGCCAGGTCCGGAAGAAGTTTCTCCGGAATATGGCCGTCCATATTGTTGAGGATGATAAAATCGTTCCCGTTGCCGTGCATTTTTGTAAATTTCATAGTTCTTACCTGTCGAAATAAAATTCCTCTGCGGACACACCTCTATTATAATGCCTACTGCACAAAGCCGCAAGCCTAAAAAGTCTTGGCGTTATAGGCACATTGGTTTTTACTGGTGCAGGGGTTTAAATTTTTATTATTCAAACCCCTTGTACTTTGTCATTGGCGCTGCACGCGGCGCCAATGACAGTACGCATTGTAACAATGGCTGA
>CAYVEB010000040.1:0-11222 GCA_964450645.1 uncultured Oscillospiraceae bacterium | reverse complement strand
ATCCTTACTTGTCTTCTATCCTACCATACTTGTCCACTTTTTTAGTATACATCCATTTGGCAAGCAGGGGGAGTTCGTAGACAAGTATCTCCGCAAGGGATACGAAAATCGTCGTGGAGGGGGAGCTGCGGAACAATAACTACACGGACCGCAACGGGGAAAAGGTCTATGGCGTGGATGTCGTCGTATCATCCGTCGAGTTTGCGGAGAGCAAGACCGCCAGTGAGCGAAACGGAGGGAATTATGCCTCCGGCACTCAGGGAGGCAGGGAAGGCTACCGAAATGGTGGTCAGACCGACAACGACGGGTTCATGGACATATCGGACGACGGCGACCTGCCGTTCTGAGAAAACTCTGCACATTGAAAACAGAATACGGTTATGCTATCATGGGCCACAGGAGAGTTGACAAATGTCTAAAAACGATGTTAAGCGATGAGCATGGCATCCCCGAACGAGAAAAAACGGTATTCCTGTTCCACCGCAATCCGGTAGGCATTCAGAATATGCTCCCGGCTGGAAAAAGCAGACACAAGCATGACCAACGTGCTCTCCGGCAAATGAAAATTGGTGACAAGGGCGTCCATCGCCTTAAATTGATAGCCGGGATAGATAAAAATATTTGTCCACGCGGACTTGGGAGAAAAGGTGCCATCCGCGTTGACCAAACTTTCCAGCGTGCGGCAAGAGGTGGTGCCGACACAGACGATCCGCCCGCCGTTTTGCCTCGTTCGGTTCAGCAGCGCGACCGCAGCTTCATCCATCATGCAAAATTCGCTGTGCATGGTGTGCTTTGTCACATCGTCCGCCTTTACAGGGCGAAACGTCCCCAATCCCACGTGCAGAGTCACCTCGGCAATCGCTACGCCCTTTCGGCGAATTTTCTCTAACAGATCCTCGGTAAAATGCAGGCCGGCCGTCGGTGCAGCCGCGGAGCCGTTGACTTTGGAATAGACCGTCTGATAACGCTCGGAATCCTCCAGCGTCTGCTTAATATAGGGCGGCAGCGGCATTTTGCCCAGCTGTTCGAGGATCTCCAGGAAAATCCCGTCATAGTGGAACTGCACCATTTTGTTCCCATCCTCGGCCGCTTCCACTACTGTCGCGGTCAAAACGCCGTCGCCAAAGATCAGCTCCTGGCCGACCTGGGTTTTTCTGCCCGGTTTTGTCAGGCATTCCCATACGCCGTCGCCGCAGTCGCGCAGTAGCAGTACCTCCACAGCGCCGCCAGTTGGCCGGTTCCCCAGGAGCCTTGCGGGAATCACGCGGGAATTATTCACCACAAGTACGTCCCCAGGATTCAAATACTCCACAAGATCATAAAAATGCCGGTGTTCCACGGCTCCTGTTTTTCGGTCCATGACCATTAGCCGGGAGCTATCCCGGCGCTGCAGCGGCGTCTGCGCAATTAGCCGCTCCGGCAGTTCGTAATAAAAATCGTTCGTTTTCATGTGTGTCCTCTCTCTTAAATCCGGCGCCCGCCGGCTGCAAATCGCTTTGTCGCTCCTAATTATAATGCTTACGGAACAAAGCCGCAAGCCTGAAAAGCCTTGGTTTTTTAGGTACATTGGCATTGTTCTGGTGCAAGGGTTTCGGATGCTTATACCCAAACCCTTGCACTTTGCTATTGGCGCTGCATGCAGCGCCAATAGCAGTACGCATTGTAACAATCGCTGATGTCTGTAAATTGGGTCATTTAGGTCGGTTTTATAGACTTGTGCGGCATACGCCGCACGAATAACCCGCCAAGCAGTTTATTGGACAGACATTATTATAGCAAACATACCTGACAAATGCAATCCCGGAATATCGGGCGGCTTGACCGCATAAGATGTGGCATACCGGACAAGCGATGCCTCGGGAGAAAAAATTTTATCCCGGAATCGTATCCAACACCAAAGGAGGAAACCACATGAAAACACCCCTGTTTACCGGCGTCTGCACTGCCATCGTCACGCCATTTGACAAAAACGGCCTAAATTTGCCCGAGTTTGACCGGCTTTTGGACATGCAGCTCGACGCGCACGTGGCCGCCATCGCCGTCTGCGGCACCACCGGCGAGGCCTCAACACTCACCGATGAGGAAAAGCTGCTGCTCATCTCCCACGCTGTCACCTACGCAAAGGGCCGATGCAAAATCATCGCCGGCATCGGCAGCAACGACACCAAGCATACCGTCCACTTGGCAAAGCTTGCCCAGGCATACGGCGCGGACGGCTTGCTCGCTGTGACGCCCTATTACAACAAGACATCCCAAGCGGGACTTGTGCAGCACTATGCGGCCCTTGCCCAAGCAGTGGACTTGCCCATTATCGTCTACAACGTGCCATCCCGCACCGGACTGGACATCAGCTTCGCGACCTACCAAAAACTGGCGGAAATTCCCAACGTCAACGGCGTCAAGGAGGCGTCCTCTAATCTGCCGATGCTCTCCAAGCTTTACGGCGCCTGCGCGCAAACGCTGAATATTTGGACGGGAAATGACGATCAAATCGTCGCCGCAATGGCGCTTGGGGCAAAAGGCGTAATTTCCACTATGGCCAACGTCGACCCAACAGCCGTCGTCCGGATGGTCAACGCCTGCCTGACCGGCGATTACCCCGCCGCGGCACGGATGCAAAGCGACGCCATGCCCTTGATCGACCTTCTCTTTTCCCATGTCAACCCTCTGCCGGTTAAGTACGCGCTCGAGCAAATGGGATACGCCGTCGGACCCTGCCGGATGCCGCTGTACTTAGAAGAAGAGCAGCTGACAGACCTGCGCAGCGCGCTGCTCCCGCTCCTGCCGAAACAGCCGTAAGTCCAAGCCACCGGCTTTGCCGGTGGCTTGGACTACCCAACAGCTTCTGTAATCTTCATAGTCTCTTTGGACTTATCTCTTGATCTAGACAAATGAATTAAGATGTCGGCTGCCAAAGCAATTTGCTGACGGATTGCATCCAGCGGCGAATCCGCAGCTCCTTGTAACACCGTCATTTTAATCTGCTAAACATATTTTCCGGTTCATTGATCATTACTTCGGTAATTGAATCATTCTTATTCCAGCTATTGACAAAGCACCGCAAAAACACGCTGAATTGTCATGCGCGGGACATGGCGTTTCTGCATAGGATGGATCATAAAGATTTATCCTGGAGGGATTTTATGAAACGCTCGGTTCCATTGGAAGCGGCGGCGGAAGCCATTTGCAATCAAAATTCCACGCCGCCGCTAATTTTTCAGCTTCCGCCTGAACAGGGACGCAGAATCCTGGAGGAGGCGCAGAATTCGCCGGTTCGCATGTTCCCGGCGGAAATTACTTCGCGCGCCGTTGATACCGAAACATGGGGCCGGATCCCCGTCTATTTCATCGCTCCGGTGGAAAACGCCAATATTTCCAGCGTCATATTCTATATCCACGGCGCCGGCTGGGTATTCGGCAGCTTTCACACCCACGAAAAGCTGGTCCGGGAGCTGGCCGCAAGGACGAATTCCCTGGTGGTCTTTCCGGAATACTCCCGTTCGCCCGAGGCACGGTATCCAGTGGCCATTGAGCAATGCTATTTTATACTCTCCCATCTGCAAGAGCTTCTCGGAAGCGCCTGGTGCGGTGGCTTTCAAACCTTGACGGTCGCCGGCGACAGCGTGGGCGGGAATATGGCAATCGCCATGGCGCTGATGGCAAAAGTCCGGTGCGGACCTCCAATCGCAAGGCTGCTTCTGTACTATCCCGTAACCAACGCCTGCTTCAATACCGCTACTTATCGCCAATTTGCCGTAAATTATTATCTTTATCGGGCGGGAATGGAATGGTTTTGGCAGCAATATGCCCCCAACGTCCGGGACAGGAATCAAATTACAGCTTCCCCGCTCCGGGCGACCTTAGAACAGCTGCGCGGTCTGCCGCAGACGATGATCCTCAACGGGCAGGCGGATGTCCTGCGAAGCGAAGGGGAGGCTTTCGGGGAAAAATTGCGCCGGGCGGGTGTAGACGTCACCGCCCTGCGCGTCCAGGGGACGATCCATGATTTTGTCATGCTGAACGCCCTCGATCAAACAAACGCCTGCCGGATCGCCATGGACGCCTCCACCGCATGGATCAACCGCGGAAATGCCGCCGTTTCTCCGTATACGGCGCCGTAGCAAACAGGCCCGTCCTTTTCCCCGGAAATTTCCGAATTTTGGCGCGGCAGTCGCTCCTTCCATTAACCTGACTCGCTATTGCCGCGCGGCCATCAGGCGTTTGCATGACTCGTGCCGCGCGGCGATATCGGGCGGCTTAGCGGTATGTACGCTCATTCCGCTGTCAATCGTCCGCTGCACATCCTCTGTAAATGCGTTCGCCGTCATTGCTGCGATCGGCACCGTGCGCGTCCGGATGGCCGCTGGAACAGATGATGCACTATGCCGCGTAACGAGTTCCCCGTCAGCTTGCGGGACTGCTCCATCGTCTCGCATTGTACAGATAGAACACCTCATTGTTGGCATAGATGATCTCCTCATCCCAGTCCGCATGATAAATGAAAACCCCCGAACCCGACATGGCTTCGCCTATTCCAATTATTTGTTCCAATGTGTTCGCCCCGTATTCGTGTGCTTACCGCCGCCCCGCGGCTTGGCTATAATACGCTTACTATCCAACTTTTTCCCGCACCGGCCGCCCATAAGAATTTCTTTTACCCCAACTATTGACAGAAAACCTCAAATTTGGCGGTGTCCCTACAATAGCCAAAGCCCTCAAGAAGACATCCTTCTTGAGGGCTTTGTAAAATATTGCGGTGGTGACCCGTACGGGATTCGAACCCATGATGCCGCCGTGAAAGGGCGGAGTCTTAACCACTTGACCAACGGGCCATATGGTAGCGGCAATCTGATTTGAACAGATGACAGGCCGGGTATGAACCGGGTGCTCTACCAACTGAGCTATGCCGCCATAACCATATTTGTGTTTTCCGCCAAACAGCAAGGTAGATTATAGCCTATGGTGCGGAATTTGTCAAGCATTTTTGAGAAAAAAGAATTATTTTTGAGAAATTTCCGCCTCTCCGCGGCGCGCCATTTTTAACCGCCCGCGCAGCCATCGCGCCGCCGAAACAACCAGCGCGGCGGTAAAAATCCCCGCCAAGTCAATCCAGACGTCCTGCACCTGGCCGCTGCGCCCCTCCACAAACAGCTGGATCGTTTCGTCCGTCAGTGCGCATAGCACGCAGACGAGCAGCGGCAGGCTTATGTTCCGCCGCTCCGGATTCCGCCGCGCCATCAAAACCAGCCAGCCGAGTACGGCGAACTCCCCCAAATGCGCCAGTTTGCGGATTACATACATCGTCATCCCAGGGAACAAAACCTGTACCCACGACAGCACGCTCCCGCTCTCCTGGTCGCTCACCACCGCCGGCTGCATCGACCTGCCGAAGATCATACCGGCCCACAGCGCCGACAGAAAAAAGAAAATCCAAAATTTTGCCCGTTGCTTCATACCTGCTCCTTTTTCTCGCCATTTTTACATAGTATACCACAAGCGCGGTTCTCTTGCAACGGGCAAGAAAAATTTGCCCTCCTTTCGGAGGGCAAGGGGATATGAAGCATGCTCGCATTGGATAAGCTGTGAGAACATTTTAGCGCGTCCAAAGTGAAAAGTCTGTCAGTGTGTGTCGGCGGGAAAAATTTTATCAGGATTTTTTCCGCCACAGACTGCCGAAAACGCACCCAAGCCCGGCGCAAAGGCCGTAGACCGGTGCAAACCACAGAGCGGTCGCGTTATAATAGATCAGAGCAGCCGGCACAAACAGCGCCGCAACCGCAAAAGGATACGGCCAGGAAAAGCCGCTCACCAGGCCATAAAACCAGGAAAGCGCAAACGTCAAGCCCGGAATATAGACCAGCAGCAGCAACAACAGCTGGCTCTGGGCAGCGCACAACAGCGGCAAAAAATAGTCCGTAAACACCAGCAAAACCGCAAAAATTGCCGTTTTCAGCCAAAATTCCCGTCTCATCCCGCAACCTATGAAAGGAGGTTAATAAAGCCGTCAAGGTCCGTATACCGCGAGACGTAGAAGCGGGGGATCAGCAGCGGGTCATTTACCCCGGTGACATAGGTGTCGCCGTTCATCAAAATTCCGAACCGGTAGTATTTTGTCATCTGATCCAGCGTCTGTTGGGAATAGGCGCCGTTTGGATAACACAGTACGCAAGGCTGCTTGCCCGTTATGCGGGTCAATTCCAGCTGCGACTGGCCAAGCTCGTATTCCAGTTCCTCTTCGTCAAAGTCCACCAGGTATTTGTGCGTCATCGTGTGGCTCTGGATCGACACCAGGCCCGACTGCGACAGCTCCGCCACCTGCTCGGCCGTCATCTTATGGTGCTGCGCCAGATCGCCCGCAATCACAAAAATCGTGGCCTTGACCTGATACTTTTGCAGTAGGGGAAACAGCTCGGTATAGTTGTCGTCATAGCCGTCATCAAAGGTCAAGATCACCGGCTTCTCGATCTGCGCCACATCGGGCAGATCTTCAAACCAAATGGGCGTGTAGCCGTTGTCCGTCAGGTATTGCAGCTGCTTGTCCAGCTCACCGGGGGATACAAACAACTCCTCCGTCCCCCAGATATTGTCGCTCACCGCATGGTACATCAGCACCGGCACGGTGATCCCCGCCGGAATCTGCGTCACATCCGGCATACGGGTATAATAAAAATGGTTCTGCTCTGGATCCTGCAGCTCGGTATAGCCCAATTGCCCCAAAATCTGCACTGGCGCGTACCAATCCTCGCCGTCATACACACCCGCCATTTCCAACGGCTGCCCGTCCACAGAAGCGGAAGCATCCGACAGCTCAACGCGCCACGTTTCCGTCTCCAAACGGCAGCGATCCGCCTCCGGCGTATACGTAGCGCCGCACACATCGGCCAGCTCCCGCACGCGCAGCAAGAGGGTGTTCTCCCCTTCCGCGGTATAGCATGCGGCAAGCGCCGTGCCGTCGACTGTGACGGCCGTCTGCGCCACCGCCAAATTGGCGCCAACTTCCGGCGGCACAACCGACTCCGCCGGCTCCGACTCCGCCGGCTGCGGATTCTGCGCCCCGGCCATGACAGACTCTGCGGATGGATCCTCCGTCGCTTCCGTCATTTCCGTCGCTTCCGTCTCCGGCGGCATGGAACTATACGTGGACTGCTTCCTTGCTGGATCCGCAAGCGTATCCGTGCAGCCGCACAGGACCGTCAGTATTAAGATACATCCAAGCAGCTTTCGTTTCAAACGACATCTCTCCTAACTGTTCTCGCGCCGGTCGTGGGCATGTTCGCGCCATCAACAGCGCAAAACAGGCGCCGCCGTTTCCACGGCGCCCGCCTGATCCGCGCGAAGGAATCTGATCCAACAACGGTATTAGTATACCAAATCTGGCCCTGTTTTGCAACCGTTTTTCTGGTAAAAAATTCCTTGAATCCGTGCGCGCACCGTGATAAAATATAGACAAACAATAGAATAGACCAAAAGAGGCAAAATTATGATTCCCTTTGAACAAGTTCAAATTCAGCACAAGCAAATGATCACCGACTGCTATTTTCACGACGGGAAGCAAAACAGCGAATACTCCTTTGCCAATCTGTTCATGTGGGGCCGTCAGGAATTCGCGATGGTTGCCGGATGCGTCTGCGTCTTCTCCCACTGGGGCGACCGGAGCATCTATCTCTACCCTGTAGGCGGCGACGTGCGCACCGCGCTCGAAGCACTGATGGACGACGCCACCGCCCGCGGCATCCCGCTGCGGATGCACGGTCTGGACCAAACGGATCTCAAACAGCTCGACACATGGTTCCCAGGCCAGTTTTTCTGGCATACCAACCGCGACAGCTTCGACTATGTGTACGACATCGCGCGTCTGGCGGAGCTAAACGGCAGGAAACTCCAGCAAAAGCGCAACCACATCCACCGCTTTGAGGAGGCTTATCCCGATTGGCTGCTGGAGGATATCACGCCGGAGCTTCTCGCGGAATGTAGCGCCATGGTGGACGATTGGTATCAGGTCCACGGGGCGGAGGACTACGGCCTGGAGGCCTGGGCGATCCGCCGCTGCTTCGAAAACTTCGAGGCCATCGGCATGGAGGGCCTGATTCTGCGCGGCGAGCCGGGCGGCAAGATTTTGGCCCTGACCATGGGCAACCGCACCTCGCCCGATACTTTCGACGTCAACTTTGAAAAGGCGTACAGCGACATCAACGGCGCCTATCCGCTGATCAACCGTTCCTTTGCCCGGTATTTGCAGGCGAAGTATCCGGAACTGCGCTTTTTGAACCGGGAGGACGATATGGGTCTGCCCGGTCTGCGCAAGGCCAAGGAGAGCTATCACCCGGATATCCTGGCGGAGAAGTACAGCGCGATATGGCTGGGAAAATAACCGTTTCGGCGGCGAACGCCGCGGATCTGCCCCAGCTGCAGGCGCTCTGGCAGACATGTTTCGCAGACGGTCCGGCGTATACCGGCTTGTATTTTTCCAATTATCCCTGCGGGCGGTTCGGATTTGTCGCGCGGGACGGTCCAAAAATTGCGGCGATGGTCTATTGGTTCCCCGCGGCGCTCGTCTGCGCCCATTCCAATTCCCGTCCGGCCGCCTATCTCTACGCGGTCGCCACGCATCCAGAATACCGCCGGCGGGGGCTTTGCCGGGAACTGATGGCCTTCGCGGAAAGCCGTCTGGCAGCGCGGGGCGTCCAGGCGGTAGCCCTGGTCCCCGGCGGGCCGGAACTGTTTTGTTTTTATGAAAACCTGGGCTATCAGACGGCTTTCTTTTGCCGGGAGACGGTCGTTACTTCCGGCAAAAACGCCCGCGTGGCTGCAGTCCCGATCTCGGCCGAACGCTATCGCGTCTTGCGGCGGCATTGGCTGGATCACGGGTATTTGGATTATGCGGTTTCGGAGCTGGCCTATCAGCGGCAGCTCTGCCAACGCTCCGGCGGCGATTTGGTCGCCTTTTCCTGGCACGGCCAGGACGGCTGCGCCATTGTGGAACGGGACGGTTCGCGGCTGTTCATTAAAGAGCTGCTCCCATCCTGCGCCGCCGAAGAAGCTGCCCCAGCGCTGTCGGCGTGCTTTGATGCCGCCACGGCCTTGGTGCGCACGCCCGGACAGGGGCGGCCCTTTGGCATGGTCAAGTGGTTGGCCGCGCCACCGCCGGAAAGCGGTTTCTATCTGGGAATCGCATTTGATTAGACGCTGGAAAAGCCGAACGGGTACACCCGCTCAAGCCGCGCCGCAGCATGGCGACGACGTTCTGGCCCGTATGGCAAACGCAAAGGCAGAAACGTGATGCCCCGCCGGAATCAGAAACATGATGCCCCGCCGGAATCAACCGGCGGGGCATCATAGCTTGTCCAAAATTCTTTTTTACGGCGGCAGCGCAAAAGCGTACGCTTACAGATGCAAAACCCGGTCTCTGATCTCCGCCGTGCGGCCTTGGTTCCAGAACTGGGTGCCGATATATCCGCACGTGCGTCGGGCCACGTTCATCTTGCTCTGGTCCCGGTTGCCGCAGTTGGGGCATACCCACACCAGCTTTCCATCCTCCTCGGCAATGGTGATCTCGCCGTCAAAGCCACACTCCTGGCAGTAGTCGGATTTGGTGTTCAGCTCTGCGTACATGATATTTTCATAGATGAACTTCATCACTTCCAGCACTGCGGGGATGTTGTTTTGCATGTTGGGCACTTCCACATAGCTGATCGCGCCGCCGGGGGAAAGCTGCTGGAACTGGGACTCAAAGCGCAACTTCTCAAAGGCGTTGATTTGCTCCGTCACATGGATGTGGTAGGAATTGGTAATATATGCCTTGTCCGTGATCCCCTCGATCACGCCGAAGCGCTTTTGCAGGCACTTGGCAAACTTGTAGGTCGTCGATTCCAGCGGCGTGCCGTACAAGGAGAAGTCGATGTTGTGCTCCGCCTTCCACTTGGCGCACGCCTCGTTCATATGCTTCATCACGTCCAACGCAAACGGCGTGGCCGACGGATCCGTATGGGATTTCCCGGTCATATACTTGACGCATTCATACAGCCCCGCGTAGCCCAGCGAGATGGTGGAATATCCGCCATAGAGCAGCTTATCAATCGGCTCTCCCTTTTTCAGCCGGGCCAGCGCGCCATACTGCCACAAAATGGGCGCGGCGTCGGACAGCGTGCCCTTCAGCCGGTTGTGGCGGCACATCAGCGCCTTGTGGCACAACTCCAGCCGCTCGTCAAAAATCTTCCAGAAGCGCTCGAGATTGCCGCCGGAGGACAGCGCCACATCCACCAGGTTGATCGTAACGACGCCCTGGTTGAACCGGCCGTAATACTTAGGCTGATTGGTTTCTGGATCCACGTAAGGCGTCAGGAAACTGCGGCAGCCCATGCAGGTATAGCAGTGCCCCTCGCCATTCTTGTCGATCTTCAGCTCCAGCATTTTCTTTTCCGAGATATAATCCGGCACCATCCGCTTGGCGGTACACCGGGCTGCCAGCTCCGTCAAATACCAATAGGGCCTGTCCTCGGCGATGTTGTCCTCCTCCAGCACATAAATCAGCTTGGGGAACGCCGGCGTGATCCGCACGCCCTTTTCATTTTTAACGCCCTCAATGCGCTGCCGGAGGGTTTCTTCGATAATGATCGCCAAATCGTCCTTCTCCCGCTGGTTTCTTGCCTCGCCCAGATACATGAACACCGTGATGAAGGGCGCCTGCCCGTTGGTCGTCATCAGCGTGACTACCTGGTACTGAATGGTCTGCACGCCGCGGTTTACCTCGTCCCGCAGACGGCGCTCCACAACCTCCTCCACCTTCTCCTCCGGAGGCGTCACGCCGTAGACCGCCAGCTCCCGCCGAACCGTCTCACGGATCTTTCTCCGCGACACGTCCACAAACGGCGCCAGGTGGGTCAGCGAAATGGACTGGCCGCCATACTGGTTCGAGGCAATCTGAGCAATGATCTGCGTGGCAATGTTGCACGCCGTTGAGAACGAATGGGGTTTTTCAATGAGCGTGCCGGAAATGACCGTTCCGTTCTGGAGCATGTCCTCCAAATTTACCAGGTCGCAGTTGTGCATATGCTGGGCATAGTAGTCCGCGTCGTGGAAATGGATAATTCCGGCCTCGTGTGCCTCCACGACGTCCTGCGGCAGCAGGATCCGGCGGGTGATGTCCTTGGAAACCTCGCCCGCCATATAGTCGCGCTGCACGGCATTGACCGTGGGATTCTTGTTGGAGTTCTCCTGCTTGA
>CAYVEB010000039.1:0-11535 GCA_964450645.1 uncultured Oscillospiraceae bacterium | reverse complement strand
CCACCTGGGCACCCAGCTGGGTCTGCTGATGGCCGCCTATGAGATGAACACCTTCCGCGACGCCTATCAGAGCGCCGTCATCCGCAACGCCAAGCACTTCGCCAAGTGCCTCAAGGCCCAGGGCCTGGACGTGATGGGCGATCCGGCCATCGGCTATACCCAGACTCACCAGGTCATCGTGTCTGTGGGCTACGGCGCCGGGCCGGAGGTGGCCGAGCGGCTGGAGGAGAACAACATCATCGTCAACTACCAGGCCACCCCGGACGAGGAGGGCTTTACCGCCTCTGGCGCGCTGCGTCTGGGCGTGAGCGAAATGACCCGCTTCGGCTTTGGCCCGGAGGAATTCGCCAGGCTCTCTGAGCTGATGGCCGACTGCATCCTGCGCGGAAAGGACGTGGGCGAGGACGTGACGCGCCTGCGCGCCGGATACACCACCATGCGCTATTGCTTCAATGACAGCCAGATGGAAGAAGCTCTGGAGGGCTTCCTCGCACAGCTCGGCTTTTAAAACAATACAGGAGGTATTATAAAAATGAATTATCCGGAAGAACTGCAATATTCCCGCTCCCACGAGTGGGTCAGAGAGGAAGACGGCGGCGTGTACGTGATCGGCATTTCCGACTACGCGCAAGACGCCCTGGGCGATGTGGTATTTGTCAACCTACCCCAGGTGGGCGACCGCGTGGAGGCCGGAGAGCCATTTGGCGATGTGGAATCGGTCAAGGCCGTGTCGGATCTGATAAGCCCGGTTTCGGGCGTGGTCAGCGCCGTCAACGAAGATCTGCTCGACGAGCCGGAGAACCTGAATTCCGACCCCTACGGCGCCTGGATCATCCAGGTGGAGGAAGTAGTGGACCAGGAAGAACTGCTGGACGCGCAAGCCTATGAGGCCCTGTGCGCCGAGGAAGATTGACTATGGGCAGCTACATTCCCTCCACGCCTGCCCAGCGCCAGGAGATGCTGCGGATCCTTGGCCTGCGCGGCTACCTGGAGCTTTACCGCGACGTGCCGGAGGAAGTGCTGCTTCGGAAACCTCTGGACATCCCCGCCGGGAAGAGCGAGCTGGAGACGCGCCGGGAGATGACGCGGATCGCGGAGAAAAACCGCGTGTTCTCCACCATTCTGCGCGGCGCCGGGGCCTATGACCACTATATCCCCAGCATCGTCCGCTACATCCCGGCCAAAGAGGAATTTCTCACGGCCTACACCCCCTATCAGGCCGAAATGAGCCAGGGTGTGCTGCAGTCGATTTTTGAATATCAGACCATGATCTGCGAGCTGACTGGGATGGACGTGTCCAACGCGTCGGTCTACGACGGCGCGACCGCCGCGGCCGAGGCCGCCGCCATGTGCCGCGACCGCAAGCGCCGGGTGACACTGGTGTCCGGCGCGGCCAACCCGGAGACCATCCGCGTCATGCAAACCTATTGCTACGGCACCGGGGACGTGCTGAAGGTCGTCCCCACGAAGGGCGGCCGCACGGATCCGGCCGCGCTGGCGCAACTGCTGACGGGCGACGTCGCGTCGTTCTACGTCCAGCAGCCCAATTTCTACGGCCTGCTGGAGGACGCGGAGTCCCTCGGCGCGGCGGTACACGAGCATGGCGCCATGTACGTCATGGGCGTCAACCCCATCGCGGCGGCGATCCTCAAACCCCCGCGCGATTGCGGCGCGGACGTGGCCGTGGGCGAGGGACAGCCGCTGGGAATGCCGCTTGGGTACGGCGGGCCGTATCTGGGCTTTATGACCACGACCGCCAAGTATATGCGCCGCCTTCCGGGCCGGATCGTCGGCCAGACGACGGACGCGGCGGGGAACCGCGCCTACGTCCTCTCCCTCCAGGCCCGCGAACAGCACATCCGCCGGGAAAAGGCCGGCAGCAACATCTGCTCCAACGAGGCGCTGTGCGCCCTGACCGCCGCGGTCTACATGGCGACCATGGGGCCGGAGGGCATGGCCGAGGCGGCGCGCCAGTGCATGGCGAAAGCGCACGATTTTGCCAATGCCCTGTGCAAACTGCCGGGCGTCAAAATGCGTTATGACGGCCCTTATTTCCACGAGTTTGTCACCGAAACGCCCCGCGCGGAGCAAGTTTTGCAGGCGCTGGAGGACGCCGGGATTCTGGGCGGCCTGCCAGTGGAGGGCGGAATTTTGTGGTGCGTCACGGAAAAGGTTCCCAAGCAGGCCCTGGATCGGGCTGTCGCGGTGATGGAGGAGGTACTTAGCCCATGCGACTGATCTTTGAAAAGAGCGTACCCGGGCGCGGCGCTTCAATCCTGCCGCCGTGCGACGTCCCGGAGGTCGCGCTGCCGGAGAATCTGCGCCGGGAGCGGGCGCCGGCGCTACCGGAGCTGAGTGAGACGGACGTCTCGCGGCACTACACGGAGCTGGCCCGCCAGGTACACGGCGTCAACTGCGGATTCTATCCCCTTGGCTCGTGTACGATGAAATACAACCCCCGCCTGGACGAGGAAATGGCCGCGCTGCCGGGCTTCACCGGGATCCATCCCCTCGCTCCGGCGCACACCACCGCCGGCTGCGCGGAGGTCCTGGACACAGCCAAGGCCTACCTGTGCGAAATCACCGGGATGCGGGACATGACCTTCCAGCCCGCCGCCGGCGCGCACGGAGAATTCACTGGCGTGCTGCTGATCAAGCAGTACCACGACGCGCGCGGCGACAAGCGGCGGACGAAGATCCTCGTCCCCGACTCGGCCCACGGCACCAATCCCGCCACCGCCGCCATGTGCGGCTACGAAGTGGTGAATATCCGCTCCGACGCCAACGGCTGTGTCGATCTGGACGCGCTCCGGGCGGCGTTGGGCGACGACGTGGCGGGTCTGATGCTGACCAATCCCAACACGGTGGGCATTTTTGACGAGAACATTCTGCAGATCACCCGCCTTGTCCACGACGCCGGCGGCCTGTGCTACTACGACGGCGCCAACCTCAACGCCATCATGGGCGTCGTCCGGCCCGGCGACATGGGCTTTGACTGCGTGCATTTAAATCTGCACAAGACCTTCGCCACGCCCCACGGCGGCGGCGGCCCCGGCGCATGCGCGGTGGGCTGCAAGGAATTTTTAAAGGACTTTTTGCCCAAATCCATTTTGATGGACGGCGGCGACCGCCTGCAGGTGCGCAGCTTCGCGGGCAACTTCCTAGTCGTCGTTAAGGCGCTTACATATCTGATGACGCTGGGCCGCGAGGGCGTGCCCGACGCCGCGCAAAACGCCGTGCTGAACGCCAACTATCTGCTGCACAAGCTGCGCGGAACCTTCGAAGCGGCCTTTGACCGCCCCTGTATGCACGAATTCGTGCTGGATTTGAGCAAGCTGAAGAAGGAAACCGGCGTCTCGGCGCTGGACGTGGCCAAAGGACTGATCGACTACGGGATGCACCCGCCCACGATGTATTTCCCCCTGATCGTCCACGAGGCGCTGATGCTCGAACCGACGGAGACCGAGAGCCGCGAGACGCTGGACTGGGCCGCGGACGTATTTTGCAAGCTGTACGCCCTGGCTCACGAGAATCCGGAATTTTTGCACCAAGCGCCGCATCGTACCCCGATTGGCCGGCCGGACGAAGTGCAGGCCTCCAGGAAGCCCGTTTTGCGGTGGCAGCCCGAATGATCCGGAAATTACAGGTGTTTCGCGGGCGGAGCACGGACCCGCACTATAATCTGGCGGTTGAGCAATATCTGCTGGAGCGCGGGGAGCCGGAGTGCTGCATCCTCTACCTGTGGCAGAACCAAAACACCGTTGTGATCGGCCGGAACCAGAACGCCTGGAAGGAGTGCCGCACCACCTTGCTCGCGCGGGAGGGCGGCCGCCTTGCCAGGCGGCTATCCGGCGGGGGCGCGGTGTTCCACGACCTTGGAAATTTGAATTTTACCTTTCTGCTCCCCGCCGGGGATCAGGACACGGCGCGGCAGCTGTCGGTGATCTGCCGGGCGTGCCGGGCGCTGGGCGTCCCGGCGGAGATCTCCGGGCGCAACGACGTGCAGGCCGAGGGCAGAAAGTTCTCCGGCAACGCGTTTTATCACAGCGGGGACCGGGCCTTTCACCACGGAACGCTGCTGGTGGATGTGGATATGGCGCGGATGTCCCGCTATCTCAGCCCGCCGAGAGCAAAGCTGGAGGCAAAAGGCGTTGATTCGGTGCGCGCGCGGGTGGTCAATCTGCGCGCGTATGTGTCAAGTCTCACCTGTCCGGCGCTGGCCGACCAGCTCCAGACCGCGTTTGAGGAGGTCTACGGGCTGCCCGCCGCGCCGCTGGGGCAGGACTTTTTGGACGCCGCCCAGGTCGAGCGGCTGCGTCGGCACAACGCCAGCTGGGAATGGCTCTATGGAAGCCGCACGCCGTTCACCTTTTCCTGTGAAGGGCAGTTCGCCTGGGGGAACCTGCAGCTGATGCTGCAGGCCGAGGGCGGGATTATCCGCCGCGCGCGCGTCTGCTCCGACGCCATGGACTGGACGCTTGCGCCGAGAATCGAGCGCGCCCTGTCCGGCTGCCAGTTCTCTTTGGACGCCCTGCAGCGCTCCATCGCCGCCGCCGCGCCGGAGTGCGCCGGAGAGATCTGCCAATTTCTGGATGTGCAAGGGCTTTGATACGATGATGCCAACAGGCACTCTTGCGCCAGATTCCGTAAAGGGCAGCCTTCGTCTGCTTCGGCTTGTCGAAAAACAACGATTTTTGGCAAACTTCAAACCAAACCCGCTGCGCTAAACCGAACCCGCTGCGCTTCAATTTGAAAGGGTTGCAGGTCGCGGCGGCGCGGCTCCCCTTCAGGCGCGGGTGCCGGAAAGCCACGCTTCCCGGACAGCGCACCTGATGCCCCGCCTTCAAAAGCAACCCGCTTTGCCGGGTTTGCTGTTGGGTAAGAACAACTGACGCGCACGTTTGCGACCTGTAAAGTATTTTTTGACGTACACACCCGCCGCAGCGGGTGTGCGGAGCTGGGCCGCCGCTTTTGCGGCGGTGATTCGCGCGGAGCTGCCGCCGCGAAAAATGATCGAAACGCCTTCGCGCCTGCCGGCGCGGACTCTGCAAGGCTCTTTGACAGTCTGAAACAGACTTTGTCTGCTTTTTATTCATATTTTCACAGAAAGAAGGGAAACACAATATGAAACGTTACTTGCGAATTCTTGCATTGTGCCTTGTCCTGGCGCTTTGCTTCGGGATGCTTCCATCCGCCGCCGCCGAGAATCAGCCGGAGGCAGCCGGGCAGGTCAAGCCCATCTCCGATGCGCAGTACGCGCTGGTCGATACCCTCTGGGACGAAATCACCCAGTTTGAGCAGCGGACCATGTCGGCCATGGGCACAACCGCTTCCGTCGCAGACGTGCAGATCGACCGGGTGGCGCGGCTTGTAGAGGCCTCCGATCTCTACGTGGACGGTACCCTGGCCTGGCACGGTGACGACAGCTTTACCTTCATGACCTCCGCCGGCGTCGCCTGCAAATACAGCACCCGCCTGCGGCAGCTCCTTCGGGACGCGGACGCGCAAAGCGTGACGTCCTCGTCTGAAACGGAAACGATTTCCTACGCGGCCAAGGGCGGCACGCCCGACGGTGCGGACGTCTATGTGATCGGCCCGTATTATGGGATCGACCCCGACTTTACCCAGCAGTACCGCCGCGAGGCGCAATCCATTGCCAAGGCCACCGGCGGCACCTACAACCTCTATTCCGGCTCCTCCGCGACCATCGACACCGTGGCCGGTGCCATCTCCAACGGCGCGATTGTCCTGCTCGACAGCCACGGCGACACCGACTACGCCAACGGCGAAGATTACACCTCCGGCGCGACCACCTCTTATCTCTGCCTGCAATCCGGCGCCGGCATCACAAACGCCGACTATGCGGACGGCAACGCCTACTACGGCGGGCACTACGGCCAGATGTACTACTACCTGGTCAACGGAACCGCCATTTCCAACCATATGCAGTCCGACAGTCCCCACGGCATCGTCTGGATGGCCATCTGCCTGGGCATGGCCACCGACGGCATATTCCGCCCGCTGCGGGCGCACGGCGTGGAAGTCGTGTACGGCTACAGCCAGTCCGTCACCTTCGACGGCGACTATCTCTATGAGGAAACCTTCTGGAATGCGATGCGCGGCGGCAGCACCGTCGCCGAGGCGATTGCCGCCATGAAGCAGGAGCACGGCTCCTGGGATCCGGCCTATGCCGGATACTCCTACTCCGCCGCGCGGAGCAATTATGCCGCGTTCCCCATCGTCGTCTCCTCCGAAGACGACTATCCCGGCAAGGGCAACGTGGACACCTATCAGACCGTCCTCTCGACGTGGACCATGTACGCCTCCAGCAGCTCCTATACCGTCCGCGTCGAAGTCTCCGACCCGGCCATGGGCAGCGCTGTACTCAGCGGCTCCACGATCACCGCCACGCCGAATCCCGGCTGCTATGTCGCCGGGGCGTCCGTCAAGCCGGAAGGGGCCGCCGCCTTGATCCGGGACGGCGATCAATTTACCGTGCAAAACGTCACCCAGGACTGCACAGTGACCGTGCAATTCGCCGCCAAGGCGCGCGCATCCGTCACCTACCACGTCCCCGACGGCGTCACCCAGCCCGACAGCCAGGGCTATCTGGGCGAATCGATCGTTTTGCCCACGCCCAGCGGCACGCCCGCGTCGGATTACTACCATTACCAATTCCTGGGCTGGGCCGAAACGCCCGTCCAAGAAACGGACATCCTGCCCACGTATTATGCCGCCGGCGACGCGTATCCGCTCACGCGGGCCAGCGCCACGCTCTACGCGCTCTACGCCTACCGGATCTATCCGACTGGTGAAATGGGCTTTCGCCTGATCGACCGCCAGGCGGACGACTGGACCGGCGAATACGTCCTGACGGGCGGGGACAGTGTCCTGCGCGCCGAGCCGTTTGAAAGCTCCGGCAACGCGGCCGCGCTGGAAAACGCAGGCATGGCCGTGCAGGGGGACCTTTTAACCGGCGTCACCGATCGCTATGTCTACAAGGCCGAACCGGTGGCGGGCACGACGTATTACACCCTCCGCATGACAAACAGCGGAAAATACCTGGCCCTCAACGGCAGTTCCAGCGTCCTGTATGCGGCGGACACGGCGGACACCCCGGCGTATTGGGCAATCTCCTGCGACAAAGGCAAGGCGATCGTCGCCAGCGCCCAGTATCCTTCGCTGACGCTGCAATATAACGCCGCGGCACGGGAATTCGGCTGCTATCTCAATAATCAGTCGGCGGTGGCGCTCTACGGTATGAATCAGACCGCGCAGCGCTACACAACCGAACCACAAGAGCCCGGCGAGCACGTACACAAATACTCTGTCTATGCAAGTCAATCGCCCACCTGCACCGAGGGCGGCTATATCGGCTACATCTGCTCCTGCGGCGACACCTACACCGAGCAAACCGCGCCGCTTGGGCACGCATACGGCCCCTGGGAACAGGTCTCAGCCGCCGGATTCCACAACATCGGCAGCGAACAGCACATCTGCACGCGCTGCGGCGACGTCCAGACCCGCTCGATTCCCGCCGTCGGCTGCCCGTCGAAGAACTTCCAGGACGTATCCGCAACCGCCTGGTACCACAGTGCCGTGGACTTCACCGTGGACAAGGGACTCTTTTCCGGCGTCACGACCACCGCGTTCTCTCCCGGCACGCCCATGACCCGCGCCATGCTGGTCAACGTCCTGTGGCGGTACGCAAACCGGCCCAGCGCGGCCGCAAGGGCCGCGTTCACCGACGTCAAGGCCGGGAAGTGGTATACCGGCGCCATCGACTGGGCCGCCGAAACCGGCATTGTGTCCGGCGTCACACCGACGCTGTTCCAGCCCGACGCCAACATCACCCGCGAGCAGACGGCGGCCATCTTGTACCGCTTCGCCGCCTACATCGGGGAGGACACCTCCGCCGCCGGTTCGCTCGGAGCTTTCACGGACAGGAGCCGGATCTCCGGCTTTGCCACGAGCGCCATGCGCTGGGCTGTGGGCAAGGGCATCCTCAGCGGCAAAGGAAACGGAATTTTAGATCCCAAGGGACTCTCCTCCCGCGCGGAAGTCGCCAGGATGTTAATGCAGTTTATCTTGATCACGCGGTAAAATGAAATACCGGGGATCCTGCGAACGGGCGGGATCCCCGGTGTTTTTGGGCCGTAGTTAGTCTTCGCTGACGTCGTCCATGGGAACGCGCGGAACCGTGGGCAAAACGGCGGTAGGCTCCACTGGAATCTGGGGGAACACATTGGCGGTCTCCTCCGTCTGCACCGGAGGTTCCGTTGTCTCATAGACGGTCTCCCCGCTGGGTTCGGCCACGTCCTGGGACGGCTGGGGATGCTCCGACGGTTCGGCCGGTTCGGCGGAATCCGTCAGAATCTGGCCTGACGCGCCGCTCTCCGACGCCGTCTCGGCCCGCGACGGCGCTTCCCAAAAGAACGACAACGCGATGACCAGCGCCGCCAAAATCAGCACCAGCGCAAGCCCCAGCAAAAGGTATCCTTTTTGTTTGCGCATAACAACATCCTCCCTGCGTCACTTTAAAATTTGCGGAATCAGGCCGGGCAGCTGGGAAAGACGGTCGATGCGCCATCTGGCCCCCGGGACGTCGCCATAGCCATAGGCGGCAAAGACGAACGGAATTCCCGCGGCGGCGGCGGCCTTGCAGTCGCCCGTCGTGTCGCCAATGTAAACGGCCTTCTCCAGACCGTTGCGCGCCATCACCAGACGGATGTTCTCCGCCTTTCCAAGCCCCGTGTGTGCAGCGTTTTCGCTGTCGTCAAAATACCGGCCGGTGTGATTGCCCCGGAAAAACGCCTCGATATACCCCAGGCCGCAGTTGCTCACCACGGACATGTGATATCGCCCGTGCAGCCGCTCCAAAACCGGCAGCAGCCCCTCGAACAGCTCCCCGCCGTACTGTGCCAGCGGAATATTTTCGTACGCGCAGCAGCCGAGCACAACCCCGACCCGCCACGCTTCGTCCGCGTCCGGGAAGATGAGCGCCGCGATTTCCTCGTTGGTCCTGCCGCAAAAGCTCCGCACGTCGTCTTGCGCAAAGCGCATCGGAATTCCATGCTCACGCATGTATGCGTTCCAGGCTCGGTGTACCTGGAAGCTGGAATCCCACATGGTGCCGTCCAGATCCCAAATGATTCCCTGTTTCATAGCGCTCCTCCAAAATTGCCGGTTAACAGGAAAATTATACCATACCCTCCGGCAATTTGCAAGACAGGCAAAAAATCGGGGCAAGGCGGTTGACATGTTTCCGTAAAATGCTATAATAAAAAATGCAAAATGGGGTTGTAGCCTCATGGAAATTGTCAGAGAGGAGCAAATTTGTATGTTGTTAAAGGATCAAGTCGCCATCATTACCGGTGGAACCCGTGGGATCGGGTTCGCCATTGCGCGGAGTTTTCTTGAGCAGGGCGCGGCCGTGATTGTCTGCGGCTCGCGTCCGCAGACTGCCCAGGCCGCGGTGGAAAAGCTTCGGGCCGAAAACAGCGCTTGGAGCGTCGAGGGCATCAGCCCCGATCTTTCCGATTACGCGTCCGTTCAGGCCGCGTTTGACGACGTGGTGGCGCGGTATCACCGCGTGGACATTCTCGTCAACAACGCCGGTACGTCCGCCTCGGAACCGCTGACCGGCTACACGCCGGAAATGTTCCGCAAAACCATGTCGCTAAATTTGGACGCCACGTTCTACTGTATTCGCGCCATCGTGCCCCATATGATTCAGCGGCACAGCGGATGCATTCTCAACACCAGCAGCATGGTCAGCATCTACGGCCAGCCCGCGGGCGTGGCCTATCCCACGAGCAAAGCCGCCGTCAACGGGATGACGCTCTCGCTGGCGCGGGAGCTTGGCCCCCATGGGATTCGGGTCAACGCCGTCGCGCCGGGCATCACCAACACGGACATGATGCAGGCCGTCCCCAAGTCCGTGATCGAGCCGATGATTGCCCAGATCCCGCTGCGCCGCATTGGCGAGCCGGAGGACGTCGCCAACGCCTTTGTGTTCCTGGCAAGCCCTATGGCCAGCTATATCACGGGCGAAGTGCTGCGTGTGGACGGCCTGGCCAGGTCGTAAAGCGCCCGGGGCCGGACGAAAGCCGGGCCCCGGGAAAAATTAAGCCCATAGGAGAATTGTAATGCCTCGTTTTTTTCTGCCGCCGGAGGCGCTGGGCGGACAATTTCTGGCGCTCACCGGGGAACAAGCCGACCACGCGAAGGTGCTGCGCCTGCAGCGCGGCGACGCCGTAACCGTCTGCGACGGCCAGGGAACGGACTACCGCTGCACGGTCAGCGACGTCAGCCCCGGCCAGATCAGCCTGGTCGTCCAGAGCAGGGATTCGTCGGCCTCCGAGCCGTCCGTGCGGGCCAGCGTTTACGTGGCCTTCGCCAAGGCCGACAAACTCGAGCACGTGATCCAAAAGGCAACGGAGCTTGGCGCAGCGGAGATCGTCGCCTTTCCTTCCAGCCGCTGCGTCAGCCGCCCGGACGCGATTTCCCTCGCCAAAAAACTTGAGCGCTGGCAAAAAATCGCCCAATCCGCCGCGCAGCAGTCCGGGCGGGGCCGCATCCCGCGGGTGCTGGCGCTGGACTCCTACGAGCAGGCCGTTTGGCGGGCGGCGCAGGCAGATCTTGCCGTTAATTTCTATGAAAACGAGCGCGCCAGAACCTTTCGCGATGCCATTGCCGCCGGAACCTTTCATACCGCCGCCCTGATGACCGGGCCGGAGGGTGGCTATACCCAGGACGAGGTCGATTTCTCCGCCCAGTGCGGGATGAAAATCTGCACCCTGGGGCGGCGAATTCTGCGGTGCGAGACAGCGCCGCTGTGCGCTCTGTCCGCGCTGATGTTCGCCTGCGGCGAGTTTTAGCGCGGGGCCTTTTTCACGCTTTGCGCAGGATCCGAAGACAAAGCGGAGAATCATTGGCGACGAGTTTATCCGCGTTTTTGAGGCGGAAGCGAAAAAGCTCGGCCGCGTCGACTACCTGGTGCAGGGGGCCATTTATCCGGACGTCATCGAATCCGGCTACGGCAGCGCAGCGGTGATCAAGAGTCACCACAACGTCGGCGCCCTGCCGGAACACATGGATTTTCAGGCGATCATTGAGCCGCTGCGGATGCTGTTCAAGGACGAAGTGCGGCAGCTGGGCCGGGAACTGGGGCTGCCGGAACATCTTGTGATGCGCCAGCCGTTTTCCGGTCCGGGGCTTGCGATCCGGATTCTCGGCGAGGTCACGCGGGACAAGCTGGACATTCTCCGGGAGGTGGACTTTATCTTCCGCGACGAGATTGCGAAGGCCAATTTGGCGGGGACGATGGACCAATATTTTGCGGTTCTAATGAAAGGTCGGCGGCTTGAGATTAGGAGGGTAAGTTTTGCTCTCAGGAGGGTAAGTTGGCGGTAGGGGGGTAAGTTTTACATACAAGCGATAAAATCAGAATTTACGGGAGGGGAACGGTTGATGAATGAAAGAGAGAAAAAAATACATTTATGGTTTGATATGTGGCTACAGCAAAAAGACTTT
>CAYVEB010000038.1:5236-11576 GCA_964450645.1 uncultured Oscillospiraceae bacterium | reverse complement strand
ATTTTGCCTTGTCTGTAGAAGTTACATTGCAAGCGGGGCAAAGGCAGTATGAAAGTGAGGGTGAACCTGTTGCCCGTCATTATGGGCAACTGAAAAAGCGAACTGGAAAAGATACCTATTGTCTTTTTATTGCCCTGACAATAAACCCTGCCACTTTGGCGCATTTTTACGGATTGAACCACGTCCCTATTGCCCTTTATGGTGGAAAGTCAAAAATCATACCGCTTGAATTAGACCAGTTTATGCGTCTTGTGGAAAATTCTTATAACCATACAACGCAACCCGTCCCGGCAGATGTTCGAGGTTTTCTTGATTTAGCATTAGAGCAAGGTGAACTTTCTATAGATGAGAATGACTGGAAAGAACGACTTCAACAATGTGTTGACAAATGGTTAGCTGCATAGAACTATTGTTTATCGTCCACTATCGTTTAGTATCTTCAAGTAGATTTAAGCGACAAATACGCGACAAAATTACAAAGAAAACGGCTAAAACCCTTGATTTATAAGGATTTTAGCCGTTTTTGATATTCTCTTTCTCGGATAAGCAGATAAATAACAGGGGAACAACCATTCCGCTTTTTCGGCCGAGATATAAGCGCCCGTTTCTCTGGATTGTCTAATCAGCGTACTTGCCAACACATTTTCAATCTGCAGTTTGCTGAAATAGACATTTGATTCCGAAATTCCGGCCGCAAACAGATCGGAAAAAGCGTAGAATAACGTTTCCTCCTCATGAGTGAAAATCCGGCGAACAGAATCGGGCGCATAATCCCGCTAGCGCCGAGCGACGCGGTATCCGATGCGTCCATAAACTGGTCAATCAGATCGTTGTATTCCGAACGGCATAGTAAAACCGCCGGGCATGTGCCCGGCGGTAAAAATTGAAACTATGCGATTCGGTCGCCCAGCAGCTGGCAGGCGATCTGGAAGTAGATCATCAGGGACAGCGCGTCGACAATGGTGGTGATAAACGGCGAGGCCATCACAGCCGGGTCCAGCCCCAACTGATTGGCGAGCATAGGCAGCGTACAGCCGA
The DNA here is from genome assembly GCA_964450645.1 of uncultured Oscillospiraceae bacterium. Classification (GTDB taxonomy): domain Bacteria; phylum Bacillota; class Clostridia; order Oscillospirales; family Oscillospiraceae; genus JAKSPM01. Next base: position 10,538 of record CAYVEB010000038.1, on the reverse strand, counting down.
CCACTTTGGCCAGTAAGACTGTCAAGGCCAGCGTCAGTGCGACCACAGCCGCTACGGTCAGGTCTACGCCGCTGGTGCCCATTAAAAGGCCGTCGACCAGATACACCTTGGCAAAGCAGACAACCGCCATACAAAGTCCGCAGACAACCGCAACCCGGATTTCTTTCCAGATGACGGCGAAAATATCCCGAAACTCAATTTCGTTCAGGCTCAGGCCACGGATAATTGTCACAGACGCCTGGGAACCGGCGTTGCCTGCCGTGTCCATGAGCATAGGCATAAACGCGCTCAAACACAGCAGCGAGCCCAATTGCTCCTCGTAATGGGAGATGATGATCCCCGTAAAGGTGGCGGAAACCATCAGCAGCATCAGCCAGGGAATACGTTTTTTAAAGATGTCCAAGACGCTTGAACGCATATAGGTCTTATCCGAGGGCAAGATGGCAGCCATCTTTTCAATGTCCTCGGTAGCCTCGTCTTCCATAACGTCCATGGCGTCGTCAAACGTGACGATCCCCACCATACGTTTTTCGGAATCCAACACCGGCAGCGCCAGGAAATTATACTTGGAGAATTTTTGCGCCACTTCCTCCTGGTCGTCCTGCGTCTGGACATAGATGACGTTGGTGAGCATGATGTCCTTCATCTGCACGTCGTCGTTTTCACAAAGAAGCAGATCCTTGACAGTCACGATACCTTGCAGATAGCGGTCTTTGGTCACATAACAGGTGTAAATCGTCTCCTTGTCCACGCCGGTGCGGCGGATGCGCGTGATCGCCTCGGAAACCGTCATACTCGGGCGAAGGGAGACATACTCCGTCGTCATAATCGAACCGGCGGAATTTTCCGGATAGCGTAAAATTTCATTGATGCTCTTGCGCTTTTCCGGGTCGGCCTGGCTCAAAATTCGGCGGATCACATTGGCGGGCATTTCTTCCACCAGATCCACCGCGTCGTCCACATACAGTTCGTCGACGACTTCTTTCAGTTCCGAGTCGGAAAAGCCGCGGATCAGAACCTCTTGCGCTTCCGGCCCCATTTCCACAAAGGTATCCGCCGCCAGCTCTTTGGGCAGCAGACGGTACAGAAGCGGAAGACGGTCTTCCTCCAGTCCGTCAAAAACGGCGGCAATATCCGACGGGTTCATCGTGATGAGAATATCCCGCAGAGAAATGTACTTTTTTTCGTTGAGAAGCGCGGTCAGCGTCTTCTCAAGCATGAGTTTGTGCTCTGCCATAGGCGTTCCTCCTAACATGAAAATGAGATGTAACAAGTAGGAAGTAAAACACTCTGGCCGGAGTGCGCAAAGTTATGAGCGGACCTCCAGACACAGAGGCCTGCCGCGTTTGCCGCATCGACTGCCAGCTGTGCCGCTGCTACTCCCTGCGTCCATAGATTCCACTCCTTCTAGGCGTAATCTCCTTAAAGCCTAACCCATAGTTTATCCCAAAATCGAACCTTTGTCAATGAATTCCGGCGGATCAAATCAAATTTTTACTTTTCTTCTTGCGAAAATTGCGGTATAATGTTGTAGCAGTATGGAAAAAGGAGTGGTGACATGCAAAAATTCTATACATGCGTGGTCCGGCACAGAAAGCTGGCGCTGACGCTGTTTGTCGCCGCGTTTCTTGTGTGCTTGTCGCTGCAGCGGCTGGTTGCAGTCAACTATGAGATTCATGATTATCTCCCTGCCGATGCCCATTCTACGGTCTCCGGGGAAGTGATGCGGGAGGAGTTTCAAGGCGGGATTCCCAACGCACGGGTCATGGTTCGCGGTGTGACGATTCCGCAGGCCCTGGAATACAAGGCCAGCATCCAGGCAGTAGACGGCGTGACGGCGGTCACATGGCTGGATGACGCGGCGGATATCACGGTGCCGCTTTCTATGCTGGACGCGGACACGGTGCGGTCGTATTACAAAGAGGACACGGCGCTTTTCACGGTGACGATTGACGACGTGCGCCTGCTCGATGCGGTGGCGGGCATCCGCCAGATCATCGGGCCGGACAACGCCATGACCGGCAATGCGATCTCGACCGCTGCGGCCACTGAGAGCACGGTGGCGGAGGTGCGGATGATCGCCATCTTCGCGGTGCTGTTTGTGTTTGCCGTGCTGCTTTTGACCACACGTTCATGGTTGGAGCCGCTGCTGGTACTGGGCGGCTTAGGCATTGCGATTGTAATCAACAACGGCACCAATTTGATTTTTGGAGAGATCTCCTTCGTGACCAACGCGGCCGGAAGCATTTTGCAGCTGGCGGTGTCTTTGGATTACTCCGTGTTTTTGATTCATCGCTTTGAGGAGTGCCGCGAGGACGCGCCGGATGCGCAAAGCGCCATGGTGGACGCCCTGTGCAAATCCACGTCGTCGATTTTGTCCAGCGGGCTGACAACGGTCATCGGCTTCTTAGCATTGGTGTTGATGCGCTTCGGCCTGGGGCCGGATTTGGGACTGGCGCTGGCAAAGGGCGTGGCGATTGGCCTGGTAACCGTTTTCTTCTTTATGCCGTCGCTGATTTTGATGGCGTACCGGTGGATGGATAAAACGCGGCATAGAGCGCTGGTGCCCAGTTTCCGCTGGTTCGGCAGAACGGTGCGGCGAATCTCAATTCCGATGGTGGGCGTCTTCGCGGTGGTGTTGGTTCCGGCTTATCTGGCGTCCAATGCCAATACATATGAATACGGCGCGTCCGGCATTTTCGGCCCAGAGACGCAGTACGGCGCAGATACCGCCGCAATTGAAGAAGTCTTCGGCAGGAGCGACACGTATGTGCTGATGGTTCCCAAGGAGGATATGGCGACGCAGCGCGCGCTGTCGCGGGAATTGCAGGCGCTTGACCATGTGACGGGCATTTTGTCGTATGTGGACACGGTCGGCGCGGAGATCCCCCTGTCTTACCTGGATGAGGGGACGCGCTCCCAGCTGATTTCGGAGCATTACAGCCGGATGGTTCTTTCGGTTGATGTGCCAGCGGAAGGGGAGGCGACCTTTTCACTGGTGGAGCAGATGCGCGCAACGGCGGAGAAATACTACCCAGGCAGCTATTATTTGGCTGGGCAGGGCGTGAGCACGTACGACTTGAAGCAGACGGTCACCGCCGATATGATCAAGGTCAATCTGCTGGCGATCGCCGCGGTATACGTCGTGCTGGTGCTGACACTCCGGTCGCTCTTCCTTCCGCTGATCTTGGTTTTGAGCATTGAAACGGCGATCTGGCTCAATTTGTCCATTCCGTATTTTATGGGATCGCCAGTGTACTATATCGCATATTTGATCATCAGCGCCGTCCAACTGGGCGCGACGGTGGACTATGCGATTTTGGTCACGGACCGATACCGGGAAAACCGGCGGACGCTGGAAAAGAAAGCCGCCGTGGTCAAGACGATTTCGGATGTGACGGTGTCGATCCTGACTTCCGGCAGCGCGCTGACGGTGGTCGGACTGCTGATGGGATACATTTCCTCCAACCGTCTGCTGGCGCAATTGGGTATTTTTATCGGACGCGGCGCGCTTTTCTCTCTGGCGATCGTTCTGCTGGTTCTGCCGGGCTTGCTGATGATGTTTGACAAGTTGGCGATGGGAAGAAAATGGAAACAGGAGGCAAATGCAAGATGAAACATGGGAAACAGATTGTCACGTTACTAACCATTTTGGCCATGTTGCTGCTGCCGGTCAATACCTGCGCGGCGGATAGCCCTGGAAAGGAAGAGGTAGTCTATGCGCTTTTGAACGCGGATGGCAGCGTCAGGGAGATCGATGTGGTGAACATCTTCGACCTGGAGCAGCCGGGAAAGATCGTTGACCACGGGGATTATGCGAGCGTCCGCAATATGACCACCACGGACGAGATGCAGTACGAGAACGGCACCGTGACCATCGACGCTGGAGCGGGGAAACTCTACTACGAAGGCGAGCAGGCCGACCTGGATTTGCCCTGGGACATTGCAATTCGCTATGAACTGGACGGCACGGCCTGCTCCGCCGCACAGTTGGCTGGCGCAAGCGGCCAGCTGCGCATTGGCATCGAGATTACCCCAAACCCGGATGGCGACCGCGGCTTTTTCGACGCGTACGCGCTGCAGATGTCGATGACACTGGATATGAACCGGTGTGCCGATCTGGTGGCGGAAGGCGCCACGGTGGCCAATGTGGGCGGCGATAAGCAACTGACCTACACGATTTTGCCGGGCAAGGGCGCGTCGGTGGAAATCACGGCTACCGTAACGGAATTTGAGATGGAGGGGATCGCCATCAACGCGATTCCGCTCAATTTGGAGATTGAAATTGACGATGAAGCGCTGATGGAGCAGGTGACGCAGTTGCTGGACGCGATCGGCCAGCTGGACGACGGCGCGGCAGAGCTGAACAGCGGCGTAGAAGCCCTGCAAAACGGAGCCAGAACGCAGTTGCAGAGCGGCGTGGAGAGCTTGCAGAGCGGAGCCGGCGCGGTTCACAGCGGGGCGGCCGGTCTGCAGAGCGGCGGTACGACGCTGCGGACCGGTGCGGCGGACCTGCAGGCGGGCGCGGTCAAACTCAGCGGCGGGCTGAAAACGCTCAATGCCGGCGTACTGCAAATCCAAAGCGCGCTCGACGCGTTGCAGCGGCGATCCCCGGAGTTGTTGGAAGGCTCCAAGCAGTTTCAGGCCGCGCTGGTACGGCTGCAAAGCGCGCTTGGCGGTGTGTCTGTCACCACGGAGGAATTGACCGCGTTGACGGCGGCGTCTTCAGAGATTCGGGCAGGTATCGACGAATTGGCCGCCGGCGCGGCGGCGCTGGAGCAAAGCGTCAGCTTTGAAAGCTATCAGGCGCTCATGCTGGCCAATGGCCTGGATGTGGCCGGATTGAAGGTGTCAAACACGGTTGCGGCCAGTACGATCCAGGGAATGATTGTCACGCTGCAAGAACAGGCGGAGGTTATGGAATCTGCGGGGCTAGACGCCACGCAGATCCGGACGCAGATTGCCCAGCTGCAAGTGATGGTGACGCTGCTGGGCGCAAACAACGCCAATATTGACGGAATGCAGACCTATCTCAACACGCTGCAAGGGGAGATTGCCAAGCTCACCGAGGGCACGCAGACCCTACAAACCGGCTTTGCGGCCTTTGACGAGGGACTTGGTCAGATGGCGCAGAAACTGACGGCGCTTGGGTACCAAGTGTCGGCGCTGTCGGCTGCGGTCAACACGTTGGTCAGCGAATATAGCAAGCTGGATACGGGAATCGTCGCATACACGGATGCGGTAGCGCAGATCGCGGCGGGCTACACGCGGATATCCGGCGGAACGGCGGAGCTGGTAAACG
>CAYVEB010000038.1:0-5226 GCA_964450645.1 uncultured Oscillospiraceae bacterium | reverse complement strand
TGGTAAACGGAAGCGGCGAGCTGACAACCGGCACGCAGACCTTGTACCAGGGAACCGGCGCGCTGCTGTCCGGAATTTTGGAAATTTACAATGGGAGCGGGGCTCTTGTCGACGGGACCGGCGCGCTGGACGACGGCGTGGCAGAGCTGCTGGCGGGGATTGCGCAGCTGTACGAAGGCTCCGGGAACTTGAAAGACGGCACTGGCACGATGCGCGCGGAGACCTCCGGCATGGACGCGAAGATTCAAGAACAGATCGACCAGCTGCTCCGGAGCGTCACAGGGGGCGACGTGGAGGTCGGCTCCTTTGTATCCGATCAGAATACCCAGGTTGAGCGCGTGCAGTTCGTGCTCAAGACGGAAGGGGTGCAAAAGCCGGAACCCGAGTCCTATGTGGAGCCGGAGACCGGGGAGACTACCTTCTGGCAAAAGCTCGCCGCGCTGTTCGGCTTTTAAATAAAAAAATTTTCGGTGCTCGGTGGCTTTTTGAACCGCCGGGCACCGAATGTTTTTTAAAGATTTAGTCTATTCTGCGCAGCCTTGGCATGGTCACTGGCAAGATCCGCTCATTTTTGATATTCCACTATACTTAATATATTGCGTATAATCAAGAAAAAATTTGAGATAAAATGCAGTATCATAAGCTCGGATGGTGTGAGCTTGATCAGCTATGTGCCATTTTACGAGATACTGTTTTAAAAGAACATTACGGAATACCATCTGATTTTCAAGAAGGGCTTTTTCGCCAATATGCTCTGCCGCATAAAAAGGGAGAGGCCATCAGCACCAGGACGTTGGACGAGATGCGTTATGCGCTGGACTGCCAGGTGCAGAATATTTTGCAATATGTGAAGGAATGATCCGGCCCGCACTTGACTTTTGCGGGTAAGGGGTTTATAATAATATTTGAAAAGTGGGGAGCTTGTGGACAGGCTGAGAGGAAGGTGTGACCTTCGACCTAGAACCTGATTTGGATAATGCCAACGTAGGGATGCTTATACGCGGAAGGATGGGAGGTTTCCAAACCGGGAACTTCCCATTTTTGTATTTTGGAGGGAAAGTTATGGTAAAAATAAATGGAGCCAGTTTAGATCTCGCGGGGAAAACTTTGATGGAGTATCTGGAAACGACGGCGTATGACGTGCGGAGAATCGCCGTGGAGCGCAACGGCGAGATCGTACCCAAGGCGAAGTACCCGGAAGTGGTCCTCATGGACGGTGACACGCTGGAAGTGGTGAGTTTTGTGGGAGGTGGCTGAGGAATGTTGACTGCGGAACAGGCGCAGCGCTATTCCAGGCATTTTGTGCTGCGGGAAATTGGCGCCGCCGGGCAAAAGCGGCTGCTGCAATCCAAGGTTTTGGTGATCGGAGCGGGCGGACTTGGCTCCAGCGCGCTGCTGTATTTGGCCGCGGCGGGCGTGGGAACGCTGGGGATTGCGGATTACGACCGGGTGGAACTGTCGAACTTGCAGCGGCAGATTCTCCACAGCACCGGCGCGTTGGGGATGCGAAAGGCGGAATCTGCCAGAACGTCCATCCAGGCGCTCAACCCGGATGTGAACGTCCAGGTGTACGATGAACGGATGACGGTGGACAATCTTCAGCGCGTCATCGAGCCGTACGATCTGGTTTTGGATTGCACCGACCGGTTTGAAACGAAATTTTTGATCAACGACGCGTGCGTTCTGTCGCAAAAGCCCTATGTTCACGCCGGCTGCGTGCGGTGGGAGGGACAGGTTATGACCTATTCTCCCGGGCGCGGCCCGTGCCTGCGGTGTTTGCTCGGCGGCGTACCGGAGGGAACCGTTACGTGTTCCGAGGCGGGCGTGGTCGGCGCGGTGACCGGCGTTCTGGGGAGCGTCCAGGCGTTGGAAGCGATCAAATTTTTGCTGGGAACCGGCGAGCTTTTGGTTGGAAAAATATTGTATTTTGACGCGTTTCAAATGCAGATCCGTGTGGTAAACATGCCGTCGCCGGATCCGGACTGCGCGGTGTGCGGAAAAAATCCCGCAATCCGCTCGCTTGCCGGGAATCGGGCGGACTATGCGCCGCGCGGCTGCGGGGAATAGAACATACAACATAGAAGGGAAGGGAATTATGGAAGATACATTACGGATTGGCGGGCGTGAATTTCACTCGCGATTTATTCTCGGTTCCGGGAAATACTCTTTGAATTTGATTCAGGCGGCCGTCCGGGACGCCGGAGCGGAAATGATCACGCTTGCGGTTCGCCGCGCCAACACCAAAGAGCAGGAGAGCATCCTTGATTTTATCCCCAAGGGCGTGACGCTGCTGCCCAACACCTCTGGCGCGCGCAACGCGCAGGAAGCGATTCGGATTGCAAGGCTCGCGCGGGAACTTGGCTGCGGCGATTTTGTAAAGATTGAAATTATGCGCGATTCAAAATATTTGCTGCCGGACAATGTGGAGACGATCAAGGCCACGGAGGTTTTGGCAAAGGAAGGCTTTGTGGTCATGCCGTATATGTATCCGGACTTGAACAGCGCGCGGGATCTGGCGGAGGCTGGCGCCGCGGCTGTGATGCCGTTGGCGGCGCCGATCGGTTCCAACAAGGGTTTAGCCACGCGGGATTTCATCCAGATCCTGATTGACGAGATCGATCTCCCGGTCATCGTGGACGCCGGGATTGGCCGTCCTTCCCAAGCCTGCGAGGCGATGGAGATGGGCGCGGCGGCGATCATGGCGAACACGGCGCTTGCGACCGCCGGCGATCTGCCCATGATGGCGACCGCTTTCCGCCAGGCCATTGAGGCCGGACGCAAGGCGTATCTGGCGGGACTTGGCAGAGTGCTGACGCGCGGGGCGTCCGCGTCTGATCCGCTGACCGGATTCCTGCGCGATTGAGGTGCCTGCCATGGAAAACCAATTTTTTGTGGATTCGCAATATCTTTCTGCGGAGGCCCTGGCGAAAAAACATCGTCTGGAGACAGATCCGTCCTCCCGGACAAATCACATGGAATATATGCCCGGCATGGAACAGATTGACTCGGACATTTGCCAGAAGGTGATGCGGGAAATGCGGTCATATGACGCGTCAAAGTATACCGCGCGAGACGTCCGGGCAGCGTTGGAGCACAGAACCTGTTCCATTGAGGATTTCAAGGCGCTGCTGTCTCCGGCGGCGGAGCCGTTTTTGGAGCGGATGGCCCAGCGTGCCCGCTTAGAGACCAGCAAGCACTTTGGGAATACGGTCTATCTGTTCACGCCGCTGTATATTGCCAATTATTGCGAAAATTACTGCGTCTACTGCGGCTTTAACTGCTACAACCACATTCACCGTATGAAGCTGTCGATGGAACAGATTGAACGGGAAATGAAGGTGATTGCCGACAGCGGGATGGAGGAAATTCTGATTTTGACAGGGGAGAGCCGCGCCCAGAGCGACGTAGAATACATTGGCGAGGCTTGCAAGTTGGCGAGGAAGTATTTCCGGATGGTCGGGTTGGAGATCTACCCTGTGAATACGGACGACTACCGCTACCTCCACGAATGCGGCGCGGACTATGTGACCGTGTTCCAGGAGACCTATGACACGGACAAATATGAAACTTTGCACCTGTTTGGGCACAAACGGGTATGGCCCTATCGGTTCGATGCGCAGGAGCGCGCGCTGCGGGGCGGTATGCGCGGCGTGGCGTTTTCCGCGTTGCTGGGGCTTGCCGATTTCCGCAAGGACGCGCTGGCCAGCGCGCTGCATGTGTACTATCTGCAGCGGAAATTCCCGTCTGCGGAAATGTCGCTGTCCTGCCCGCGTCTGCGGCCCATTATCAACAATGAAAAAATTAACCCGCTGGACGTCCATGAAAAGCAACTGTGCCAGATCATCTGCGCCTATCGGATTTTCCTTCCATTTGTGGGAATCACGGTCTCCTCCCGCGAAAGCGCGGCGTTCCGGAATGGAATTGTCAAGATCGCGGCGACAAAGATTTCTGCGGGCGTGTCCACGGGCATCGGTGACCATGAGAGCAAATACAGCGGGAAGGCGTCGGGGACGGAGGAGGGCGACGAGCAGTTTGAAATCGAAGATGGCCGCAGCCTCGATAAGATGTACCGCGACATCTCTGAGGAAGGTCTTCAGCCGGTTTTGAATGACTATTTATATGTCTGAACTGCTGTGTGTAACGAACCGTCTGCTCTGCCGGGAGGAGTTTCTGACCAGAATTGAAAGAATTGCCCGGGCGCGGCCAAAGGGAATCATTCTGCGGGAGAAGAATTTGCCGCAGGAAGCGTATAGGGCGCTGGCCCAGGCTGTGCTTGCAATTTGCGGGGAAAACCATGTGCCCTGCATCCTGCACAATTTTGCGGCGGTTGCGAAGGAACTGGGTGCGACGGCGATTCATCTGCCGCTGCCGGCTTTGAAGTCCCTTTCCGATGGGGACAAGGCTTGCTTTTCGGTCCTTGGCGCGTCGTGCCATAGCGTGGAGGACGCCGTGCAGGCCCAGCGGTTGGGCTGCACCTATATCACCGCCGGGCACGTGTTTGCCACGGACTGCAAAAAGGGCCTGCCGGGTCGCGGTCTGGAGTTTTTGCGCGCGGTTTGCCAGAGCGTGCAAATCCCGGTCTACGCAATTGGCGGAATTCAGCCGGGGAATTTTGCGTGGGTACTCCAGACTGGAGCCAAGGGTGCTTGCGTTATGAGCGGCGCGATGGTCTGTGAGAATCCGGAGGAGTATTTTGCGTCCTTTAAGGCAGCGAATTAAAGCAAACGAAAAGGGCTTGCCGCCCGATTACATAGGCGGCAAGCCCTCCCGGCGGCTGGAACAATTTCAGTACCGTAGATATCCTGGATATGTGTCTCAATGTCGCCAGTGGTCATCCCTTTGGCGTATATGGACAGAATCTTTTCCTCAATGCTCTGACTGATGCTGGTCTGGTTCTTTTTCAACAGCTGTGGCCCAGAACCTTGTTGCTGGCGCAATAAAAAAAGAGCCAACCATTTTTATTCAAACGATTGGCTTTTGAAAAAGGAAAGAAGACGGTTTTTCGCTCCGTCTGCTTTCCTTTATTTTGCTATTCAGTTGTTTGCTAGGGTTCGAGTCTGTCCGCAAAGAGAAGACCGCTTTTTTCATCTACGTTTTTGACGCTCGAAAAACCGCCCTCTGAGGCGCCGAAAAGCCCGATTATATCGGGCTTTTCGGGAACAATATCTTTTTTATTGTCTTTTGATGGTGCGTCAGACGGCGCGAAACACGAACCGAGGACTTCAC
>CAYVEB010000037.1:0-11609 GCA_964450645.1 uncultured Oscillospiraceae bacterium | reverse complement strand
AAGGAGATTGCCAGCGCAAATCTGACACATTTCAACACCGTGCTCTCGCACGCCTTTCCTACTGATTGAGCAGACGCGCGATGAGCGGCCTGTGCACCCGCATGGCCCCCTTGGGGCAAAATTCCTGGCAGCAGAAGCAGCGGATGCACCGGCTGCGGTCGATCCTTGGCCGATTATCGTGCATCGTGATGGCCTTTGCCGGGCAAATCTGCCTGCACTTTTCGCAGCCGATACACTGTGTTTTCTCCAATTTCGGAACCGAACCCAGCATACGCCGGATCGCGCCGCCCGTCCACTGGCCCAACTTGCCCGGAAACATGTTCCGGAACTCCAGGCTGTTGCGGTTTTCCACCAGCGCAAAATCTTTTTGAATCCACCGGTCCAAATCGCCGGCGATGTTCACTTCCTCCACGCGTGCCGGTACCAAACCCCGTTCGACGGCGGCCTCCAGCGTTGGAACCTGACTGGCGGGCAGACCGATGATCTTCGCGCAGACAAGATCCAGCATGTGGGGGTTATGTGCCGCCAGCAGCGCGCCGATGGGCTTTGGTGTTCCCGCCGTGGGACCGTTGCCTTCCATTGCGACGACGGCGTCGCAGATGGACAAAACCGGCTTGAAATATTCGTCCAAATCCACGATCATCCGAGCAAAATCCCTTGCGTTGGGATATTGAAAGTGAAATTCCGGTTTCATCGTCCCGGGAATCACGCCGAACAAATTTTTCGCCGCGTTGGACATGCCCATCATGCCGTGGCTTTTCAACTTGCAAAAGTTGATGATCGCATCCGCTTGGTTCAGGTACGCGGTATATTGAAAGCGCTTGCAAACCATGCCCTCCGGGTTCTCCGCCGTGGCCTGGGAGAAATCCCGGTTGAGCGTTGCGCCGAACTTTTCCGCCTCCAGCAGCCCTGTCGCCCGATAGACACCACTGACATAGGCGGCGGTATACAATCCTCCGGGGCTGTCCCCGATAACGGCCTGCGCCCCGCGCGCACTTAACATCTGGCACAGCGCGCACAGCAACGCCGGATGGGTCGTGCCCGCTTTTTCCGGCTTCATATGCGAGACCAAATTTGCCTTGATCGCAATGCGCATCCCAGGCTTGACCCAGTCCAATCCGCCGATCGGTTCAAGCACCTGCCGCAGCGCCTCGGCGCAGGTCTGCAAGGTATATTCCTCGCACGGTACGATCACAACATCCGGCTGCACGGTTGATTCCCTCCGTCCTATAATCGACGCTCCGGCATGGCACACAGGTCACGCCAGATCCGCAAACAGTCAAATTTTACCCTATCGCAGCACCGCGCCAAGGTTCTCTTTCAGCGCGTTGAGCATACTGGCAATCGCAGGCGCGATGTCCGCGTCGGTCAGCGTGTGGTCGTCCGCGCGCAGTTCCAGGCTGAACGCCACCGACTTCTTTCCTTCGCCAATGTTCGTCCCGCGATAAATGTCAAACAAATTTACCTTGCGCAAGAGCGCGCCGCCGGCCCGACGCAGACAATCTTCCAGCTCCGCAACCGTGACCGCCTCATCGCACACCAGGGCCAAGTCTCTGGCAACCGCCGGGAATTTCGGCAACGGCTGAAAGGTGCGCTCGGACGCCAGCACCTGCTGAAGCTCCGTAAAGTACAGCTCCGCCACATAGATATCCTCGCCAATTCCGTAATTCTGTGCCACCAGCGGATGGATCTGCCCCAAAACACCGTAGCGGACGCCATCCACCACAACCGCCGCGCAGCGGCCGGGATGATAGCTGGGATGGTCGCGCATGGCGCAGTAATTGGGCGTTTTCACATTCAAACTCGCCAGCAGCGCTTCCACTTGGCCCTTGAGCTTGAAGAAATTCATCTGTCCGCCGTAACTGCCCAGCAGGAACCGTTTCGGTTCCTCCGGGAGAAGCTCCCCCTCTCGCGGCAGATAAATCCTCGCCAGCTCATACAGGCGGACGTCCTTGTTGTGGTGCGCGTAGTTGTTGCGGAGAATATCCAGCATCGACGGCAGCGCGATGGTACGCATGATCGAGGTATCCTCGCCCAACGGGTTTTGAATCCGGACTGCGTTGCGCAGCGGAGAGTCCGCCGGTACGCGAACCATGTCAAAAATCGAGGGAGAGACGAAAGAATACGTGATGATCTCATGGTAGCCCATGGCGCGGGCCGTGGCACCCGCGGTATTTTCCAGCAGCTGCTGCGCGGAATAGCCGCCGCGGGTGGTCGCGCCGCGCATAAGGGTCGTCGGAATCTCATTATATCCGTAGTATCTGGCAACTTCCTCTGCAATATCCGCCATCCGGCGCAAATCAGGCCGCCAGGACGGGACATGGATGGTCATGCCCTCCACGGAAATTTCCTCCCGGCGCAGGTAATCAATCATTTGCTCGGTGGAAATATCGGTACCCAGCAGCGCGTTGATGCGCTCTGGCTCCAGCTGCATTTCATACGGCTGCGGAACCGAGTGGATGATGTCAATCACGCCGTCAAGCACTTCGCCGGCGCCAAGCATTTCCACCAGCTCGCACGCCCGGTTCACCGCTGGAAGCGTCAGCATCGGGTCAATATTCTTCTCAAATTTGGCCGAAGCGTCGGTGCGCATTCCCAGCGCCAAAGCCGTCTGGCGGATAGAAGTGCCGTCAAAATTGGCCGACTCAAACACCACATCCACGGTGTCGTCCACGATCTCCGAGTTTTCTCCGCCCATAATCCCGGCCAGGCCCACCGGCCGCGTCGCGTCCGCGATCACAAGCATGTTGGGCGTCAGCTTGCGGACATTTCCGTCCAGCGTCGTCAGCGCCTTGTCGTCTCCCGCCCGGCGGACAACGATCTTCCCGCCCTGCACATAGCGATAGTCAAAGGCGTGCATCGGCTGACCGTACTCAATCATCACGTAGTTGGTAATATCCACAATGTTATTGATCGGCCGCACACCGGCGCTGCGCAAGCGCTGCCGCATCCACTTGGGCGACGGGGCAATTTTTACGTTGCGCACCATTCTGGCGGTATAGCGCTTGCACAGGTCCTCTGCAGGGACTTCCACATCCAGCAGCTCCAGCAGATTGCCCGGGCCGCCGCCGCGAACCACCGGCTCGTGGTGCTTCATCGGCACGTTGAACGCCGCCGCCGTCTCCCTTGCCAGGCCCAGCAGGGAGTAGCAGTCGGGGCGGTTGTTAGTGATTTCAAATTCCACAATGCTGTCGTCGTTTCCGATGACCGCGTTGATGTCCTGCCCCACCTGGCAATCCTCGCCGTTGAGGATCCAGATCCCGTTGGCATACGCGCCGGGCACGTCGTTCTGGCTCAGGCCCAGCTCGGCAAAGGAACACATCATCCCGTCGGACTCCACGCCGCGCAGCACACTTTTTTCAATCGTGACACCCCCGGGGAGCGTCCCGCCGGGCAGGCACACGGGCACCAGATCTCCCACGGAAACATTCTGTGCGCCGGTAACGATCTGAACCAGACGATCTCGCCCCACGTCGACCTGGCACACCCACATATGATCCGAACGCTCATGGCGAACCATCTGCAGCACCTTGCCCACCAAAACGTTGTGGATTTCCGCGTCCAGACGGGTGGTCGTCTCCACCTTCTGCCCGGCAAACGTCATAACAGTCTCATATTCTTTATCTGTGGCGTCGATGTCCACAAATTCTTTTAGCCATTTTCTCGAAAGATTCATAGTTCCGCCCCTCCTTCTCAGAACTGTTCCAGGAACCGCACGTCATTTTCAAAAATTAACCGCATGTCGGAAATCTGGAACCGGCGCATCGCCATACGCTCTAACCCAATGCCGAACGCAAAGCCGGAGTAGACATTTGGATCAATACCGCAGCCCTCTAAGACCTTGGGGTGTACCATTCCGGCGCCCAGCAGTTCAATCCAGCCCTCGCCCTTACAGGTGGCGCAGCCCTCTCCGCGGCACTGGAAGCACTGAATATCGACCTCGCAGCTTGGCTCTGTGAACGGGAAATGGTGCGGGCGGAAGCGCACAACCGCGTCCTCACCGTAAAGACTCTTTGCCAGAGTTTCCAGCGTGCCCTTCAGGTCGGCCATGGTGATTCCCTTGTCGATCACCAGACCTTCGATCTGATGAAACATGGGCGAATGGGTAGCGTCCACCTCGTCCTTGCGGTAGACGCGGCCGGGCGCCAAAATCCGGATTGGAGGCTGCCCGATGGCCTCCATGGCGTGAATTTGCATGGGAGAAGTCTGCGTCCGCAGAAGAACGGAATCGTCGTCCGTGATATAGAAGGTATCGCTACGGTCCCTGGCGGGATGGCCCTCTTCCGTATTGAGTCTGGTAAAGTTGTACTCTGCAAGCTCGACCTCCGGGCCGTCCAAAATCTGGAAGCCCATGCCGATAAATATTTCCTTTGCCTCATCAAGCGCCTTGTTCATCGGATGCTTATGCCCAAGGTTAATTGGGTCGCCGGGAATGGTCACGTCCACGGCCTCCGTCTTGAGACGCGATTCCAGCGCCTTGGCTTTTAACTCCGCCTTGCGCGTCTCCAGCTTTTCCTCAATGGCCGCGCGAACAGTATTGGCCAACTGCCCCATCACGGGGCGCTCCTCCGGGGACAGCTTGCCCATCTGCTTTAAAATCGCGGTCAGCTCTCCCTTTTTGCCCAACAGTCCGACACGCAGCGCCTCCAAGGCGGCGGCGTCTTCCGCTTCGTCCAGCTGCCGCAGGGCTTTGGCTTTCATTTGTTCCAGCATTTCCTTCATGAAATCGCTCTCCTTTTCCACAAGATCACCGGGCAAAAACGGAGCCATTCAACATCCCGCGCATGTCCGCTCACCGAACGGTCACACGGCATTTGGACAAGATACACATCCGGGCGCCCGATCTCACGCGCTTAAATTGATGGCCTGGCCGCCTCAGGCGGCGCATGGCCATTTCCTGCGCGTTTGCGCAACAAAAAACTCCCATCCCCAATCTGGGGACGGGAGACAGACTCCCGCGGTACCACCCGCAATTCGCCAATCAGCGCACTTTCACAACCTTTAACGGAGTTATCCGGCGCGCCCTACCACCCGCGGGCTTCAAGCGGCGGCTCCTGGGGGAAGGCCCCTGCTTTCGCGGCGGACGGTTTTCAGCTGCCCCATCCTCTCTGCAAGCCGCATACAAAACAGTGACGACCCATTCTTTGCCTTTTTCTGCACTATTCTATCATAGATTTTGCGCCTTTGCAAGGTTTTTTTCGCAGATTTCTTCGGCGGCATTACAATCAAAAGCCTCTCAGAGTTCGCGCCGAACCGGGCAAAAAATTTATACCAGATACTGAGAAAATAATTGAAATGTTTTTCTCAGCGTCTGGCATAAGACGTGTTTTGTGTTGACAATGGCGCAACACGGGCAGCGCCGTTCAGACGATGCCTTTTTGATAAAATCCCTAAATTTTATCAAAAAATAGAATTACGCCTTGCAAACGTGCGCGCCGGCCGTCGAAGACGGTCGGCGCGCACGCTGCGGCAAGGTGCAAATTTTCAAATCAAAGCCCGGCAAAGCGGGTGAAATTAATAGTTTTCCGCGCGAACCTCAAAATAGCTCTGGGGATGGGCGCATACGGGACATACCTCCGGCGCTTCCTTGCCGATCACCAAATGGCCGCAGTTCCGACATTCCCACATGGTCAACTCGCTCTTGGCGAACACAGCCTGCATCTGCACGTTTTTCAGCAGAGCCAGATACCGCTGTTCATGGGCCTTTTCAATTTCGGCCACCTGGCGGAACTTTGCAGCCAGTTCCGAGAAGCCCTCCGCCTCGGCGTCCTTGGCGAAGCCTTCGTACATATCCGTCCACTCGTAGTTCTCGCCCTTGGCGGCCGCTTCCAAATTTTGCGCGGTATTGCCAAGTTCGCAGAGTTCCTTGAACCACATTTTTGCGTGTTCCTTTTCATTGTCCGCCGTCTTTAGGAAGAGACTGGAGATTTGCTCATAACCCTCTTTTTTGGCGACGCTTGCAAAGTATGTATACTTGTTCCGGGCCTGGCTCTCGCCGGCAAAGGCACTGCGTAGGTTCTGCTCTGTTTTGGTACCAGTGTATTTGTTTGCCATGGTTATCCCCTCCGTCGTAAGATACTTTAACTTTAAAAAATTGGAAGAATTTTGTCAAGTATAATTTTAAAAAAAGACGCCCCGGCAAAGCGTTTCCTCTGCCGGGGGCCACGATCAGGTCTATAAGCCGGGTTCTGTTCTGACAGCCATCTATCTTGGCGGCGCATTGCTGCGGCGCTCCAGCCACCTCCTGGAGACGACCGGGCCAGTCGTATGTCTCCCCACGGTGTTGCTCCGAATAGAGTTTACAGCATCGGGCGCTTCCGTGCCGATGGGTGAGCTCTTGCCTCGCCTTTCCACCCTTACCCCGCCGATGCAGGCTGCGCCTGCGTCCATCCCTTTCCGGGAACGGGGCGGTATATCTCTGTTGCACTTTTCCTCAAGTCGCCTTCGGCGGGCGTTACCCGTTATCCTTGCCCTGCGGAGCCCGGACTTTCCTCACGGCGGATCCTTTCGCATCCGTCGCGCGGCTGTCCAACCTGGTCGCATCCTTATTGTAACGGATTGTGTTGAAATTGTCAAACACGTTGCAAAAAAAGTTTTTTTGCGATATAATACAAAAGTGGAAAGGATCGATGATTTATGACATTGCATGAATATCTGGATACTTTGCGCCGCAAGCGCGTACTCGTGCTGGGCTTGGGCGTCAGCAACCGGCCGCTGGTGCGCCTGCTGCTGTCCCATGGCATTCGCGTAACCGGGTGCGACAGGGTGGAAAGTCCGGAAATTTCAGAGTTAAAGGCCCTTGGTGCGGAGATTCATGCCGGGGAGGATTATCTGTCCGATCTCTCCGGCGACGTCGTCTTCCGCACGCCCGGAATGCACCCGGACAGGCCGGAGATCGCCGCGCTCCGGGAAAACGGCGCGCAGATCACCTCGGAAATGGAGGCGTTTTTCGCCGTCTGCCCCTGCCAAATCATTGGCGTCACTGGCTCTGACGGCAAGACGACCACCACGACGCTTATCGCCGAGCTGCTGCAGCGGCAGGGGTACCGCGTGTGGCTGGGCGGGAATATCGGTATGCCGCTGCTGGACAAGGCGGAGCAAATGCACCCGGAGGACAAGGTCGTTGTGGAACTCAGCTCGTTTCAGCTGCTTGGTATGCCCTACAGCCCGCATATCGCCGTGGTTACCAACCTTGCGCCCAACCATCTGGATATTCACAAGAGCCTGGAGGAGTATATTCAGGCGAAGGAAAATATTTTCCTGCACCAGGGCAAGGATGACATTTTAATTGTCAACATGGACAACGAAACCACCCGCTCCTTTGTCGCGAAGGCTCCCGGCCGGGTTCTGGGCTTTTCCCGCCTGAGCCGCCAGCATATCTGGCTACACGACGGCGTAATCTACCGCGAGCAGACGCCGGTTCTGCCCCAGACAGATATTTTGCTGCCTGGGATGCACAATTTGGAAAACTACATGGCCGCCATCGCCGCGGTGGATGGCATGGTGGACGATGAAACTATCCGTGCGCTGGCGCGGACGTTTCGCGGTGTCGCCCACCGAATTGAACTGGTGCGGGTCAAAGACGGCGTCTGCTATTATAATGACTCGATTGCCTCCTCGCCCAGCCGCACCGCCGCCGGACTGCGCAGCTTTTCCCAAAAAGTGATCCTCATCGCGGGCGGCTATGACAAGCACATTCCCTATGACAGTTTGGGGCCGGAAATCGTGACCCATGTCAAGACCTTGATCTGCACCGGAGACACCGGCCCAAAAATTAAGTGTGCGACCGAGCGTGCCGCCGAATACCGGCCGGGCGCGCCGGAGATTTTGAAGATCGACGATTTTTACGACGCGGTACGCCGCGCGGCGGCTATTGCGCGACCGGGAGATATCGTGTTACTCTCCCCCGCCAGCGCCTCATTCGACCGCTTTCAAAACTTCGCGGCGCGCGGCGACGCGTTCAGAAAGACAGTGATGGAGCTATGACAATGAAACAACGAAAAACACCCGCTTGCTGCGCCGTTCTCGTTGCAGCCGGAAACGCCACGCGAATGTGCGGCATTGATAAGGCGTTGGCGCCGGTTGGCGGCGTCCCAATGATTCTGCGCACCGCGCAGGTATTTGCATCCTGCGCGGAAATTGACTGCATTATCATAGTCACGCGGCAAGATTTGCTGGAACAAGTGCGTACGCTTTGCGCCGCGCTGCCGAAAGTGACGCAGGTTGTCCCCGGCGGCACTACGCGCGCGGAATCCACCATGGCAGGCCTGGACGCCCTGGCGCCTGGCTGCGCGCTCGTAGCGGTTCACGACGGCGCGCGCCCTTTGGTGACGCCGCCAATCATTCGCGGCGCCATTGAGCGGGCAAGGCGCTCCTATGCTGCCGCGCCCGCGATTCCCGTCAAGGATACAATTAAAATTGCTTCGAAGGGGCAAATCCTCTCCACGCCGGATCGCAGCAGCCTGTTCACCGTCCAGACGCCGCAAGTGTTCGACTATGACCTGCTCTGCGCCGCGTTGACCTTCGCAAAGGAAAAACGGCTGAACGTGACGGACGAGTGTTCGGCGGTAGAGGCGCTTGGCAAAACCGTTTATCTGACCGAGGGCAGCGACGAAAACATCAAAGTGACCACACCGGTAGATCTGGCGATTGCCGAGGCCATTTTGCAATGGAGGGACGCCAAATGAGAATTGGCCACGGATATGACGTTCACCGCCTGAAAGAAGGCCGCCCATTGATCCTGGGCGGTGTGGCGATTCCCTATTCCCTTGGCCTTGACGGCCACAGCGACGCCGACGTACTCATCCACGCGGTGATGGACGCGCTGCTGGGCGCGGCGGGGCTGCCGGATATCGGCCGTCTGTTTCCGGACACGGATCCAGTCTACCAGGGTATTTCCAGCGTGCTCCTGCTTCAGCAGGTGCGTCAGAAGTTAGCGGAAAACGGCTGGCGCGTTGAAAACATTGACGTAACGATGATTGCGCAACAGCCAAAGCTGGCGCCTTATCTGCCCGCCATGCGAAATTCTCTTGCCGATACGCTGGGCCTTGCGGTGGGGCAAGTCAATATCAAGGCCACGACGGAGGAACACCTGGGCTTTACCGGCTCCGGCGAAGGAATGGCGTGCCACGCCGTCTGCCTGATCGACCAATGAAAATGGCACCTTAAATATCAGACCGGCGGAACGCTCCTGTGTTGGAGCATCCCGCCGGTTATTGATTCTGGAAACCTCCGGTGCAGCCGGTGCATGCTGTTTTTAAATGGAAGCTTTATTCTCCACGTCCGGTTTTTGCAGCAGATCCGCCAGCGTGACACTCTGCAAATATCCGTCGATCAGTTCTTGCAGCTTTTGCCACGCTGGGAACGTCCTACATGCCTCCGCCCGTTCGCACGTTGCCCCCGGCTCCGTACAGGTCACGGGAGACAGGGAGTTTTCCGTCAGCTGCAAAATGCTGTAGAGCGTATACTGCTCTGGCGATCTGGAAAGACGGTAGCCGCCGCCTCTGCCCCGCAGGGCCTGCAGCAGGCCATGCTTGCTGAGGGTCGCCAAAATGCTCTCCAAATATTTTTCCGAGATATTCTGCCGCTCGGTGATATCCGTCAGAGGTATATAGTCGCCGGTGCTGTGCTCGGCCAAGTCGATCATCACTTGCAGGGCATACCGTCCTCTCGTTGAAATCATTGCCATAGTTCTACTTTCCCCTTTGCCACCAACGCCGCGGCGGCTCCTCCGGCAGCATTTGGCACAAATATTTTCTCGCATCAAGCAGTTTTTCCAGATGATAATTCAGCACAATGGTGTCATGCTTTGTGCATTTATGCCGGGGCAAACCTTCCTCCGGCAGTTCCAGGCCCAGTTCCGTGAGCCGCTTTCCGTTCTCCACGCCCACGTTTCCGGGGCTGTCCATACAGCAGATCGCGTCCAGCTCCTGCCGGATGCGGATCCCCAGCTGTAAGCAGCCCTCCAGATACACCGCGTCGTATTCCGAACGTTTCTTTCGAAAAAAGCGCTGACTGCGCAGGACGTCGATCTCTTTTTCCAGGTCCAGCAGCAGGCGCACCATGGGGCGCACATCGGGGATTTTCTGCTCGATCAGGCAGGTGCGCACCATTTCCGGCACCATATCGATCTGCTCCTGGAACATCGCCAGGACGTGCCAAGTATTGTTATAAGGCCGGATGGTCGCGTTTACCACCAGAGCGGTCACCAGGCCAAAGGACGTATCCCGCAGGCGGAAAATTGCGCACCATAAAATGTTTTCTCCCGGCGACAGGCAGACGGAGAACATCACCACGCACGACAAAGAGATGGCAAATGGCACCTTCGCCAAAATGCAGACCAAAATAATCGCCATCACTCCCAGGCCCAGAACCAACGGCTCCGGCGGCGATCCAAACACCATAACGATGACATAACCGAAGAGCGCCCCGCAGGTAACGCCGATCATCTGTGTCAGGCAGTCCTTCATGGAGTCCGAAAGCGTACGATCCATCGCCACCACCGCGCCCATAGCCGCGTAAATCCGGCTGACGGATGAAAAATAGCCTGTGAGCCAAACGGCGATGGTTACGGCAATGAATGTTTTAATTGTTCGCAGGCCAAAGGGAAGCCTTCGATGTTGTTTGTGCAAGCGTATCTCCTCGGGCGCGCCGGATTGCGCTAGCTTTTCCAAAAACGTTTCGCCGCCTTTCCTTGGCAGACCATATACCAGACAAGTCCCGCAAAACCCACCATTGGGGCGCCAAACAGCAAAATATTTTGAATGGTAGCGTTCAACCCCATGATCTCGGCCAAATTGGGCAGCGTGACCGGGATAAAAAGGATACCAGAGAGAATACAAATGATTCCCACCCAGAGCAGCTTCGGCTGCATATATTCCAAATATCCGTCCGTATCCAGGCATTTCTCCGGCGGGCACTGGGCGGGCCGCAGGAAAAAGCTGTTGAGAATCCGCCACTCCCGGTAAAGACGGAAGTAAATAAAGATTGCATAACCGCCGCTTCCTAAAACCGTTGCGAGGATGATTACATCCAAGAGCCTACTAAAGCTTTCCAAATTCATTTCCGGAATATCCTTTCCTTTTTGATGCTCTTATTATAACAGTCCTTTTTCCAGATTGCAACCAATTTTCATTGTGATCTTGCGCTTGTTTGTCTCCCTGTATATAATAAAACAGCACAGATTAAAGAAGGTTTTGTTATCTTCGGCGAAAAGCGGTTACCCGCTGTTACGGAATTAAGCGCTCCACTAGGAATACGGACTAGGAATACGGATAAGCCGCGGGAAAAAACACAAAAGGCAAAAAAACCGCCATACTTTTCAGTACGGCGGTTTGCGTTGGCATTACCTATTTTTGCGGCCAGTCGCCCGGCAACTATCGTCAGCGGTCCTGAGCTTAACTTCTGTGTTCGGGATGGGAACAGGTGGACCCTCAGGCCAATCAACACCAACTCAATCCCCGGCAAAGCCGGTCTTCTATAGAAAACAGCCTAAGCTGTGTTCTAACATGATTCTGCCTTGCGGCAGATATAGAAAACAGAAAACTCTGTATTCATTTGGTCCGCCTTCAGGGACTCGAACCCGGGACCCACTGATTAAGAGTCAGTTG
>CAYVEB010000036.1:0-12600 GCA_964450645.1 uncultured Oscillospiraceae bacterium | reverse complement strand
TGGTAGGCTTTCTGAACATCGGCGGGGAGCTGACTCACCTGGTCATCTTTGCCAGAAAAGCCCTCAGGACTAAAATCTTCTTTGTATGCTTCGTCTATCGCTTTGTCGAAAGCAGCGTATGCAGCATCTTTTGCCTGCTGAAGTTCTTGAGCTGTTCTAAGCTCTTTCAGCTCGTCTTTAAGCTGATCAACATAGCCTTCAATCTCTTCCTGTGCTTTCTGAAGGAGGCTAGCGTCGTCATCTTTACCTACCGTGACAGCATTAATTTTACCGATATATTCGTCTATTTTGCTTTCTGCTTCACTTACGTCTACATACTCTTCTCTAAGCGGCACAATCTGACTTTCTATTATGTCTTTCCTAAATTCATCAAGCTTGTCAACGCTGTTCTTTTCGCGAAGTGTGTAGCTGTAGCCATCACCGCCTTCAGGCGCAACAATATAAGTGTCGGTGATAAGCTCTGCATTGTCCGTCGTCGGGTCACTAACTAAGTAAAGTTGCTTTCCTGGAGGAACTGCAAGTGTAGCGCCAAGGCTGCCATTTGCAAAGTTTCCACTCACGATTCCGGAGTGCAGCATTACAGTAGCGAGAAGTACTATGCTATGTTCTCCTGTAGTAATCTTAGTGTTCTTCAGATCAACAGTTGTAGGCTTATTGTAAGTCAAATCATCCGATAAAACTAACTCTTTAGATGCACCGCTCAATTCGCCGCCGTCTTGCAGAGTAAAATAATCATCCAGCTTTGCAATTGCTTCGTCATAAAGCTTGTTGACTTCAGTTGCCCATGTTTCTCTGTTATCCTCAAACTCGTAAGCCGACATCTGCGAAATATAATCTTCAATTAAATCGTATGCCAGATCATAAACGCCCTTATTTTCTGCATACGTTACCAATTTCTCTTCTTTGGCTAAAATATATGGGCCGGCATCTGCAATAGATGCATCTTCAATATCGTCTTTTGCCGTTTGTACAAGGTCAGCAATTTCCGCAGCTATTTTGTCATATTCTGCTTTTGTAGATTCGCTTAATGTTTTCCCATTAAGATCAGTCTTAAAATGAGTTACTATCTTTTCAATCTCTGTTTTAGCTGATTCTACCTCTTTACTTTTCTCGTCTGCAAAAGTTTGTACTTCATTTTCCGCATTAGTTTTTAATGCTGTCAGTTTTTCATCCCAATTAATTGCCTTAACGCGGTACATATTGCTTTCTGACACTACCTCGTACTTTTCCGAATCATAAAATTTCGCATTGGGCGCTTTCGAAAATAAACCGCCGGTAAGTACGACTTCGCCGCTTGACGAGGCATAAATAGCGTTACTTGTAGACGCAACGTTTTTTACAGTACCATCAGAAATTGTTGCACTACCAGAATTAACATAAACTACACTACTGGCACGTGTACTTGTGTCTTTACCAGTTGCTTCGACTGTGCCGCTAGTCATCACAAAAGTGCCGCCGCCATCTACATAAACAACATACTTGGCAGAATCCGATACCACACTCGCGGCGCTAATTGTGCCACCCTCTACTTTCAGCGTACCACCAGCCAAAACCGTCAAAGGCGCAATAATTTTGCCGCCTGATTTCACGGTCACCGTCTTTCCTTCGCCAATGGTTACGGGAGTAGTATCTGTATACTCCTCAGAAACATCAAGATTGCCCCTCGACGCACCGTCGATCGCTTCTTGCAAACCCGTTACTTCCGCTGCCATAGGCTCTACCTCGCTCGCCACAGCCACCGGCGTATCATCCTCCACGCCCTGGGCATCATCCGCCAAGACGTCCGTCACACCTTCCACGCTCCCGGTCATGCCGCGCAAATCCGAGGACGTCATTTCGCCGGCATAAGCGGGCGATGCTATCCCGAACAGCATCACAAAACTCAGAAAAAGCGCCAAAAGTCGATTTGTTCGCTTCATGTTTCTACCTCCATGATTTTTTTATTTGCATCATTTTTTATTTGGCCCGATGCTTCCACCGGCCCAAAATTGTTTTTCGGGGGCAGCCGCCCCTCCTGTTCCGGGTTTCCCCGGGCCTTCTTCCGCGAAAAACTGGAACACCGCCGCACAATTCACGACTGACACTTTGATGGCACATCTGCTTTTTCCGTCAACCACACAAAGCTCCCAGGCAGTACGGCAGTATCGCCGGCACCCGGTTGTATTGTTTGACGAAAAATCTGACCGCACATCCGCGCCGCCAAAATTGCACGGTGCTGCCCGGGCTCGCCAAGGCGCCGGTAACAAGACTATTCGCTCTCTCACATCCTTCCTTGCTGCCCGCTCCTGGCCGGCGCCGCGGAAAATCCGCGGCCCCACGCGGGGCCTGCACCCGCCGGGGAAAATTCCCGGTAAACATAAATAGATATAGATATAGAACTATCCTATTCTTACATTCCCATTATAATACCTTCCTCTTGCCGCGTCAAGTATTTTTTAAAATTTTTGCTCAGAGCCGAAAACTCTACCGTGTGTTTTCCATTCCCAATCGGGAAAAACACACCGTGAATGTTCCGCGCGTCCTATACGACGGGCAGAACATCGACGACGAGCCGAAACCATTCGCCCCAAACGCCGCCCGCCAAAACAATTGAAATGCTCCGTGCAAATATTCCCCCATTTCTCCGCTATTTCAGCAAAAATGCCCGCAGAGATTTTTTTATGCACTTTTCCCTTGACAAAGAGCATTTCCAGTTTTATACTTTTCTTGTAAAATATACTATAACTGAAATATGTCAAATTTAAGCATGTTACATGTAATTCCACAGCGAGCTTTTCGCGGCGGTCAAAATTTGCGCAGGCGTCAACCCCGTAGGAAACGATTTGGCCATCGTTTTCACATACAAACTTCTGACGCGGCGGAACGCGCGCCGCCGTATCGCGGAAACGCCGCCCGAAAGCCATCCTCGGGCGAGAAAGCGGCGGATGGCAAAAAAACAAAAAAATTTTTTTAAGGAGGAATGAAAAATGATGAACCATGCCAGACGTTTGGCGGCGCTGCTGCTGTGCCTGCTGCTGGCGGGCTGCTCGTCACAGACTCTGGACGTTCCCGCTTCAACGGACGTTCCCGCTTCGGTTTCCGGCAATACACCGGACAGCGGCCCGACGGTGGAGTTTACGCGCGAATACTACGCCGATTTGAAGCCCGCGGAATACCTCATTCATTTGAAATTTACCTTCGCGACGCTGGCCTTCCGGGGCGATTCCAGCCTTAAAACAGAGGAGTACGCCGCCGACAAGCCGATGCACTCGCCGCTCGACGAGCCGCAGTTAGACGATAACGGAACTTATTACGTCAGCCACAGCGAGATGCCGGTGTTTTACGGCCTGCTGCGGGAGACGGCCCAATATCTGCAGGACCACGGCGCAAATTACGACGATCTGGCCGCGCCCTATCACAAGGCACACGCTTTAAAGGCCGCGGACGTGCAGGCGATGGTAAATACGCTGCTGGGGAAAGAGGTCCAGCTGTCGCTGGCCAGCGCGGACGGGGCCGAATATATCGAAGATGCGGCGCTGTTCGTCTACGATGAACTGGAAAATCCGTTCCAGGAATTTCTGGACCGGGGATGGACTCTGGAAATGACGGAAAGTGTGTTTGACGAGGACGCCCCCCTGGATGATTGGGATGAAACGGACGGGATTCCCGTCACTTTTAATACGCTATTTTGGTATGACGAGAACACGGCAACCGTCTATGACTTCACCGGCGAGGTTCTGGCCCACACACACGCGCTCGACCAGTTGCGCGCAGATCCAGTCGCCGGCAATTACGGTATGAAGGTGCTCGACTGGTGCGGTCTGCACCCCCGCGGCATGGGTTCGGAATACGCAATTTGCGGCGTCGATCTTCAGTTTGAACCGGGGAAGACTATTTCTCTGGACACGCCGATCTCTTACGTCCGGTGCGGTAATGTGGGCAATTGTAACTTGTTCGTCAATGGCCATGCAAAGATTATTCCGAAGCAAGGCGGCGATGGCGGCGTGTCCCTGACGAAGCAGCTTCTGGCAATTGAGTCAACCTTTTTTGACGACTATTACCGCGACGCCTCCGCCGGGGGCAAGGTGACCAATTATTTTATCGCCAGCTTTTACGAGCGGCCCGAGGATGTGGACATCACCGTCCTGCCGACGACCGACCAGGAGGAACTGGCCCGGTGGTGCGAGACTTATCTGGGCATCTCCGTGGATGATCTGACCGCCGACCCGGCGACCGTCGGCACGTCCGAATGTGAAACGCCCTATGTGGCGTTCCAGCAGGCGTATACCGACGAGGACGAACAGCTCGCGGCCAAAGAGGGCGAACTGATCCATTTAACCTATTATAATGAAATCCAGCGCCGGGAGGCCATTCTGACGCTCTGCGTCGTAGGAGACGGATACCAGTTCGTGTCAAATGTCCCGGACACAACAAGCTATTGATCATTCTTATACAAGCTATCGCACGCAAGCCCCAAATTGAACCTGTTCCGCCGGGTCTCAATTGGGGGCTTTCATTAGAAAAGAGGTGCAACGCATGTTTCGCCGCGTCAGGCTGTTGACAAAAGAATTTTTCAAAGTTCCGTTTTTTGATATTTTGCTGCTCTGCGTGATTGTGTATCTGTTCTCCTACGGCGGGGACGTCTACAACGCGTCCACCAACGCAGCGGACTCCGCGTTCCTATCCGCAGATAACGCGATCGGGTTTACAGCCAGTTTTTTGGCCGTATGTACTTTTATCGGGCTGGCACTTTTTATGATCCTCAGCTACGAATTTACCCGCCGCTGCAAGACATACGCCCTGTCCGAGCTGCTGGACGTCTATGGTCACGGCGCGCCTACGCTCGGCGCGCAGCTGGCGTTGCTGGCGTCGATGGCGGTCGTGTACTGGGGGTATGTCTGCTGCCTTTGCCTGCGGATTTTGCACGCCACAAATACGCTCTCCTCACCGATAACGGGGAACGTTCTGCTCGCCTCCGTCTTATACGGTTTCTTCCCGGCGCTTGCCGGGATCCTGCTGGGCGCGGCGGGGCAAAAGCTGGGCGGGCGCGTCGGTTTCTATCTGTTTTTGATTGCGTCCATCTTTTTCAGCACTCAGATGTCGCGGGACGCCTATTTCACTCTCGGCAGTATCCTCTCCGAGGCGGCGGACATTCCGGCGGGCATCGCGGCGCAAAAGATCCTGGACTACTGGTTCCGCCTTCCGCCGGTCTACGGCAGCTTTAACAGCACCGTCTACGGCATCGGGATCGAGCCGTTCCACTGGGCGCTGGCGGCAATGTGGTGCCTGCTCGGCGGCGGCGCCTTACTGGCGCTCTCGCACGGACGGCTGCGGAAAGCAGCCGGAGCCGTGTGCTTTGGCGCGGCACTGCTGTGCGCGGCGTTCGTCTGGCACAGAGGCAGCAACTGGCAGGAATATCCCGTCACGCCGCTGGAACGGAACGTATTGGGGGATACATATTATTATAGTCATACGCAAACCGATTCAAAGGCCGCCGAGGAAGCGGCCGGTTTCCAGGTGCGCGCTTACAGCATGGACCTGCGGTGCTTCTCCGAGCTGGACGCCAACGTGGCGGTCACGCTGGACGGCTCCGTGCTGGATGCCTACACGTTTACACTCGCCCACAACTTCACAATTTCCCGGATCACGGACGGCCAAGGAGAGAAACTGGATTTTACGCGCGATGGGGACTATGTCACGGTGAACAATCCGGACAATCGCGCGATTTCGGAGCTGCGCTTCCGCTATTCCGGCTGGCATGACAGCCTGTTCAGCTCCGCGCAGGGCGTCTATCTCCCCGGCTATTTCTGCTACTACCCCATACCGGGACGGCAGAGCGTCTATGAAGATTGGAACCTGACCTATCCGCAGACGGCCCTGGAGCCGTGCGCTTTCTCAGTGCGCGTGCGCGCGATGTGCCCGGTGTTCACCAATCTGACCGACCAGAAAGACGGCGTCTTTTCGGGGACCGCGTCAAGCCTGTCGGTCGTGGGAGGGCTGTACCGGGAGGAAACGGCTGACGGCGTGCGTTATGTCCTGCCCTGGTGGATGGATGAGACCGATATGGGCGAGCGGCTGACGCAAGCCATTGCGCAGCTAAACGCGGATTGGGAGTTGGACATCCCGCTGCCGTCGTATACCGTGGTCTTCTATTCGCCGAGCGTGCTGCACCCCACCTCGTCCACCGGAACCTGCACATCCACGCAGGACGCCCTGTTCGTCGGCCATACCTACACGGGCGTGGAAACGAACAGCATGGCCCGCGCCTATCTGCAAAGCATCCTGGCCCAGACCGGCGCCGGCGGCCCGGCGCGGACATGGTTCCTCTCCATTTTGCAGGGAATCCTAAACGGGGATGTAACCGGGCAGGGCGCGCTGATATCCGCCTTTGGCGGCAGACTGCCGGAACAGTGGACGCCGAATGAGAATCTCAGCGACGAGGAAAATCTCAACTGGCAGGTCGGGTATCTGCTTGCCAGCGCCATGGAGCAGACTTCCGCAAAGGAGGTTCTGCAAAGCTTATACGCCTATCTGTCCGCCGGCGGCGGAGATGATCTGGACTTTGCCCAGTCGCTTTTGGAGGAATGAACGATGCTGGAATTACAAAACGTCTGCAAATCCTTTGGCCGCAAGCAGGTTCTGCGGGATCTGTCCGTGCGCTTTCCCAGCGGCACAATCGCTCTGCTGGGACCTAACGGAGCCGGCAAAACCACGCTGCTGCGCACAATTCTGGGCCTATACCGCTGCCGCAGCGGCAAGCTGTTCTGGGACGGCGAGGACGCCACCAACAAAGAAACCGTCGCGGCGCACACGGGCTATCTGCCGCAAAAATTCGGCGTATTTCCCAATTTGTCCTGCCATGACATGCTGGAGTATTTTGCCCTGTTGAAAAAAATACCGAAGCAAAACATAGAATCCGAAATCCAGCGTTGCCTTGCGCTGGTAAACCTCTCCGACCGCGCGAAGAGCCGCTGCGGCAGCCTCTCCGGCGGTATGATCCGGCGGTTGGGAATTGCGCAAAGTCTGCTGGGCGATCCGGAGCTGCTGCTGTTCGATGAGCCGACCACGGGTCTGGACCCGGAGGAGCGGCTGCGCTTTAAGCTCCTTCTCCACAATACCGCGGGGAAAAAGACCATTCTCATCTCTACGCATATTGTAGACGATGTAGAGGCGCTGTGTACCCACGTTGTTGTTATGGATCAAGGCAGCGTGATTGCCAATCTCACCAGCCAGGATATGGCCGACCGGGCCGAGGGACTTGTCTGGCAGGTGCCCAAGAATCAGGAACACGCATTGCCGCAGGGCGCCTACATCCGCGCCATGCGCCAAATGCCGGAAGGAGATATGCTGCTTGTTCTATCTGAAATACCGGTGGGGAAATCAATGGCGCCCACCGTGGAGGACGGATACTTATGCTGCTTAAAGGGGATTGGTCATGATACGTAGAGTGCTGTTAGACTTGAAGTCCATCTGGAAAACACTGCTGCTGATGGCGCTGCTCGCCTTCGGCGTGCTGCCGCTGATCAATCATTACCGAACGGTGGGCTTTGCGGTGGATGCGTCGTTTGGAATCACCATGCAGCAGACGCAATTGATTTTACCGGTCGCCTGCGCCATTCCGGTGGCCATGCTGCTGCGCTTTCAGCTGGAGGAGGGCTGTGCGGAGCCGATCCATACGTTTCCCGCCGTCACGCGCTATGGGCCGTGGACGCTGCTGGTGACGCAGGCAATTTTGCTGGCGGTGTTCACGCTGCCGTTGTTCGCACTGTATACCTGGCAATACGCGTTCTTTCCCTGGCAGGAGCTTCTGCAAACCGTCGTCCAGGGCTTTTTCCTGCAAAATCTGGCTTTTGCAGCCGGATATTTATCTCATTTCAGTCTGGCGGGGCTGGGCGCACAGATTTTGGCCGTGGGCGCGATGCAGTTGCCGCTGCTGGATGTGAATATGGAAAACTCCCTCTTTCGCGTCCTCAATATCTACTCCGCCGTATCGGATCTGACGCCCCGTCCCTGGGACCCGTTACGGATTGGCGTTACTGCATTATGCGCCGCCTGGTTTTGGGGAATTGGGGCCAGACGGACGAAGCATTTTCTGGATTTTACAGGTTGATAACCAACAAAAGCGCGAGTAACCGGTTGATTGCCCGCGCTCCCGGCTTGCCGAAAAACATGGTTTTTCGGCAAGCTCCAAATTGAACCCGCTTCGCTGGGATTCAATTCGGGAAAACTTTAGGTCGCTGCACCGCACGCGACACTTGTGACGCGTGCGCTGCAGCGACCTGAAAAGTATTTTTCGTAACGTATACACCCGCCTTCAAACAGGCCAAGGGCCCGCAGCGGCGCTGCGGGCCCTTGTTGAATTATAATCAATCAGACATGCTTGATCTGCGCGGCGACTTCCTCCGCAAAGTTTTCCTGCTTTTTCTCGATACCTTCGCCACGCTCAAAGCGTACAGCGTCTACAAACTTGACCGTGACGCCCAGCGCCTTCGCGGCGCTGTTGATATACTGCTCCACACTCATGCTGCCGTCCTTGACGAACGCCTGCTGCAGCAAGCAGTTTTCCTCATAGAACTTGTTCAGCTTGCCGGCCGCGATCTTTTCCTTGACCTGCGCTGGCTTGCTGGCCATCTTGGGATCGTTGTCCATCTGCGCGACGAGAATCTTCTTCTCCTCCTCCAGCACATCCTCCGTGACCAGGCTCTTATCCCAGAATCTGGGGTTCAGCGCGGCAATCTGCATCGCGACGTCTTTGCCGATGGCGGTGACGTCCGCGTTGCCGGAGACTTCCAGGTTGACCAGCACGCCGATCTTGCCGCCCGCGTGGACATACGCCACGCTCGTGTTCTTACCGAAACGGGCAAAACGGCGCAGCTGCAAATTCTCGCCGATGACCATCACCTTTTCAGGCAGAATTTCCGCAATGGTCAGATCGGAACCGGGATACTTGCACGCCTTCAGCGCATCCAGGTCGGCCGGATCGTTTTCCAGAATGACCTTGGCAATGTCTTTCACAAAGTCCACAAACACCGGGGACTTCGCGGCAAAGTCGGTTTCCGAGTTGACTTCCACTACAGCGCCAACGCCGTTTTCCACCACCGCGTAGGCCATGCCCTCCGCCGCGATTCTGCCGGCCTTCTTGGCCGCCTTGGCAAGCCCCTTTTCGCGCAACCATTCCACAGCCTTATCCATATCCCCGTCGGTCTCGGACAGTGCCTTCTTGCAGTCCATCATGCCGACGTTGGTCATTTCACGCAGTTTCTTTACATCAGCAGCAGTAAATGCCATCGTAACTTCCTCCTTAAGCTCTTATTCTTCCGCGGCAACAGGCGCTTCTTCCACCGGGACTTCCGCCGCCGGAGCTTCCGCTGCCGGAGCTTCCACCGCCGGAGCTTCCACCAGGTTCTCACCCTGGCGGCCTTCCACAACGGCGTTGGCCATGGTCGCAGCGATTAGGCGAATGGCACGGATGGCGTCGTCATTGCCGGGGATCACATAGTCGATTTCGTCGGGGTCACAGTTGGTGTCCACAATGGCGACGATGGGGATGTGCAGCTTGCGCGCTTCAGCGATGGCGTTGCGCTCTTTGCGCGGGTCAACAATAAACAGCGCGCCGGGAAGCTTCTTCATTTCCTTCACGCCGCCCAGGTACTTTTCCAGCTTGGCAATTTCGCCCTGGTGCTTGATGACTTCCTTCTTGGGCAGCATTGCGAATGTGCCGTCTTCCTCCATCTTGCGCAGCTGGGCAAGGCGCTCGATACGCGTGCGCATAGTCTTGAAGTTGGTCAGCATACCGCCAAGCCAGCGCGCGTTTACATAATACTGGCCGACCTTTTCCGCTTCTTCCTTGATTGCGTCCTGCGCCTGCTTCTTTGTGCCGACAAACAGCACATTTTCTCCGTTGGCCGCCAGCTCGCGGACAAAGGAATACGCTTCTTCCAATTTTTTTACGGTCTTCTGCAGGTCAATGATATAGATACCGTTGCGCTCCGTATAGATATAGGGGGCCATTTTGGGATTCCAGCGGCGGGTCTGGTGGCCGAAGTGGACGCCAGCTTCCAGCAGCTGTTTCATAGATACGACTGCCATAGATACATTCTCCTTTTTGTTGTTACCTCCACCCCAATCATCTTTCCCGCCCACCGAACCGGCACACGGCGGAAAATCCTCGGATGTGTGGTTTTTCAAATTTATGGCATCTTGTGCCATACTAGGCTAGTATACTCTATCTTGCCCAAAATTGCAAGGTTTTTTTCAAATTTTTCCAACTTTTATGCCGTCACAGCCCGACCGGGCGGGGGTGGAATCATTATCCTCCAACCCTCCTGGCGCATACAATGGGATAGACGAAGGATATTGTCCCCGGTGCAGATTTCGTCGAAACGGCGCTTGCGCAGCGGGACGGCGTATCCCTCGCCGAACGGAGGGAAACTATGGCACGAATCGTTCAAAAGTTCGGCGGCACCTCGGTGGCCGATGCCAAGCGGCTGCGGACAGTTGCCAATTGGATTGAACGCTATGCAAAGGACAATCAGCTGGTCGTTGTCCTCTCCGCCCAGGGCGACACGACCGACCGCCTGACCGACCAGGCCGCGGAAATTTGGCCGGACGGCTCCGGCGAGCTGTGGGCGCGGGAGATGGATCAGCTGCTATCGTGCGGCGAGCAGATGTCGGCGGCACTGTGCGCAATGGAGCTGCTGCGGCGCGGCATCCCGGCGGTCTCGCTGACCGGCTGGCAGGCCGGCCTGTTTACATCCGGCCAGCATCAAAGCGCCTGGCCCCGCCAGCTGATCTGCGAGCGCATTGAGCGGGAGCTGCGGACCGGAAAGGTCGTTCTGGTGACCGGGTTCCAGGGAATCAATGCCGCAGGCGATATCACCACGCTCGGCCGCGGCGGCTCGGATACCTCTGCGGTCGCCCTGTGCCACTATCTGGGCGCGGACCGCTGCCAGATCTTCACGGACGTGGACGGCGTCTACTCTGCCGACCCGCGCGTTGATCCTATCGCGCAAAAATTGGAAACCGTCTCCTATGACCGGATGCTGCAGATGGCGCGAAACGGCGCGAAGGTTCTCCACGACCGGTGCATACAGTTGGCCAGGGAATTTCATATCCCCATTGAAGTCCGCTCCACCTTTTCGGAACATTCCGGCACTACCGTTGGCAACGCCTAATTGAAAAGGGATGCAGCATACGCGCTGCATCCCCCTACATATCAGCAATCCAGCGGTTCAAGTTCCAAAAACCGCATCAATACAGCCGCCACCTGGGCGCGGGTCGCATACCCCTTCGGATTGAGCCGCACAGTCCCGGAATTCTTTTCCCCCGCGAGTAGGCCCGCGGCGTTTGCCCAGGAGAGCGCGTTCCTGGCGTAGGCCGAGCAGCCGCCCACATCCGGGAACCCGGACAGATCCGCGCGGGCGGAACACGCGTAACCCGCCTGCCCGGCGTAGCGGTACAAAACCGTCGCCAGCTGTTCCCGGGTGACATTGCCGTCCGGCACAAAATGGGTCGGATCAACCCCCGCCACAATCCCGTTGGCGCTCGCCCAGCGAACCGCCTTGGCATAGTATTTCCCGGTCTTCACATCCTTAAAGGCCACCGCGTCCGCCGCGTCCGGCTTGCCCGCCAAGCGCCAGAGCACCGTAACCAACATCCCGCGGGTCATCAAATCATTCGGGCGAAATTCCCTGTCCGTCGCGCCGGAAAACAGCCCCTTGTCCAGCACAAAAGACACCGCGTCATAGTACCACGTTCCTTCGGCCACATCGGAAAAGCTGCCGTCCGAACCCGGAGCGTAGGCACGCGCTCCGGGCCACTTTATATATTTCACGTACGCGTATTTCCCGCCCAACCAGCTCGTGCTGCAATACTCCTGCCATGTGTAGTACTTTTCCCTGCAATAGGGATATGTAGACAGGCCGCCCTCCAGCACGGTGAATCCGTTCGCATCCTTCTGCACAATGATCTGGCTGTGTCCCCAGCCGTCGTTGCTGTGCAGATAATTGCTGTTGCAAATCCGCAAAACCGAACCCAGCTCCGCATGGGAGACGTATTCGATCAGGTGTTCCCTAGTCAAGGTCAGCTCCTCATCGCGCAGATTGCGCAAGAAATTGTCGCCGTCCTGAAAATCGGAAGTGAACTTCTTTCCCCATATTTTATTGTAGAGTTGGTTGGCGTAGACCCAGCACTCGTTGCGGGAAGAGGAAAAATCATCGTAATGAACATACACGCCGTTGATATAATATGCGTTGCTTGCCTGCGCGCGCAGCGCCGCCACCGGCGTTAGCAACAGTGCGAAGCACAAGACCCATGCCAAAAGCCGTTTTTGCATAATGTGTCTCCTTTGAATATTTTCTGCATAATATTCCGCTGTGCACGTCTGTCGCGCGCAGCATGGCCATTTTACAATACAAAAACGATTTTTGCAAGTATCTGTCGAAATGAAATGTTTTCCATGCTGTCCGACGCCCGTGTTGGCCAGAAGGAAGTTTTTTCAGAATTTGGAGAAAAAACACTTGACAAGCCAGGCACGAGCAGATATAATAATCATGCTTATTTGAGGTGCTGGTATAGCTCAGTTGGTAGAGCAGCTGATTTGTAATCAGCAGGTCGGGGGTT
>CAYVEB010000035.1:2603-14592 GCA_964450645.1 uncultured Oscillospiraceae bacterium | reverse complement strand
AAAATCCTCGTCATACTTCGTGTAATTATTTGTCGCCATGGGATACCTCCTTTTCGGTGTCTGATTTATTGTATCAGACCTTCCATGTTGGTGTCCACTTTTTTAATATAGATCCACTTAAAGTGGTAAACTAAAATTGGACACGGGGGTGCAAAAACTGGTCACGTTGATATAATGGTACTACAGATCAAATTTAACGATGGACAGGGAGCATTTCCCACTGTACAGGAGGTTCGCCAATGAAGTACACGAAAGATGAACGACTGGACATCGCTAAGCGCATCTATGACCGGGAACTGACTGTGGAAGAAGCAGCAGTAAAATATGATCTCAATCCTTCCACGATCAAAGGCTATTTGCGTCTTTACCGTGCAGAGACAGACCTGCCACCCAGAGCCCGCCAAAGGAACAGCACGATTCCCTCACAGCATGTCGAAAAACAGAAGGATTCCAGAGTATCAAACAATTCTCCATAGCGACCAGGGAGCAGTCTATGCTTCCAAGGCATTTAATGAACTGCTGCCGATGTATGGCATAACCTGGTCGATGTCAAGAGCCGAAACGCCGACAGATAATGCGGCAATGGAATCCATAAACGGATGGATCAAAGCGGAGACCTTCATGGATTTCCACATTACCGGGGAATCTCCCGTGGAATAGGAGCTTGATGATTACATCAGATTCTTCAATAAGGAACGTCCTGCATACGCATGAAATTATCTGACTCCCAAGCAGTACAGGGAGGTATATGCTGCCGAAGTGACATATTGATCTGCTCATAGATTTCAAGCCTGGGGAAAGTACTTAGCCACCGCGTAAGCGGCTTGACCTTGACAGCCAGCCGGAGAAAATTGCTACAATGGAAAATCGAAGTCGATAAATAAGATCAGCTCATGATTTTTTGCCTTCGATAAACGATGCTCTGCGATTTTCTCCAGCGCTGTCAAGGTTGGCGGATGGCAAAAACAATTTCCCGTATCGCCGTGATGAAAATTTTTAAATTTATGTCCAATTTTTGTTGACGAGTGCGTTTTTGAGAAAATTTCAACGCGGCGCTGCGCTGCTCGAAGTGTACAGATAAGCTGTTTCCCCAGTATCACCAAAAGCCCTGCGCTTAACCGCATGAAAATAGCCGCCGGTTTCGCCGGCGGCTATGTCCTATGGCGGGCGCCGGTTATGCCGTCGCCCGCGCATTTATCACGTATCAGCGGTACAGATAGCTGTACTTGTCGCGGATGGTGAGAATAAAGGTTTCCAGCTCCGCGGGTAGGCCGTTGTCCTTGTCAGACAGGTCAAAGTCCCTGACATCCGCCAGACGAACGCGCACCTTGTCGCCGCCCAGGAACAGCACGCCCGCGTTGGCGCTGTCTTCAAAATCCTCCTCGGTCTGGAACAGGGTGAACTTGTCGTGGCACGGCTCGGAGGCGTAGGGGCAGAAATGGGTACAGTTGCCGCATTCGTTGCACATTTTGTCCAAATGCAGAATCTGGTGGCGCCCGTCTGCCAACTTAATGACCACGTTGGCGCGGTTGGGGCAGGAATCGGCGCAGTTTTCGCAAACGGTGTTGCAGTCCAAGCAGCGGTCACCCTCGCAGCAGTCTTCGCCGGACATCTTCAAAACGCCCTTTTTGCTGATCGCCTCGGCCTTGGTCACATAGGCCTGTTCGGGGATGTCGTATTCGTGGGCCTTGCCGGTGACAATTTCCGCAAAGCGGGCGGCGTCGGCAATGCCCTCCACCACGGTGGCGGGGCCGCGATGGCAGTCGCCGGCGGCATAGACGCCCTCGATGTTGGTCTGAAACGGAACGCCCTTTCTGGTTACCTCGATGCCGTTGGCGGCCATCAATGCGTCGTCTACCTTTTCACCTACGGCGGAGATGACCAGATCGCAGGGGATTTCAAAGGTCTCGCCGGTAGCGACGGGGCTGCGGCGGCCGGAGGCGTCCGGCTCGCCTAGAACCATCTTTTCCAGCAGCAGCTTGCCGTCCGCCTGTTTGACGGGCGCGGCCAGTTCCACAAAGTTTACGCCGTCGGCAATGGCCAGGTGCAGCTCGTGCTCATCGGCGGGCATATATTTTTTGGTGCGGCGGTAGACGATGGTCGCGTTGGCGCCCATGCGTTTTGCTACACGGGCGGCGTCCATGGCGGTGTTGCCGGCGCCGACAACGGCGATATTGCCGGTCAAACACGGCTTGACGTGCTGTTTCATATCCTTCATCCACTCAATCACACCGACGACATTGCCTTCGATGTCCAGTCTGCCGGCCTTCCAGGCGCCGACGGCCAGGAGAATGTGGGTATAGCCCGCGGCCTTTAATTCCTGGATGGAGGGAGCGGGCGCGCCCAGGCGGACTTCCACGTTGTACTTCTGCATCAGGGCGATGTCGCGGTCTATCGCTTCGTCGGGGATGCGAAATGCAGGAATCACATGGCGCGGGATGCCGCCGAGACTGTTCTCCCGCTCGTAGATCATGGTTGCGATCCCGGCGCGGCCGAGGAAGTAGGCGGCCGCAATTCCTGTGGGGCCTCCGCCGACGATGGCGACCCTTTTGCCGGGAACCGTCTGCGGGACCTGGATGGAGGCCATCAAAGCTTCAAAGCCCTCCTTAGCGGCCAGGAGCTTGGTATCGCGGATTTGCACGGACTCATCATAGAAATTTCGGGTACATTTGCCCTGGCAGCGGTGGGCGCAGATGGTGCCGGTGATAAAGGGCAGGGCGTTCTTTTCGGTGATTAGCTTCAGGGCCGGGGCGTACAGGCCCTTTTTACACAGTTCGATGTATTCCGGAATGTCCTGGGCGATGGGGCAGCCGCCCTTGCAGGGCGCGGTGAAGCAGTCGACCCAGGGGACGTTTTTGTCGGATTTCCGCGCGGGCAACGGCTTAATGGGCTTACAGTGGTGGAAATCCGTGCGAGCGGAAATCGCCAGTGCTTCGATGGCGGCGGTGTCGGTGCCGGTGAAGCGCTTATAGGGCAACTTTTGCACCTTTTCGCACATTTGCAGCAGCCGGTTGTAGCCGCCCGGCTTGAGAATGGTGGTGGCGACGGTGATGGGCCAGATCCCGGCGGCGAACAGCTTGTCGCAGTTGAAGTATTCCGCGCCGCCGGCAAAGGAGATGCGCATCTTGCCCTTAAATTGCTTGGAGATGCGGCTGCACATTTCAATTGTCAACGGATACAGCGCACGGCCGGACATGTACATCTCGTCGCCCGGCAGTTCGCCGCGCGTGGTGTCCACCGGAAAGGTGTTGGACAGTTTCAGACCGAACTCCACGCCGGTCTTGCCGGCCAGGGCCTGCAGCCGCTCGAACATGGGGGCCGCGTCCTCCCATTGCAGATCCTCATTAAAATGGTGCTCGTCAAAAACAATGTAGTCGTAGCCCATGGAGTCGAGGATATCGCGGGCGGAGCGGTAGCCCAGGATGGTGGGATTGCACTTGACAAAGGTATTGACCTTTTTTTCCGTGATCAGATAGCTGGCGATGCGCTCGATTTCATCGGGCGGGCAGCCGTGGAGGGTGGAGAGGGTAACGGACCGGGAGATGTGGGGGGAAATGTCCGCGATAAAGTCCTTTTCCTCCGGGAACATTTCGGACAGCACCCGCAGACATTCCTGGAACTGCGCGGTTTTGGACGCGTCTTTCATATTTTCAATATAGGTATTGACCTTTTCGCCGCGGATCCCCTCGAGATCGTAGCCCACGGACATGTTGATCACAAACCCGTTGGGATCGCCGAACCCATAGACCTTCGCGAGGATTTTCATCGCGCACCAGGCCTTGATATACTCATCCTGGGCCTGGGGAACGGTCAGCTCTGTGGACCATTCCTGGTTATAGCCCTCATCGTTGGCCACGATGCATGGACGGGGCACGCAGGCCGCCAGGTCTTTGCCATCCATCTTCTGAACGGTTTTGACTTCAAAGAACCTGGCCCCCGCCATGTAGGAAGCGATGATATTCTGCGCCAGTTGGCTGTTGGGACCGGCGGCGGGGCCAAAGGGGGTTTCAATCGTCTCGCCAAAGATGGGAAGCATCTTACCCGTGGGCTTGTACGCCTTGTGGACGCCGAACAGCTCGCCTTCCCGCGCGTATTCGGTGACCATCCATTGCATCAGGGACGCAAAGGGAATGGGATACATTCTTTCTGACATGGTGATTTCCTCCTGTAATCAATATGTGCAGTGGTTCAAATCGCCCCACAGTTTTTTGGCCTGTTCCAGAATGTAGGCATTTTCGCACTCCTCGTCAATGCCCACAAGTTCTCGGTCTTTCATCAGCACCTTGCCGTTGGCAATGGTCGTCTGGCACTGACGGCCCGTCATGCCGAAGATAATATGGCCGTCCACATTGGCGTCGGAGAAGGGGGTGAACGGCTTGTAGTCCATGACAATCACGTCCGCGGCCGCGCCCGGCTCCAAAACGCCCAGTTTATCCGGGAAGTATTTTGCGCCGATTTTCGCGTTGTTTTTAAACAGCATGTCTGTGACCTCCGTCCATGCCACATTGGGCAGGCACGCGTTGCTGCGCTGGGAGCACAGGGCCACCTTGAGGGACTCGAGCATGTCGTTGGTATAGGCGTCGGTGCCCATCCCGAGCAGGATGCCGGCTTTGTACAAGGGCAGGACCGGGCAGATGCCAACGGCGTTGCCCATATTGGACTCCGGATTGTTGACTACCATCGTGCCGGTGTTCTTAATCAGCTCGATCTCCGCCGAGTTCACGTGGATACAGTGGCCCAGAATGGTTTTTTCGCCCAGGATGCCGTGATCGTGCAACCTCTGCACCGGGCGGCGGCCGTAGTTTTGCAGCGAATCGTACACGTCGTTCATGCCCTCGGACACGTGGATATGGTAGCCGGTACGGCCGTTGTTGGCATCCACCATCCGGTCAAAGGTCTTGTCAGAAATGGTAAACAGCGCGTGGCCGCCGAACATAGCCGCCAACATGGGATCCTTGCGCCGCGCACATTCGCTGATCCAGTCGGCGTTCTCCTGGATCGCCTGCAGGCACTTTTCCTCGCCGTCGCGGTCAGAGACCTCATAGCACAGGCACGAGCGGATGCCGAATTTCTTCGCGGATTCGGCAATGGTATGTAACGTGCCGGGGATTTCGCCGTAGGAGGCGTGGTGGTCAAAAATTGTGGTTACGCCCTGCTTGATGCAGTCAATATACAGCGCGTTGGCGGAGGCGCGTGTGCCCTCCATATACAGCTTGCGGTCCATGGCCCACCAGGTTCCGTCCAGGACCTCGAAAAAGTTGGTGGGGTTGTTGCCAACGATGGACAGACCCCTCGCCAGCGCCGAATAGATGTGGGTATGGGCGTTAATAAACGCGGGCATGATGACGCCGCCCTTGGCGTCGATGAACTCCGCCTGGGGATACTTTTCCCGGAGCGCCTTGGTGGTTCCGACTTCCTTAATTTTTGTGCCGTCCAAAACGACGCCGCCGTCGGGAAGGTAGGCAAGCGCCCGGCTGCGGGTGATCAGTCTGCCGTTTGCAACAAGATACATACAAATCCTCCTTATCAAGCTCAGAATAAACAAAAAAGGAGCCATCTTGAAAACCTCAAAATAACTCCACTCGTACAAAGCCCGAGTGATAGTTGCCAGCCCGTGCGCGCAGCACTTCGTTACAGCTATCAATCTTTAATTACATACTGATTATACAGGATTCTTCGGCCAAATGCAACGGTTTTCCGGGTATCTATTTTGACAAATCTTTCCCTCGCTTTTTGAGCATTTTGACTGAAAAAGGATTCGCCTTAATCTGCATATACAGATATTTATCCGGACAATTGTCGAAGCATGTCGAAAAATGACGGTGAAGTGGAGCGAAATTGCAAAAAAATCCGATTATTTTTAACGAAAAGGGAGGAAAAAGCACAAAATCACTTGCAAACTTTTAAAAATTGGTGTATAATACAGCTAATCTAAGGAAGCTCTGTATAAATCTGGCATGTAGTTTGCACAGTCAGATTTTTCGTCAGACAAGACAAAAGCCGCGGCAAATTCTTTTTGGATTTGCAAGGATTTTTGAAAGGTACGACGGAAAAGATGCAAGCAGGATGCGCCTCAAGGCGTTCACCGTGGTTTGTTCAGAGGGTCCCTAATTCTTCGTTTGTCAGGAGGACGGGTCTATGAGCCGTATCGACAAAGAAAATTATTATCTGGACATTGCGCAGACGGTTTCGGAGCGTTCCACATGCGCCA
Source organism: uncultured Oscillospiraceae bacterium (assembly GCA_964450645.1). Lineage (GTDB taxonomy): Bacteria > Bacillota > Clostridia > Oscillospirales > Oscillospiraceae > JAKSPM01. The sequence continues at coordinate 8,381 of CAYVEB010000035.1, read as the reverse complement.
AATCCCGCATGGGCGCTTTGATCGTCCGCAACGATGAGATCGTATCCACGGGATATAACGGCGCGCCGCGCGGCCGCGCGGACTGTGTGGACATGGGCTACTGCATCCGCGACCGTCTCAATATCCCCGACGGCGAGCGGTATGAGCTGTGCCGCAGCGTCCACGCCGAGGCAAACGCGATTATCTCCGCCGCGCGCAGCGAGTGCATCGGCGGAACCATGTACTTAGCGGGGCTGGAGGCCCAGAGCGGCGCGTGCATTGAAAATTTGCGGCCATGTCCCGCGTGCCGCCGGATGATCATCAACGCGGGGCTGAGCAAGATCGTCATTCGCACCGCCAAGGATAAATTTGACATCATCAATGTGCAGGAGTGGGTGTTCCACGACGACTCCCTCCTAAACCCCAGCGAAGGATAGAATTGGAAGGATAGAATTGTTTCAAACCGGACCCACATTGCTAGATTTTATGGCAGCGGCTCTTGCCGCTGCCATAATTGATACGGAGATGAGTGTTATTTTTGCCCAATGCGAAAATAATGATGGAAAAATGCAAGGAAGCTTGTTATAATAAGATCAGATCGCTATCACCGCGGGGAAACAGTGGGGGATTGGGATGGACTTTGGCGATTTTCAAGGCAATGAACGCCTGAAGCGGCGCTTGGACGCAGGCCTGGACAAGTTGCCCCATAGTATTTTGATTTGCGGGCCTCGGGGAGCCGGGAAAAAGACGCTGGCGACTTTGCTGGCTGCCGCGCTGGAGTGTACAGGCGAGGGAGAGCGGCCATGCCGGCGGTGCAAGGCGTGCCGGAAGGTCTTTTCCGGGCAGCACCCGGATGTGATCGTGGCCGACGACGCGTCCAAGAAAATTGTCCCCGTGTCGCTGGTGCGGCAGGTGTGCGCGGATATAGCGGTGCATCCCAACGAGGGGAACCGGAAAATTTATATTTTTCCCAGGGCGCAGGATCTGAACGCCGCCGCCCAGAACGCCCTGTTAAAGGCCATGGAGGAGCCGCCGCCTTATGGCGTGTTCCTTTTGCTTACGGAGAACGCGGAGCGGCAATTGCCCACAATTCGCAGCCGCTGCGCCCAGCTGACTTTGTCGCCGCTGCCGCCTGAACAGCTGTCCGCGCTGCTGAGAAAGCGCTTCCCGGATAAAACCCAGGCGGAACGGGACTGCGCATGCTTTCAGTCCGGCGGCTATGTGGGGCAGGCGATCGAGCTTCTGGATCAGGCACAGGGTCTGCTGCCGCAGAGTGAGCAATTTGCCGAGGCGTTTTGCGCCGGCAGCCGCCTGGCCATTTTGCAGGTGCTGGCGCCTATGGAAAAGCTGAAACGCGAGCAGCTCTTGCCGGTTTTAGACCAGTGGCAGGCGCTGCTGGAACAGGCGATGCGCGTTCGGGCCGGTCTGCCCGCGGCTGTAGTCCAGTGCGAAAAAATCGCCCGCTGCCGCACCAATGCGGAGCTTTTGCGCGCGCTGGAGGCCATCGGGGACGCGCGGGAGCAAGCCGAGGCCAATGTGGGCGTGGGGCATATCTGCGGCGCGCTGAGCGTTTTATTATAGATTGATGGAGGTACGTCATGGATCAGGAACAAGAAGAAATGGACCGGCAGCCGAACGAGACGCTCGTATGTGATATCCGCTTTCGAAACGGTACCAAAACCTATTATTTCGATCCCAATGCGATAGACGTCAAAGAAGGGGATCACGTAATTATCGACACGGCCAGAGGCGAGGAGTTCGGCTATTGCGTGGGCGGCTGCCACAGCGTTTCGGACGGTGAAATCGTTTCGCCGCTGCGGAAGGTGCTGCGCATCGCCTCGCCCCAGGACGAGAAAATCAATGAGGACAACCGGGCGAAGGAAGAGCGGGCGTTCACCATTTGCCAGCAAAAAATTGCGGAGCAAAAGCTGGATATGCAGCTGGTGTCTGCCGAATGTGCCTTTGACGGCAGCAAGATTCTGTTTTTCTTTACCGCGGATGAGCGGGTGGATTTCCGGGAGCTGGTGAAGAGTCTGGCCTCGATTTTCCGCACGCGGATCGAGCTGCGCCAGATCGGCGTGCGGGACAAGGCGAAGATGGTGGGCGGTCTTGGAATTTGCGGCAGGCCCTTTTGCTGCCGGCAGTTTTTGGATGACTTTCAGCCGGTGTCCATCAAAATGGCGAAGACGCAGAATCTCAGCCTAAACCCCACGAAAATTTCCGGAACCTGCGGCAGGCTGATGTGCTGCCTGAAATATGAACAGGAGACTTACGAGGGCCTGATTAAGACCTGCCCCAAGCTGGAATCCTTTGTGGACACGCCCGACGGCAGGGGAACTGTGACCGATGTGAACCTGCTCGAACAAAACGTCCGCGTGCGCATGGAGGATCATCCGGAGACCATTGGCTGCTACCAAAACGGGGACATCTGCGTCCTGCGCAGCGGCAAGGCCAAGAAGAGCGACCCGCCGATTCCAAAGGATCTGGCGCCCATTTCCGGCAAGCCGTCGCACCGCCCGGCGACGGAGGAGCCAGAGGAGCCAGAGGAGCAAAAGCCGCTGCTGGATTCGATCATTATCAAGTCCATGCCGGAGGACATTCCCGCCGTGGAAGCGCCGGTGCGGCCGGCGGAGGCGCCGAGGCGCCGGTCTCGCCGCCGTGGCGGCAAGCAGGCGGCTGAAGAAGCGCACGGCGGCGCGCCCAAGCAGGCCGAACCTGTGCGCGTGCAGAAACATACGGACGTGCCTGGGAACGCTGGCAACGAGTTGGGAAAGCCTGCGGCAAAGCAAGCGCCGAACAACCGCCGCCGTTATCAGCGCCGGCCCAAAAATCCCGGCGCTCCCAAAGCGCAGGAGAATCGATAACGGAAACTTTTAAAGATGAGAATGGGGGCTGTAGTTTTGGCTACAGCCCCCACTTTTGCATCTTCCTTTCCTATGGATAGAGTTCCACAACTGCCGCAGATTCGGTGGAGACATCCACGGTTTGCAGTAGCTTGCCATTTTCCCACAGCTCGTAGGACCCCTCCGCCAGGCCGCCAAAGGTGCAGGTGCCAGCGTAGTACCCGCCGGCCTGGCTGGAAGCGGTGGTAAACCGCAAAATGTGGTCGGTTGTGATGCCTTGGCCAGACAGGGTGTAGGTGTAACAGAGGACTTGGTCGGCAGTAACCGCATCGACATTTATGTAACGCTTAACTTGCACAGTTCCGGTTTGCTCCGTTGTCATATACACCGCCTCTCCGTCGGACCAGCCGTTGCCGCCCAATACGGCCACTGACGCGTTGTCATGCAGCGCGAACAAAACCGCGCCGATCTGTTGGGATATGGCCAGATATTGCCCCGGCTGCAGGCCATTGGTCACGGCCTCGTGCTGCGCGTTGACAGTCAGGGTCTGGAGGACCGTTCGGCCGGGCGTGGTGATCTCAATGATACTGTTCTGGGGCAATTCTTCGGCGTGGATCATCATCCGCACCGTGCCATCATCCGCTTTTTCACGCGTCAGGACTTCGGGAATATTTGGTGAACGCGGGGAATATGCCTCCAAATCCGCCTGCGCGTTCGCAGCAGCCGCAGGGCGATTGATGGCCGTGACCGCCAGATATACCGTCACGCCGCCTGCCAAAGCCAGCAAAGCGACCGCGCACATGCCTCGTTTCCAACTCATGGTATCGCTTCCCTCCTTGCTTGTGTAACCAGTATACGCTTTGGCGAGTGGCGGGAACGCGCAAACACTGTCGAGGAGAAATTTTTTTAGGGATGTTTATCCTGGGAAATTCGTGGCAATACTTCAGCTTGGAGGTGCAACGAATGCAACACGAAAAGAAACCAAGCAAGTGGAAACAGATGATTAAGAGCCGGGGCTATTACATAGTCCTGTTCCTCTGCCTCATCGCAGTTGGGACCTCGGGCTATTTGTATTACCGCGGATCTAACTCTGAAAAACCTGCCGCGCAGCCATCTACAACGCAGGAATCCACTTCACCCACCGGCGGTAAAGCCGCTTCGACCGCGCCCGCGTCCAAGCCGACGGAATCCACCGGGACAAAAGACGCGTTTTCAGACGACACCGTTCCGGCGATCGCGCCCAAGCAGGAGGACGATTCGGCGCTGGCTGTCTCCGCGCCCATTGACGGCGAGACTGTGCAGGCTTACGCCATGGATCACCTGGCCTATAATGAAACGACCCGCGACTGGCGAACCCACGCGGGCGTCGACATCGCGGGAGAGCTGGGCGCGCCGGTTCACGCGGCGGCAAAGGGTGTTGTTTATGCGGTGTATGACGACGACGCGATGGGCAAGACGGTGGTTGTCAACCACGCGAACGGCTACAGCACGTATTATTCCAATCTTGCCGAAGACGTAAACGTATCCGTGGGAGACACGGTGGACGCGGATACCGTCCTCGGCGTGGTGGGAGATACGGCTACGGTAGAAGTGGCGGCCCAACCGCATTTGCATTTTGCCGTCTATCAAGATACCAAAGTGGTAGATCCCTCGCAATTCCTTGCAGAATAAAGAAACCCGGCCGCAGCAAACAAAATCCGCTGCGGCCGGGCTCTGTTTCTATCCAATTAGATATGCCGCTCCGCCAGACGCAGCAACTGCTGGGCATGGCGTTCGCTCTCGTCGGCCAGGGTATGGAGCGGGATGGCGTTCTGCGGATGCTGCTGCGCCGCGCCGCGATAGGTTTTGGCGGCGTCAAGCTCCGCGCGGTAACGCTGCGAGAGCAGCGCGGGCAGATCTCCGGTGGGGACGGTTGGTGCTTGGGGCTGCTCCATCCGCTGCCCGGTTAAAAAATAGTAGATTGCGGAAAGTGTCCGGCCATGTCCGGCACATTCTTGCGCCATGTGGCGCAGGTCGGGCGCGTCTGGCCCGGCCATGTGGGCCATGTGGTAATAGGTGACGGCGGCTTGGCGCTCGCCGTTCACCCAGCCGGTCAGCTGGTACGAGAGTGCGGGCTCGCTGGGGATATCAGCATAGACCCGCTCCCAGACCGCCGATGGGTCAACAGGGTTCATCATCCATTCCTCCTTTCGCCATTCTATGCCGGAAATTGCGCCTTTGGCTCAGAATACGGCAAAAAAGGAAGTCCGGATTTCAAAAATGACTATGGCTGATTCTCCTCATACAACTGCGGCCCAATGCGCCGCAAGAGAATCGCATCCGCAGGACAGAATGTGTATTGTCCGGTTTCTTCCGGCGTGATCCACCGCAGGTCGCAATGCTCCAACAGGCGCGGCGCGCCGGACGCAATCGCGGCGCGGAACAAAGTCAGGTGGACCGTCAGATCCGGATAGGCGTAGACCACGTCTCCAAGCGCTTTCTCCACCCGGACGGTGAGATCCAACTCCTCCCGACATTCCCGGATCAAAGCCTGTTCGGGCGTTTCGCCCGGCTCGATTTTTCCACCGGCAAATTCCCAGAGAAGTCCGCGGGCTTTCCGGGCCGGACGCCGGCAGATTAAAAACCGGTGATCCCGCCAGATCAGCGCGGCGACCACTTGTATCATGGGGCGTCCTCCATAAACTGCGCAAATTGCTCTGGGAAGATCGCCTGGGCATAGGCGTTGAGGGCCTGGCAGTATGCTTCATACGCGGCGAGCAGCTGTTTTGCTTTGGGGGTCAGAACCGCACCTCCTCCATTTTTGCCGCCGGTGGTGGAATACAGCAGTTGGAAGCCCAATACTTTTTGGGAAGTTTTCAAAATTGTCCACGCTTTGGAATAGGCCATGCCCATGGAGATGGCGGCTGCGCGCAGGGAATGATGCTCCTCCACGCGGCGCAGCAGTTGGGCGATGCCG
>CAYVEB010000035.1:0-2593 GCA_964450645.1 uncultured Oscillospiraceae bacterium | reverse complement strand
CGGGCCCGAAGCATTTCTCGTCCGAAAACAGGCGGACGGAAAGGACTGCATGTAACGGCTCGTTCATAGTTCTTATTATACGCAAAAAATTTGCCCGCGTCAACAAAAATACCATGGGATTTGCGCGGAAAATGCTCGACATTTTTAAGCTTTTGTGGTATCCTATCCATAGAGGAAGATCTTAACAAGTCACGGCCCGCGCCTGGAAGGCGCCGTGCGGGCCGCTGGCTGATGAAAAATCTGGCGCGCCGCGCGCCAGATGAGTTTAGAGCTTCCCCAGGATCGATTTTACCGAAAGGAGAACCGCAATGACGTTTCATCAGTTTGATTTTGGGGAGTTATTTCGCCAAAATGGAAAAAAATCCTCCAATTCCGCGCAGGGAATCGGCTGGAAGCACCAGCTCATCAGCATTGCGATCACGTTGGCGCTGGCTTTTTTGTATTTTTATTTTACCTTGCCCGCGCTGAATTTCCAGAGCATGGATTTCTATATTTTCTTGCTGCTGACTCTGGGCGCTTATCTGGTTGTCAGTATGATCGTCGGCGGGATTTTGGGCAAGGGCGTCTCGTTTGCCAGCCACGCCAAGCGCAATGGAAAGATTGCGCTGATCCTGGGCGGGATCATTGTCGCGGTGCTGCTGGTCAACACGATCGTCTTTTCCCATGTGTTCCAGGCGAAAAAGTACGCGTCCATTCTGGTGCCGGAAACGCGGGAGTTTTCTGAGGACGTCGCGGAGATTTCCTTTGACCAGATTCCCATGCTGGACGCGGACTCGGCCATGCGCCTGGGCGACCGCAAGATGGGCGAGTTGTCTGATTTGGTCAGCCAGTTTGAAGTCTCCAGCAACTATGTCCAGATCAACTACCATGGGCGGCCGACGCGCGTGACCTATCTGGAATACGGAGATCTGTTCAAATGGTTCAACAACCATTCCGAGGGCTTGCCGGCTTATATTTTGATTGATATGGTGACGCAGGAGGTCACGGTGCAACGGATGGAGGAGGGAATGAAGTACGCGCCGTCCGATCTGTTCGGCCACGATCTGATGCGAAAGCTGCGCTTCTCCTATCCCACGGTGATCTTTGACGAGGTCAACTTTGAAATTGATGAAAATGGCCAGCCCTATTGGATTGCCTCCGTCCTGACGAAACGCATCGGCCTGCTCCAGGGCGAGGATGTGAAAGGCGCCGTTTTGCTCAACGCCGTGACAGGGGAGAGCCAATACTACGATGTGGAGGAGATTCCCCAGTGGGTGGACCGCGTCTACAGCGCCGATCTGATCATGGAGCAGTACGACAACCATGGCACGTATCAGGGCGGCTTTTTAAACTCCATGTTCGGCCAACGCGGCGTGACGGTTACGACGGACGGCTGCAACTATATCGCCATCAATGACGACGTGTGGCTCTACACGGGCGTCACCTCCGTGACCGGGGACGAGAGCAACGTGGGCTTCTTGCTGGTAAACCAGCGCACCGGCGAGCCGCGCTACTATGTATGCCCCGGCGCGACGGAGTATTCCGCCCGCCAGTCCGCCGAAGGCGCGGTGCAGCACTTGGGCTATACGGCGACGTTCCCGTTGCTGCTGAACATTTCCAATGAGCCGACTTATTTCACCAGTTTGAAGGACGCCTCCAGCCTGGTAAAGATGTACGCCATGGTCAACGTCGGGCAGTATCAGATTGTGGCCACAGGCTCCACGGTGCAGGAGTGCCAGGAAAATTACGAGGAGTTGCTGGTAAATGCCCATTTGGTGGAGGAGACAAAACCGGAAGAACCGGAACAGCTGATCAAGCAGGGGACGATCGCGCATTTGCGCAGCGCTGTGCTGGAAGGGAACACCTACTTTTATATCCAACTGACCGGCGGCAGCGTCTGGTACCGCGTGAGCGCGGTGGATTGTCCGCTGGCGGTGATTGCCGACGAGGGGGACCGCGTGGTGATCACCTATGTGCCGGGAGAGGGCGAAATTCTGGACGCGCTGACTATGAAAAGGGACTAAAATGCTTCAACCGCCTGGATCTGCTTCCCCACAGATACAGGCGGTTGAATTTTAATTAGGAGAAACTTTTTGTATCTTAAATATAGCTTGCCGCGGCGGGAGCGGCAAGCCTCCCCAAGGGATATTTTTTTAAACTTGCGAAAAAATGATTGACGGATCGGGTTTTGTGTGCTAGAATAATCAAGTCGCTGGTGTGGCTCAGTCGGTAGAGCAGCTGATTCGTAATCAGCAGGTCGCCGGTTCGAGTCCGGCCACCAGCTCCAGCTCGGAATAAGCCCGTGATGGCATCTTGCCGCGCAAGCGCGGCAAGATCGCCAGGCGGGCTTTTCCTCGTTTCCAACCGTGACTCGCTTCGCTGGACTCACGGTTGGTTTTATATTTGTTAGGCTTTATCACAACAAATGGTTGATAAATAGACATTTTTACACAGGGGCTTAATGCCCCTCTATAAACTGAGGATTATCCATCTTTTTGTACATTGATGGACTTTGCTTTCAATAAGGCACGAGCAATTATTGCACCGATAAGTATACCGATAAAATTACAGATTACATCATCCACATCAAAACTTCTGCCAAAAAACAGCTGTA
>CAYVEB010000034.1:0-17367 GCA_964450645.1 uncultured Oscillospiraceae bacterium | reverse complement strand
CATAGACAGCTTTTACATCCTACCACGTTTCTTCCCCTTTGTCAAGAGATTTTTTGTCTTTTCCGGGAATATTTTTCATTTCCGGAAAAATGCGCCCCATGCCGCCGAATTTTCAGCCCTTTGGCAGCTTGGGGCCGCCTTTTATTCCACATCTTCGTCAGATTCCTCAGATTCCTCAGATTCCTCAGATTCCTCAGATTCCTCAGATTCCTTCACTTGCTCGGATTCGTTGGCCCCCTCGTCTTCCTCGCGGAAAGACGCAAACAGGCTCTCCTCGCCGCCCGGAATCTCCCGGCCCTCCATGCAGGCTTCAAACTGAGAGCGGTTCATGTTCAGGTGCTCCTCCAGATAGGCGGCGATCTCCTCCACCTTTTCGCGGCGCTGCGTCAAAAGTTCCGTGCAGTCTGCGTAGGCCCGCTCCAGCAGCGCTCTGATCTCGTCGTCAATCTCGCCAGCAGTACGCTCGGAATAAGCTTTGGTCTTTTCATAGTCGCGGCCCACAAAAATTTCCCCGCTGTTGTCAAAGCTGACCGGGCCAATACGCTCGCTCATACCGTACTTGGCCACCATATCCCGTGCCAGCGAGGTCGCCCGCTCCAGATCGTTGGACGCGCCGGTGGATATGTCGTCCAAGCAAATTTGCTCGGCCACACGGCCGGCAAGCGTCATGATCAGCGTCTCATACATCTTATTGCGCGACAGCGAATCCGAATCCTTTTCTGGCAGGCTGATCGTCATGCCGGCCGCTCTGCCGCGGGGCACCACGGTAATCCGGTGCACCGGGTCCTGGGTGGGCAGGCAATAGCCCGCCACCGCATGACCGGCCTCGTGGATGGCAAACAGATGCCGGTCATAGCTGGACACCGCGTGGCTCTTTTTCTCCGGGCCGGCGATCACCTTTAATACAGCTTCCTCCACGTCCGACATCAGGATCACAGGGCGGTTGCTGCGGGCAGCCAGCAGCGCCGCCTCGTTGAGTACGTTCTCCAGATCCGCTCCGGTGAAACCGACGGTCGCGTGCGCAACCACCTTCAAATCAACCGTATCCGCTAGGGGCTTTTCCCGGGCGTGGATCCTCAAAATCGCCTCTCTGCCCGCCGCGTCCGGCTCACCGACATAGATCTGCCGGTCAAAGCGGCCGGGGCGTAACAGGGCAGGATCGAGAATATCGGCGCGGTTTGTGGCCGCCATGATGATGACGCCTTCATTTTTGCTGAAACCGTCCATCTCCACCAGCAGCTGATTGAGCGTCTGCTCCCGCTCGTCGTGGCCGCCGCCCATTCCGGCGCCGCGCCGGCGGCCGACCGCGTCGATTTCATCGATAAACACAATGGCGGGTGCAACTTTTTTCGCCTGTTCAAACAAGTCGCGCACGCGGCTGGCACCGACGCCGACGTACAGCTCCACGAAGTCAGAGCCGGAGATGGACAAAAACTCCACATCCGCCTCGCCCGCCACCGCGCGGGCCAGCAGCGTCTTGCCGGTACCCGGAGGGCCCACCAGCAACACGCCCTTGGGTACCTTTGCCCCCATCCGGGCGTACTTTTGCGGATCCCGGAGAAAATCGACAATCTCCTGCAGCTCGGCCTTTTCCTCGTCGGCACCTGCCACGTCGTCAAAGGTGACTTTCTTGCCCGCCGCGCCGCTGCGGACGTTGGCGCGGACAAACTTCCCCACACCGTTGCCGCCGGTGGTCCGCCTAGTGAAGTAAATCAGGATCACAACCATAACAAGGATCATAATGAAATACGGGATCATCGAAACGATCCACGACACCTGTGTATCCGGCAGATAGTCATAGGACTCAATGACGCCGTTGTTCCCTTTGTTGTACTGTTCTTCGATCAGATCATTGAGGTCGTCGTAGAACACGGAAAAACTGGGCAGCTCATATTCCAGCTCTAGCTGGCCCTCATACGGCTCGTGCAGCTGCAAGGTCAGTACGCCGTCTTTCGTTGTGAAACTCTTGACCTGCTCGTTATAGAACAGCTGCTTGACCTGGGAGTAGTCCAGCTTCGGGCCATCATCCGCGCTGGCAAAATGGAAGATCATATAGACCAGCGACGTTATACACAAAGCGTATAAAAGAAGGTTGGTGAGTCGGATTTTTGGTTTCAAATTCTTATCCTCTTATTTTATAAATTGATTTGACAAATTTCAATTGACAGCGCGTCGCCGCCGTCCATACGCGCCAGATTAGCGCCAATGGAATACACGGCCAGTACGCCGTCCCGATCCGCCAGCACCGGCAGGGACGGACGCAGATAACGGGGAATCTTGCGGTCGATCATCAGTTTTTTTAAAGTCTTTTCGCCGCCAGACAGAGTGATTACATCCCCCGGCCGCCTGGGCCGGACCGTGACGGGGCCATGGGGTACAACACAAAAATGTGACGGCGTATTCACGATCTTCCCGGCGGGGCGGCAAAAAATTTCCAGCCCACATTCCGGCAGGTAGGTAACCCCGTTTGGATTGAGCCGAACCGGTGCGAACGCCGGTTGGTCCCCCTCTTGGCGTCTGAGCACATCGTACTCCCGCGCCGCCACCACGCCGCCGGGCAAGTTCACCCGCGCGGACGGATTCTCCGACCACACCAGCCGCTCCAGCCCCGCCACATGGCGCCGCGTGGGTTTGGACACGTTCCAATACGTCAACAGCTGGCGCAGCGCCCGCGCGCGCAGCGCGTCCGGCATCGCGCGCAGCGCCCGCACGCTGTATCCGTCCCGCTTCCGGCACGTCTCCAGGCCATCCGCTGTCTGGCGGGCCAGCAGCGCTTCGTCCCGCCGCAGGATTTGGGTCATCTGGGCGACGTCGCGCAAAAAATCCGGGTTCTCCTCTTTGCACAGCGGCAGCAGCCGGTGGCGAATTCGGTTGCGCAGCGCGCCGTCCAGCGCGTTGGTGGCGTCCTCCACATGCGGAATCTTCCGGTGCGTCAGGAAAGCCTGAATTTCCTCCCGCGTGGTCGTCAAAAACGGGCGAAGAATCTTCCCGCGCCGGGGCGGAATGCCGCATAGCCCCCGCAAGCCGGTTCCCCGAAGGAGGTTCATCAGCAGCGTCTCCGCGTTGTCATCAGCGGTGTGCGCCGTAACGATCCAGTCGCAGGGCAGACTGTTCAAAAACGCATAGCGCAGCGCCCGCGCGGCCTGTTCCACGCTTTCGCCGGTCTGCCTGGCCCGCCCGGCCACGTCGCCGCCACCCGCGTACAGGGGGATCCCCCGCTCAAGGCAAAAATCCCGGACAAACGCCTCGTCCCCGTCAGATTCCGCGCCCCGCAGGCGGTGGTTAAAATGGGCGGCCGCAAGGTCGATGCCCAGCCGCTCCCGCGCCATCCACAGGCACGTCAACAGCGCTATGGAATCCGCGCCGCCGGAGGTCGCACAGATCACCCGCTGCCCCGGTTTGAACAGGCCGTCCAACCGCCGGGACAGATCGCTACACATGCTTCCACTCCCTGTCGGCAAAGGTGGTATACTGGGGCAGCCACTGTAATTTCACCGTGCCGGTCGCCCCGTGGCGGTTTTTGGCCACGATGGCCTCGGCCACGTTTGGCTCGTTGGATTCTTTATTATAATAGTCGTCGCGATAGAGAAAAATCACTGCATCCGCGTCCTGTTCGATCGCGCCGGATTCCCGCAAATCGGAGAGCATTGCCGCTTGTCGCTGCGCTGCTCGTTGGCGCGGGACAGCTGGCTCAGGCAGATCACCGGCACATTCAGCTCCTTGGCCATGATTTTTAGGCTCCGGGAGATATCGGAAACCACCTGTTGGCGGTTTTCATTGTTATAGCTCTGGCGCCCGCCGGCGGAGGTCATCAGCTGCAAATAGTCGATCACCACCAGCCCCAGATTCTCAATCCGGCGGCACTTTGCGTTCATCTCCGCCACGGTGATCGTCGGGTTGTCGTCCACGCGGATGTCTGTCTGCGCCAGGGCCGCGGACGCGACGCCCAACTTGCTCCAGTCCTCCACGCTCAGCTGGCCGGTCATCAGCTTGTTGTTGTCCACAAAACTCTCCCCCGAAATCAGGCGGGAGACCAGCTGCTCCTTAGACATCTCCAGCGAAAACACCACCACCGTTTTGGGCGACGCCTTCGCCACATTCAGCGCGATGTTCAGTCCGATGGACGTCTTCCCCATACCGGGCCGCCCCGCGATCAGGATCAGATCCGACCGGTTTAACCCGGAGATCAGCTTGTCCAGGTCTTTCAGGCCGGTGGACAGGCCAGGGATCTCGCTGCCGGATTCATAGAGCTCCGTCAGTCGGTCGAACACCTTGAGCATGATGGTGCCGATGCGTTCCAAGGACTCGTCGTTGCCCTTCCGCAGGGCAAACACCTTCTTTTCGGCGGCCTCCAGAATTTCCTCCGCCGTTCCCACGCCCCTGTATACCGTGTCCTGGATGTCCGACGCGGTCTCGGAGAGACTACGCAGCAGCGCTTTGTCCCGGACAATGGCGGCGTACCGCTTGACATTGGCGGCCGTTGGCGTAATTTCCATCAGCTGCGCCAAATAGTTAGTCGTCTGCTGCTCGTCGAAGACACCGCGCTCTTTCATCTTGTCCAGCACCGTCACCGGATCCACAGGCTGGGAGTAGTTGAACATGGTATAGATCGTCTCAAAAATATCCCGGTTCTGCTGGAGATAAAAATCCTCCGGCCGCACAATGCCGATGACGTCGCTGATACACCGGCTGTCAATGAGCATCGCGCCCAGCACCGACTGCTCGGCCTCCAACGATTGGGGCGAGTGCCGGTTCAACACATCTTCATCCATAATTCCACTCCCTCGGCGCGATCGCGGCATGCCGCCGCGTTACACTTCTTTTACTTCGATCTTCAGGTTGGCGACGATCTCATAGCCCAGCTTGCACTTGACCGTATATGTTCCAACCGTCTTTATGGAATCCTCCAGAACCAGTTTGCGCCGGTCCAGGTCAATGCCGCACTGTTTTTTCAGCGCGTCCGAAATCTCCTGGGTGGTCACCGAGCCAAAAAGTCTGCCGGCCCCGCCACCCTTCGCCCAGACCGTGAGCGTAATCTCCTTAAGCTGGTCGCGGATGCGGATGGCGTTTTCCCGCTCCCGTGTCTGCTTTTCCAGCACAGCCTTGTCGTTCATGCGCATGGTGTTCACATTGTCCGCCGTGGCCGCCACGGCCATTTTCCGGGGCAGCATATAGTTTCTGGCGTAGCCGTCCGATACCTCGACCATCTGGCCCTTTTTGCCCTTTCCTTTCACGTCTTGCAGCAAAATGACTTTCATTACGTAGCCCTCCTCTTAAGAATTGAAGTAATGATCGATGCTGGTCACAAGCTTCGTCAGCACCTCCTGCACCGTCTGGTTCTTCACCTGAGCGCCCGCCGTGGCCGCGTTGCCGCCTCCTCCCAGCGGCTCCAGAATCATCTGTACATTGGTCTGTGAGAGTGAGCGCGCGGAAATAATGACCTGGTCATCCTGGGGATAGAGTACGAAGGAAGTTTCAATCCCGGAAATATTCAGCAGCTCATCGGCCGCCTGGGCCGCGATGGTGCGGCTGGTCGTCTCGTTGACGGCGGCAATGGCGATGTCGCTGCGGTACAGCCGCGCCGAGCGAATGATCTGATATCTGGCCAGCGTGGACTCAAGATCATTTTTAAACAGCTTTCTCACTTCCACCGGATCCGCCCCAAGGCGGCTTAAAAACGCGGCGGCTTCAAAGGTGCGCCCACTGGTGCGGATGCCAAAGTTTTTGGTATCCAGCACAATCCCGGCCAGCAGCGCCTGCGCCTCGCCGGGCAGAATGTCGGACGGATCCACGGAGTATTGCAGCAGCTCCGTCACCAACTCCGAGGCGGACGACGCAAACGGCTCATGCAAACGCAAAACCGTCTGCTCAATATAATCCGCCGCGCGGCGGTGGTGGTCGATCACACACACGCGAGGGATAGCCTCCAGCAGCGATTCAGACTGCACCTGGTTGGGCCGGTTCGTATCCACCACGATCAGCAGACTTTTGGGATCCGCCTCGATCAGCGCCTCCTGGTTGCCGATAAAGGCATTGGCATAGTTTGGCAGGGCCTGCAGACGGGCAATCAGATTTTTCGCGGCGTTGTGCTCCAAATCCACCACGATCTTTGCCTGTTTGCCCCGTTTCCGGCACAGGCACGCCACCCCCGCGGCGGCGCCGATGGAGTCCAGGTCGGCGTTTTTGTGCCCCATCACATACACTTGGCTGGACTGGGCAATCAGTTCGCCCAGGGACGAGGCCATCACGCGGCTTCTCACCTTGGTTCGCCGGTCCGTTTCCTTGGCGCGGCCGCCGAAGAAAGTGAAATTATAGCGATCTTTGATGACTGCCTGGTCGCCGCCCCGGGACAGCGCCATGTCCAAGGACAGCGCGGCAAAGTTGTAATCCTCCTCAAACCCCACGCCGTCCTTGCCCAGACCGATAGACACCGTGGCGGCGATACCGCGGGGATTCGTCGTCTTGCGGACGGTATCCAGAAGGGAAAATTTTTCATCGATGGCCTTGTTCAGATCCTTGGCCTCCATCAGCAGCAGATACCGGTTGCGCTCGGTCTTGCGCAGCAGGCCGCCGACCTTGTCCGCCCAGTCCTTGATCTGGGTGTTGAGCGCGGCATCCAGGTTGGCGACGGCGTCGTCCGGCAGATTGTTGGTCAAATCATCGTAGTTATCCACCAAAACAATCGCCACAATGGGCCGCGAACGGACATATTCGTCCTTGACCAGCAGCAGCTCCGTCATGTCCACAAAATACAAGGTTCCCAGCAGCAGATTCGATTTGCCCTCGTTGACGATGTTGCCCAGCACCCGGTAACGGCGCTTGTTGACCGCCAGATCCTCAGGCGCCTCCGTCTTGCCGGAAATCAGCCAGTCTGTAGAAAACTTGGGGAATACGTCCGTAATATGCTGGGCCAGCAGCGATTCCTTCATGCCGCTGATCTGTGAAAAACGATCGTTGCTCCAGATAATCTCTCCATCGGCCAGTTTAATCAAAACTGTGGGGAACGGCATATCGCCCTTGGCCGCCGTCTCCAGCGTGTCCGTTGCCGTCTGGATATAAGACGAGATTGCGCGGCGGCGGCTGACCGTGCGGGCCTTAAAATAGATGTACAGCAGCACGGTCACTCCGCCTTCGATCACCGCCAGCAGCCGGAAATCCCACGGCCAAACCGCCACGCAGAGCGCAAACAACGCCAACACAACAAAATACAGCGCCATGCCCGGTTGAATCAGCCGGCTCAATTTTCGGTTCAAGCATACCGCCCCCGTTCCGCTCCCGATTTGATACTTCTAGATTTTAACATTATAGCAGAAAAAATCCCATTTGCAAACTATATCCAAGCAATTTGCGGGAATTTTTTCACGCCCGGCGCGGCAAAAGGCCACCCGCCATGGTTTGCCGGCGAACAGCCGGCGTATTGCGGCCCGCTGGGCTGGTTCGCCCCCCCGCACGCGATTTTTTCCACAAACTTCGTCCCCCGTATCGCTGCAAAAATTTTTGGGCATAATTCCCGGTCCCGTGCGTATAGTATAGGGCAGGGCGCAATGCCCGTTTGCAAAATTGACATACGGGAGGAACTTGCAATGGCCAACGGCAAAGAACCCGTCCGGCTGGACACGCCCCATACGCTGAGCCTGGACAACCGCCGCCAGCTCCGCGTGACCGGCGTGACCGAAGTGGAGAGCTTTGACGAACAGACGGTAGTACTCCATACGGGCTGCGGCATTTTGCTGATCCGCGGACAGGGATTACATATGCAGACGCTTTCCATTGACGGCGGACAAGTTGCGGTGGATGGACTAATCATTTCCATGGCCTACGAGGAAAACCAGCGCCAAGGCGGATTGCTGGCGCGTCTGTTTGGCTGATGGAGCTGCCGGTATCGCTGCAAACCATCCAGCTGACCTTTTCCGTCCTCCTTGGGATCTGTCTGGGCATCCACTACGACATTCTGCGGGTCCTGCGCGGCAACGCCCGGATTGTGACCCAAGTGCTGGATTTTTGGTTCTGCCTGAGTACCCTGCTGTGCTGCCTGCTGTTCGCCCTGTATGTGGGCGAGGGCGAGTTCCGGCTGTTCTTCTTCGTCGGCATCGGCGGCGGCGCGGCGCTCTGGTTTTTAACGCTCAGCCGGCTGTTTCGGCTCGCGCTGAAAAAAATCCTTCGCCTGATTTCGGCGCCATTCCGGTTTCTTTGGCGAATTTTGAAAAAATTTTACAAAAAAATTGAAAAAAATACAAAAAATCTCTTTTCAAGCGCAAAAAAATGGTTTATGATAAAGGAGTGTAATTGGCAAAATGCCAGAAAACAAAAAAAAGAAAAAGGAGGCCGCCGTCATGCGGTTTCAAAAGACGTCGCTGCCAGTGAAATTGGTGATTCTGGCACTGGTGGTGTGCGCTACCGTTACGCTGATCTCGCTGCAGTCGCAGATCCAGCAGGTCAAGGCCGAAAACGTGGAAAAGCAGCAGCAGATCAGCGCCATCACGCAAAACAACGAAAAGTTAAAAGCCGTCAACGATGATTTGACCGCCTATCAGCAGGCGTATGACAGTGCCTACCAGGCGGCGCTCGCCGGCCAAGCTCCCGCCCCCACCGACGAAGAGGATGAGGGCGAGGAAGCGGAGGACGTCCAGGCCGTCGATCCGGCGCAGGTTGTCGCGGGGATCGACTCCGACGCGATGGACGCCGCCGCCAGGGAGCAGGGTTACGTCGACCCAGGCGAGATCATCTTTGAAGACATCAACAGCTGACCCGGCATGGCAGAGAATTAAGAGGAGAAGTAACAGTTTTATGGAGCTTACAACCGGCGCGATTGTAGACGGGAAAGTCAAATCCCTCGCCAGTTTTGGCGCGTTCATTTCCCTACCGGAGGGGAAAACCGGCCTGGTACACATATCGGAAGTGTCCAACACGTTTGTCAGCAACATTCGCGACCATTTGTCGGAGGGGCAGAATGTTCGGGTGAAGATTCTTTCCGTGGGGCCGACCGGAAAGATCAGCCTTTCCATCCGCCGCGCCCAGGCGCAATCCAAGGCCCAGGAGCCTGGGGCAGGCCGCAGGCCCGCTCCCCAGTCCCGCGAGCCGCAGACTTTTGAGGAAAAGCTAAAACAGTTTATGTCCGACGCGGACAGCAGACTCTCAACCAACCGTCTGTATGCGGATCATCGAACCAAAACCCGCCGCCGGTAACGGTGCTTGTTGAACCGAACGGGGTTACAATTATGGCATATGTTGTGATTACCGGTGGCTCCCGGGGAATTGGGGCGGCAGCGGTCCGCGCCTTCACCCGCCGGGGCGACACGGTTTATTTTTTATACCGCGCCAGCCACGATTTGGCCCGCCGGTTGGCCCTGGAAACCGGCGCAACGGCGATCCGCGCCGATGTGACGGATGCGGGTGCGGTGCAATCGGCGTTCGCGCAGATTCCGGATGTGGATATTTTAATCAACAACGCGGGAATTTCCGTCACCGGTCTGATCTCCCAGACCAGCGAGGCCGAATGGCTGCACCTGTTTGATGTCAACGTCCACGGCATGTATCGCTGCATCAACGCGGCGCTGCCCAGTTTTTTGCGCAAGCAGGCCGGGTGCATTGTGAACGTCTCCTCCATGTGGGGGCAAGTGGGCGCCAGCTGCGAGGTCGGCTATTCCGCGACCAAAGGCGCCGTGCTGGCCATGACCAAGGCTCTGGCAAAAGAGCTTGGCCCCTCCCACATCCGTGTCAACGCCATTGCGCCCGGGGTCATCCTCACAGACATGGTGGCAAACCTGGCGCCGGAGGTCTTGGAGAATCTGCGCCAGGAGGCCGCACTGGAGGCGCTCGGCACCCCAGAACAGGTAGTACAGGCGATGGTCTATCTGGCGGACGCGGAATTTGTCACGGGGCAGACGCTGGGTGTCAACGGTGGATTTGTAATTTAAGGAGGAAACGACTCTGGATATTTTGGAACTGCTTCGGGTGATACTCCTTGGCATTGTGGAAGGCGTCACAGAATGGCTCCCCATCAGCAGCACCGGCCATATGCTGCTGGTAGACGCGCTCATAACCTTGGATCAGCCGGAGTCTTTTAAGGAAATGTTTTTCGTGGTCATTCAGTTGGGCGCGATCTTAGCCGTTGTGGTTTTGTTCTGGCGGAAAATGTGGCCGTTCCAGCGCAGGAAGCCCGGAAGCCCCTTAACCACAATGCTTAAACCGGACATTGTCTCCATTTGGCTGAAGGTAGCTGTGGCCTGTGTGCCGTCCGCGGTATTGGGCGTCCTGGCGGACGATTTTCTGGAGGCGCATTTTGGCAATCCACCCACCATTGCGGCGATGCTGATTGTCTACGGTATCGCCTTTCTGGTCGTTGAGCGCTGGAACCGGCGGCGTTCGGTGCGCGTTGATTCCATTGGGGAAATTTCCTGGGCGACCGCCTGTGCGATCGGACTTTTCCAGGTGCTCTCCATGATCCCCGGCACATCCCGCTCCGGTGCGACCATCATCGGCGCGCTGCTTTTGGGCGTCAGCCGGACGGCGGCGGCGGAATTCACCTTTTTCCTGGCAGTACCCACCATGCTTGGCGCCAGCGGTTTAAAACTTGTAAAATTCGGGTTCGCGTTTACCGGCGAACAAGTCCTCATTTTGTTAGTCGGTATGGCGGTCGCCTTCGTTGTTTCCATCATCTCCATTCGTTTCTTGATGGACTTTATCAAAAAGCACGACTTCACGGCTTTCGGTTGGTACCGGATCGCCCTGGGCATTTTGGTTCTCATCTACACCTTCGCAACCGCGTAATTTCCAGCCCAACGTAACGAATTTCCAGCAGCCTGATAAGTTTGCGCACAGTTCTTGGTTCCTCCGAAACTTGCGCATAACTCTTGACGCTACCGCCCGCTCCCCCGCGCCATTTTAAATGCGCACACAATTTTGGAAAGCATCTTTGTTCTTCAATGCTTTCGATTCTTGTACGAATACCGCTTTACAATTGAATAATTTTTTAATCATTCGCGAGTATAACAGCCTGCTTTAATGCCGTTTGGTTGTGGCGAATGAAACCAATTTTACCGTTATGCTCAACTATTTTTTGCAAACCACTGGGGCCGGGGCAATCCTGACCCCAATTATTGTAAATTTATTTCTTTGATTTCCGCCATTATACCCCCTTCGCCTTGTACGTGTATTAAAATACATATAAAAAATGAACTGTGTCGAATACAATCGAAAGAAAGTGTATTGTAGAATGTGTAGGGGGTGAATTGTGATGCCAGAATATTCTCGTCCCTTGGGCGATGCCGTAAAGCGTGCCCGCAGAAAATTAGGCTTTACGCAAAACGAAGTAGCAGACGCAGCGGATGTCGATGTCCGCACGGTTTTGAATATTGAAAACTATAAGGGAAATCCCAAAATGGAAGTTCTGTTCCCTTTGGTACGCGCTTTGAAGATAGACGCCAGGGAAATTTTCAACCCGGAAATACGCAGAGAGTCGCCCGCGCTTTGCCAGCTCCGGCTGTTGATTGAGGAATGCAGCGAGGAAGAAGCGACCGCAATTATACCTGTTTTTCAATCTATCCTAAATGCGCTCCGCGATCAAAATGCAACGTCTATCAAATAAAAAGAGCCAGCTTTTCCTTCGCTAAGAATGGGAAGCTGGCTCTGCGCTCGCTGTGTGCGGCTCATTTGCTCAACACCATTTTCAGTTGTACGACGTCTATCCGTATTTCTTTTTTACACCTTGGACAATATAACGGGAATTTTACAAGGACAGTATCCGCATACACTTTCGTTCCTGTTTTACCTCCACAGATCGGACAGTGTATCCACAGAGAGGTTTTTCGATTGTCGTTCATCTTGCGCCTCCATTATGGTGTCGCTCTGTTTCTGTGCGCCTCTTATTGGTTTATGTTTTTTGCTTGATACAGTTGCAATATATTTGCCCATTTTATTCTTTATGAAATAAACAGTTTTATCCATTTTTTGCCCAAGAAAGATAAAATGAAACATTTACGTCAAGTAATTTTTTCATATCGGCAATATTTTATACGATGAGTTCCCCAAGTTTTCTACGCTGCCGATTGCTTTTGTATCGTTTAAGCGATTACCCCCTTGCATGATCGCCCATGGCAAAGTATTTTCCAAACGCTAAGGCCCAATTGAATATTGCCGGAAGCTGCTGCGCCAATCGATACAATGCCCTTTGCCGGCGCGCCAACAGCAAGGATACTTTTTGCCATGCGCCCATCATGCGCCATATTTAATGTTGTTGCGCTAGAAATGACAGTTGCTTGAACAATAAAAGCCGCTATTTTGAGGTTTCTAAATGTAATTTACAAGTTGCATCACTCCTGTCTGGCAGTCCGGTTTTGCAAGGCGGTATGCTGGCCGTCGCGGTGGCTCAATCATAAGGTTTTAAACGAAAAGAAAGCCTGTTGCAAAGTGCATGCGCACGCGTTTTGCAACAGGCTTGTTGACATATTTATATAAATATATAAATTAAAGTCCCAATTCTTTCTTCATGCGGGCAAGCTCATCGTCCACAGACGCGGAACTGCCGGTGGTGTAGCGGGAGGCGAGATCGTCCGTCGAGTGGCGGTCGGCGTTGAGTTCTGCCTCCGCGCTGGCGGCGTCAATCATCCGGTTGGCCTTGTCCTCCATGCGGCGGAAGGCGTCAAAAGACGCGGAGGTATCCGTGCCGGAAAGAACCTTGTTTACGCGGGACTGCGCTTTTGCCGTTGCAACCTTTGCCTTGATCGTGTCGCGGCGTGCTTCGAGCGCTTCAATGTCGCTGACCAGCTTTGTGTGCATGGCGCGCATTTTCTCGGAATTGTCATGGGCCAGGTCATAGTTTTGCTGCAAAGAGGTCAGCGTTTCTTCAAGCTGCTGCTTTCTTGCGATGAGGGTACGAGCATCCGTCTCGTTGCCGGACTTCAGCGCATTTTGGGCGGCGGTAGAGTAGCGGCGAATTTCGTTCTGGCAGTCCTCCAAGCGGCGCTGCGCGTTCTTCTCATCCGCGATCACGCCGGCGGTCTCTTTTTTAACCTCCGCAAGGTCTTCGCGCAGATCCAGGAGGGTTTGATCGACCATCTTCGCCGGATCCTCGTATTTGTCCAGGAGCGCATTAATGTTGCTCCGCATGATATCGGAAAATCTTGCTAAAATACCCATGGTTATCTTCTCCTTTTCGTATCATTCTGTGCCAATTATGGCACGAAAGGGTTCGCTTGTCAAGCTACGGATCGCGATTTTCATATTTGTCGCGCAAGGGGTCTTCCGGATGATCGATGGGCGTGTTGAGAATGCGCTCCGTCTCCTTTGCCTTTTCGGCAGCGTGTTTACGCTTCGTTTTCATCAGGATGATGATGGCCACGATGATCGCCACCACGCCCGCGCAGATTGCGACGATTTTCCAAACGTCCGCCGCCGTTGTTGTGCGCTTCATAATGCGCTCGGCCGTGTCGTTGAACATGCGCACGATAACGTCGTCCGTGCTCAGATCGGAAAACCACGCGCTGTCCGTGATCGCCCAGAAAATCTCTATCGCCTCGGCGTCCATCACCGAGGAGACCTGGTGGCCGTTTACATAGGTCATATAGCCCACATCGTAGTCCGTATCCTCTTCCGCAAAATAGATAAAGAGGAACGTAGCCTCGTTGTTGATGTGCGCGTCGTACCAATTCTCGGCAAATTGCAGCTTTTCCGCCTCAGTCCGAAGCGTGGGGTCGTAGCCGCGCAGGTAAACATAGGGCTGCGCGCCGGTCAGGTCGTAAAAGGTCTGCAAACGCCGCTCTGTTGCGGAAATGTTGTCGATCCAGCCCAGCTCGTCTACAATGCAGTCGTTTTGAAAACCGAGACCCGTCTCGATCCGGGTGCGG
The DNA here is from genome assembly GCA_964450645.1 of uncultured Oscillospiraceae bacterium. Taxonomy (GTDB): domain Bacteria; phylum Bacillota; class Clostridia; order Oscillospirales; family Oscillospiraceae; genus JAKSPM01. Next base: position 3,523 of record CAYVEB010000034.1, on the reverse strand, counting down.
TTGCTGGTGCTGGCCGGGATGTCGGAATCGGCACCGCCGCTTCCAAGGCTGACGACAAGCACGAATACCACGACTACCACGATCAGAGGAATCAATACGGAACCGAAACAGCCCAGCGGGGCCGCGCCCATAACGGAATAATGCCTGCGGCCAAACGGCCAAAAGTGATAAACGCGCCGCGGACCATAAGGCTCCGGGCCGGGGCCAAAACCGCCGGGGCCGTAGCCGCCCTGCTGGGAGCTTCCCGCGCGAAAGCCGCCGCCCGCCCGGGAACCGGTTGGCCGGTGCCCGCCGCCGGAGCGCGAGGAAAAACTGCGTCCGCCGCCGAAATGGCCGCCGCTTCCGCTGCCTCCGCTGCCTCCGCTGCTTCCGCCGCCTGCTCTGCCCATAGCGCTCACAACTCCTTTCTGTGTTAATATTTCAAGGAACCTCTGAAAAAATCGCAGCTGACGCCTTGACACGCAGCTTGCATCTCCATCGTGCTTTACAAAAAATCCTCGCGAATTTGCAAAGAATTCGCTGCGGCTGTTGTTTTGTCAAAACTGACTGCACAATCTGCACGTCAGATCAATTCAGCGCTTCCCTAACCTTATCCTACCCCTTTTCCCTGGAAAATGCAATCTCTTTTTTGACTTCACAAATGCGAAGCCCGCAAAAATTGAATATTCGCGCCGCAAGGTCGTTTTTTTGGTTGTAACTGGGAAAGAAATGTGTTACAATGATGCTATATTTCAAAAAAGGAGATGCCACCATGTCAGAAGTAAAAAAGATTCCCGCGCGCAGCGAGATTGCCGAAGCGGATACCTGGGCGATCCACGATCTTTACCCGACGGACGAAGCCTGGGAGCAGGATTTTCAGGCCCTCAAGCAACTGGGGGCAAAGGCGCCCGGTTACGCGGGCCGTTTGCGCCATTCGGCAGGGGAGCTGCTGGAATATTTGAATCTGACGGAGACGGTGATCGGGCTGTTTTCCGATCTGATGAATTACGCCGAACGCAACGCGGATGTGGACACGCGGGTGCCCAAATATCAGGATATGGTCGGCAGGATGACGGCTTGTTATGTGGAATACGCCGCGGCCACCGCTTTTGAGACGCCGGAAATTTTGTCCATCGACGATGCGACGCTGGAGGCGTTCTATCGGACCGAGCCGGGCCTTGAAAAATACCGCCGGTATCTGAACGATATCCTGCGCAGGAAGGCGCACGTCCTCACGCCGGCCGAGGAAAAGATTCTGGCCGCCGCCGGGGATATGGCGCAGGCCCCGGACAACATCTACTCCATGTTCAACAACGCCGACCTAACATTTCCTGACGCGGTGGACAGTGAAGGCAACGCCCATCCCCTGTCCCACGGCACCTATATCACTCTGATGGAAAGCGAGGACCGCGCCCTGCGGAAGTCCGCCTTTGAGAACCTCTATCACACCTACGGACACTACCAAAACACCCTGGCCGCCACCATGTCGGCCGAGGTCAAGCAGCGCCAGTTTGTCGCGCAGGCGCGGCGCTATGCCTCGGCGCAGGCGTGCGCGCTGGATGGCAACAACGTGCCGGTTTCCGTGTACGACAATTTAATCGAAACGGTTCATCAGAATTTTGACAAAATGTATCGCTATGTGGCGCTGCGGAAGAAATTGCTGGGCGTGGACGAACTGCATATGTACGATCTGTATACGCCGCTCGTCTCCGGCGTGAACAAGAAAATCCCCTTTGCCCAGGCCAAGCAGACGGTTTATGACGCGCTGGCCCCCATGGGCGAAGAATACCGCGCCATTTTGAAGGAGGGCTTTGACAACCGCTGGATCGACGTCTACGAGAACGAGGGCAAGCGCTCCGGTGCCTATTCCGCCGGCAGCCGGAAGCATCCGTATGTGCTGCTGAATTATTCCGGCACGCTGGACAGCCAGTTTACGCTGGCGCACGAGATGGGCCACGCGATCCACTCCTATCTGTCCAACAAGCACCAGCCGCTGATTGACTCCAACTATGTGATCTTTGTGGCCGAGGTGGCGTCCACCTGCAATGAGGCGCTGCTGATGGAATATCTGCTGAACAAGACGACGGACAAAACCGAGCGTGCGTATCTGATCAACCACTTTCTGGAGCAGTTCCGCTCCACCTTGTACCGCCAGACCATGTTCGCAGAGTTTGAGCTGCGGATTGGCCAACTCTCCCAGGATGGCCAGACCCTGACGGCGGAGCTGCTGAACCGGGAATACCGCGAGCTGAACCGGCAGTATTTTGGCGATGGGATCGTCCTGGATCACGAGATCGACATGGAGTGGATGCGGATCCCCCATTTCTATTATAACTACTATGTGTTCCAGTATGCCACCGGGTATTCCGCGGCGATCAGTCTGTCCCGCCGCATTTTGAAGAAGGGAAAGCCAGCTGTGGACGACTATCTAAAGTTCCTGTCCGGCGGATGCAGCAAATCGCCCATTGAGCTGCTGAAAATTGCGGGGGTGGATATGTCCACGCCGGAGCCTGTCAACGCGGCGCTGGCGCTGTTTGGCGAATTGCTGGATGAAATGGAAGCGTTGCTGGGCAAAAATGGTTGATATTTATATCCCGACCCTGCACACGTTTGCCATGAACAACGTGTTCACCGGCAGCTATGGTCTGCTGCGGTTCAAAATTACGCCCAACGTGGTCATGGCGACCAGCAAAGAGGTGGACTATTCCGCCAGCAGCATCCGCGCGGAGCTGTGGCACGGCAATTTATGCTACGAGCTGAGCCAGATCGAGCTGGAGCGGACCTTTCCCATGAGCCAGGAGGGGCGCAAGGCCATGAAGACGTGGCTGGAAGAAAACGTGTAAAGCACCTGGAAAACGTGTAAAGCACCTATATTTTCCGTCCATTGGCTACTTCGCCCCCAATTTTTTCGGCGTGTCATAATGCCCCGGATGCTTGATCGCCGTGTCTTCTTGTATGCAAAACACTTCGTCAAGTTTCATATAATTACCTCTTTTGAATCAGCAAAAAACGAACGTAGTGCATTTTGTTCCAGGATTCCTTGCCTATCAAAAACCCAACCGCGGCAGCATAAAGTTGTCCCGATTATAGCAACATCAAATTCGCTATAATCGGGGCAACTTTGCTCTAGTATTGAAGTCAAATCCGATAATAGATGGACTTGTCATGGTTCATACCATAACCTGTCATTTTTTGCCTCACCAGCGGATTAAGACAAAAGGGAATTGACACGCTTCTGCACGGCATTATAATCATAGCCCGCAGCCGTCAGACGCTTTTTACGCTCATCATCATTGCCCCAGTCCCCAAAGCATTAAAGTCAAATCCGATAATAGGGGGGCGGGTTATGGTTCACACAATAATTTGCAAATTACGTCCTTAACAAGGGGTTAAGGCTGGATGACATTGATTCTCATGCGGATTCTTATGCAGCAAGCGGAGGATGCTGTTCCCTGGCGATCTCAACCAATCTTAACCAACCTTAACCCTAGGTTAAGATTAGTATCAAATTTCTGGGCTGTCCCTGGTGCATTCCAACTCAGCA
>CAYVEB010000033.1:0-18040 GCA_964450645.1 uncultured Oscillospiraceae bacterium | reverse complement strand
GTGTTAGGCACGCCGCCAGCGTTCGTCCTGAGCCAGGATCAAACTCTCAATAAATCGTATCTTAACAACTCCCGTTGCTAAAATCTCCTACTGAGTCTTCGCTTCTAGCTTCTTCTCAAGAATCTTTCGTTGGCTATTCTTCTTTGCGAATCTTTACCGATTCCTTCACAAAAACAACTTTCTCTAAATCGTCCAAGGTGTTTGTTCATGTTTCCATTATCTAATTTACAAGGTACATACCCGTGCAAAGCAAGGCACTTTTGGTCCAGCTTGAGGGGTGTTGAAAATCCGCCGGCTTCATCGGTCATCTGGCCTCAGCGGCAGCGAACTTCTACATTATAGCGCACGTTTCGCAACTTGTCAAGCATTTTTTAAACTTTTTTTGAGTCTTCTGCAATGTGACAGGTTATCACTGCGTGCCTGAGTATCATACCAAAGCGCACTTAATTTGTCAAGCACTTTTTTCAGTCTTTTTTTGCGTTTTTACAAAATACGCAGCCAGCGGCCCGAGGAGCCAGAAAATGGGCGCCAATATGGCGATCAGCACCATCAGCCAGTCCTCTGCCAGGCACGAGGCCATTACGCCCAGCGCGAATACCGCCAGGTAGGCGTTCTTACCCGGAATCACCCGCTCCAGGACCTTCCCACAGATGTGGCCAAAGACCCCCATCAGGCAGAAGATCCCAGCGGTCATGGCAGCAGAAAGGACGACCTCGAACCGCTCCATCACGCCCAGGACAGAAATGGACTTGGTCAGGGTATAAAAGGCGAACGTCTCCCGCTCGGCCACCTCCGGCGACAGGCACAGCCAGCACACCAAGCACGGCAGCAGGCAGATCGCCGCCCAAGCCCAGCGCCAGCCGCGGGAGGGACGCTCGGTGTCCATCCAGTGGACAGCCAGCGGCAAAAGCAGCCAGACCAGGTTCAAATCCTTTACGTCCACGCCCTTCCACACGGCCGGACGTATTTGCGATATATTCCCCAATCCGAAGACCAGAATCACCGCGTAGATGCCTACCAGAAAGAAAAAGCAAATCGCGCCGGCGCGCAGCAGCGGCCGGACGCCCTCGCGGGCAGCGTAGGTCGCCACCGCCAGCAAAATTACCCCCAGCGCCCAGGGCTTTTGGGCGCTGGGATAGCTCTGCTGCGCCCAGCGCACCACCAGCCCCAGACAAAGCACCGCCACCAGCGCCGCTCCCCAGCTCAACGCAGCGTTCCTCCGCCCTGGCACCTGCCAGAGCCAGAACGCCACGGCGACGGCCACAGTGACCACCGCCGGGTGGAGCGAGGGAAATCGCAAAATTGCCGGGATGCTCAGCGCGCAGAAGATCAATGCGCCCAATTGGCGCGGGCCTGCTTTATTCATCTTCCAGCCGCACCTTCTCCCCTTCGACCCGGAGCTTGGGAATGGAAACCCCCTCGCCGGACAGCAGCGCGGCGCGCAGCTGCGCCAGCGTCACGGGGGACGTCCGCGTCTGCAAATACTCACCGATCGCCTTTACATCCTCGGCCACGTTGACCTGGAACAGCTCCGCCGCGGGGCGCAGGTCCACGGAATCGGCCACATCGCGCAGGCCCTGTGTCCAGTCGCCGGTCAGGAGAATTTTTTGCGCGGTCTGCAAAAAGACCACACCGTCGGCGGAATTCTTAAAATCCGCAACCGCCTCGTCCCAGGTGGCACCGCTGCCCTGCTGGCCGCCGTCGCCGGTCAGCGTCACGGTGCCGCCGTCAAAATCCGCCGCCAGCGTCTCCACCGGCGACAGCTCCGCCACGTCGTGGCTCTCAAAGGGCAGCCAGCCGCACGCCGCCAGAATCGCAAAGGCGACTATGATCCATACAATTCCTTTCATTGTTTCACCTCTGGTTGCGCAAATTTTGGGGCTTCAGCGCGGGATTTCGGTACTTTTGCGTGACCAGGCGCGGCCGTACCACGTCGCTCCCCCCGTGCAGACCGGAAAACGGCGCCAAATACGGCTGTCCCAGGGAGGTCAGCTCCGACAGATGGATCAGCAGGAGCAAAAACGCGATGCTCATGCCGAACAGGCCCGCCAGTCCCGCGCAGACGGCGATGGCAAACCGCCAGACCCGGACGGCATCGGAAAACTCCTTGCCCGGCAGCGCGAACCCGCACACCCCGGCCACCGACACCACAATCAGCGCCGCCGGGGAAATCAGTTTCGCCTCCACCGCCGCCGTGCCGACCACCAGGCCGCCGATGATGGAAATGGACTGCCCGATGGACTGCGGCAGGGATATGCCCGCCTCCTGCAGCAGCTCAAAGGCAATCAGCAGCCCCAGCACCTCCAGCACCGTCGGAAAGGGCACCATCTCCTTGCTCTCGATCATGGAGCGCAGCAGCATGGTGGGAAGCATCTCCTGATGGAACGCCGCCATGGCAATATACAGCCCCGGCAGCAGCAGCGCCACCAGCAGCGCCACGTAGCGGATCACCCGGATGCAGGAGGCCGACAGATAATCCGTTCCCCGGTCCTCCGGTGAGGCCATCAGGTAGCGCATATCCACCGGCGCGAGATAGCCCAGCGGCAGACCGTCTACCAGCAACCCCACCCGGCCGGCCAACAGACTTTCGCAGAACTTGTCCGTCCGCTCGGTGTATTGCAGCAGCGGAAAGGCCGTCTGGCGGCTGCCGGTGACGTACTCCTCCACCGCCGCCGGAGAGATCAGACCGTCAATGTCGATCTCATCCAGGCGCTTGTTCATGGCGGCAACGTATTCCGGGTTTGTCAGCCCGTCGATATAGACCACCGACACGTTGGTCAGGCTGCGCCGCCCCACCACCCTCTCGTCCAGCCGCAAGGCGGGCGTGCGCAGATGGCGGCGGATCAGGCTGGTGTTGGTGCGCACCGTCTCCGTAAAGGCGTCCTTGGCGCCCTTGACCGTGTTTTCCACCTCCGGCGGCGAAGGACTGCGCTTTTCGGAGGTCTTGTCCTCAAAGGCGATCGCCCCCACGTCCGGGAACAGCACCACGCAAAAGCCGTTGACCAGCTTCTTCGCCACCGTGTCCACATCCTTGCAAGGGTCGGCCACCGAGTTGTAGACCACCTCGTAGAGCGCCTTTTCATAGAGCTCCTGCATCGACTGGCCATGCAGACGCTCATACAGCGGCTTGATGACGTAATCCGAGATGTCCCCGCCGGAGGTCAGGCCGTCGATGGCATATATATATAATGTATAGCCGGATACCGTCAGCTGCCGCGCGATAAAATCGCCCGCGCCGTCAAAGATGGCCGTGATCCGCTCGTGGGTCAGCGGGCCGGTGTATTGGACTTTGTTCATGGCGTTCACCTCAAGGTTTATATTTACCGGAACTGGGGAAATTATACATTTTTACTTGTGAAAAGTAAGATTGTGCGTTATAATCATAGATACATCGAATGGGAAAAGAGGGATTCTTCATGCCGGACATCATCGCGGCCGTCGCCACCGGGCGCCAGAGCTGCGCGATTGGGATTCTTCGTCTCTCCGGGGACGGATGCGCAAAGGCCGCCGGACAGGTGTTCCGGCTGCAATCCGGCCGCCCCCTGGAGGACGCGCCGAACCGCCGGCTTTGCCTGGGAACGCTCTATGACCGGCAGGGCCGCGTCATAGACCAGGCTCTGGCCGTCTATACCCGCGCGCCCCACTCCTACACCGGCGAGGACACGGTGGAAATTCAGTGCCACGGCTCCCCGGCTGTCCTGGCCGCGGGGCTTGACGCCCTGTTCGCCGCCGGCGCGCGCCAGGCAGGCCCCGGAGAATTCACCAAGCGCGCCTTTTTAAACGGCCAGATGGATCTGACCCAGGCCGAGGCAGTCGTCGACCTCATTGACGCCGAGACCGCCGACGCCGCCGCCAACGCCGCCGGACAGGTGGGCGGCGCCATGTTCCGCCTCATTCAGCCGCTGTACGACCAGATGGCGGATATTTGCAGCCATTTCCACGCCGTTTTGGACTACCCAGACGAGGACATCCCCGATTTTCAGCTCTCCGCCTTCCGCCGGACGCTGGAACAGATCGCCAGCCAGCTGGCCGCTCTGCGGGAGAGCTATGAGCGCGGGAAGGTGCTGCGCCACGGCGTCAGGGCGGTGATCGTGGGGCGGCCGAACGTGGGCAAGTCGTCACTGCTCAACACGCTGGCGGGCTTTGAACGGGTCATCGTCACCGACGTCGCCGGGACCACGCGCGACACGGTGGAGCAGTCCGTCCGTCTGGGCCGCGTCCTCCTGCGCCTGACTGATACCGCCGGCATCCGGCCCACCCGCGACGCCATCGAGTCCATGGGCGTCGCGCGCAGCCGCCAGGCCGCGCGGGAGGCGGATCTGGCCCTTTGGGTCTGCGACGGCTCCGAGCCTTTGACCGAAGCCGACCGCCAGGCCATGGAAGCCGCCAAGCAGGCGCCACAGGTGATCGCGCTGATCAACAAGTCCGATCTGCCCCAGGTGGTCGCGCCGGAGGAACTGCCGTTTGCCGCCGTTTTGTCCGTCTGCGCCAAGGACGGCGCCGGGCTTGACGCCTTGCAAGCCGCCGTCGAAACGCGCTTTGCCGGAGATCAGCCCTGCGACGGCTCCATTTTGACAAACACGCGCCAGGCCGGCGCCGTGGAGCGCGCGGCGGAGGCCGTCCGCGCGGCGCTGCGGTCGATGCAGACCGGTATGACGCCGGACGCGGTACTGGTGGACGTCGAGGGCGCGATGGAGGCGCTCGGGGAGATCACCGGGCGAACCGTCCGGGAGGATATTACCAACCGAATTTTTGAACGCTTTTGCGTCGGTAAATAATGCAAATTCTCCCAAGCCGTTTCGGTCTGGAAGGAAATCAGAGGAAACCGTTATGATCGCATATTTTGACAATTCCGCCACCACAAAGCCCTGCCCTGAGGCGGCAGAGGCCGTCCGTGAGGCGGTGTGTGAGAACTGGGGGAACCCGTCGTCGCTCCACCGGCTGGGCATCGACGCCGGGCGGCGCCTGCAGCAGGCACGGATCGACGTAGCCGAAGCGCTGGGCGCGCCAGCGGAGCGGGTGTTTTTCACCTCCGGCGGCACCGAGGCCGACAACTGGGCCATTTTTTCCGCCGCCCGGCGCCTGGGCAAGCGGGGCCGCCACATCATCACCACGGCGGTAGAACACCACGCCGTCCTGCACCCGCTGCACCAGCTGGAGGCGGAGGGCTTTGAGGTGACCTATCTGCCACCGGACGCGGCCGGCCGCGTCACCTTGCAGCAACTGTCTCAGGCGCTGCGGCCGGACACCATTCTGGTCAGCGTGATGATGGTCAACAACGAGACAGGCGCCGTGATGCCCATCGAAAAGATGGCCAAGCTCACCCATACCCGCTGCCCCGACGCGCTGTTCCACACCGATGCGGTGCAAGCATTTTTGAAGCTCCCGTTCCGTTCCGCCAGTCTGGGCGCGGACATGATCAGTGTCTCGGCCCATAAAATTCACGGGATCAAGGGGGCGGGCGCGCTGTATCTGCGTCCAAAATTGGAGCTGCCGCCCCTGCTCCACGGCGGCGGGCAGGAAGGGGGCCTGCGCAGCGGCACCGAACCGCTGCCCGCCATCGCCGCGTTCGGCGCGGCCTGCCGCGCAGCGCTTCCAACCTTCCGCGCGGACGCGGCGGCTATGGCCCGCCTCCGCGACCTGGCAAGAGACGGCCTGGGGCAAATTCCAAACGTTCAGCTCCTCGGTGCGCAGGAGGCGCCGCACATTTTGAGTCTGTCCGTCCCCGGACTGCGCAGCCAAGGCCTGATCAATGCCCTACAGGATCTGGGCGTCTATGTCTCGGCCGGCTCAGCCTGCGCCAAGGGGCACAGGAGCCACGTGCTGGAGGCCTGCGGCCTTTCTCCGCGCGTCATCGACGGCAGCATCCGCGTTTCTTTGTCCCGGTTCACCACCGAGGAGGAGATCCGCCTGCTTTGCCAGGCCCTTTCGCAGGCAATCCAAACTTTGACATAATTCAACCGGAGGAAAACCATGATCCGAAAAATCATCCATATCGACGAAGCGCGCTGCAACGGCTGCGGCGCGTGCGCCCAGGCGTGCCACGAGGGCGCGATTGCCATGGTGGACGGCAAGGCCAGACTGGCGCGAGAGAACTACTGCGACGGGTTCGGCGACTGCCTTCCCGCCTGTCCGACCGGCGCGATCACCTTTGAGGAGCGGGAGGCCCCGGCATACGACGCAGCCGCCGTGGCGCGCGCCAAGCAAGCGCCCTGTCCCGGCGCAAAAGTCCGGGATATCCGCGCGTCCGGCGCGCCGCTGCAAAACTGGCCGGTACAGATCAAGCTGGCTCCCGTCCAAGCGCCGTACTACGACGGAGCCGATTTGCTGATCGCCGCCGACTGCACCGCCTACGCCTACAGCCGCTTCCACGACGAATTCATCCACGGCCACGCCGTCCTGATCGCCTGTCCCAAGCTGGACAGCGTGGACTACGCCGAAAAGCTGACGCAAATTTTCGCCCGCAATTCCATCCGCAGCCTGACGCTGACCCGCATGGAAGTGCCCTGCTGCGGCGGACTGGAATTCGCCGTCAAGCGGGCGCTGGAGGCCAGCGGCGCGGCGATCGCGTGCCGCGCCGTCACGATTTCCATCGACGGAAAGATTTTGGAGGATCGTCATGATCTTTGAGGGCTGCCAGGGGAAAAAGGCGATCAGCATCGAGGAGCGGATCTGCCCGCAGTGCGGCAACGTGGTGGAGCTGTTCTCGGTCGACACCGAGGTGAAATGTGATCGCTGCGGGTTTACAATCTACAACGATATGCTCAACTGCGTCCAATGGTGCAAATACGCGCGCAAATGCGTGGGTGACGAGCGCTATGAGCAGCTGATGGCCGTCGCAGCCAGTCAAAAGGCCCGCAAGGAATTCTAAACGATGCCCCCACCGGCAATCCGGCGGGGGCATGCATGATATTCAAATCTGTCGGGCGGGGGGCAGTTTTGCGCCATCGAGCAAGTAATTGACGGCTGCCTGGATTTGTGCAAACAGTAAACACAGCAAAAACTGTCCGCGGACCGAACCGGCCCGCGGACAAATTTTATCCCATGCAGACGCCGCGAAACAGCTTCCCGACGATCTGCCACCAGGTCAGCTTGGCAACCGCCTTCTCCGCGACAATGGGGATCTCCGCCAGAACGGCGCTGTCCGTCCGAAGGAGCAGACTCCCGATCTGCTGCCCGGCCTCCACGGGCGCCTCCAATTCGGTTTCGAGCGTGACCTCCCGGCTGACCGAAGCCTGCATGGCCTTGTCGATGAGGATGGGCTGCGTGTCGGTGAGGACGGGCATGACCTCGCTCTCCACGCCCAACTTCACCGGGATCGCCTCCAGCGGTGCCTCCAGACTGGGGTTGACCAGGGCGTAGTTTGCAAAGCCGTAATCCAGCAGCGCCTTGGCCGATTCAAAGCGGTCGGTCGACGAGTCACAGTGCAGGACCACCGCAATCAGTTCGATTCCGTCGCGTTCGGCGCTGGCGGAAAGGCAATGGCCGGCCGTGGAGGTATAACCGGTCTTGAGGCCGGTCGTGCCTTCGTAAAAGCGCACCAGCTTGTTGGTGTTCGACAGACTGAATTTGCCGTCGCGCACGGTGTCCATCCAGATGGTGGTAAAGCGGCGGATATCGTCATGCTGCAACAGCGCGCGGGACATGGTCGCCACATCCCGGGCAGTGGTCAGGTGCTCGGAGGCGTTTTCGCCGTCGTCCAGGCCGGTGCAGTTGACAAAGTACGTGTTGGTCATTCCAAGCTCCTCCGCGCGGCGGTTCATCATCTCGACAAATGCGCTCTCGCTGCCCGCCACGTGCTCGGCCAGCGCGGTGGCACAGTCGTTGGCCGACGCCACAACCACGGATTTGACCATTTCCTCCATGCCGAGCTGCTCGCCCGGCTCCAGGTAGATCTGGCTGCCGCCCTTGCCTGCCGCCGCGTCGGAGGCGGTCACCATATCGTCCCAGCTGATTTTGCCCGAATCCAGCGCCTCCATAATTAGCAGAAGCGTCATCACCTTTGTCACACTGGCCGGTTCCAGGCGCTCATCGGCGTTCTTTTCGTACAAAACCGTCCCGGTCGCCACGTCGATCAAAATGGCCGACGGCGCGGCAATCTCCACATCCGCCGCCCACGCCGGAACCGGCGCCGCCAGCATCGCCAGCAGCAATCCCAGGCAAATTGCCCGTTTCCACATATCCATCACCTCTCCATTGGATTGGTACAAGCGTATGCGCCCCGGACGGGCCATAGACCAGAAAATGCCCGCCAGCGGGGAAATCGGCATTGACAGGAAATTCATCTTATTATATATAACGATCGTATCTGAAAGGGAAACGATCGCCATGCCGAAAAATTAAAATCGCGAGCCTGCAAACAAAAGTTTACGCGGATAAAAAAATTTGGAACAGCTGCGGGATCTGATGGCTGGCGCAGCCGATCGCGCGGGATGTGGATCTGGTGACACTGCCAGAGATGTTCAACTGCCCGTATCAGGCGCCCAGTTTCCCCATCTGCGCCGAGTCCGAGCGGGGCGCCAAGGAAACGTCTGCAACACCGCCTATATAGAAATTGGGGCAGGCCATTGCGGCCTGCCCCAGACTGTCTTCATTCATATTGGCGATTTAATTATGCCGTATCATTCTTTTCCGCCCGCAGCACACCGCGGTTCCCGTTTTTATCGGTTTGAACCGCTCAATCCTCCGGCACATCGATCTCCAGCCCCAGCTCCCTCGGGCGGAAGCGGGGACAGACGTTTTCCGAGGTGGTGATGACCGACGCAGCCAGATAGCAGCCGATGTCCACCGCCTCGTCAATTTGCTTGCCATAGGTCAGGCCGATGACCACGCCGGCGCAAAATGCGTCCCCGGCGCCGGTGGTGTCGCGCACCTTCACGTTCCGGGCGCGGCAAATTCCCTTTTCGCCGCCCGACGTGGCGTAAACCGCGCCGCTGGCCCCGCTGGTGACAATTAGGCTGGGGATATTGGCGCGGGTCACGTTCTTGGCAATCACGTCGCGCAGCTCCGCCACAGACAGTTCGGAATAGTTGTCCGCAAAAAGGATCCCGGCCTCCTGCCGGTTGCAGATGAAGCAGTCAAACCGTTGCAGCAGATCGCGCCGCTGGGTGGCCAGGCTCATGTTCGCCACCACGCCGTAAATCTTTTTATTGTGCTTTTCGGCCAACCGCAGGGCCTTTTTTACAATATCCTTGTCCATGTCGATCTCAATCACGATGGAATCCGCCTGGGAGAAAATCTCATCGCCCCGCTCGTCCAGCAGATCCAGCACCGGCAGCATGTCGGGCCGCTGCGAGATCGACCCGGCGACGTCGCCGTTGTTGTCAAACACCGCCAGCCAAGAGCCCATGCCGCCGTCCAGGCGCAGGAGGTAATCCAGATTGACCTTGTGATTTTTCAACTTTCTCGCCACATCGGCGCCTAGGGGGGAGTTGTCCACAATGCTCACAAACGTAGGCCGCAGCTCGACATTGGCGATGTCCTCCGCTACGTTGCGGCCGACTCCGCCGTGGATATACTCGATTCGCCCCACATTTCGCCCATCGGGGATGTAGATATCCTCCGGGAAACCCTTGATATCCACAAATACAGCGCCGATGACCACAATACCCATGATGATCTCCGCCTTTCCTTATCATATTGGCAAATATATTGTAGCATATTTTCGCGCTCCATGCGACTGTTTTTTACGAATCCAAAATTTTTTTGCGTTAATTTTTTGTAGCCTTTGTAACGGAATTGAAAATTTTTGCGAAAAGGGTTGACGTAATATGACATCGTCTGTTATAATGACATTAATTCGATACCGATCTGGAGGTGCGTTTATGTACAAACGATGGATTGCGGCGTTGCTGGCCCTGTGCATTTTGGGCGGCGCGGTTCCCACGGCGCTGGCTCATGGCGGCACGGAGGGCAACGAATCAGAAGGGCCGCCGGCGGCGGTTACATATAATATCCCGCTCCAACCAACCACCGAAGACAATGCCGAAGGCATGAAGCTCAGCGAGGAAGGCATCGACTTCATCAAAATCCACGAGGGCTTCACGCCCTATGCCACATGGGACTTTTCCCAGTACAGCATCGGCTATGGCACGGGCTGCAATCCCGACGATTACCCCGACGGGATCACGGAGGAGGAGGCCGATCTACTTTTACGCAGCGTCCTGCCCACGTATGAAACGCCGATCAATGACTACATGCGCCGGATGGGCCTGACGTTCAATCAGCACGAGTTTGACTCGCTGGTGATTTTCACCTATGGCTGCGGCCCCGGCTGGCTCTCCGGCTGCCGCCTTGAGAGCTGGCTGCGCAACCGCGGCTCCGAGCTGGATTTGGTGGACGCGTTCGTGGCCTGGTGCCACGCCAACGGCGACGTGCTGCCCGGCCTGGTGCGGCGCAGAATTTTGGAAGCCCAGATCTTCCTCTATGGCGACTATGTGGGCGACAGCAGTCCCCAGTACATGGGCGTGTGCTTCTACACCAACGGCGGTACGCTCCTGCGCAACAACCATGGCACAATCGAGGAAGTGACGCGCGGACACGACATCTTTGTCTATCCGATCGGGGAGGCGTACGGCGCGTTCCCGGAGGTACGCAACGGCGCGTGCAAACTGTCCGGCTGGTACACCGAGGATGGAACGCAGGTCACAGAGTCGGACATCGCCAACCAATCCCTCACGCACTACCTCGACCTCTATGCCCACTGGGAGCTTCCGTTCACCGATGTATCTCCCAATGCGTGGTACTATAATTATGTGCAGGAAACCTATGCGCGGAATTTGTTCGCGGGCTTGTCCGACACGGAGTTTGGTCCGGAAGGCGTGATGACCCGCGCCATGCTGGTCAGCGTTTTGTACCGGCTGGACGGCCGCGCTTCCGTCAAGAACAAGACCACCCCCTTTACGGACGTGGAGGAGGGTTCGTGGTACGCGCGCAGCGTCGCGTGGGCCTATGAAACGGGCGTCGTCAGCGGCATGAGCCCCACCACGTTCGGCCCTGAGGAGCCGGTCAGCCGGGAACAGCTGGCGGCAATCCTGTACCGCTACGCGAAATACAAGGGATATGATGTGACGGGCGCGGCGGATCTGAGCCGGTTTGCCGACGCGGACGAGACCCATACGTTCGGGATTCAGCCGCTGCGGTGGGCGGTAGACGCCAAGATCGTCAGCGGGTCCAAGGCAGACGGCAAGCGCTACCTCAATCCCAGAGGCTCCGCGACCCGCGCACAGGTCGCGACGATGGTGATTGGCTTCCTTGAAAGATACGGCCTATAAAAACCCGCCCCGCCCAAAAAAATTTGGGCGGGGCGCTTTACTGTCCTGATTATGGGACAGTAAATCTGTTATGATCCTACCAGAAGCAAAGAAAGGTGTGGATCATATGGAATACAGCATTTTCCATGTACGCGGACACTACGAAGTTTACGACGAAAGGGGCAACTTCCTCTTCTCCGCCGATACCCGGCAGGAGGCCATGCGGGAGTTGGCGGAACAATGAACATTCAAATTTTCGGAACCAGCAAGAGCTTCGACACCAAAAAGGCCGAGCGCTATTTCAAGGAGCGGCGGATCGCGTTCCAGCGCGTGGATCTGCTCAGGTACGGCATGTCGGGCGGCGAATTTGAGAGCGTCCTGCGGGCGGTGGGCGGAATCGACCAGCTGATCGACTGGGACGCCAAGTCGCCCGAAATCGACCTCATGCGCTATCTGGACGATCCGCGCGCCAAGGAGGACAAGGTGTTTGACAACCCCAGGCTGATGAAGACGCCCATCGTGCGCAACGGACGGCAGGCAACGGTGGGCTACCGCCCCGAGGTCTGGGCAAGCTGGAAATAGCCAAGCGGCGCGGGAGATTTTGCTCCCACGCCGCTTGGCGTTCATTTTTTTAATATGCGGCGCAAGCTCAGCGGTACAGAATTTTGACCCCGCGGGCCAGCAGCGGGTTGACCTGCAAAACGACCTTGTCACCCACGGCGCAGTCGATATCGGTGACGTCGACAAACGTGTGTACCATGGCGATATGCCCCAACACGCGGCATTTTTCCCCGTTGACCGTGACCAGAATGCTGTGGCGAAACAGCAGGTTTTTCAGATGGTGCAAAACCCCGTGAATACTGTCCTTGACCCGGAAGGTGTCCTCTCGGCGCTCAGCGCCGAAGCCGTTGTACCAGCCCACGCCGACAGTGGCGACTTTTGTCGGCTCCTTGGCCTTCCACGCCGCGCCGTAGCCGCAGGTGTGCCCCTTGGGCAGCCAGCGGATCTCCTCCACCGTGGCCTCCATGTGGCCGATCTGGCGCAGATTTAGTTCGGTGCGGAACGGGATCCTGCCCAAAAACGCCGAGCCGAGCCGCACACCGCCGCAGTACATCTCCGGGTAGCGTAGGAACGCCGAGGAATTGCAGCAATGCACCGTGCCGGTTTCGTACCCGGCCTCTTGCAGCGCGTGGACGGTTTGCATAAACCGCGCGTACTGCTGCCGCGTCAGCTTGGCCTTCCGGTAGGCGCAGTTGAAGTGCGTGTAGATCCCGCTGACGGCGATGTTTTTCATATACTGATAGACGGAAATCAGCTTTTCCGTTTCGTTGGGGAGGAAACCGTAGCGGCCCATGCCCGTGTCGATGGTCAGGTGAACCTCCGCTATATCCGATCTGGCGCCCGCGACACCGTTGATGGCAATCGCCGTTTCAAACGAGCCGACCGTCATGATCACGTGCAGATCCAGCAGCTGGTTGATCTCCTCCGGATCGGAGGTGGAGCGGAGCATCAAAATCTGCTCCTCGGCGAAGCCGTTCTCCCGAAGGAGCTGCGCCTCGCGCAGCTCCGTCACGCAAAACTGGCGGATTCCCTGCTCAGACAGGATCTTCGCCAGCGGAATCAGGCCAATGCCATAGCCGTTCGCTTTCAAAACGCCCCAGATGGGCACAGACCCGGCGCGCCGCATCAACAGCTCAATGTTGTGAATTAAATCCTGGCGCTCGACGATATAGGCTTTCATGGCGTCTCCTCCTGTGTATTAAACGATTATTGGCTTGCGGTACGCGGGGTTCCTTTCACGTGGTCCGTCTTTTTATCCCGGTGCTTGTGCAGATACGCCTTGGCCCGCAGATGGCGCAGAATTTCAAATCCCTTTTCCGCGCACGCGTAGATCACCGGCTTGAGCACCAGGTCCATCTCGCCGACGAACTCCGTATACTCCCCGCCGAAGCCTTGCTTAAAGCGTACCAGGCCGTACAGCGGGTGATCCTCCGGCACCAGGCCGGGAACGCCCCGGAAGTCGTACAGGCGGCAGCCTTTTTCAGTGGCCCACTGGATCATCTCCCATTGCAGCGCATAGTTGGGCATCAGGTTGCGGTGCTCGTTGGAGCTGGCGCCATAGAGGTACCAGACCTTGTCCCCGTACCAGATGGCAATCGTCCCGGCGATGGGCTGGCCCTGGTAAAAGGCCATATACAGCCGGACGTGCTCGCCCAGGTTCTTCAGCATATTGGAAAAATACGACGGATCGCGGGTGACGAAACCGTCGCGCACGCCGGTAACGAGCATCAGCTCGGCAAAGGCCGGGATCATCTCCTGGCCGCAAATTCTGATCTCCACACCCTTGCGGTAGGCCAGACGGATGTTGTAACGCCATTTCTGGTGGAACTGCGCCATCAATTCCTCGTTGGTCTTGCCCGCCACATCCAGGCGGAACACATACCGGGGCTGAATGGCCTCGAAGCCCTTGCCGCCCTCCTTGCTGCGGAAGCCCAGCGCGTGCATGGCGTCCACAAACGACTCGTTGGAGGAGGGAATGTCCGGGTCGATTTTGAACACATAGGCCCGGTACTCCTTTGCCAGCGCCTTGACGGCTTCGATCAGCTCGCGCAGCGTCTCGTGGTCGTCCGGGTCGCAGACAGGGCCGCGGCAGCTATAGACCATGGTATACGGCAGCTTGGTCACCCGGCGGATGAGGACGGAGATCGCACCCTTAATTTTCCCATCCTGGCCCCGGCAGACAATGGCCTCCCAGTGCCACAGGGGTTTTTGCTTTGACCAGGCATAGCTCTGGGCAAAGTGCCCCTTGGGATGGGACTGAAGAAAGGCTTCAAACTCCGGCAAGGTTTCCTGTGTAACACGTTCGGTCATATAGAATCTCCATAAAACGCTTTTTTCCATGCCAAAAGCGCTCCCGTTGGATTTGCCCACGACGGGGAGCTTTTCGGCAAGGTCGTTATTAGGATTCCAAATGTCCGCCCAGGCAAGCGCGGGAACATCTGGAATTTTTTGTATTTTAATAAATTCAAATTTTTAAATGATTGTGCCTTGACGCAATACGGAAGGGCGCGATGCAACTTATAATGAATCATCAGCGGTTCACAGCTGTGGATGCGTCTTAAAAGCTTCGCAGAGTTCGCGCAGTTCACCCGCGCGAAAAAAGTTAAAATCACTTTTTGCCGCGGCGCGTATGCGGCGAAAAATACCTTACACCCTGCAAACGTGCGCTGCAGCAAGGCGCAGATTCCCAAATCGAAGCCCAGCGAAGCGGGCTCGATTCGTAGCTTGTGCGGTTATTATAACACAGCTTTTTTCAACTTGCAACCACCGGCGCGCAATTTTCGCCTTTCCGGCGTCGGGTTTCGCGGGATTTTGCGCCGCGGGATTGTAGAATAAATTTGTAGGTAGAGGAAAACTGTAGATTGGAACCGACGGGAGGCAACGCCATGCCGACAGCGCAGATGAAAAAATTTCACACGCGCCCGCACCAGGCGCCGCATGGCGTCCCGCCGGAGACGGCGGGCGGTGCGGTTCCCGCGCCAAGGGCCAAGCCGCGCCGCCACGCGGCAGGTTCCCCAATCGCCGCAAGGCCCGGTCGCGGCGGCGCTGGCGCTCCACGGCCTGTCGCGGCTGCACGCGCTTGCGCTGCAGCGTCTGCCCGGTCAAGACAAACAGCTGGCGGCAGTCGAGTACCTGGCAAAGCACCGCTTGAACGCGGCACAGACAAAGGCGTATATCTCCGCGCTGCTGCAAAAACGTCCTCGCCGCCGGTGACGGCGGGCGTTTTAAATAAATCCGCACGCGCGAAGTCCCCACCGCAAGGACGCTGTATCCATGGGAGAATCGTATCAGGAGCGAAAATTTGATTTTTGAGAAACCTGCGGTTTTGTTTCTTCCCGGTCTCCCCCACAGGTGTGGATGTATATTTCCTCCGCCGCATACAACGCATTTTGCAAAAGCCGCTTTGCTTTTTCGGGCGGCGCGTCAATCGCCTCAGATGCGGCGCTGCAAAGAAGATTGTACATTTTCTGGTAGTCCGCCATCGTATACACCTCCTGAGAAAAGTATAATATACTTTTTAGAATTACGCAAGTGCGTATACGCGTTTGCGTAAAAAAAGCTACAATCACACATGAGGTGATCGTATGGCGGTGAAGGATATGGTGGTGAAGCGTTTTCAAGCGCTGTGCCGGGAGCGGGGAATCACGCTCAATGAACTGGCGTCGCGGTCGGGCGTTACGCCGTCCACCGTCTATAGCATGACGGACAGCCGCAGACGGGATATCTCCATCGTCACGATCAAAAAGCTATGCGATGGGCTGGAAATTTCTCTGGGTGCGTTCTTTTCCACGCCGGAATTTGAAATGCTGGAACAGGAAATCCAATAATTTCCCGCGTTCGCGTCTGCGGGTGCGAACGCTGCAAGGCTTTTTCGGCAATCTCAGGCGCTTCTATTAGGGGCGTCTTTTTTTCTCGCACTTTGGCGGCGGAAAAAACTTGACATTTTGTCTGGGTTAAATTACTATGGATTTAGCAATATTGACCATAACCACGCCATGATTTTTTCAAGGAGGAACCCGAAATGGGCGAATTAAAACGCACACAGCTCTACGACATCCATGTCCAGGCAGGCGCCGCAATGGTGGACTTCGGCGGCTGGGAAATGCCGATGCAATATCCCAGCGGCATCGTGGCCGAGCACCTGTATACCCGCCACGCGTGCAGCTTGTTCGACGTGTCCCATATGGGCCGGCTGCTTGTGGAAGGCCCGGATATGGTGGCATTTTTGCAGCACGTACTCAGCGGCAACGTCCTATCGCTCGATGTGAACCAGGCGCAATACTGCATGATTCCGGCGGCCGACGGCAGCGCCATTGACGACGCGTACCTGTACCGCTTCGAGGAGGGGCGTTACCTCCTAGTGGTCAACGCTGCGAACATTGACAAAGACCTGGCGCATCTGCAAGCGGCCATGCAGCCGTACAATTGCACCATTACCGACATTTCCCAGCAGCTTGCGGCCATCGCCGTCCAAGGCCCCAGGAGCAAGGAGCTTTTGATGCGGCTGTCCGGCGGCGAGGCGCTGACCGAGCCGGTCAAAAACGCGCTGAACACCCTGCAGCTGGAGGGCCGCACCGTCCGCATCGCCAAGACGGGCTACACCGGTGAGCCGCTCGGCTTCGAGGTGTATATCGCGTCCGATCAGGCCGCGTGGCTCTGGACGCGCCTGGTGGAACTGGGCGCAAGGCCGGCCGGACTCGGCGCGCGGGACACGCTGCGCCTGGAGGCGGCGCTGCCGCTCTACGGCCACGAGATGGGGCGGGACCCCGACGGCAATCCCATGCCCATTTTTGCCGTGCCGTTGGCGAAATTCGCCGTAAGCTTCTCGCCGCAGAAGGGCGATTTTATTGGCCGCGCGCCGCTGCAGCGGCAATTTGCCGCATACCAAAAAATTATGAACCGTGATTTTTCAGCGATGGACGATCTGCCCAGGCGGATCGTGCCCATCACGCTGCTGGACCGTGGCGTGATGCGCGCCGGAATGTCGGTCTACCGTGACGGCGCACAGATCGGCTGGGTGACCAGCGGCACCATGGTGCCCTACTACCGCCACGAGGGCGAGGGCCTGGCCACAAAGATCTTGGACGACACCGCCAAGCGTCCCATTGGTCTGGCCTATCTTTCCAGCGACGTGCTGGAGGACGACCTTGTGGAGGTGGACGTCCGTGGCCGGCGGCTGAAGGCGGTTCTCCCGCCCTACCACATGCGCGTGGACGCGCCGCCCTTCGCCCGCCCGATCATCTACCGCCCTAACAGCGAAAGCGGCGCCGCAGCCGGCGGCGACCTGTCCGGCAAGGCGCTGGAGCTGATCCGCGCAGCGACGGATAACCACCGCTGGCGGCAGAAATGCTGCGTCAACCTGATTCCCTCGGAGAACACCGCCAGCCGTGCCGTGCAGCTGCTTTTGGCCTCCGACCCCTCCTTTCGCTACGCCGAGCACAAGAAGATCAAATCCTTCTACGACCAGGACGTCTTCTACTACCAGGGGACGAAGTTCATCGACCGCGTGGAGCAGCTCCTGGTGGAGCAAATGCGGCAGTATCTGGGCTGCGCCGAGGTGGAGACCCGCGTGATCAGCGGGCAGATGTCCAACATGGCGGTTTTCTCCGCGCTAATGGACTGGAAAAACCGTCTTAATCGCAAGGTGACGCCCGCGCGCCTGGGCTATGTGCTCAACAACCACATTATCAAAGGCGGCCACCTGTCCGCCCAACCCATGGGCGCGCTGCACGACTACATCGCCGTCGATCCGGTGACCGAGCGCAACGCCGTGGTCAATTTCCCGGTCTGCAAGGACAACATCTATAAAATCGACGTTGAGGAGACGAAAAAGGTCATCGCCCAGTACCGGCCGGAGCTGATCATCTTCGGCAAGAGCATGGTGCTGTACAAGGAACCCGTGGCCGAGATCCGCCAGTTCGTGGACGAGCAAAAAATTCCCACAACGATCATGTACGATATGGCGCATGTGCTGGGCCTGGTGGGCGACCACTTCCAGAACCCCTTCGCCGAGGGCGCGGAGATCGTCACCGGCTCCACGCACAAGACCTTCTTCGGCCCCCAGCGCGGCATCATCGGCGTCAACTATCAAAAAGGCGATCTGAAATACGGCCTGTGGGAGACGATTGAGAACCGCGCTTTCCCCGGCAGCGTCTCCAACCATCACCTGGGCACCCAGCTGGGGCTGCTGATGGCCGCCTATGAGATGAACACCTTCCGCGACGCCT
>CAYVEB010000032.1:4601-18999 GCA_964450645.1 uncultured Oscillospiraceae bacterium | reverse complement strand
ATTTGCGCTCGGTGAGAAATTTGGACGATTGCACCGCGTCCACCAGCAGCTTCAGCTCCGGCAGCTCGAACAGGCGGGAAGCCAGATAGTACCCCGTGCCCTTTTGAAATTTAATATCCATTCCAAACTGCCGCAGAACCTGCAGGTCGGAATACACGCTCTTGCGCTCGGCCTGGACGCCGTTGTCCGCCAGGTATTGCACCAGCTGCGGCATACTGACCGGATGCGCTTCGTCGGTGTTCCGTTCCAGGTAGTCTTTGATCAGCAGCAGTTTCAGCTTTTGCTGTTCTGTCTTTGCCATAGGATCACCCCGGAACAGCATACCATATTTTTTGACAAATTACCAGGAGGAACGCGATGTTTTTCGGCTGTCATCTGTCCTCGTCCCGCGGCTTTTTGGCCATGGGCGAGACGGCCCGCGCCATCGGCGCGGACACATTTCAGTTTTTCACCCGCAATCCCCGTGGCGGCAAGGCGAAAGCGCTGGATCTGGACGACTGCGAGCGCCTGCGCCGGCTGATGGACGAAAGTGGGTTCGGCCCTATTGTGGCCCATGCGCCGTACACCATCAACCCCTGCGCCAGCGCGCCAAAGACCCTGGAATTCGCCCGCCAGACGATGGCAGACGATCTGCGGCGGATGGAGGCGCTGCCGGGGAATCTGTACAATTTCCATCCGGGCAGCCACGTGGGTCAGGGGACGGAGGCGGGGATCGCCGCCATCGCTGAAACGCTCAACCAGGTCATGTGGCCGGAGCAGCGCACCACGGTTCTGCTGGAGACCATGGCGGGCAAGGGCAGCGAGGTCGGCGGCCGGTTTGAGGAGCTGCGGCGGATTCTCGACCGCGTGGCCCTGCCGGAGCGCATGGGTGTCTGCCTGGATACCTGCCACGTCTATGACGCCGGATACGACATCCGGGGCGATCTGGACGGCGTTTTGACCGAGTTCGACCGGGTAATCGGTCTTTCCCGGCTGAAGGCGCTGCATATCAACGACACCATGAACCCCCTGGGCAGCCGCAAGGACCGGCACCAAAAGCTCGGCCAGGGGCACCTGGGTCTGGAGGCGATTTTGCGGGTGACGCGCCATCCGGCGCTGTGCCATCTGCCAATGATTTTGGAAACGCCCAACGAACTGCCGGGCTACCAGCGGGAGATCGCTTTATTACGGGATAAATAAAATTTTTGTGAATTTATGGTTCCGGTTCTTGACGGCAATTTTACTTTATGGTACTCTTGTAACAGACTGTGGTATCGCCGCGCCATGTCCGCGCCAATCCGGCGCGAAAAATTTTAATAATTTTTGCGCGGCGCCGATTGCCTGCGAATTGGGTGTGATTTGAAAAAAGAGAGGAGGAGCCTGAAATGAATTCGGAACACCGGCAAAAGAACGTCGCGGTGGCGGCGTTGGCTTTGATCGCGTTTAGTCTGCTGTTCAGCAACCTCTCTCAACTGTTTCAGATTTTTCAGGACTTTGTGGGGATTATTTCCCCGGTTCTGTACGGCGCCGCGTTCGCCTATTTGATGAACCCCATTATGAACTGCGTCCAACGTCCCCTGCATCGGGCGCTGGAGCGCCGCAATATCACGGCGCGTACAGCCAAGCGGCTCAGCCGCGGGGTCGCAATTGTGTTGGCGCTGGTGGTGTTTATCGCGTGCATCTATGTGCTGGTGATGATGGTGGTGCCGCAGCTGGCGGTGAGCCTGCAAAAGCTGCTGTCCCCGTCGAACCTGAATTCTTATTATGAACGGATCGACAGCTGGCTGCTGCGTATTTTGAAGGGTTCACGGTTTGAAGAGTTCTACCGTGCAAACGGCAAGCAGATCTTCGACGCGGTGGAGAACTGGCTGACCGGCCTGCTGCTCAATGGGTCCGCGATCATGGACGCGGCCCAGTGGGCGCTGGGCGCGGTGATGAGCGTGGTGGATATTATGCTCGGCCTGGTCATCGCGGTCTATTTCCTGATCTATAAGGACACGTTCCTGGCGCAGGCGAAAAAGCTGACGGTGGCGATTTTCAGCAGTTCTTGGGCCGACCGGATTCTGGAGACCGCCCGCGATACCAACCGCATGCTCAACGGCTTCCTGGTGGGCAAGGTAATTGATTCGGCGATCGTTGGCTTGATCTGTTACGCGGGGATGCGGATTATGCGCCTGCCCTATCCGGAGCTGATTTCGGTCGTCATCGGCGTCACCAACATCATCCCCTTCTTCGGCCCGCTGCTGGGGACGATTCCCGCGGCGCTGATCATCTTGGTGGAAAATCCGCTCTCGGCGTTCTATTTTGTGATTTTTATACTGGCTTTGCAGCAGGTGGACGGCAACATCATCGGCCCGCGTATTCTGCACGGGACGGTCGGGCTATCGGACTTCTGGATTCTGGTGTCCATTACGGTGTTTGGCGGGCTGTTCGGCTTTGTGGGGATGGTTCTGGGCGTGCCGGTGTTCGGCGTGATCTATCAGCTGGTAAAAAGCGCCACCAACCGCGCCTTGATCCGGAAGCATCAGCCGGTGGATACGCCGCTGTACCACAACATCAGCCGCGTGGCGGATCTGCACCCGCCCCATGCGGAGGAGGCGGGGGATCAGATGGAATTTTCCGCGGAATATGAATACGACGAGGAATATGACGAAGACTACGAGGAAGTAGAAGACGCCGAAGCGGAGGACGCCGGGGCGAAAAAAGAGGAAGGCGTTGAAGAATTATAAGGATGATAAGGGTCGCCGGAGGGCGGAACGGTCGGATCTGCTCTGCTCCCCCGGCGGCCTTGTTCCCTTTTACGCGAAGAAAGGCGGTGAATGGTTGTGATTTTAACGGTCTGGGACGATGTAGCCCAGTTTTTTCAACAAAACGCGGATTTGGCGGAGCTGTACGGGACGGTGGTGCGCTTTGTGTTTCCGGTGCTGGCCTTTTTGATTTTGTACCGCTGCGCCCGGCCACTGCTCAAGTTCCGCAAGGAGCCGGAGATCTGGGCCTGGCTGACCCTGTCCGACGGGACGTTGCTGCCTGTGACCCACTGGGAAAATCTTATTGGCAGGAGCCGCAGCTGCGACATTGTGGTGGACTTTGCCACTATTTCGAAAAATCACGCCGTTCTGACACGTTACGATGACGGAAGCTGGACGATTAGCGACGTTGGCGCCCGTGGGGGCGTGACGGTGAACAGCGCGCCGATTCAAAACATCTGCGCCGTCGACTATGGCGACGTGATCGCTCTGGGCGGCGTGGAGATGTCCCTGTCTCCGGTGACCCAGGAGGATCGCGAGGAGGGGTTTTTGGACCGCACCAAGGCCGGCGTTACCACCCGTCCGGGGCCGACGCTGCTGCTGCTGACGCTGTTTCAATTGCTGGCCGCGACGCAGCTGGCGCTGCAGATCGATTTAGAGTATGTCCCCCAGACGCTCGCCAGCTTCGCGGTGCTGGCGGTACTCCAATGGGCGCTTTTCTTGGGTTTAAAGGCGTTTCGCCGCAGCGGATATGAACTGGAGACGATCGCGTTTTTCCTGACCACCATGTGCCTGGCCGTTATCGCCTCCAGCGATCCCACGGCGCTTTATAAGCAGCTGGTCAGCGTTGTGCTGGGCATTGTGCTGTATTTGATCGTGGGATGGTCGCTGCGGGATCTGGAACGGGCGAAAAAAATTCGCTACGTGGCGGCGGTGCTGGGCGTCGGGTTGCTGCTGGCCACCATCGTTCTGGGGACGGAGCGCAACGGCGCAAAAAACTGGATTATCATCGGCGGCTTTTCCATCCAGCCGTCGGAGCTGGCGAAGCTGTGTTTCTTGTTCGTGGGCGCGTCCACGATGGACCGCATCGTCACCAAGCGCAACCTGATTTTGTTTATCGCCTACTCCGGCGTAATCTGCCTGCTGCTGGCCATTATGAGCGACTTTGGTACGGCGCTGGTGTTCTTTGTGGCCTTCCTGGTGATCGCGTTTTTGCGTTCGGGGAGTTTCGCGGCGGTGTCGCTGATCGTCACGGCCACGGGCTTCGCGGGTTCGCTGCTTTTGTCTGTCAAGCCCTATATCCGCACGCGCTTTGAGGCGTGGGGGCACGCGTGGGACTACGCGCTGACCAGCGGCGGCTATCAGCAGACGCGCTCGATGATCTGCATTGCCTCCGGCGGATTGTTCGGCATCGGGGCCGGATGCGGATGGCTCAAATACGTCGCTGCGGCGGATACGGACCTGGTGTTTGCCTATGTGTGCGAGGAATGGGGACTGCTGATCGCCATGATGCTGGTGGCGAGCATCGCGGTGGTGAGCATCTTCGTGGTGCGTTCGAGCAGCGTCGCGAGGAGCAGTTTCTATACCATCGGCGCGTCCGCCGCCGCCACGATTTTGGTGGTGCAGACGATGCTCAACGTGTTCGGCACGGTGGACTTTCTGCCGCTGACCGGCGTGACGTTCCCATTTTTGTCCAACGGCGGATCGAGTATGCTGGCCAGCTGGGGTCTGCTTGCCTTTATCAAAGCCGCCGATACCCGCCAGAACGCCAGCTTTGCCGTCCGCCTTTCCAGAGAGGGGGAGCAGGTTTATGAATAAAATCTCCCACAGGACCTATTTTGCCTTGCTGCTTGCCTGCGTGCTGCTGCTGGGACTGGCCGGATTCGCGGTGCGCTATTTCCTGCAGGCGGATCAGTGGGTCGGGCGCGGCGGCAATTACCACATTTACGACAACAACGGGGAATTGGACGTCAACCTGCGGCTGACCGACCGCTCCGGCGTCCTGCTCTATTCCAGCCAGGACGGCAAGACTTACGCCGACGACGCCGAAACGCGCGCAGCGGCGCTCCATCTCACGGGCGACCGCCAGGGGAACATCCCCAGCACCATCTTGGATGAATACGGCGGCAGCCTGATTGGTTATAACAAAATTACGGGGCTATACGGCGCGGTCGCTGAGGAGGGCGTCGGGATGCTCACCGTCAGCGCCCGCGCGCAGCGGGCCGCGATGGAGGCGCTGGGGAGCTACGCCGGGGCGGTGGGTGTGTACAACTATCGGACGGGAGAAATCCTCTGCGCCGTTTCCACCCCCACCTTTGACCCGGACAACGTCCCCGATATCGAGGGCGACCCCGCCTATGAGGGTGTGTACGTTAACCGGCTTTTCCATGGGACCTATACCCCTGGTTCGGTCTTTAAGCTGGTCACCGCCATGGCCGCCATCGAGCAGTTCAGCGACTGGGACACCAGAACTTGGACCTGCGAGGGAACTTACGACGTGGGTGGAGACACCGTAGTCTGCCACGGCAACCACGGGACGGAAGATCTGTCCCAGGCGCTGGCCAATTCCTGCAACGTCGCCTTTGCGCAGATCGCCCTGGAGCTGGGCGAGGACACGCTCAACGAATACGCCCAAAGGGCCGGAATCGAATCGAGAATTTCTTTTGACGGGTTTACCACGTCGCCCGGCAGCTTCGAGCTGGATGGCGCGGAGGATTTTGATGTGGCGTGGGCTGGGATCGGCCAGCATCTGGATCTAATCAATCCGCTGCAGTATATGACCCTGATGGGCGCTATCGCGAACGGCGGCCGCGCGGCAACGCCGTATCTGGTGACGGAGGTGATCTGCGACGGCGCCGACACCTACCGTGCCCATACAAAGACGCTTGACCAGACGGTCGACCCGGACACCGCCGAGGAGCTGAAATGGCTCATGCGCAACAATGTGCGCACGATGTACGGTGCGATTACGCTGGATTTGCCGGTCTGCGCCAAATCCGGCACGGCGGAGGTCAGCGCCGACGGCACCGTCAACAACGCCACCTTCGCCGGATTTATCGACGACGAGGACTATCCGCTGGCGTTTGTGGTGGTCGTCGAGGGCGGTGGCTCCGGCAGCCAGACCGCCGCGCCGATCGCCAATACCGTGCTTTGGGAGTGCGTTTCGGCGCTCGATGCGGAATAAGCCCGCCGGGAAAATGCGTTGAAAAGGAGAGAGGATTATGAATCTTTGGCACGAGGTACCCCGCCGTCATATGCAGCCCAACGACTTTTGGGCCGTGATCGAGATTGAAAAGGGCTCGAAGAACAAGTACGAGATCGACAAGGAGACGGGCGCGCTGCGCCTGGACCGCATCTTGTACACGTCTACCCACTATCCCGCCAACTATGGCATTCTGCCCCTGACCTACGCCGACGACGGCGATCCGCTGGATGTACTGGTGCTCAGCAGCGAGGGTATCCGCCCGCTGAGCGTGGTACGGTGCTTTCCCATCGGGGTAATGATCATGCACGACGCCGGCAAGCAGGATGAGAAGATCCTGGCCATCCCGTTTGGCGATCCGGCCTACTGCGACTACAGCGACATTTCCCAGCTTCCGCCCCACATCTCGGCGGAGATGCAGCACTTTTTCTCGGTATATAAAAATTTGGAGGGTACCGACACCGAGGTTGGGCAGGTCTATGGCCACGAAAAGGCCGAGGAGATCATCCGGCACTGCCTGGACGCGTACACAGAGAAGTTCCTTTCCAATCTGGTGTATTCCAAATAGACGAAGGGACTGCCCTGAAACGAAATTTGCCGCGGCTTCCCAAAAGCATAACAAAAAAGCCCAGCTTTACAAGAAAGCTGGGCTTTGTTGCGAAAATGTTGTAAATTTCCGGAATTATAGTTGTAAATTTTGGACAATTACGATGAAAAAGCGTTTGTGCCTTTAATCCCGCCATGATTGCGGCAGGCCCTGCAGTTCTGCCGGCAAGGCACATATGTCCGGATATGAGGATGCCGGCGGCGAAGCGGCCGCCGCGTTTGAATAAACATGGCGCGATTCCGCACGGGGATCCGTTGCCACATTTTTTATCGCCGCTGAATTTCGGCCGCCGCGTCAGGCCGCGGCACGGCGCGCCAAAAAGTTGTCCAAAGCCACAGCCGCCTGTGCCAGCTGCCCCCGCGTGAGCACCACGGTGGGCGCCAGCGCGTAACCGCCGGGCCGCTTTTGGCCGGACAGCAGACCCGCCGAAAACGCCCAGGCCAGGCTGCTTTTGGCGTACGGCGCGGCGTTCTCCGCGTCCACAAAGGACGCCTTGCCTTCTTCCGCCGCCACAGCGCCCCGCCACACGCAGTAGCGCCGTAGCATCACAGCTGCCTCCTGCCGGGACAGCTTAGCGTCTGGCGCAAAGTGCGACGCGTCCACCCCCTTGGCAATCCCGCAGTTGACCGCCCACGCCACCGGGCCGTCATAGTAGTGCGCGTTGTTCACGTCCACAAACGTCTGCTTCCCCGCAGCCCTCGGACGCCCTGCCATACGCCACAGTACCGTCACCAACATGCCGCGCGTGGCGGCGCGCTCCGGGGCAAACCGGGTGGCGCTCACCCCTTGCATCCAGCCGTGGCGCAGCGCTGTGCAAATGGCGCGGGAATAGGGCGCGTTTTCCTTCAAATCCAGGCAGCGGGCCGCTTTTGCCTGCGCCAGAGACCATACGGGACGGTTGAAATCGTAGATTGCAGGATTCATAACAGTGTTCATGGGAATTCTCCTTTTCAAATGCTTGGGATTTTGATTGCGTGCGTATCGCTTTCAAGTATCTTTATTATATCATGTATTTTTAATAAATCAAGTACGCAGATTAAACTAACATAGTATACTTGCGCTGACTAGGAAAATCGCGGCTTTCCAGGCCCAAAAGGGCAAAAAACGCAAATTTAAAAGGAGACGGGAATCTAATCGAGGAAAATTTACAAAAAAATTTTTTGCTCTGGGCACCGTGCGCGTGGGAACAAGCCGGTGGAAGATTTTGGGTAAGCCGGATAAAAAAGTTTTTATATAAAAAATGGCATAGCGCCCGATTTGATTGCTACGTCATTTTGTCTAAATCAGAGGCTGTGCGGGCAGTTTCCTGCTTGTTTCACGAAAAGACAGACTGGAATTTGCCGCGCAATCAATTGCTGTATGGAAATTGCAACCCATAGTATTCATCATCTGTTTCGTTTTACAAATAATCGTATCCTTCATTACTATAGATAACAAAGCCAACTTTTCGATGGGTCAAAAGAGAGACTGTGTTTTTTCCGGCACAGCCGCGGATTGTATAAGCTCCTTGTTTTTTAAGAGGTCTATTACGCCCGCAAGTAATGGTGCTGCATAACCTTTTTTTATGTATTCAAAGCGTATCTCTAATACCTCGATATAATAAAGCCTGCCGTCAACGCAATATAATCGCAAGGCACATACCCAAATTCCATCATATTCGAAAATCATATATCGATTCCTGCTATCAAAAAGAAAGTCTTTTTCAATGTAGTTCAAAATTCAATGTAGTTCAAAAAATCGTGTTCAAATTTTTTCAGCGCATCACTTTTTCGGATATATTAGGATAGAAGTAATTCGTGTTTTCTATATCGCTCTCTCGATAAATATGCTTCCCCGCATCAACTTGGGCGAAAGTGCCGATTTCAATAAACATCTATAAATTTTCTCAAACTCCGGTTTGTTGATATGCTTAGAATCATTCATTTTTTCGGCGGGTTTTATCCCAAAGAACATCCTTATCAGGCTGTCCCTTTTGCCTCTGGCTGGTTTCAAACTGTTAAAAACACCTCGCCTAAATTCGCGCGGTTTCGCGCGCGAAAAAAAGTTGAATCATTTTTTACGGGGGCATGTACGTCACAAAAATACTTTACGCCTTGCGAACGTACGCGCCGGCCGTTTTAACGGCCGGCGTCGTGCGCAGCAGCAAGGCGTAAAACCCAGATTGAAGCCCAGCGAAACGCGGGTTCGGTTTGGCGTGTTTATTTGCGTTTCATGACCGTTTTGGCCGCCTCGACGATATCCCGCACACCCATGTGGTAACATTCCATCAGTTCTTCGTACCTGCCGGTACGTCCGAACGTGTCGCGCAAGCCCACAAATTCCATCGCAACCGGGTGGTTTTGCACAACCACCTCCGCGACCGCGCTGCCAAGACCGCCCTTGATCTGGTGCTCCTCCGCCGTGACGATGCACCCGGTCTTGGCCGCCGCATCTAAAATTGCTTCCCGGTCGATGGGCTTGAGGCTGATCATATTGATCAGCTGCACGCTGTAACCCTCCCGCTCCAGCCGGTCGGCAGCCTCTACCGCATTGGGCACAATGCCGCCGTTGCAGATGATGGTTACGTCGCTGCCCTCGCGCATCACGTTGGCCTTTCCGATCTCAAACTTGAAATCCGCCTCCGATTCAAACACGCGCTTCACCGGGCTGAATCCGGCAAGCCGGACGTAGGAAGGGCCTTCGTACTCCAAAAGCGCCCGAATCGCCGCCCTTGTGGACACCGCGTCGCACGGCACGGCGACCACCGTATTCGGGATCATCCGCATAATGCCCACATCCTCGATGCCCTGGTGGGTCGGTCCGCTGGAATCGGCGCTCAGGCCGCCCAACGCGCCGACAACCATGACGTTCAGGTTGGGGTAGGCGATAAACGTGCGAAATTGCTCCACGGCGCGCATCGTCATAAACGGCGCAAAGCCGCACACGACGGCTTTTAGCCCCGTGGTGGCCAGGCCGGACCCGGCGCCCATGGCGTCTTGCTCCGCGATGCCCATGTTATAGACCGCGTTGGGAAATTCCTTCTGGAGCGCGCCCAGGGACAATGTGCTGATACAGTCCGCCGCGGAGACAGCCAATTTGCCATCGTGTGCTTTGGCATATTCCAATAGGCACTGGCTTAAAATCTGGCCGCAACGGTCCATCACGTCCATATTCACGGGCGTTGCAGGCTGGATGGGAGCAGGATACGGATAGTCCTCCGGCTTGCCCTTTCCGGACAGCTCCACCATGGCCTGGGAATATTCGGCCGGCGTAGGCATCGCCGCGTGCCATCTGTTGTTGTGTTCAATAAAGCTGACGCCCTTGCCCTTGGTGGTATGGGCGATGATGCAGGTGGGCCGGCCCTCATAGTTCTTGGCCAGGCTCAGGCGGGAATAGATCTCCGGAATGTTATGCCCGTCGATTTCAAAGACGCGCCAGCCGCAGCTCTGCCACTTCTCCCGCAGTGAGTGCAGCGGCAAAATATCCTCCACAGAGCCGGAGCTTTGATAGTGGTTGTAGTCCACAATGGCGACCAGGTTGTCCGCACCCTTGGCCGGCGCCGCCAGCATGGCCTCCATCACCATGCCCTCCTGCGTCTCGCCGTCACCGAGGATGACGTACACATGGGCGGGAATCTTCTGCTGCTTCAAGCCGAGCGCCTGCCCCAGGCCGATGGACAGGCCGTTCCCCAGCGAGCCGCTGGTGGCATCCAGGCCGGGCGTTTTGCGCATACTGGGGTGGCCCTGGAGCATGCTGTCGGTATTTTTGCAGTTCCAAAGCTCCTCTTTGGGGTAGTACCCCTTGCGCGCAAGCAGCGCGTACAGGACCGGCGCGGCGTGGCCCTTGGAGAGGATGCAGCGGTCGCGCCCGTTCCACTGGGGATCTTCGGGCCGGATGTTCATAATTTCATAGTAGAGCACGGTCAAAATATCGGCGCAGGAGAAAGCCGGACCGATATGCATCGCGTTGCCCGAACGCGGACCCATCTCAATGACGTCCTGGCGGAGTTCATTGGCGATGGTTTGGAGTTCATCATACGTGTAATTCATAGTACCCTCCTAATAACATTTCGTATTACTCCTACTGACTTTATGGCCGCCGAACCGCCGCTAATCCTCCGATTTCCATCTCCGTTAAGTTTAGAAACCGACGATCTTTTACACGTCCGCCGCCGCAAAGTAACAATTCATCCATATTATACAAAATATTTTATTGTCCTGTCAAGGGATACGCGCCATAGATGTGTATTCCATTATTTTTTCATTATTCAAAAAAGCCACCGCCATAACAACCTGGCGGCGGCTTTTGTCGGCGGTCTGAGCGGCGCCCGCGCGGGCGCCGCTCAGAATTTTTTATGCAATTATTCGGCAAAGACTTTCTTCAGCTTCACAAAATCGGGCAGACCGTTCACATAGGCCATCTTCGTCTCGCCCTGCACCAGCGGCAGACAGTAGTTGATGAACTCCTGGGTGACGCCGTTGCCTTCTGCATTGATCCACGCCACCGGAACCTTCTGCTCAAAGTTGGCAACCTTGCTCAGGTCAAACAGCACATATTCGCAGCGGTAGCCGTTTTTGTCGCGCGTGCACTTGAAGCCGACCATCTTGTCGGTCGCGCCCGCCAGCGCCGATTCCACAGCCACCTTGCCGGAGTTGAAGGACTCCTCAATATCCGTGCCGGAGGCACAGTGCGCCGCGCAGCGCTGCAGCAAGGAAAGCTCGATGCCGCGCACCTTGGCGTTGGTCGCCGCCTTGACGACGGACGCCAGCCGCGCCGCCAGGCCGCCCAGTTGGACATGGCCGAAGCCGTCGGTTCCGGAGGTCTTCGCCTCGGAGACAAAGGAGCCGTCGGCATAGTGCACACCCTCGGAAACCGCCACCAGGCAGTTGTGCTTCTGCTCGTAGATGCGCTTGACGTCGGACAGGAACTGATCCATGTCGAAGTCGCGCTCCGGCAGATACACCAGATCCGGGCCGTCGCCCATAACGCCGGCCAGCGCGGCTGCGCCGGTCAGCCAGCCGGCATGGCGGCCCATGCACTCGATGATGGTGATCATACCCGTGTCATACACCTGGCTGTCTCGGGAGACTTCCATAAAGGACGTGGCGATATACTTGGCCGCGGAAGCAAAACCGGGGCAGTGATCGGTTCCGTACAGGTCGTTGTCGATGGTCTTGGGTACGCCGATCACGCGGCACTCGTAGCCCGCCTTCGCCATGTACTTGCTGATCTTGTTGCAAGTATCCATGGAGTCGTTGCCGCCGTTGTAAAAGAAATAGCGAACGTTGTACTTCTTAAAAATTTCCAAAATGCGCTTAAAATCGGTGTCGTCCACGTCGGGATCGGCAATCTTATACCGGCAGGAGCCGAGGGCGGACGACGGCGTGTGCAGCATCTTTTCCAGTTCCTTGGGATCTTCTTCGTCCATAATCATCAGGCGATCGTCCAGCACGCCGCGGATTCCGTGATTCGCACCGTATACCTTGGTAATATACTCGCTCTCTAAGGCGGTTTTGATCACGCCGTAAGCGCTGGCGTTGATGACCGCGGACGGGCCGCCGGACTGGCCAATAATGCAGGAGCCTACTAAGGGTTGGTTCATGGAACATTCCTCCAAAAGAAAGTTTATAATTGCGGGGGCAGACTACCGCTCGCGTAGATTTGGGTCTATTATAACACATTCTTTCGCTTCTTTCAATTATTTTCCTTCTAAAAAGATTGAAATTACGGAAAAATATGTTATAATAAATACGATTGCAGCCGCTTGTTTGACTGCGGATAAAAAAACAAAGGAGCGAAATTCATATGCCTCTGGTAACAACAACCGAAATGTTTAAAAAGGCCTACGCGGGCGGTTACGCCATCGGCGCGTTCAACGTGAATAACATGGAGATCGTGCAGGGCATCACCGAGGCCTGCCAAGAGACCAAATCCCCTGTCATTCTGCAGGTGTCCAAGGGCGCTCGTGCGTATGCGAACCACACGTATCTGG
Organism: uncultured Oscillospiraceae bacterium; assembly: GCA_964450645.1. Classification (GTDB taxonomy): domain Bacteria; phylum Bacillota; class Clostridia; order Oscillospirales; family Oscillospiraceae; genus JAKSPM01. The sequence continues at coordinate 6,493 of CAYVEB010000032.1, read as the reverse complement.
TTAAGATGGTGGAAGCCGCTGTGGCTGTGAACCCGGAAATTCCCATCGCCTTGCATTTGGACCATGGCCCTGACTTTGAAACCTGCAAGAGCTGCATCGACGGCGGTTTTACTTCCGTCATGATTGACGGATCTTCCCTGCCCTTTGAAGAAAATATCGCTCTGGCGAAGCGCGTCGTAGATTATGCCCATGACCGTGGCGTTGTGGTGGAAGCGGAGCTGGGCACGCTGGCCGGCATTGAGGACGAAGTGAAGGTTTCCGCTGAGGATTCCTCTTATACCCGTCCCGACGAAGTGGAAGAATTTGTCAGCCGCACTGGCTGCGACTCTTTGGCCATTGCCATCGGCACGTCCCACGGCGCGTTCAAGTTTAAGCCCGGAACCAAGCCTCAGCTGCGGTTCGACATTCTCGAAGAGGTTGAAAAGCGTCTGCCCGGTTTCCCCATCGTGCTGCACGGCGCTTCCTCGGTTCCCCAGGAATTCGTGGATGTGATCAATCAGTATGGCGGCAATCTGCCCGGTGCTATCGGCGTACCAGAGGATCAGCTGCGTCAGGCCGCCCGTTTGGCTGTCTGTAAGATCAACATCGACTCGGACATCCGCCTGGCCATTACCGCTTCTATCCGCAAGTATTTTGCGGAGCATCCGGAGCACTTCGATCCCAGGCAGTATCTCAAGCCCGCCCGCGCCGCTGTGAAGGACATGGTGCGTCACAAAATTGTGGACGTCCTCGGCTCGGACAACAAAATCTGATTGAATACGCGCAACAGCCGCAAGCCCTCCCATGGACTTGCAGTTCAGTTTGTTAAAAAAACAGCCACCGGCGAAGCCGGTGGCTCAGAGCGTCGAAGGACCCCGGTTTTGCATTAGGCAAGACCGGGGTCCTTTGACAGCCTGAGGAGGGCCAACAGTCCTCCTGCAGAAAGCATAATATTAGGTTATAAAACAATGACTATCATTCATAATCTATCTCAATTGGTGATTAAAAAACAACGCCCAAATTGCTGCTTTCGCGGTCCCCGGTGCCGTTTTGCTACAGCCTTTTTTTACGGAATGAGTCGCCGGCAACAATTACGGCAGACATACATGCATCTGGTGAATTTTTACGGTAAATCTCTTATTTAATTTCTTATCCGCCTGACAACGCCGGTCAATAAGGCGGCCTATACCTACCCGTGGCGCATTGCGTTACAAAATGATCGGGATTATGACGCGCAGCGATTATAGCCCGCCAAAATTGCAATTAAAATTGGCGCGGTTCACCTTGCCGCGCTTCCAGTTCCCAAGCAAATCGGGGTACGATTTAACGTGAATACTCATATTCGAAGGAGGCGTTGGATGTTTCAAAAGAAAGAAGAACATGATTATTTTTCTTAAAATTGTATGATGCATGGCAAGACGCACTTTCATGGATGGTTCGCTGCATAATTCCACGCACGGGCGCGAGAAGACAATGCGTGTGTTTCTCAATCAGCTTAACTGATAAAACGGTATTTCCTTGACAAATTACAATTTCTCCGTTTTCAATTTTGGCCGCTTTTGCTCCCAAATAAGTAGCCAAGCGGTATTCCCTGCCCTGTAATTGAATGACGCTGATGATCCCGGTAAAATGAAATCGCCCGAACGGAATTTCTGCCACACTGAGGAAAAGCGATCCGCCATCAAAACAGCACTGCGTCCACGCATATTCCGCCGGGAAGGAATATCCGCGATCCCCCTCAATATAGCCGGCCGCGTCACGAAAGCGATAGCTTACACCGTTGATGCAGATTTCTCCATTTACCGCATGTTGCATGCTTACAACGCAATGTCGGCACTCCATAAACGGCACATATCGAAACGGCCCCATGATGTCATAGCGAATCGGAGAAAACGGACCAAATTGAACTTTAC
>CAYVEB010000032.1:0-4591 GCA_964450645.1 uncultured Oscillospiraceae bacterium | reverse complement strand
ACAGCGGAACACTGGGAGGTGTGCAAGCACAGCTCAATGCCATCTATGCCAAAGCTGTTTTCTTCAACCTGAATATGAAACGCTTTCCTCTGCACCTGAAAGGACTGATACGGGAACCCAACATTCCAGGCGCCCTCATCCGTGATGAGTTGGAGCGAGCAGGATTGTTCTTTCCCGGATTTATGAATCGCAGGAATTATTGCCAACGTCTGCGTATTGGATTGACATTTTAAATACCATCCGCAAAAATAATCGCGCATACAAAAAACATTCCTTTATCCATGACTGCACATGCGGTGCTGCCTTTGCTTACCACCGTGGCGCTTGCAGAGGCGGCCTCTGAACTGAAAGCCAGAGGAGAGCCTTATAAAACTTCTTGAAAACTAAATTTTCCCGCCACTTGCGCCATACTCTTCGGCGTATTCTCCTTCAATTATAACCAACCTGAGCGGTTTCATTTCATAGATTTGGCCGAATTGATCGATTTCCTTCCTTTTGGAGCGAAGCAATCCTAACTGTATTGAAAAACAACGCCTGGCCTACTGCTTATGCAGTCCCCGGCGATGTTTCTTCTCGAATGTTTTCGCTACTGCCCTGTTTTCCCCGCCGCCGCAAAAACCTGGAAATGCCAAAACTGTTTACAAACGCGCGAAATTGTGCTATATTGTTAAGAAATTGCATGACATCATCTATTGTGACAAAGGAGCGTTTCCCATGGCGACGAACCAAGCGCTTCCCGCCCGGCGGCGGGAGCGAAACGACGGGATCGAGGTTCTGCGGCTCTTGTCCATGTTCATGATCGCGGTTCTGCACACGCTCAACCGGGGCGGCGCGCTCAGCGCCGCGGCGGGCAAACCTGTTTACTACGAAGTCGCGTGGTTTTTGGAGATCGGCGCCTATTGCTGCGTCGACTGCTACGCGCTTATCAGCGGCTATGTCGGCGTCGGCGCAAAATTCCGCTTTTCCCGCCTGCTGGCGCTTTGGTTGCAGACTTCCTTTTACTGCTTGGGCATCACGGCTATTTTCGGCGTCTTCAACCTTGGCACGGTGGAGCCCAGCGCCATAATCGGCGCCATCTTCCCGATTCTATACAAGCAATACTGGTACATGAGCGCCTATTTTGGCATGTTCTTTTTCATTCCCCTGATGAACTTCGTGGTCACGCGGATGCCCCGGCCGCAGCTGCGCGCGTGTCTGCTCGCCATCGCGGTCTTCCTCATTACGCTTCCAAGTGTTCTCCCAGGATTCAAAGAGCAAAGTGTGTATCGCCCCTGGGACTTAAATGTGTTCAGCCTTGACGACGGCTACAGCATGATCTGGCTGTGTATCTGCTATCTCTTCGGGGCTTACATCCGGCAATATGACCTGGTGCGGCGCATCCGCAGGCGCTGGGCGGCGCTCACCTATCTCGGCGCCGTGGGCTTCACTTGGCTCGTACATTATTTGAAATTTCAAACTCTTGTCAGTTACATCTCTCCCACGATCTTTTTATCGGCCTTGGCTCTGCTGGCCTTCTGGGCGGGCACGCCGGTGCGGAGCGCGCGGTGCAAGCGGATCATCCGGTTTGTGTCGCCAACAACCCTCGGCATTTATTTGCTCCATGTACACCCGCTGATTTGGAACGCCTATATCCGCGGTATGGCCAGTTCGTTTGCAAGCGGCGGTGTTGTGCTCTTTGTACTGAAAATCATCCTGTGCGCGTGCGCAATCTGCCTTGTCGGAGCGGCGGTGGATTTGCTGCGCATCGGCCTGTTCTCCCTGTGCAAGGTCAAAGAGCGCCTGGCGAACGTCGACGTCTGGCTGGGCCGCTTGCTCAAAACTGATTCTGATACAATTTCCGTATAAAATTTCATGCGCTGGCGTCGCACCACGATGGATGCAAATGTGCTGTAACGCAGGAAGTTTTATACGCATGTGGGGCGTCGCGCTCCACGCGCTTAAATTTCAGGCCGTGCCGTCAGAGACGGCGCATGGCCATTTTGCTATGCTTTTGCATGGCAAATAATACTAAGGAACCTCTGAACAAATCATGGCGAACGCTTTGACGCGCATTTTGCTTGCATCTTTTTCGTCATACATTCCAAAAATCCTTGCGAATTCACAAAGGATTCGCAAGGATTTTGTCTTGTCTGACAAAAAATCTGGCTGCGCAAGCTACACGTCAGATTTATTCAGAGCTTCCCTTAAATTCCATAAAAAGCAGAGTTTAAAAAAGGATACTTTTTATGGAATTTCCGCATAAGACATCTTTTCAGTTGCCTGCCGCTGAAAAGCGCCACGCGTTCGCGCGGCATGATTTGATAAAAAACGTCTTATTTTATTGGGTCATAATATCAGACATCTCTATTGGAGAATTGGAGCGCTCACGAACGCGGACCGCCCGCCGGATGATGCGGCCTATTCTTCTTCAAATGGAATGTCCGCAAAGAGCACGGGGAAGGTCTGCTTGCAATAGGCCAGCAGAGGACGCGCGGCCTGGCGCATCTGCGGATGTGCGCGCGGGGAGGTGCGCAGTTTTAAAAAATGCCGCAGCTCACGGAAATTCATCGTTGCCACCAGCTCCGTCTTTAGGCTGTTGGGCAGGATGCTCCGGGCCTCCTCCGGCTTCGCGCCAAGAGCGATGAGGCGGTTGTAGTTCTTCTCAATCAAGGCCATCGTCTCGAACCAGATCTCATAGCGCTCGTCGCGGAAGAAATAAGGCCGGATCAGGGTCAGCTCGCCCCCGAAGCGGTCTTGGTTGTAGTTGCAGTAGCGGGTGCTCTCCTGGCTGTAGCTGGCGATGCGGTGGCGGACGATCTCGTGAGATACGCCGCGGTCGCAGATGAATTTCACCGTCAGCTTTTCGTGTTCCAGCACGGACTCGTGCCCGCTGAGGATGATACCGCGGAGAAATTTTTCGGCGGAACCCTCGCAAACGCGGGCTTCACTCTTGTAGCAAACGCGGCCGCAGTTCTCTAAATTGCGCAGAATTTGGCCGGCGTCCACCTGCGATAAAATTTCCACGCTCGGTTCAATGATGTTCATGTGGTACTCCTTTATAGGCGCAGTTTTATCCGGCGGCGCGCAGTAAACGCGCCGCCGGAACGGTTTTGTTAAAGCTCCAGATTCTCCCGCGGCAGCAGGGACACGACCCTGGCACAGCGCGGGCAGAGGCCGTTTTCGTCCACCCGCGGCACCTGCATCCAACAGCGCTGGCACTTTTCACCCGGCGCGGGCTGGACCTCCACGATAAGACCGGGGTAATTGACGCCAGCGGCGGCGATGTGCGCCGGATCCGGTGCGCCGTCCGATACCGTTACGGCCGAGACGATGAAAACGTCCTTGAGCGCCATGCCTGCGACCGCGTCCAGCGCTTCCCTGGACGCATCGTCGGCGGCGTACAGATTCACCTGCGCTTCCAGCGCCTTGCCGATCCGCTTAGCGGCACGGGCGGCTTCCAGAACCCCGTTGACATCCTGCCGCAGCTGGATGAGAATCTGCCAGCGGGCCATGGTCCGCGCGTCCAGCGCATAGTCGGTAAAGGGCTGGTTCATGTAGTTAAACACAACGTTGCGCACGTCGTCGCCGTCGCGATGGGGCATTTGCAGCCAGATCTCGTCGCAGGTAAAGGCCAGAATCGGCGCGAACAGCTTCGTCATGGTGTCCAGGATCAAATACAGCGCCGTCTGCGCCGAGCGGCGGACGAGGCCGTCCTTTTCCTCGCAGTAAAGCCGGTCCTTCAAAATATCCAGGTAGAAGTTGGACAGCGTGACCACGCAGAAATCGTTGATCGCGTGGCAGATGACCGTGAATTCATAGTCCCGGTACGCCGCGGCGCAGCGCTCCATCAGTTCGTTGCAGCGGGTCAGCGCCCAGCGGTCCAGCTCCAGCATGTCCGACGGGGCGACCAGACGGTTGGCGTCGAAATCCACCAAGTTGTCCAGGATGAACTTGCTGGTGTTGCGGAACTTGAGGTAATTCTGGCTCAGCTGCTTAAAGATGGCGTCGGAGCAGCGCACGTCAGCGTGGTAGTCGGCGGAGGCGGCCCACAGTCTGAGCATGTCGGCGCCGTATTTGCCGATGATCTGCTGCGGGTCGACGCCATTTCCCAGACTCTTGTGCATCTGCTTGCCCTCGCCGTCCACCGTCCAGCCGTGGGTCAGACATTCCTTGAACGGCGCGCCCTTGCCCAGAGCGCCCACCGCCGTCAGCAGCGAGGACTGGAACCAACCGCGGTATTGATCCGCGCCCTCGATATACAGATCCGCCGGCCAAAAGCCCTGGTCGTGCCACATGGAGGCGTAGTGGGTGGAGCCGGAATCGAACCAGCCGTCCAGGGTGTCCGTCTCCTTTTCGAAGTCCGTGCCTCCGCACGCGGGACAGCGGAAGCCGTCCGGCAGCAGCGCCTTGGCATCCCGCTCGAACCAGATGTTGGAGCCGGACGCGGCAAACAGCGCGGAGATCTTTTCAATGGTGGCGTCGGTACAGACGCTCTTGCCGCACTTTTTGCAGTAGAACACCGGGATGGGCAGGCCCCAGCGGCGCTGGCGGGAGATGCACCAGTCGGCCCGCTCGCGGATCATGGACTTCATGCGGTCGATGCCCCAGGAGG
>CAYVEB010000031.1:0-20048 GCA_964450645.1 uncultured Oscillospiraceae bacterium | reverse complement strand
GCGTGGTGCTGTTTGACGAGGTAGAAAAGGCGCATCCGGACGTGTTCAATGTGCTGCTCCAGGTGCTCGACGACGGCAGAATCACCGATTCCCAGGGCCGAACGGTGGATTTTAAAAACACCATCCTGATTTTGACTTCCAATCTCGGCTCGGAGTATTTGCTCGATGGCATCCGCCCCGACGGAACGATCAGCGACGAGGCAAGGCAGCAGGTGATGCAGCTGCTGCGCCGTTCGTTCCGGCCGGAATTCTTGAACCGCCTGGACGAGATCGTGTTCTACAAGCCCCTGACAAAGGAGAATATTACCGCTATTATCGATCTGCAGATGGCCGACTTAAACCGCCGCCTGGCGGACAAGCAGCTGCGCTGTGAATTGTCCGACGAGGCAAAAGCGTTTATTATCGACGCCGCCTATGATCCGCAGTACGGCGCCAGGCCGCTGCGGCGGTATTTGCAGCACACGGTGGAAACTCTGCTGGCGCAAAAGATTCTCATTGGTGATCTAGAACCCGGCGCGACGGTGCGCGTGAGCGTGCAAAATGGCCAGCTGGCAATTTAATACGATTCTCCAATAAAAAAAGACATTTATATCGGAGAATACCACGCTTACGCGTGGCCCTTTTCAGCGGCAAGCCGCTGAAAAGACGTTTCATGCTAAAATTCACTGCGCCGCTGGCGCTATAAAAATTATCCTTTTTTAAAGTCTACTTTTTATTGAGTTTTCGTATAAGGCGCCGCCGCACAATTCACGGTTGAGCCTTGATGGCGCATCTGCTTTTTTCGTCAAAGCGCACCGATCTCCCAGGCCGTACGGCAGGACAGTCGGCGCCGGGTTGTATTGTTGGACAAAAAATCTGATTGCGCATCTGCACCAACAGAATTGCTCGGTGGCGCCCGAAGCAGAAAATGGCCCTGCAACGTTTCTCGTTACAGGGCCAAATTGCGCATGGCACCCACCGCTTGATCCAGTGGGCGCCATGTTTTTGTGATAAAAAAGTCGTATTACAGATGCACGCAGGTGCCGGATTCCCCGCGCACCGCCGCGCCGGCGCTTTCCAGCGAAGCGATGATGGCCGTGCCGCCGCTCTTGGCAAAGGAGATGGCGGCCTTGACCTTCGGCAGCATCGAGCCGGGGGCGAAGTGACCTTCTTGGCAGTACCGCTCCGCTTGCGCGACGGACATATCATCCAGGAAGGTCTGGTTGGGCTTGCCCCAGTGAATTACGACGCGGTCTACCGCCGTAAGGATCACCAGCGCGTCCGCGTGGATCAGCTCGGCCAGCTTGGCGGATGCAAAGTCCTTGTCGATTACGGCGGGCGTGCCGTACAGCTTGCCGTCCCTGCGAATAACGGGGATCCCGCCGCCGCCGACCGTGATGACCACGTATCCGTCGGAAATGAGTGAATTGACCATGTTCTTTTCAATGACGTCCACCGGCTTGGGGGAGGGAACCACCTGGCGGTATCCGCGCCCGGCGTCTTCGACCATGGTATAGCCTTTCTCCGCGGCGATGCGGTCGGCGGTCTGCTTGTCATAGAACGCGCCGATGGGCTTGGTCGGGTTTTGGAAGGCGGGGTCGTTCTCGTCCACCAAAACCTGCGTGACGATGGTGGCCACTTCCTTGTGCAGGCCGTGGGCCGCCAGCTCGTTGCCGATGGCGTTTTGCAGATGATAGCCGATGTACCCCTGGCTCATGGCGCCGCATTCCGGGAAGGGCATGTCCGCCTTGATTGCGCCGGCATCGGCGGCCGTGGACATCCCCAGGTTGATCATACCCACCTGTGGCCCGTTGCCGTGGGCGATGACCACCTGATGCCCCTGGGCGATCAGGTCTACAATGGGTTTGGCGGTCTGCCGCACAAGAGTGAGCTGCTCAGCGGGGGTATTGCCAAGCGCATTTCCGCCCAGAGCAATCACAATTCGTTTTGACATAATGTCACCTCAGAAAACTCAGAAGATTTTGCGCGTGTCGTTAGAGGCGTCCAGCTTCATCAGGGCGTTGACCGGATCCTTCACCTGGGCCAGGAAAATCATTGCCGCGATGATATAGGGCTTATAGGATGCCTGTTTGTACAGCGGAACCAGATAACGGTCGAAAACGGAGTTGTCCACCTCGCCATCCTCGCAGGACAGGCCGCTGATGTCCGCCGGGAGACAGTGCAGGTACAGCGCCTTGCCATCCTTGGTCAGCTTCATCATTTCTTCCGTGCAGGCCCAGTCCTTGTGTTCGGCGTTCTGCGCGAGCAGCCGCTGCTCCAGCTCGTCAATTCCCTTCTGGTCGCCCTTGGTGTACAGTTCCGTGCGCTTTTCCATCGCCTTAAAGGGCGCCCAAGACTTGGGGTAGACAATGTCCGCATCCTTGAACGCTTCTTGCATGGAATTGGTTTTTGCAAACGAACCGCCGGCTTTTTCGGCATTTTTCCGGGCAATTTCCTCCACTTCGGGGAAAATTTCGTAGCCTTCCGGATGTGCAAGCACCACATCCATACCAAAGCGGGTGAACAGGCCAATGACGCCCTGCGGCACAGACAGCGGCTTGCCATAGGAAGGAGAATAGGCCCAGGTCATGGCGATCTTTTTGCCCTTGAGGTTTTCCACGCCGCCGAAGTAGTGGATAATATGCAGCAGATCCGCCATGCACTGGGTGGGATGGTCGACGTCGCATTGCAGATTGACCAGCGTGGGCCGCTGCTCCAGGATGCCGTCGTGGTAGCCTTTTTCCAGGGCGTCCATAAAGGTCTTTTGATATTCATGGCCCTGATGGATGTACATGTCGTCGCGGATGCCGATGACGTCGGCCATGAACGAGACCATATTGGCAGTCTCGCGGACGGTCTCGCCGTGGGCAATCTGGGACTTCTTCTCGTCGAGAACCTGCTCCTCCAGGCCCAGCAGGTTGCAGGCGGAGGCAAAGGAGAAACGGGTGCGGGTGGAGTTGTCACGGAACAGGGAAATGCCTAGGCCGGAGTTGAACACGCGGGTGGACTTGTTGCGCTCTCGCAGATCGCGCAGGGCGTCCGCTACGGTGAATACGGCGTCCAGTTCCTCGTCGGTCTTGTCCCAAGTCCAGTAAAAGTCGCTCTTGTACATGTTGTTAATGCGCAGCGTCTGCAAGTGACGCGCCAATTCTACAGTTTTGCTCATCGTACAATCCTCCTGAATTATCGAATGTCGTTGCCGGTCAGCTCCTGACGGAATTCCGCCTCGGTGATCTTGTTCTCAGGTTTATACAGGGCGGGCACCACCGCGTACAGCGCCGCGCAGACCACCAGATCCTGTTTCCAGGTGATTTCATTGGGCGCGTGCGCCTGGGACTCGGCGCCGGGGCCAAAGCCGACGCAGGGGATCCCATAGCGGCCCTGAATCGAAACGCCATTGGTGGAGAAGGTCCACTTGTCGGTCAGCGGACGGCCTTCGCGCTTGGCGCGGGCGGTTTCGTCCGCCCAAAGGCGCTTGTCGCCCCACAGGGCGTGGTGGGCATCCACCAGTGCCTGCACATGGGCCGCGGATTCCTTGTTGATCCAGGTGGGGAAGAAGCACTCGGTCTTGTAGACCTCGCCGGTCCACGCCGGACGGTCATACCAGTACATGGAAACCTTTACGTCGTCGCCGTACTTTTTCACGGCGGGCAGCTCCTCAATTTCCTTCAGGCAGGACTTGTAGGTCTCTCCGGCGGTCATGCGGCGGTCGATGGAGATGGCGCAGGAATCCGCCACGGCGCAGCGGGAAGGAGAGGTATAGAAAATTTGCGAGGTGGTGCAGGTGCCGCGGCCCAGGAAACGAGCGTCTTCCCAGTGATCGGGGTTGTACTTGGGATCGAGCATCTTGACCAAACCCTTGATCCGCGTGCCCTCTTCGGCATCGTTTTCGTTGAGGGCGCGGACGTCCTGGAGAATATCAGCCATCTTGTAGATGGCGTTGTCGCCCCGTTCCGGCGCGGAACCGTGGCAGGAAACGCCCTTGACGTCCACGCGGATTTCCATACGGCCGCGGTGGCCGCGATAGATGCCGCCGTCGGTTGGTTCGGTGGAGATGACAAATTCAGGGACGATGTGATCCACATGGTAGATGTACTGCCCGCCCATGCCGTCGCAGTCCGCTTCCTGGACGGAGCCGACCACCATGATCTTGTAGCCCTCGGGAATCAGGCCCAGATCCTTCATAATTTTCACGCCGTAGGTGGCCGCGGCCATACCGCCCTCCTGGTCGGATCCGCCGCGGCCGTAGATGATCTCGTCCGTCTCATAGCCCTTGTAAGGATCGGCCTCCCAGTTGTCGATGTTGCCGATGCCAACGGTGTCGATATGGGAATCGATCGCGATGATCTTGTCCCCTGTACCCATCCAACCGATGACGTTGCCCAGCCCGTCGATCTCGACCTTGTCGTAGCCCAGCTTTTCCATCTCCGCCTTGATGCACATGACGACGCCTTTTTCTTCACACGATTCCGAGGGGATTGCGATCATGGCCCGCAGGAAGCGCGCCATATCGGCCTTATAACCCTCGGCAGAGCGCTTTACAGCTTCAAAATTTACTTGCATGATAATCAACCTCCCAATAGATTTGAAATAAATTGATAAACTTGCTACCCTTATTTTACCATACCAAATACAGATGTCAAACAAATTTTTTGAAAAACTAAAAAATTTTTTGAAAAAATGATTGATTTCTTCTGGAGATATGATATGATATAGATGTAAACTTAATTGGGAGGGATGTGCGTGCTGGCTCCGCATGAATTGGAAGGACTACGAAAAATTGCAAAAGGTGTTGCGGCGCAGTTCGGAAGCGGATGCGAGGTCGTTGTACATGAAATCTCTGAAAAAAGTGCTACCGGATCGATCGTCGCCATTGAAAACGGGCATGTGACCGGGCGCCGGATTGGCGACGGGCCGTCCCAGGTGGTGCTGGAGCAGATGGAAAAATCTCTGGATTTGAATCACAAAGTTTCGGAAGATCAGTTGTGCTACCTTGCAAAAACGCCGGATGGGAAGGTCATTAAATGTTCCACCATCTATATCCCGGACGCGGAGGGCAATGTAGCCGCGCTGTTTTGTATTAACTTTGACATCACCATGCTGACCATGGCGGGCCGTGCGCTCGGTGACTTGGTCGCGGTCAAAGAATCCGGGGAAAAAGAACCCGCGCACATTACGCAGAACGTCAATGATTTGCTGGACAGCTTGCTTGAGCAGTCCGTAGAACTCATAGGCAAACCGGTCGGCATGATGACCAAGGACGATAAGGTCCGGGCGATCCGTTTTTTAAATGAAAGCGGCGCGCTGCTGATCACCAAATCCGGCGACAAGATCGCGAAGCATTTTGGCATTTCCAAATATACCCTATATTCTTATCTTGATGTAAAAACAGGAGGAGAACACCATGATTGATCTTCGTATCAACGAAAAGGGCCTGGCGCACAACGTGCAAAAGGCCAAGGAAAACAACATTATTATTCCCACCATCGCGCAGATGCAAAATCCGGCCTTGATCCCTGAAAAGATCAAAGCCAGGCTGGCCAAGACAGATCTTTGGGCGGTTGACCCGGTGAACCTGTTCCGGATTTCCTGGCACAACGAGGCCAAGGAGTCGGGAGGCTTGTTCCAGTCCGTCCCTAACTACGTAGAGATCCCGAGCAAGCTGTCCGGCGTGCCCTGCCGGATTCTGGCGATGTCCGGCAAGTGGTTCCCCACGGGCTGCCATAAGGTCGGTGCATCGTTCGGCTGCCTGGTTCCGAGGTTGGTCACCGGCCAGTTTGACGCGACGTATCACCATGCGGTTTGGCCCTCGACCGGCAACTACTGCCGCGGCGGCGCATTCAACTCAAAGCTCTTAGCCTGCGACTCGGTTGCGATTTTGCCGGAGGACATGTCCAAAGAGCGCTTTGACTGGCTCAAGTCCATCGCCGGTCGGATCATCGCCACGCCCGGCTGCGAGTCCAACGTGAAGGAGATTTTCGACAAGACCTGGGAGCTGAAGCAAGACCCCACCATGATGATTTTTAACCAGTTTGCTGAGATGGGCAACCCGCTGTGGCACTACAATGTAACGGGGTTCGCCCTGGCGGAGCTGTTCGAGGCGGTCAAGAAGCCCGGCCAGCGGCTCGCCGGCGCCTGCTTTACCTCCGGCTCCGCCGGGACCATGTCCGCCGGCGATCTGCTGAAGGAACGCTATCCCGCCATGAAGCTGGCTGTGGGTGAGGCGCTCCAGTGCCCCACCATTCTCAATAACGGTTTTGGCGGCCACCGCATCGAGGGGATTGGCGACAAGCATATTCCCTGGGTTCATAACGTCAAGAACACCGATATGGCCATCGCCATCGACGATGAGGATTCTCAGAGATTGCTCCGCCTGTTCAACACGCCGGAAGGTCAGACCTATTTGAAGGAAGAACTGGGCCTGGACGACGAGCTGATTAACAAGCTGACGTGGATGGGCATTTCCGGCATCGCGAACGTGCTGTGCTGCATCAAGTTCGCCAAGTACTACGAGCTGACCGAGGACGACGTTGTGGTTACGGTGCTGACCGATTCGGCGGCGATGTATCAGTCCAGAATCGAGGAGCTTAACGAGGAGCACGGCGCATACAATACCGTGGAAGCCGCCAAGGACCATGCGCTGCACATGCTGGGGCTCAAGACCGACAATTTGCTGGAGCTGACCTATGCCGAGCGCAAGCGCGTCCACAATTTAAAGTATTACACCTGGGTGGAGCAGCAGCAGATGAGCGTGGAGGATCTGAACGCCCAGTGGTACGATACCAAGGGGACCTGGGACGCCATCCATGCGCAGGCCAAGGATCTGGACGAGCTGATCAACCAGTTTAACGAGGCGACCGGTCTTTTAAAGGCGCTGTAATTGGATAAATTGGCGGGCGGGAGCAGGATCCCGCCCGCGAGTTAAATGGGAGGAGAATCATGCCATGCGAAACGTAAAGTGCGCCAAATGCGTCCGGTGCGGCCGGGAGTACGAGGCAACCGCCAATTTGACGACCTGCGAATGCGGCGGCATTTTGGACATTGTCTATGACTATGACTACATTCGAACGGTACTGACCAAGGAAAAGCTGGCGGCCCGGCAGAACTACAGCATGTGGCGCTATCGGGAGCTGCTGCCGGTTGAGAAGACGACGCCGGATCCGCCGCTGCGGGTCGGCTGGTCGCCGCTGTATGAAGCGGACCGTCTTGCAAAGGAGCTGGGCGTCAAAAAGCTGTGGATCAAGGACGACGGGCTGAACCCTACGGCGTCGCTCAAAGACCGTGCGTCCGCCATGGCGGTCGCCAAGGCACATGAGGCAGGCGCAAAGGTGATCGCCTGTTCGTCGACCGGCAACGCGGCCTCGTCTCTGGCGGGCAACGCCGCGGCGGCGGGCTTGAAGACGTTCATTTTTGTGCCGTCGCGCGCGCCCAAGGGAAAGGTCGCCCAGCTGATGACCTTTGGCGCGACGGTGATCTCGGTGCAGGGCAGCTATGAGGAGACCTTTGAGCTTTCCAAGCAGGCCATCGCCCGCTGGGGCTGGTATAATCGCAACGCGGCGATCAATCCCTATCTGTCGGAGGGGAAAAAGACCGTGGCGCTGGAAATCGCAGAGCAGCTGCACTGGCGGATGCCGGACTATCTGGCGATATCCGTGGGCGACGGCTGCACGATTGCCGGTGTGTGGAAGGGCTTTAAGGATCTGTACGCCATCGGATTTATTGACAAGCTGCCCCGCCTGATCTCCGCCCAGGCCGAGGGCTGCCATCCCATCAACCGGGCCATCGCTACGGGCGAGGACTGGTACCCCATGGAGGAGAACACATTGGCGGATTCCATCGCGGTTGGCGTGCCGAGAAACGCGGACAAGGCGCTGCGCGCGATCCGAGAATCGAACGGCCTTGTTGTCAACGTGACGGACGAAGAGATCATGGCCGCACAGAAGCTGGTGGGTCAGACAACCGGCGTATTTGGCGAACCGGCCGGCGTCACCGGCGCGGCGGGATTGAAAAAGCTGTGCCAGCAGGGCGTCATCGGCGGGGACGACACGGTGGTATCCGTCATCACGGGCAACGGCTTGAAGGACGTGGCCAACGCCATCGCGTTTTGCGGCGATCCGATCTCGATTCCGTCCGATATGGAACAATTACTGAAAGCCTTTGAAGCGCACCACATTGATTTGGAATCCTGAGCGGGCAGGTAAGGCGGAAGGCGCTGCACCAAACGCGCCGCGGGCTGATTGCGGGAAGGCAAATCTATTTGCAAAGAGCACAAAAATGGACCCTCTAAAATAGGCAACTATACAATATATCTAAAAAACGGCCTATGAAAAGCTTTCTTTGTTGCTTTTTTGCCTAAAAGGTTGTATACTATATTTGCCGGAACTCTGATTGCGGCAAATATTCTATAAGGAGTTGGGATCGTATGGATAAATACTTTAAGATTTCGGAGCGCGGTTCAACTGTACGCACCGAAATAATTGCCGGACTCACAACATTTTTTGCCATGGCGTACATTGTAGTCACAAACCCGAACCAAATTGTCAGCTTTAATCATCTGGCGGAAGGCGCGGACCCGGCGTTCCAAACCATTTGGAATGCTGTGTACGTAGCTTCCCTCCTCGTCGCGGTCGTGGGAACGCTTTTGATGTCGTTGTTCGCAAAAATGCCCTTTGCGCAAGCCTGCGGCATGGGCCTCAATTCCTTCTTCTTTGTCAGTTTCATTCTCCCCCAGATTGGCGCAGGCAGTGACGCGCTCATTGACGGATACCAGTCCGGCCTGGTCATTATCCTGGTATCCGGTTTGATCTTCATGGTGCTCTCCATTTCCGGGCTGCGCTCTAAAATCGCAAAAGCCTTGCCGGACTGCCTGAAGAAAGCAATTCCCGCTGGTATCGGATTGTTTATTGCGTTTATCGGGTTTAAAAACGCCGGAATTCTTCAGGACAACCAGTACACGTTCTTGCAGTTTGTAGATATCCACGGCGCGATTGCCAACCACGAGTTCATGGCAGTCGCCATGCCTGCGCTGCTGGCGCTGCTGGGGCTGCTGATCATTGCCGTGCTGGAAAGCCGGAAGGTCAAGGGTTCCGTGCTGATCAGCATTGTGTCGATCACGGCGATCTATTATCTGCTGCCCGGCAACAAGCTGAACTTTGACATGGGCCAGATCGGCCAGAGCTTCAAGGATTTTGGCTCGATCGGCATCACCGGTGTGTTCCAGGCAAGCTCCTGGAAGGATGCCTTTACCGGCGAGGCCATCGGCGGCGTCTTCTCGGCCATCATGCTCATCATTACGTTCTGCCTTGTGGATATGTTTGACACCATCGGCACCCTCTATGGCACCGCCTCCCAGGCCAATATGCTTGATGAACATGGCGATCCCATCAATGTTAACCAGTGCATGACCAGCGACTCCATCGCAACGGTTGTCGGCGCCACTTTGGGCACCTCTACCTGCACCACCTTTGTGGAGTCCGCTTCCGGCGTCGCCGCGGGCGGCCGCACGGGGCTGACCTCGCTTGTGGTGGCCATCTGTTTCGCGTTCTGCCTGTTCCTCAGCCCGCTTGCCTCGCTGGTACCGCCGTGCGCCGCCGCGCCCGCGCTGATCTATGTGGGCGTGCTGATGCTCAGAGGTTTTGCCAAAGTGGATATGCACGATATGCGCAGCGCCGTTCCCGCGTTCCTGGCGCTGGTCATGATGCCTTTGACCTATTCCATTTCCAATGGCATCGGCATCGGCGCGATCGCCTATGTGCTGATCACCCTTTGCACCGGCAAATATCAGAAGAAGGATATTCCGGTGACGGTGATTGCGGCGCTGTTTATTCTGAAGTTCATAACCGTGACAATGTAATAGGACACCAAATGTATGGAGGTGCGGCGCGAAGCATGTGAACAGGCGCGCCGCATAAGCGCGAAAAATCGCGGCGGCAGTCAAACCCGAAAGGGCTCGACTGCCGCCGTCTTATGGAATCCGTCCGAATACGCAGTGTGTTCAAGAAAGCCCTGTTTCATTAAGCGGCTGCGGCAACCCTGCCTGGGATACCGCAGCTGCTTTTTCGCAACGAAACCACACAGTCCGTACTTGCAGATTCTGGCGTTTTCTCGTTTAAGCAGATCTCCTGACTCGCGCATCGTCCGCGCCCACTGGCCTTTCCGGCTTTCGCCAATGACCGGCTTTCGCCAAACGCGGACGCCTCCACGCATACAGTGGCGGTACCGCCCGGAGTTCCCACCCGGTTCTCCATTTACCCGCGGGGCTGTTACCGCTTTTGGGGCACTTAAACAAAATATTGCTCTTAGAACAACACCTGAACTGGAGATTGTTCATTGAAAAATGGTGCTATTTTGCGCTTGTTTCACAAATTAAAAGCGGATGCTTTAATGGAACCGCGTGCTTTTGCTGCAAATTTTTGCCTTCCTCCTGCCGGGCAAGTACATGACTAACCAATCCATGTCAAAATTTTGCGCAGACCGGTTTGTAAATTTACTCTTGTGAACTTTTATACAGGATCGATCAATCGGAAATGGTACGATCTTTTTTGGCGGAAGGGAAGACCTATAATAAAACGCTGAACCAACGTTTTTGCCTCAGCGGTATGTAACGCTTTTTCCAAATAACCATATTATTGCAGGCTTCTTTACAGTGAAATCTCTGAAAGCCATTGCAGCATACTTTTGGCAAGATGTAAGTGCTGTACGTCCATGCCTCGCAGTAACTCTGCCACATCGCGCCATTCCTCAGCTTCGTAGCGAACGCAGCCAGTAAGAAATTCATCTGGCGTCGTTTCAAGTGCGAGAGCCAGTTTTACAATGACTTCTAAAGAGGGAATTGAGGTCGCACGCTCGATGCATGAGAGATATTTGTCATTGATTTCCGCGCGCTCACAGACCTGAACCTGCCGCAAGCCAAGCGCTTTCCGTCGTTTTGCGATGCGCTCGCCAATTACCGAATAGTTTAATTTCATTCTGTTACGCCTCCTAACTTTTTATATTACCGTTTTTTAGAAGGCAGAAAACTATCTATAAGTTGAAAAGCTACTTGACATTGGAATAATTGTTGACTATAATTAATTTGTATACATTTCGGAGATTTTAGCGATGTGTAGATATAGGAGTCGATAATGAAGATTAGAAAAAGAGTAACAGCGGTTTTTTTCTTGTTTGTTCTGGGAGCATTTTTTGTTCTCATTGTGGTGTCTTCAGGCTACAATTATCTTTCCGATCACCTTTTACACAAACAGGCCACTCCGGCAGCTTTTGATACTTTAGCAGCTTACCCGTTTGCGGGGGAAGCGCAAAATGAGGAACATGTAAATAATGTAAATGAAAAGACTATATCAGAGTGGTGGGTTACATTAAAAGCTTTTATTACAAACCGTACAACAGCTTCTTCCCCCTATTTAAATCGACTTGTACTTGGAAAATCTTTTGTAGACCGGATGATGGGCTTGGATATGACAGCTTCCTTAACAAGCGGAATAAACGACTTAAAAAATCCGGACGATATTGTTGCTGTTTGGCAAGGTGAGTCACTTGGACTTGTAACGGATGATTTTGATCCTTCCGAAGCAACCGAACAGCTTGTTGCGTTCGGGAAGCAGATGTGTGCGGAAGGAAGGAATTTTTTGCTTTTGCTGGCTCCGTCGAAGCAGGCGCAAACGCCGGCTTTCCCAAACTATTTTGCTCAAAAGCAGGAGGAAATCTTGCAGGAGTTGCGGGAAAACGAATTCGATGTAATCGACATGGAGGCGGAGATCGAAAAATTGCAGGTAGACAAGGCAAGTTTGTTTTTTAAGACGGATCATCATTGGCTGCCGACGAGTGGCATTTGGGCAGATCAACTTGTATGTGAGTTTATGAATGAGCATTATGGGTATTCTATCAATACAGACCTATTTGCTCCAGAGAACTATGAGACGACTGTTTTGCATAATGCTTTTTTGGGCTCTTTAGGGCGAAAAGTTTCAACGGTCTATTGCAATCCTGAGGACTTTCCTATAGTTATGCCAAAATATGACACGGATCTGGACGTTTTCATTTCTAGAAAGAATGAGACAAATCGTGGAGATATGCGCCAGACGCTGTTTGACGAGAGCATATTGAATGTGAAAGATAATGTAAAGCTTTATGCGTTTTATGGATATGGCGAGCAGGCGCTGATTCAGGTGCACAATCATGATGTACATGATGGCAGCCGCGTTCTTGTAGTAAAAACATCCTTCGCTAATTGCATGATCCCGTATTTTTCAGCAGCAGTAGAATATTTAGATGTAGTTGATCTACGAGTGTTTAAGGGAAGTCTTCAAACATTGATTGGTGAAACGGATCCGGACACAATTCTTGTAGTATATGGGATTACGTATTTTGGAGATGCCTCGGATCAATTTGACTTTAGCTGACTTTTTTCTGCTTTGCTTATCGTGCAAAAATAGTGTAAATTGGTTGTAATGCGATTGGTTGTAATACGATCAGCTCAAAATATGGAGGTTTATTTTGGTATTTTCAGAGGGCGCCTTTTTATTTCTTTTTTTACCAATAGCGGTCGCCGTTTACTATTCTCCTATTTGTAAGCGCATCCGTATAAAAAATATTTGGTTGTTTTTAATATCTATCGCATTCTACGCATGGGGCGAGCCGGTTTATGTGCTTTTGATGCTGCTTTCCATCTGTGTTAACTGGTTGCTCGGGCGCTGGCTGTCTGACTGCCCGCGAACAGCCAAAGGGAAGCGAATTGTTGCCGTTGCCTGTGGTTATAATCTTGGTGTATTGTTTGTCTTCAAATACTTGAACTGGCTATTAGGAAGTTCCGCGATACAGTGGCTTAGCTTGCCTATTGGAATATCGTTTTATACCTTTCAGGCGCTTTCTTATGTGATAGATGTCTACCGGGGGAAGGAACAGGCGCAAAAAAGCATTTTAAACGTGGGTTTATACATTGCGTTTTTTCCTCAGCTAATTGCTGGACCAATTGTTCGTTACGGGACAGTGTCACAACAGATACAGGCACGGACGCACAGCTTTGAACAGTTTTCTTCTGGCGTATGGCGCTTTATTATAGGGCTTTCTAAAAAGCTTTTAATGGCGAACCAGTTGGCGGCACTGTCGAGAATCGCGTTTGCGCAGCAAGGGAAAGAACTATCCGTATTGCTTGCGTGGGCGGGCGCATTGGCGTTTATGCTTCAAATATATTTTGATTTCTCAGGCTATTCTGACATGGCGATTGGCCTGGGAAAAATGTTCGGCTTTACCTTTCTTGAGAATTTTAACTATCCGTACCTGTCTAAATCTATTACAGAGTACTGGCGCAGATGGCATATCTCATTGGGGGAATGGTTCCGCGATTATTTGTACTATCCGCTTTCGCTCGGCCCCGCGATGCGCCTGCGCAAAGCTGCTGCAAAGCGACTTGGACGTAAGCGGGCGGGCACATTATCCACGCTGTTTTTGTTATTTGTAGTGTGGCTGGCAACTGGTGTATGGCATGGCGCAAACTGGACATTTGTGATCTGGGGACTGATCCAGTTTGTGTTTATATTTTGGGAGCAGAAACGCAAGCCGCTGAAAAACAAGAAGCTTGGAGCGGCGCTTGGTTTCATTTCTACATTTTTAATTGTGTTGTTAACAAAGGTCATTTTTAATGCAAATTCTGTTGGACATTCACTGTCTTATTATGCCTCTATGTTCCATTTAAATGGTAACATGTGGTCTGATGCTTACGGGGCGTATTGGACGGGCCAATATCGTTGGTATTTATTGCTGGGAACGGTGCTTTCCTTTCCGATATTTACATGGCTTGGCCGGATGGTCAAGCATCCTATGTTAAAAAAGGTGGGCTACGTGCTGCAAAGTGTGGTAATGTGTTTGCTGCTCGTGTTGGATATCTGCTTTGCAGTAGGCAATGGCTATAATCCTTTTATATATTTTAATTTTTAGGAGGATTTAAAATGAGACAGGAAATTCTAACTTTACTGCAAGAGGTATTGCCACAGATTGATTTTACTTCATCTAAAAAGTTAGTGGATGATGGTATTCTGGATTCGTTGTCGATTGTGTCTGTAATCAGTGAACTTAGTATGGAGTATGACATTGAGATTCCATATACTGAGATCGTTCCGGAAAACTTTAACTCGCTTGATGCGATTGTTGCAATGGTAGAACGCCTAAAGAAATAGGCTGGGGGTATATCATGTTTGGAGGAAGTGTTGCCGCATATCTGTACCGACATGCTGCCCAACAGCCGGATAAACTGGCGATAATTGCAGAAGGGAAAGCTACAACATACGGGCAGCTTGCAAAGTTAGTGCGGGGCTATGCAACACTCCTGCGCGAAAAAGGTCTGCAAAAAGGAGATGTTGTACTGGTTAAGGCATCGCAGACGTTGGATTATGTTGTAGCGTATTTGGCAATTCATACTGCTGGTGGTGTTGTGTCATCAGCAGAAAGGAGTACGCCTCCGGTTGGCCTTGCCAAAATTGCGGCCGCTGTGCGTGCTAAATTTGCAATTTGTAGTGCAGAAGAAGCGGCATACATTCCAAATTTAGTAAATCTTGACAGCAAGGCAATTTTGCAGATAGCGATGCAGATAGCCGCTGCTGCGTTTCCCCTGCCAGAACCGGAGGATTCTGCTGATATTTTGTTCACGACCGGTACGACTGGGGTATCGAAAGGCGTTGAATTGTCACACAAGGCGCTGGTAGCAACAGCAGAAAACCTTATTTACGGCTGCGGCTATCAGGCTAATACGGTCATTGTTGTGCCGGGACCGCTAAATCATGCCAACCCAATTCGAAAGTTAATCACGACTGTGGTAAATGGCAGTACAATGCACATTTTAAATGGGCTGACAAATCTTGATGCCTTTTTTCATGCGATGGATCAAGCCCCAGGACGGCTTGCGTGTTGCTTACCTCCCGCTGCGATTCGAACGATATTTACTCTGACAGGGGATATGCTAGGAAAATATGCGGATCGAATGGACTTTATTGAATCCGCTACTGCACCGCTGCCGGAGCCGGATAAAATTCGCTTGTGCAGGCTGCTTCCGAACACACGACTGTATAACAATTATGGATCTTCAGAATCTGCATCAGTTTGTATGTATGACTACAACGCATATCCTGGAAAGCCCGGTTGTGTAGGAAAGGCTTTACCGCGCTCAAAGGTTGTAATTGTTGACGATGATCGCAAACCCATATGCTCATCCCCAGAACGCTTGGGGTATCTGGCCTGCATGGGGGATACGAATATGAAGGGGTATATAAACGATCCGGAGGAAACGAAGCGGGTGCTTGCTGACGGAGTAGTCTTTACGAATGATCTGGGTTATATGGATGCAGAAGGCTTTATTTATGTCGTTGGACGTAAAGATGATGTTATCAATGTAGGAGGAATGAAGGTCGCTCCGGCAGAGGTTGAGGCAGCGGCGCTGTCATTGGATGGAGTTGAAGATTGTATTTGCATACCCATACAGCATCCGATTAGTGGACACGTACCAAAGCTGCTTTTGGTGATGCGAGAGGACGTGCCGTTTTCCCCCAATGCTATTGCTACGGCTTTAAAGAAAAAATTAGAAAGTTATAAGGTTCCTGTCCAATTTGAGCGAGTCGAACGTGTTGCACGAACCTATAACGGCAAGCTGGACCGCAAGGCATATCTGGGAACGTCGGAAAATTCTGGGGGAACATCATGAGTACGGCAGTCCAAATTGGCGTTATAGTCGCCTATTTGTTGCTGACAATATTTCTGAGTATATTTTCCCGGCGTGGCGGACGCAATTCCCACGTTTTTATGGGAGCAAATTTTGGCGTGTTGCTCCGCGTAGTGGCAGGGGCCGGGGAATGGATGGGGGGCACATCTACAACTGGCGTTTCAGAATACGGTTTTACCTATGGCCTTTCTGGGGCATGGTATACCATTGCCAATGGTTTAGGGATTGTATTTATTGCACTGTTGTTTGCCAGGCTCTATCGGAGTCTTGGAAAGGTGACGGTTTCCGGAATTATCGGAAAATATCTTGGGCAGCGTGCGGCGATGGTTACATCAATTTTATTGATAATTGTTATGCTGATGGTAGGTGCTTCGCAGTTAGTCGCGATTGGTACTTTGGGTCAGACGCTCCTTGGTCTAAGTGTACCAGTATCGATTGCGGTGCTCGGTGTTGGAATCATCCTATACACATTGTTCGGCGGGATGCTTGCGGTTGGCTACACCAATATTCTCCATATGATTACGATGTATTTAGGCGTGGGATTGGCGTTAATTGTTTCGTTAAGTAATGTTGGTGGAATAAAAGCGCTGCATACGCAGCTTCCGGAAGCTTATTTTAACTTTACTACAATTGGCAGCAGTAAAGTTATTTCGTGGATTATTGCTTCAATTCTTGGGGCATGCACAGCGCAAGCGGGTATTCAACCTATTCTTGCGGCAAAAGATGAAAAAACCGCGGTTCGTTCGTCCTTCTGGATTGCCGCACTGGTTGCACCTTTTGGGATACTGACTGCATTGCTGGGAATGATTGCAAAAGTGAATTTTCCAGAGTTGGCAGATGCTAAGCTCGCGTTGCCGCAGCTGATGCTTTCTTTGAATCCGGTGGTTGGGGGCCTGGTGTTGGCAGCAATTTTGGCCGCGGTACTTTCCACTGCCTCACCGATCTTCCTTGCCAGTGGGACGTTGTTTACAAAGGATGTTTACCAGTTTTTTTACAAAGATGCACCTGAAAAACGAGTTTTGCGTGTATCGAAGATATCTACATTATTATCTGGGCTTTGCTGCATTGGTATCGCAATTATCTTGTATGATAGCACGATGTTGCTGGATATCGTTTATTTTGCTTATAGTATCCGAGGCAGCATTTTTGTTATCCTTGCAATGGGCATCTATTGGAAGCGTACGACGCCGAACGGTGCGATTTTAGGTATGCTAATGACGGCGTTTGTCGGCATCTTCTGGGTTGCCTATCATAGACTATTAGAAACCATATCCGATACTGACGTACCGCCTTTTGCGAGGCGGTACGTTTTTGTCGGCAAGGAAGTAAGATTATAGGCAATCGTTATTTTAAACATGTCATCATCTTCATCCCATACAGTGACGGAGTTTACGAATAAGTCAATCAAAACCCTACGAAACTCATCATCTTCAATGTCCCCTTCTTTGAACTGTTCTAACCAGTAAATGACCTGGGCTTCATCCACATAGACCACGCCACGTTCTTCCTTTGCGAGTTCGGCGGTGAGGAATTTCTTTTCTTTCTCTAATTCCATCATGCGCTTTACAAGAGTTTCCGGGGCTTGCCCGCTTTCAATAGCCTTCGTGAGATTGTTTAGAGATACTATTGTTTCATGTAGCCGTCCACGGATGGCGGGGATATGCGTTTCATTCTCTATATCCTGCGTATTTGTGGCAGCCGCTATTCGGGCAATCTCTTGTATGTTTTCATCCGTGAGCAGGGAGAGAGCGTCGCGGGCTACCACGCCCTCTATAAATTCTTTCCGAAGGTTCCGTTTGTGGCAGTCTTTGTGGAGATTCTTCTTCCCATAACACTCATAGTAGCGGTAGTTCTCACCATTGCTGTTCGCGTTCATCTTTGACCCACAGTGGCCGCAATATAGCTTCCCGGAGAGCAGATACACGGCTGTGGCTTTATATTCCCCGGAAGGGTGTTTAGGGGCAGATAGGCGGGCTTGCACACGGTCAAACAGTTCCTTGTCAATGATGGAAGGTATCACGTCCTCCGCACGGTAGTCATGGAATTTATATACCCCTATGTATTTTTCGTTGCGGAAAATTTTGGAAAAGGAACTTTTGCCAAAAGTGGTTCCTTTTGAAGTTTTATACCCCCTTGCGTTGAACGTCCTGCATATATCGGCCACGGTATGGCCTTCCGCGAACATGGTAAACGCTTCCCGCACAATGGGAGCCGTTTCTTCATCAATAACAAGTTTCTTTCCTACGGACTTATAGCCCAGAGGAATAGACCCGCCTATGGAGTTATGCTTATAGGCAGATTCCCGCAAACCACGGTTTATTTTTTGAGAAAGTTCGGCACTGTAAAATTCTGCCATTCCCTCAAGCACAGATTCAAGGATAATTCCTTCTGGGTCATTGGTGATGTTCTCCGTGGCAGAGATAAGCTGCACCCCGTTCTTTTTAAGGCGGTACTTATAATTGGCACTGTCATACCGGGAGCGCGAGAACCTGTCCAATTTATAGACCACCACGGCTTCCCAGTTATGCTTTTCAGAATCCTTTATCATTTTGAGGAAGGATACGCGCTTCTCAATATCCTTGCTGGCAGAGGTAGCGCGGTCAATATACATATCTACTACCCGTATATTATGGCGGGCGCAGAATTCCCGGCAGACCCGCATTTGCCCCTCAATGGATTGTTCCGTCTGGTTCGCGCTGGAATAACGCAAGTATAGACAGGCGGTACTGATATCTTCATACATGATGTTTTCTCCATTCTGTAATATCTGTAATCTGAATTATCCTACATTTCTGGTTTCCCTTTTTATTGCTGCGTCACGTTCGTTCATACAAACCTGTATGATATGGAAACGTCCCTGGGTTGACGCACAGTGAAAAGCGTCTAATAAAAGCTGTTCTTCTTCCGTTAGAGATTTTTCAGCTATAGGGGTATTGACGGGGGTATCTGACAATCCTAAAAGATAATCAGTAGTCACTTGAAAATAAGTGGCTACTTTTATTATGTTTTCAAGACTAGGCTTCCCTTTACCTTTTTTCCATTGGGAAACACTTGCATTGGCTAAACCGGCGCCCACTTCAATATCCTTGTTCGTAAGATTCCGTTCTTCCTGTAAAACGAGTATTCGGTCAACAATAGACATTTTTCTGGCCTCCTTAAAAATATTTAGAGAAATTTCATTTTATAGGTTGACAAGTAGAGAAATTTCTATTATAATAGTTTTGTCAACAAGAGTTGTTCACGATGGCATAAGAAACCCACCCTCCCTGGCAACGATTTTTCGCAGAAATCATACCCGGCAGGTTTTCGCTGGTTATATGGATTGGCACCATTATTATAACCATTGGGGCATTCTTTGTCAACTTTTGTTTGAACGAAACTTCAAAGAAAGGGGGTGTAAACCGTGGATAAACTGGATGAAATTCGTGGCCGCCTCAAGAAGCAACGACTCTCTTTTGTCTGGCTGATTTGCCAGTTGAAGCAGAGAGGCATTATCACGGACAAGACCGAAGTGAGTTCTATCTTTGCCGGGACCCGCAAAGGCGCAAAGGCTGACGCGATTGTGAAGGTAAGCAACATCATTCTGAACGATTACGAAAAAGGTAAAGTGTCCGTCCACGAAGGGTGAACGAACTGGCAACGCTGGTGGAAGAAAAGGCTGTCTGTTCCATCCTGGTTGAAAAGGTTAATCAATATTTCAAAGACCCGAAACACCGCAAAGCGTTTGAGGAATGGTACAGGCAGCGTTACGGCAAAGAGTATGAATGGAGGTAGGTGTTATAAAGTGAAACCGATAAGCAACCGAACCGTAGGCGGCGGGTTTGAACAGGAACTATGTATGCTGCTTGCGGAACATGGGTTCTGGGCGCACAACATGGCGCAGAACCAGGTAGGACAACCCGCAGACGTGATAGCGACAAAGAACAATATTCCTGTCTTGATTGATTGTAAGGTGTGTTTGGATGGTCGCTTTCCCTTCTCCCGTATTGAGGGAAACCAGGAGGGCGCGATGACGATATGGGAAGCGAAGGGAAATACCTATTGCTACTTTGCAATGAAGCTTGGTGACGGGAAAATCTACATGATACCTTTTGATGACCTGTGTATGTTGCAAAGGGTTGGGGCGAAATCGCTGACCGAAGCAGGGATAAGAAAATATCTCACCCTTGATGAATGGGCAGCGAGTATAGGGAACTAAGAATGATTACGGAAGTTGGAAGTTATCTGACCATTACAGACCCTACCCCCGCCGTCAAGGGCTGGTGCAAAGAGAATCTTGAAATCGTGAACCCGGATTACCAGAAGAAAATCCGTATGCACTTGTGGACTGGAAATACCCCGAAACGGCTGTATCTCTACT
>CAYVEB010000030.1:14978-20145 GCA_964450645.1 uncultured Oscillospiraceae bacterium | reverse complement strand
GTTTCCAGTAAAAATTACACAAAAATGTGTCCACTTACTTGACTATAGTCCAGTTGATGTATACTAAAAAAGTGGACAAGTATGGTAGAATAGAAGACAAGTAAGGATAAGGAAGGAGAAATACAAATGTCCATGAAAAACAGTCCTGCAAAGTACACAGAAGAATTCAAGAAGACCATTGAAGAAGTCCCTCAAGCAGAATGACCGCTTCATGGATGTTCCATTGCTCCTGCCTCGCCATAAACCGTGTGCGCAGCGCTTTCAATTTTAATTTTTGTCGATTTCAGCTTTTTAATCATGTGCCTTTGCAGACGCATTTTGGGATTTTCAACAATCCATATATTTGCAACCTCCCAAATCGCAAACGAGCCAACGATAGAGATCAGTTCGACGAAAACGGAACCAATGACATTATTGAGCGCAATTGCAGCCGCTACGAAAACGATGCCAATGCAAAACAACCATTGCTGTTTTACCCGATTCAGTTTCCGCTGATGGGAGTTGTTGATTTCATGTTTGCGTATCAGTTCCTGAAATGCGTCCTTCACCCGATCATAGTTAACTTCTTCTCCGCATTTGATTTCTAAAACGATGGAGTCATCCGTGTCCTTTTTCGTATACTGCTCCGTAAGATAATCCACGACATCGGCATTTAAGGTGCGGCAGCTTTCATCATATGGATTATACAAATCGCTTTCGGCATCTATTTTTAGCTTAATCGTATACATAGCGTTTCTCCTCGGGAATACAATTTTTATGGCGCTGCCATTTGACATTCTTATATTTTCCCATCGGCATTTACCGCATAGCGGAATCGCTATCGTAATTTTCTTTTTGAAACAGCGCTCCGACCCGTTCGTTATTATTTTCAACAATTCGCTCGAAAAAGGATATTTTGTGCTTACGGGGACGAAGTTGTTCTGTAAATTTGCTGGAATAAGCAATAAAAATGCAGAACACATACGGCATGCCAAGATTCGTTTCAAGAAGGGAATTCACCATAAGCGTAAGCAATTTGTCGCCAACAGATTTAAATCCCGCGCTGCGAATTCCTCCAAGCAGCAGCCCGGCTTCCCATCCGAACTGCACAAGGATCCCAATTGCCAAGATCCAGGGGATATGGATCTGTCTTTTTTTGTCTTTTTGAAATAAGTTATATATGATAAGACCCAAGTATCCAACAAAAAGGATAATCGCCATATACCCATGATAGGACCCTGTTGTGCGCTGTATCACAATTGGGGCGGCATCGCCTGCAAAGGTCTGTGTGATGAGGGGGCAACAGAACCACCACGCTAAAATTAACAGCGACCATTCAAACAAATGCTTGTCCTTGGAAAGCCACAGCCAAATCCATGTAAAATTCGTAAAGCCATAACTCATAGACATCCATAAAAGTACCCAAAATAGACTGTATCCTTGCGTAATTGTCCGGGTATGCAGCAGCAAATGAAAAATTCCGTAATCAACCAGCATATAAACAATTCCCATAGTCAGGCCGACAAGAACTGTCATATACTTCTTTTTCCAAATCAAAAGAAACAGGAAAACGAGCAGAAAGACGATATCCAACCAGATATATAAAGGAGCAAACTGTCTCCTCACAATAATTTCGGTCATCTTTTTCCTCCGTAAAGATATGTTAAACTCTTCCGTTCGTAAGAAAGCGTTTCGATATTCTATGTTTCCTTCCGCTCAACAAACCCGCGGCCGATGTTGTTGCCAGTCAAATCTGCGCTTCTTTATATACTATAATATTTCAGAACAAATCAATAGAGGCAGCTATGAAAACATATCCAGGATGGAAAGGTGTAAATCTTCGCAACGCCAAGGGTTCCCTCATCCAAACGTTATCTAAATCCAAGAAAAGCAGCCCAATGGACTGCTTTTCTTGAAATAAGCGGTCAAAAATTTTATTTTACAGAAGTTTGCATAAACAGCTTTCTCTTTCCTCTTTAAACCTACTACAGACCGTGATAGGTTGCCCAACGGATGAGAATAATGCGGTGTTCCTCCCCGATGTACCCGCAGGCGGATAAACGCTGGAACCGGGCCTTGTTCGGCCTCCTCATGTCCTCGCGGAAAGTTAGTTTTCTTCCTTCTTTTCTTCCGCGTCGTCTTTCTTCAATTCCGAGTCATCTTCCTCAAACTTGGCGTATTCCTCGTCAATGTAGTCCTCCAGGGCCTCCAACACATCCATAAGTTCGGCGGCGGCAAGGTCCTTAGCGGTTATCAGCGCGTGGATACGGGTGACGATTTTTACGAGTTCCAACTCAACGGCGCGGCCGAAATTCGATTTGACGGGGATGTCGTCGCCATCCCGATAGAACGAAATCTCATCCGGAATACCGTTGCCGTCATGGTCAACAAGATAAAAATTGAATTCCCCGTTTCCGGTCAAATCGACAGCGATGGCGTCAATATCTCCATCCCGGTTTTCGTCCAACAGCCCGATATCGGGGACCTTGTCGCCGTCCAGGTCCAAAAGAACCTCATGCCGGTCGGATCGTACCAAAAGCTGGCGCAAATCCTTTTCTTTGCGCATCGCGGTTTTAAGCTGCCTTAATGTTCCCATAACTTTGTACTCCTTTTATAATTTATAATTATTTCCTGTCTTTTCGATCAGGATTTCTTGCTTTTTGCCTAAAAGCCCTTAAAGCCGGCCTTCATTTTTGCCCGGTTTGCTTTTTTACGCGCGGCGCCGCGCACCGCGTGCGGTTTTTGGCTGGTTTCCATTTTTATTATATCAAAATCCCGGTAGAATTACAAGGGCATTTTCTGCGATATCAATAGAGATGTCAGAGATGTCGATAAATATGAACCATTTTTGTAAAAAGTAAATTATTTGGTATGATATCACCTTGGATGGGCTTTGGAGCCGGAGCCCGTAGGGCGGAGTTGAGAAAGCCCACCCAAGGCGCCCGCCGCCTCATGTTCTCAGTTTTTCGGCTAGCAATTGAATTAAACGATGAGCATGGCATCCCTCATGTTAGAGGGTTGCCATCAAATTTATATATTTGTCAACAAAATAAGCCGCAAAAGGCGGGAGTGACCATCATGGTCATTCCCGCTTATTTTATTTTAAAAAAAGGAGAAATTATCATGGAAAGCATGAATTGCATCAAGGTATTGTTGGACGAGTTTATCGAGTACGGGCGCAGGCAGGCGGAAAACATAGCGATGGCTCATGCGGCCAAAAAGCTGCGCAAGGCCATTCTCAACGGGGGCACCGACTGCGAGGAAGAAATATCCGACTTGGAGTACGCCGCCATCGCAAACGGCTTTTACGCCGGGTTCCGGGCAGTAAGGCAGCTGCTCACGCGATGAATCTCTTGTTCGCCGTCATTTGCCGAGGCCTCACTTCCAAATGAATTGATGGGTCAGGCCGTTCTTGAACACAATTCGGGTGATATGACCGTCAACTATCAGGATGCTGTCTATGATGCTCTGCATATACGCTTGCAGGACATCCGGAGAAACCGACTGGGCGAAGTTCCGGTAATAGATGTATTCTTTCGTGTTCAGCCGGGAGGCAATCAGCAGGTGGCTGGCCTGACGGACAAAATCTTCATCCGACAGCATGGCGTCCGCGTCATGGTTCAGCATACCCAGCTTTTGCTGTATCTCGGCCAGCCGGGCAGAAATCTCCGACTTGCGGAGGTTAAAATCCTTTTCCGGTATTGCGTTTTCGGAGTACAGATAAAGGTTCTGAAGCCTCTGCATGGCGCGTTCCTGCTTTTCCTTTTCGCGGCGCAGGGCATCCAGCTCAGGGTCAGCAGCTGCCTTTTTCCGGCGCGGACGTTTAGTGGCAAATACGTAAGATCCGTCAGAACCGTACCGGGACAGGAGATTGAAAAACTCTATCAGCCCATCATCTGCAATATGCTCCACACCCGAAAAAGTGGAGCCGGTCAGGAGCCGAACTTCAAGCTCCGCAGGGGTTCGGATGGACGAAAAGCCCCGCTTGGCGTTCAGCATATTAAGGACATAATTCAGCACGAACTCGCCTATCTGTAGGTCATTGATGGCGGGATTGTCGCAGTCCTTCGTCTTGCGGCGTTTCGGACAGCTGTAAATCGTCGTGGCATAACCATCGGCGAGAACCCTGCCGGGGGTGCTTACCATCTTTAAGCCGCATTTCCCGCAGTAGCACAGGCCGCCAAACACATGGATGTTGGCCTGTCTGCACTGCTTTCCGGGGGAATTACGCTGCCGGAAGTTCTCGGATAAAAGCTCTTTCATCTTCTCATGTTCCTGCACGGTAAAAATGGCCGGGTGATGGTCTGGCACAAGCACCCACTCGTCCGGGGGATTTTTCGTTCGATGTTCCGTACCTTTGTAACGGTTATAGCGATAGATACCGGCGTAGAACGGGCTGGACGCGATTATCCAGACTGACGTAGAAGACCATTCAGCCCCGGAGCGGGTCTTGCATCCCTTTTCGTTCAACATCCGGGCGGTGTGGACAAGGAAATGATTTTTTAGGTAGTCGTCGCGCAGGCGGCGGCAGACGGCGGCCTGCGTGACCGGGGGCTGCTGGAATCTGCGGTTTACACCTCCCGGCGCTTTTTGCAAAGCGCGAAACCGAGCAGCACCGCAGAGAGCGCAAGCACCGCAAGGCTGAGCGGCAGGAACGGGAAACCGATACTGCCAGTGGCGGGCACGGCGGGATGATCCCAAGAGTAGAAATCATCCTTGGTTTTCGATAAAAAAGATTGAAAAAGCGGTGCATAAAAGAAACGCTGCCATTGCTTACGCAACTGACAGCGCTTCCGTTCGGTATTATGATTTTTCTATCCCAGCTTCGGCATAGAGCAAATGATCACGAAAAACAATTACGGTCTGGTGTCCGCGTTGGTCATGTCGTAGTTCACTACGAACTGTTCGCCGTTGACCACCCAAACATCGGACAGATCGGGCTTGCCATCCTCACCGACGGCACAGACCAGATAGTCACCGGCGCCATGGGAAACACCGGCGCGGTTGACATGCAACACATCGCCCCATGCCGTGTTTACCACAACCTTGATATTGGCAGGAACATAGCAGGCGAAGTTACCCGTGGTGGGGATCGTTTTCAGCTCCAGATAGGTGTCTGCCACAAAGTCCTCGGCGGTGAGGGTAGTGCCGTCCAGCTTTGTGTAGGTCGTGATAACCTTGGAAAGCT
>CAYVEB010000030.1:0-14878 GCA_964450645.1 uncultured Oscillospiraceae bacterium | reverse complement strand
TGGTGACCCATTCTTCGCCAAGGGTGCCCTTCAAAACGACGTCCTCGCCATTGGGGGTTGCAATGTAGCTGACATCTTCCAGCGGATTGTACACATAGGTGTTTTCCGAGACCATCTTTGCTTGGACGTTATAGTCCGTCTTGCCGGTGGCAAACCAAGTGTACTCGGTATCCGCCAGATATTCTTCCAAGCTCAGCTCCACGCTGTCTGCGTTGGTCAAATCATAGTTTTCTACGAACTGTCTGCCGTTGACAACCCACACATCGGACAGATTGGGCTTGCCGTCCTCACCGACGGCACAGACTAGATAGTCGCCCGCACCGTGCGCTACGCCGTCACGGTTGACGTGCAGCACATCGCCCCACGCCGTGTTCACAACGACCTTCACATTGACCGGCACAAAGCAAGCAAAATTGCCGGTGGTGGGGATGGTCTTCAGATCGATGTAGGTGTCCGGGATAAAGTCTTCCGCAGTGACAACAGAGCCGTCCAACTTGGTGTAGGTCGTTGCGACCTTGGAGAGCTTGGTGACCCATTCTTCGCCAAGGGTGCCCTTCAAAACGACGTCCTCGCCATTGGGATGAGCGGTGTAGTGGACATCCTCCAGTTCGTTGTAGATCTCGGTGTCCTGGGAGACCATCTTTCCCTGCACCTGATAATCCGTCTTGCCGGTGGCAAACCAGGTATAGGCGGTATCGGCGAGATATTCCTCCAGAGAGATCTCTGCACCGATCTTTTCATTATAATTCATTAAAACGGTCGCCAGCTCACAACGGCGGGTGCTGCCCTGCGGATTCAGAAGCCAGAGATTCTTTTCCTTTTGGCCGGAGATCAAGCCGACAGAAACCGCCGTTTCCATCTCATCCAGCGCCCAGGTGCTGATCTTCCCTGCGTCCGCGAAAGTGGAGAGGTCACACGCAGCGGCGGTGTATTTCCCCTGCAGCGCAGCGAAGCGGTTGAAAATGGCAATCATTTCCTCGCGGGTGATGTCCCGGCCCAAGCCAAAACTGCCGTCCTCATAGCCGTCGACAATGTTGTTCTCCTTGGCCCACGCGATTGCCTTCGTATAATAGCGGCCTGACGGTACATCCGGGAAACTTTCTTCCGCTTTCACCTCCGGCGTCCCATAGAGCCGGTAGAGGACAGTGATGACCATTTCTCTTGTTGCCAGCTCTTCCGGCGCAAACTCGTCTTTGCTGACGCCATACATCAGGCCATTATCAAAGCAATACTGCACAGCATTTGTATACCATGTATTAGGGGCAATGTCTGTGAAGTCCGCTGCTAAAACGGTAGGGATGGCAGATGCTGTGACGCACAATAGCAATAATAGGATCAGAAATTTGCGGAACCTGGTTTTCATGGGATTAACCTCCAATTGTTCTGTAGTGATTTCTCAATTTTATTTTATTATACAGCAGAACCACACTAATATCAATAGTTTAGTTACAAATTACAAAATTTTTTCTGTTTTGCTGCTTGAATTAGGCACTATGACAAAGTGATGGAAAATAGAACAGCCAAAGACGCAGGCCGCAATTGTGTTTTAGATACGGACGCCGAACCGATATCCGCTATCGTTGGTAAAAGCGATTCGCTCTCGGAGTTGAAAACGACTAATTCGACGATGACAAATGGCAAGAACCTTTAATAGCAAAGGACTATCCCATTTATCGTATTATACCGTAAGGTCATTTACACTTCTCGCTTTTTTGTGCATGGAGAGCACAAGGGTCAGTGCTGTCAGGCCAGCCAGTGCTACGCTGATCGGCACAAGCGGGAAACCGATACTGCCAGTGGCGGGTATCTCATAGTTGTGGCTGTTGACAACAGTGAGTTCGACGTCGATCTCCTCGTCGTCGGGCAGCTCACCTTCAAACGCGGGGTCGGTCAGCAGTTGGTAGCCGTCCTGTGTCGCGGTTTCGGTCAGGCGGTAGCGGATCTTGCCGGTCTGCGTGTTGATGCGCAGACCCGTGAATACGGCAGCGCCATCCTTGTCTGTGATCAGCACGCCGTCTTTCAGCTCCGCGCTGGTGCAGCCGCCGGTGGACATCACCAGGGTCGTGGCGGAGGCGTCTTTCCGCATCTGCTTGGGCAATATTGAGTTTTACTATTTTTGCCGGCTATTCCGGCGGCGTCAAAGCGATTATGCCCGGCGTGTCCACGCCGGCGGCCAACCAGTGCAACCACCGTCTGATAACCAGTCCGGACGCGTGCGTGGGAAAGCTGGAGGGCAATCCTTTGCACGAGGATATTGATACGGCGGGCCGACTGTGCGGTGTGGACTATATCGTCAACGCCGTGCTGGACGAACACCGGACGATCGTCTACGTCGTGGCGGGGGATCCGGTTCTGGCGCACCGCGCGGGCTGCGCGTACCTCGACCGCATGTACCGCGTGCCCATTTTGCGCCGGGCGGAGATCGTCCTGGTCAGTCAGGGCGGCGCGCCGAAGGACGCGAATCTATATCAGACGCAAAAAGCGCTAGACAACGCCAAACACGCGGTTCGGGACGGTGGCACGATCATCCTCCTGGTCGCGTACCGGAGGGCCTGGAAAGCGAGAGTTTTGCACGCTGGTTCCGCGAGGCGCCGACGGCCCACTCCATAATTGAGCGTATTGGAAAGCACTTTGAGCTGGGCGGCCACAAGGCCGCCGCCATCGCCATGGTGCTGGAGCGGGCACGCGTCGATCTGGTGTCCGAACTGGACGACGCGACGGTGCGGGGGCTGTTTTTGCATCCGCAACCGTCCGCGCAAGCGGCGCTCGACGAGGCGTTTGCCCGCTACGGCCCGGACGCCACCGTCCTTGCCATGCCCTATGGCGGGGCGACGCTGCCATAGTTGAGAGAAGACAAGGCTTAAACGAAAGGAATTAAATCTATGGATTACGCAAAAGAATCTCTGCGGCTGCACCGTCAATGGGAAGGAAAGATTGAGGTTGTCGCGCGTGTGCCGGTGGGCGGCAAGGAGGATCTTTCTCTGGCCTATACGCCGGGCATAGCGCAGCCGTGCTTGGAAATTCAAAAGGACGTTGAGCAGTCTTACGAACTGACCCGGCGGCACAACTTTTGCGCGGTAATTACGGACGGCAGTGCGGTTTTGGGTTTGGGGGACATCGGCCCGGAGGCGGCATGCCGGTGATGGAGGGCAAATGCGTGCTGTTCAAGGCGTTCGGGGGCGTGGACGCTTTCCCCCTGTGCGTCCGAACGAAGGACGTGGATGCGTTCGTTGAGGCCGTGCGGCTGATTTCCGGCAGCTTCGGCGGGATCAACCTGGAGGACATCTCCGCGCCGCGCTGCTTTGAGATTGAACGCAAGCTGAAAGCCGTTTGCAACATTCCCATGTTCCACGACGACCAGCACGGCACTGCGGTGGTTACACTGGCGGGGCTTACCAATGCGCTACGCGTGGTAGGGAAGAAAAAGGAGGACGTCCGCATCGTCACCTCCGGCGCGGGCGCGGTGGCCATTGTGAAGCTGCTGTTGTCCGCAGGTTTTCGCGACATCACCATGTGCGACCGCCAGGGCGCCATTTACTAGGGCCGGGGGGCCTGAACTGGATCAAGCGGGAGTTGGCCGAGGTGACGAATCTGGAGCGCCGCACAGAGCCGCTGGCCGAGCAGCTTCGGGGCGCGGATGTGTTTCTCGGCGTTTCCGCGCCGGGGCTGGTGACGACGGAAATGGTGCGAACCATGCGCGACGGTGCCGTTCTCTTTGCCTGCGCCAACCCCACGCCGGAGATTTCCCCAGACGCGGCCAGGGCCGGCGGCGCGCGCGTTGTGGCCACGGGCCGCAGCGACTTTCCCAATCCAGTGAACAATGTCCTGGCGTTCCCAGGCATCTTTCGGGGCGCCTTTGATGTGCGCGCTTCGGAGATCAACGAGGCGATGAAAATGGCGGCGGGTGCCTTGGCCGCGCTGATCCCGGAGGACTTGCTGGACGAAACGCATATATTGCCGAATGCGTTCGACCCACGGGTCGGCCCGGCGGTGGCGGCCGCCGTGGCCCGCGCCGCCCGCTTGTTTCACATCGGTTTATGAACCGGCGCTGGTTCCGGTCCGGCGGGGAGGGCGCGTATCTGTGCTTTTTCTGGCCGGGATCTGCCGGATTGCGGGGGCGTTGACATTTTAGGTGTTTCACCGAAACAAGGGGGAAACAGGTATGAGAGTAAAGGAATGTTTTTCCCGGCCTCGCTGGCCGAGGCCACCGATTTGCTGGCCCGCTACGCGGGGCAGACGCAGGTCTGCGCCAGAGGGACGGACTTGTTTTCCATGCGGCGCAAGGGAAAGAGCCAGTGTGAGTTTCTGCTCGATCTGAGCGGTCTGGGACTGGAGTATGTGCGAAGAAACGAGGACGGCCTAGCCATCGGAGCGATGGCTAGCCTGACGCAGCTGGAAAACGGCTTGCGCCTGCCGCGCTGCCTGCGCGAAGCGGCGGGCAGCGTCGGCTCGACCCAGATCCGTAACGTCGCAACGGCGTTGGGGAATCTCTGCACAGGACTTCCCAGCGCGAACGTCGCGGTGGCGCTGCTGGCGCTGAAAACCGGGCGGTCGGTGAAGCTGACGCTGCGCCGGGAGGAGGACATGTGCACCTCCACCATTCGTCATGCCTACCGGATCACACACCGCACAGGAGTTTTGCGGGACGGCACCATTGTCGCTGACCGCGTTACGCTGCTTTCCGACACCGGGGCGTACTACGCCATTGGGATCGGCAGTTTTTAAAGGCAATCACACATTGCTGCGGCGCGTACCATATGAAAAATACTTTCGCCGAGGGCAAGCTGGTCTTTACCAACACCCTCAACGCAAGCGCCATGCGCGGCATGGGCGTGCCGCAGAGTTGCTTTGCTGGGAATCCCACCTGGACCTAATTGCCGAACGTCTGGGAATGGACCCGGTGGAACTGCGGCGGAAAAACCTGTGTACCAGGGAATGCCACCTGGTATAATGACCAGGTGATCGACGCGTCGCCGGCCCGCGCGTGCATGGAGCGGGCGCTGCAACTGCTTGCCGAAAGCAAATCTGTCCCGCCGGTTCCGGGGAAAAAGCGCGGCGTGGGGATCGCCAATATGATCTACCCTCACGACGCCAGCAGCCCCTCCAGCGCAACGTTGGTCTTGGTGAAAATCGACGGCGACGGCTCGGCGGTGCTGTATAACGGCCTGAGCGATGTTGGCCAGGGGTCAAAGACCGCGCTGTGTCAGATTGCCGCGGAAACGCTGGGGATCCCACCGGAAAAAATTACCTTTGTCAACGGCGACCCGCGCATCACCTCCTACGATGAGGGAACCGGCGCGTTCCGCACGATCTTCATCTGCGGGCGCTGCTTGCAGGAGGCGTGCGAAAAGGCGCGCGAACAGCTTTTTGTCGCGGCGGGCAAACTGCTGGGTGTGCAGGACCCGCGCAAGTATACCATTCGGGACGGCGTTATTTTCCTAAAGACGTTCCCGGAACTGCACGTCACCGTGGCCGAGACGGCTTCATGGACAGCCGATTGTCGCCTCCGCCACGTTTTCCACCTACACCACGCCGATGCGCCCGGACGATGGACACGCGCTGCTCTATGAGCGCCACACGTTCGGCACGCAGATCGCGGAACTGGACGTAGATCCCGATACCGGCGAGATCGCCGTACAAAAAATTGTCGCGGTACATAGCTGCGGTACTGCCATCAACCCCATGCTGGTGGAGGGGCAGATTTACGGCGGCGTGCAGATGGGTCTGGGCCAGGCGCTCATGGAGCAGATGCTGGAGAACTCCGACGGCACGGTGCGCACGAACACATTTTCAGAATGCCATATCCCCACCGCGTCGGATATGCCGCCGGTGTTTGTCACGAGAATCGTCGAAGATGCGGTGGAGGATGGGCCGTACGGCGCAGGCGGAATGTCCGAGGGCACGCCGTCGCCAACTGCGGCGGCGTGCCATAACGCGCTCAGCAACGCACTGGGCGTTCGCTTCACGTCGCTCCCCCTGACGCCGGAGCGTGTTTTGCTGCAAGGCAAAGACCTATCTGGACACCGTTGATTCCCGAATTGCTTTCCGCCGAGCAGGTGTGTGCGAACCTCACAGGTTTCAATATTGCAATACTGCGCGCCGGTCAGCCGTGTGGTGGGGCGCTTGTGCTTTTGACGTCAGATAACTTTTGATGTCAGATAATGACACATGAAATGTCAAGCGTTCCATCTCAACGGCGGGACGATTGTGGGTCCATAGCACGGCGTGCATATCAAAAAAACGCCGGGGAATCGGGATTTTATCCCGATTCCCCGGCACAGACTGTCAAAAAAGCCTCGCAGAGTTCACGCCCGCAGGCGCGAATAAAATGTAAGAGTGTAAATTCGTTTTTGCCGGCGGCGTGTACGTCGGCAAAAACACTTATTGGCCCGCAAACGTGCGAACCAGCAACCCTCACCCCGCCCGCCGACAAGCCCAGCGGGACGGGGTGCCAGCGGAGGCGACAAATCTCATGCGCGTTGCCTATCTGACCGCGTTTGCACGGTCAGATGGCATTCAGCGCATGGACGAGGCGCCGCGTGGCCAGATGGCACTCCGCGCATGAATGAGGGAGCCGCGCCGCCTACGACGGAACATGGTCGTTTTGTTTGTATATTTGCATAGCAGAATGGAAATTCTGTTTCACGCGCTGTATTCGCTGTATTTTAGGAAGCATTTGTAAAAATCGTGTGACTTATATTTGTTCCGTCAGGAATCTTCTCAAACGCCTGTTCCAGCATTTCTGTCACCATACCGAGGACCTGCCTGTCGTATCTTATCCAGCTTTGGCGGACGCCCTTTCCTTGTCCCGCTCGCTGCCGATGCGCGTCCTCGACGATCCATGTACAGGCAATCCGGCCCTTCTCCAAGGTATATTCGTTCCCAATTTGCGATTCGATTGCGTAACAAATTGAAAAGTTTTTCTGTTTCCCTATAGCTCAGTCCTTCCTTTTGCATCGTTTCCACAACTTCTTGCTTGAATTCGCCTGTGTATTTCTTATTTGGCACTCCTTTAGACATGAAAAATGCACCCCCTTAGACATTATATCACTTCGTTTAACTTTTGGGGTGCATTTCAATCGCAGCGGATGTTTCTTATCAAATATTTTCGTCTTTTAAAGCATCGATCAGATTTTCCTTCCGCAATTTTTGCCTAGCGTCGATCATTGTGACAAATACCACCGCGAATACGCACGCTGCCGCGATCCAGATGCTCTTCCACGGTATGAGGAACTGCACTTCAAAGCTTTGGCCCACCACCTTGTAGATCAGCCACGTGACCACCAGCGAAATGGGAATCCCGTATCCCAGCGCCCGCAGACCGTACACCAAACATTCGTAATTCAGCATCCGCCGCAGACCGCCTCTCGACATGCCGATGGACTGGAGCATCGCGAACTCTCGCCGCCGCAGCATAATATTGGTGGAGATGGTGTTAAACACGTTGACCGCCGCAATCAAGGAGATCATGCCAATTAAGCCGTAGGAGAACACGTCCAGAATCAGCACAAATCCACGGATCGTCTCCCGTTCTTCCGCCTCGTCCGTCAGATAGCCATTGTAGTTGTAAAGCTCCGAATCCGAATAAATCTCCATCATTTCAACGTACGCTTCCCGGTGGTTGGCCGCGTAGAAATACATTCCAAAATCCCACGGTGAAAAATCCCCCATCACCTGCTTCATCTGGCTGATCGGATAGTAGATCGTCGCATCCGTCGGGGGTAGTTCCGCAAAGCCGTCGATTACCGCACCGATGGAGAGAGTACAAGAAAGCGTCTGGCTCTCCCCCTCTCCGGTCACCAGATCATATTCCGCCTCCATCGTCTGCCCGACGTCCCGCAAAACCGGCACATCGTAGTAAACACGTTCCCCATTTTCCCGCATGGAGCCGTAACTTCGGTTATAAAAGACGCCCAGCGGCGCCTCCGGCCGAAAATAGGCCTCCGGATCGAGCGCGTTTTCCTCCAGCAGACGGGCAAACGCCTCGTCGGTCAGGAAATACAGGTTCATGGATGGCGTATATTCCCCAAACAGATCCGCATAGGCGTCGCTGAGGACGTCGCTCGACGTCAAACGCAGCCCGTACCGCGCGTAATACCCGGAGCGTTCGACCCCGTCCACAGCGGCCAGCTGGCAGTACAGCGCGTCCGCCGCTTCCGGCCGTATCCGCTCCTCATCTCCCAGCGCGGAAAACAATCCAAGAATACCCGCCTGACTGGACCCGGCGACGGCGTTGGCCTCCCGCTTTAAATAGGAGGTAAAGGACGATACCGACACAAACAGCACAATGCTCATACAAAGCGAAATCACCGTGGCCCGATAGGTCTTGCGGCTGCGTTTATAGTTCTTCACCGCGAGTGTCCCCTCCAGGCCAAACAGCTTTTGCGTGAGTTTGGACGTTTTGACGCCGTGCCGGGGAAGTTTGACGTCCCTGGTTCTGGAAATCGCCTCCATGGCAGAGATCCTTCCCGCGCGCCGGGCGGGGATCCACGCCGAGATCAGCGACGTCACCACGCCCACACCGGCGGCCGCCATCAGCGGCCACACGCCAATCACCAGCCGCATATTGGCCTGCACGCCGCTGCCGGTTCTGAACGCAAAGAACCTGCCAAATTCGTCCCGCAGCAGATACAAGATTACGCCAATTCCGGCGCAGCCAAGCCCCAGCCCCAGCGGAACGGCGATTGCGCACAGGCACAGCGCCTCGAACAAAACGCTGTGGCGCAGCTGCCGCTTGGTCGCGCCAAAGGAGCGAAGCATTCCGAACTGCCGCGTCCGCTCGCTGACGGAGATGGAAAACGCGTTATAGATCAGTGAGATGGACCCGGCAGAAATCAGCGCCAGCAAAATCGCCACCAGACCGTAGAGCGTGTCCGCCGTACCGCTGTTTTGCACCGAGCCGTAGGTACTGAGCAAATCCCGGTTTGCTTCGTAGTCGTCCCCGTATTTTCCGCTTTCGGCAAAATTATAGACGTCGGAAATTGAATCCAGCGTCAGATAGGCTGTATAACTGCCCACACCGCTCCCGCCGGTGAAGCTCAAAAAGCCGGCGGCCTCCGATCCCTCTACCTCATAGGACAGCTTCTCGTAGTGGCCGACGACGGTATAGGTCTTTTCCGTAAAATCGGTCAGCTGTTCGTCGCTCGTGTAGAAGCTCCCCTGGCCCAAGGTCCGCCCTTCGCAGACGCGCTGGCCCACCTCCAGCGTCACCTGCTGGCCGGTCTGCCAATTCACACCGCCAATATCCTTTAGATGCGACGGCACCAGCAGCTCCGTGTCCGTCTGGGGCATCCGCCCATCGAGCAGCTCGATGGAGACCAGGTCGCGAATTTTGCCATCCACAGCGCCGATATACAGATAGGGCCAAGTGGTATTGCCCGTTCCTACGTCGGCGTAGCCGACGGTATCCATCACCGCCAGCTCCTCCACTGCCGGGTCCCGCTCCAGCCGCGCGCGCTGTTCTTCCGTTAAATCCCGGAAGAACAGATGGTATCTGCCGGTCTCCTGCTCCGCGATGCGAATTAAAAACTGCTGGCCGCTGTAGGCGCCCTCGGTGACGGCGGTGAACAGCGCCACAGACAAAAGAATACCGATCACCGTCACAATCGTCCGCTTGCGGTTCTTGCGCAGAGCGCGGACGGTATATCGATCCATAATGTTCATCGCCGCAGCACCTCATCCCGGGTAATCCGGCCATCTTCGATGGTGATGACCCGCTCCGCCTGCAGCGCGATATTTTCATCGTGGGTAATAATGATGAGCGTCTGCCCGTACTTCTGGTTGGACAACTTCAGCAGCTCCACAATCTCCTGGCTGTTCTTGGAGTCCAGATTGCCCGTCGGCTCATCTGCCAGCACCACCGCCGGCGCGTTCATCAGCGCGCGGCCGATGGAGACGCGCTGCTGCTGCCCGCCGGAAAGCTGATTGGGCAAATGGTTTTCCCGGCCGCGCAGACGCAGCGTATCCAGCAGCTCCTCCATCCGCTGCTCATTGACCTTTCGGCCATCCAGCAGCACCGGCAAGGCCATATTCTCCCGGACGTTCAAGACGGGAATCAAATTATAAAACTGGTAGATCAGCCCCACCTGGCGGCGGCGGAAAATCGCCAGCTTCTCCTCATTCTGGGCATAGACATCCTGGCCGTCCATAAACACCTTTCCGGCGGTGGGCCGATCTACGCCGCCCAGAATGTGCAACAGTGTCGATTTTCCGGAACCGGAGGGGCCGATAATGGCAAGAAACTCGCCCTTTTCCACAGAAAACGAAACGCTGTCCAGCGCCACCACCTGGTTTTCCCCACTGCCATAGGTTTTCGTCAGATCTTCCGTACGTAAAATTTCCATTTTTTTGCTCCTTCTGCAAACGCTATGTTATGGCCGCCAACGTAACAGACGGCCCCGCGCGCTTGATGGTCCTAGAATACCAGGCGTGGATGACAGACAAATGACCGGTTTATAACAGATTTGTCATACGCGCTAAACCGTGCTCTTGTAAAAACGGACGGTAAACTCCGCGCCGGTTTTCCCCTGAGACGCCTTCACAGTTGCGTTTTGCGCCCGCAGCACGCTGCGGCACAGCGCCAGACCAATGCCGACGCTCTCGCTCCCGGCGTTTTTTCCGCGATAGAACCGCTCAAACAGGTGCGGCAGATCCTCCGGGGCAAAGCCAGGGCCGGTATCGCAGATGGTAAGCTGGACAAAAATTGACGTCTCCCGGACGCGCGCCGTGATCGTCCCGTTCTCCGGCGTGTGCTCCACGCAGTTTTTCAGCAAATTGCCAATCGCCTCCATCGTCCACGAGACGTCCGCAAACACGCGCTCCTCCCCCACCTCGGTCCGCAAGGTCTGGCCCCGCAGCTCCATGGGGATCGCCAGCGGCTCGGCGGCCTTTTGCAGCAGCCGCGCTACGGGCGTCCATTCCGGCTGAAAGCGCACCGTTCCGGCGTCGATGCGGGAGAGCTTTAACAATCCCTCTACAAGCCAGTCCACGCGCACCAGCAGACCGCGCATCTTGTGCGCCAGCTCAAGCCGCTGCGCTTGCGGCAAATTCGCCTTGGAGAGCATGGAAACCGTCAAATTCATGGCGGTCAGAGGCGTGCGCAGTTGGTGGGAGATGTCCGCCAGGGAATCGGAGAGGTATCGCTTGTCCCGCTCCAGGATCTGCGCAGTATCCCGCAGACGGACGGTCATTTTATAGATCTCGCTGCTC
The DNA here is from genome assembly GCA_964450645.1 of uncultured Oscillospiraceae bacterium. Classification (GTDB taxonomy): domain Bacteria; phylum Bacillota; class Clostridia; order Oscillospirales; family Oscillospiraceae; genus JAKSPM01. The sequence goes on along the minus strand of CAYVEB010000030.1, from coordinate 3,670 downwards.
AAAATCGCCAATTCGCCCTCTTCATACCTTGCCAAATTCAAATTCTCCTTGCCGTGCAGCACTTGGTCGATCTGCTCACTCAGCTCGGCCAGGCGGCGGTAGCGGCGCCAGTTGGCCGCGACGTGCAGCGCCACGAACACCAGCGCGACGCCAAACGGCAGCAGCGACTCCAGCAGCACATACCCGACCAAGCCGCATACCAACGCCAGAAATCCTTCCAAAATAAGCTCCCGCCGGATTTCGGGGTTTCGCAAAAATTGGCTCATTCCACTTTATACCCCCATCCCCGCACCGTTTTAATGATCTGCGGATCCTGCGGGTCAGGTTCAATTTTGTCCCGCAGCCGTTTTATGTAAACCGTCAGGGTGTTATCGTTGACAAAATCCCCGGCGACGTCCCAAATTTCCTCCAACAGTTTGTTCCGCGTCAGGACGATTCCACGGTTGTTCAAAAACACCAGCAGCAGGCGGTATTCCATCGCCGTCAAAAACACGTCGCTGCCGCCGCGCGTGACAATCCCCTTTTCCATATCCACCGTCAGTTCCCCGATGCGGACGGTGCTCTGGTTCTTTCCGCACCGGCGCAGGACGCTGCGAATCCGGGAAATCAGCTCCCTGGGGCGGAACGGCTTGGCAATATAATCGTCCGCGCCCATATCAAGCCCCGCCACCACGCTGTATTCGTCCGCGGACGCGGTTAAAAAAATCACCGGCAGTCCGCGCGCCTTGGCCGCCGCGCATACCGCGTAGCCGCTACCATCCGGGAGCGAGATATCCAGAAGGGCCAGATCATGCCCCTCGTCCAGGCTGGAAATGGCCTCTGCCTGACCGCGCGCATGGCGGACAGCAAATCCCTCCGCGCGCAAATATTCTTCGAGCAGACGCACAATTGCGCCATCGTCCTCCACGAGCAAAATCCTAATCAACGTCTTCCCTCCTGTCCCCTCTATTATAATGCGTACCGAACGAAGCCGCAAGAATTTCAAATTCTGATATTCAAAACCCTTGCACTTGCCATTGGCGCTGGATGCGGTGCCAATGGCAGTACGCATTGTAACAATGGCCAAATTTATGGAATCGCGCGGCATATGCCGCGCGAATAAACCGCCAAGCGGTTTATTCAGCAAACAATATTATATCGAATCTTTGTGACAATCTCCAATCATTTCCGAAAAATAACAAATTTGTCATACACGATCGCATACGGGGAATCGTCCACACTCTGCGCATAAATTACATGGGACTGTAAATCCTACCTTTGGTGATGAAATTGCGTAAAATTAACTGGAAGGCCGCCCTGTCCGGCGCGGCGGCGGGCGCCGCAAACGGGCTGTTCGGCGCGGGCGGCGGCATGATTTTGGTGCCGCTTCTGCAGCGGCTGAAGCTGCTGAAAGACCGGGAACTATTTGCCAGCGCCATTGCCATTATGCTTCCGATCAGCCTAGTCTCCTTTGCGGTGTACTATTGCAAAGGCACGGTGGATTTTTCCACGGCGCTGCCGTATCTGCTGGGCGGCGTCGGCGGCGGATTGCTGGGCGGAATTTTTTACCGGAAAATACCAACCGCCTTTTTGCATAAGGCGTTGGGCATTTTGATCTTATGGGGCGGGGTGCGTTTGTTATTATGAACAGCTTTTGGATCAGTGTCCTCGCCGGGCTGCTCTGCGGCGTCATTTCCGGCTTTGGGATCGGCGGCGGCAGTCTGCTGATGGTATGGATGACCGCTGTGGCCGGCGTCGCCCAGCACACGGCCCAGGGAATCAACCTGCTGTATTTTCTGCCCACGGCGGCGGCCTCCCTGCTGCTGCACATTCATAACCGGTTTATTCAATGGAAAACCGTCCTTTGGGCCGCGATTCCAGGCTGTGTTGTGTCGATCCTCACTGCACTTTTTGCCGCCAATTTGGGGGAAAGTATCCTCCGCAAAATTTTCGGCGGCTTTTTGCTGCTCGTGGGCATTTCCGAACTGTTTGGAAAAAAGAACCGCTCCTCAAAGTCCTGACCGATATGCAAAAAGTGCCGCACAAAGGCGGCACTTTTCCCGTTTGGTCAGCTGTAAACTCCACAAGGCACGAATCGCACCGTATCGCCTGCAGTCAGGCTTTAGGGCTGGTATAATTGATGTGCTCCGGTGCCGGCATGCGATTTGCATAGGGCAATACTCCGATCAATTTATATAACATTATATAAAATTTTATCATATAATCTGTTTTACTGCAAGTTTTTTAATAAAAAACTTTTGAGCGTGCAAGGAGTAATATTAGCTTAGACAAAAAAAGAGGCGAAATCAATAACCAAAATTTCTAACATAGTGAGGTGAAATCAGGTAGTCAACAATATGAATTGCTGACTGCCCGTTTTTATCAGCAATATTTTATCACAACAAAATCAGGAGGTACAGACAAAAGCTGAACAAAATATCAATCACGGGCAGAACAGTAATCGACCCGCATAAACGGCAGACGCAGAAAGGAACGGATATTGTAAAGTTTCGCATAGCGTGTGACAGGGACAGAAAGACACTCGGAATGTAGTCAATAAACTAGGCACAATTTCGTTTCATTTTATCATTGGGGACAAAAAACATTACTTCTGTCCCCAGTAAGCATCCTCCACCTCATTGGGCGTCAGATAGCCAAGGGAACCGTGAGGGCGTTGAATTGTAGTATCCTTCTATGTAAGAGAATACAGACAATTTAAGGTCATTCAGGGCAGCATAAGCCCTCCGGTTCGTTTCCTCTTTCTTGAGATATTTGAAAAAAGAGGCATTGAATCGAAGAAGCTCTCAGACAATCAGCCAATTAAATTAAAGCCTGCTGTCATACATATCCGGTTTTTACAATTCTGTCCGTCCCCATTCTCAAAATCACGGCTTATCTCCAAATCAAAAGAATCCGCTATTTTTACTTGTCCACTTTATCGACGATAGTCCACCGTTTGCAAGGGTGGTATTCGCCTGTTCAGCGGCGGTTTTCAGCATAGCCTGCTTTTCCTTTGTCTTGGAAACGGCGTCCGATAGCAGTTTCTGCTTCTGTGCCAGCAGTTCCGCGTTGCCGGGGTCTAATTTCAGCAGCTTTTCAACGTCTTTCAGCTGGGACTGTGTGTCTCTGCTGTACCTTTAAGGCGGTGTACAGTTCGGTGGTATCGCCGCCGATCTCGATGGTGATTCCCTTTATTCTGTTTGCGGCCATACGGCGGCACCTCCCTCCGTTAAAAATGGGTATAAAATACCCGGATTGCTCCGGGTAAAGAGAAAGAGCCGATTGCTCGACTCTCTCAAAAAATGTATTCCGGTTTGTGTCCGTGTGTGCAGGTTTGGCAAACCTAAATTACCGCAGTCGGATTCTTATTTTGAATATTACAAATCTCAGAATCTATAATTTCTTCTATCCATATTAAAGTATCTGTCATTCTTTGACATATGCTTTACAAGAAGATACGAAACGACGAACAGGCACAGAATGAAAACAATGAATATCCATTCCGTGTTTTGCGTCTGCATGGACGCAATGTAATCATATGCTCCGTGAATCAATGCCGGAATGAAAACACAAAGAATTCGAAACACCTTTGATTTTTTCTCATCCTGCAAATACGCATAGCCTCTGGCACAGCCATAAAACACGCCCATAAAGACGCCGAAACAGGTATGCCCCGGTATTGCCGTAACTG
>CAYVEB010000029.1:0-20245 GCA_964450645.1 uncultured Oscillospiraceae bacterium | reverse complement strand
TCCAGAATATGGATCGTGTCAGAACCCGTAACCGCCTGATAAATTTGAAGCATCGTCAGTTCAGCCGGAGAAATTTTCAAGGTATAACCGCTTATGCCTTTGTGTCCCTGAACAATGCCGGCATTGTTCAGCAAAGCCAGCACCTTGCGAATGTAACTTGCATTCGTGCCCACGCTTGCCGCGATTTGCTCAGAATTTAAAGACGCAGACGATTCTGAAATTAAGATAAGAATGTGAATTGCCACAGAAAATTTTGTATCCATTTCCACCGCCATTCCTTCAGGCATACGGTCACTCATTATGTACCTGTATCAGAAACAAATACATTATATGCGCATCCATCTATTTTGTCAAGTTCATGCTGAATATCTTCCGCCTTGGCAATCTGCTGCTTTAAGTTCCATGCGCCGATATTGACACCGTCCCGCAGAAAGTAACTCCGTGGAAGTAAAACTCAATGTTCCGTTCCTTTGCCTCAAGATAAGAATTTCTTACCCATTTAAAACTGCGTCGGGCGCACGACATTTTTTGGAGTCATCTCGCCGCCCACATTCACGCATTGAATCAGCCCCGTGTTTAGGTACTTTCCAAGGGTGATCGAACCGATCAGCGGGGAGCAGAAAACTTCCCAATGCGCAAGCGGAGCGTCCAGAAAGTACTTAAGACGTTTATCCGCCATCTCCCGGTTCTCAATGGAAATACTCAAATGAAAATTTTCCCATCCGTCTCTCCGGTCGTCCGGAAGGCACCGCTTAATGCGCTCCGGGCGTTTCGTAGTAGTGACGAAGATACAATCTTTCCGTCTGCGAATCGTCTCCCAACAGCCATCGCGCCATTCGTCCGCTCCCTCCAGAAAGAAATCCAAAGAAAAGCAGAGTTTCACAAGCGAACCCTGCGGACAATCCTTATCTTTCCGTTCATAAGTCGTTTTCCCTTTTGTAACGACCGTGGTGTCTCTGCCGTACCACTTATCCATATTGGATACAAATTTGATGCGAAACATAAAAAGTCGTCGCAAGCGATGGAAAGCTTGCGACGGCGTGGTGCCGCTAACCGGACTCGAACCGGTACTGGATCGCTCCAGGCAGATTTTAAGTCTGCTATGTCTACCTGTTCCATCATAGCGGCTTATATTTTAATTCCCTTCGATCCTGCAAAACTCTGAATTCGGAGAAATATGCGGGAGGGATATTTAAAACCAAGATCAAATATAAAGTTAAAAAAGTGCAGTAAAATCAAGGGTTTTACCGAGAAGGCGGTCAGAAGACACAAAAATTTTAAGTACCGGGTGTCTGCAAATTCCGCCACACCAGCAAGGTATTGAAAATACAGCTTTATGATACCACGGAACAGCATCCCCGTCAAGTGGAAAACGCAAGAAAAGCGCACTGGATGTATACTAAAAAAGTGGACAAGTATGATAAAATAGTAGACAAGGGAAAAAGAGTTAAGAGGAACATATATGCCCACAAAGAACAGTCCACCAAGTACACAGAAGAATTTAAGAAAACAATTGTATCGCTGTATCAATCCGGGAAAACCTATTCCCAAATTCAGAAGGAATACGGCGTGTTCTCTAAACGGAAACGCGGCATGACCGAAATCATGTCGCGCGCCAAAAACCATGTGAACTTGTTTTATTGGACACTCTTGCCGGGCGTTGGATTGGATCAGCCCCAGAGGGCGGAGAGCATGGGAACAATCTGCTTTTTCCGGGACATGATCTTTGGTAGAAAAATGCTGTCCTGGTTGGCGCCGGAGCCAAAGGCCTGCTGCACGGCGTTGGTGTCGCCAAGGTAGATGAGCTGCGTGCCTTCCAGCAAGACGTCGGTCAGCATGAGCATTATCAAATCGTAGCCCTTTTCCTGGATACGCTGCCGCATAGCCTCCAAAAACTCCTCTTTGCGCTCCAGCATCCGGATGGAGTCCACGCAGGTGATCTGGCTGATGCCCAGGTAGTGCTCGGCGATATGGAAATCCTTGAAGTCGACCATCAGCAAATCTGCGGCGCTCTTTCCCTCTGGGCAGGTGGCGGAGAAGATGGCCCGGCCCAACTCATCCAGAGATTCATTGGCGATTCGCGCTAGGCGGGAGGCCATGTCCAAATCCCTGGGCGTGGAGGTGGGCGATTTAAACATCACCGTGTCCGACACAATGGCGGCGGCCATCAATCCGGCCATCTTTTCCGACGGAAGCAGACCCTTTTCCTGGTACATCCCGGCAATGATAGTGGTGGTGCTGCCGACGGGCTCGTTGCGGAAGTAAATGGGATTGCCGGTTTGGATGTCCGCAAGGCGGTGGTGGTCGATGATTTCCAAAATTTCCGCCTGTTCCAGGCCGGGGACGGACTGGGCAAACTCATTGTGATCTACTAAAACAACCTTCTTCCGGCGCGGCTTGATCAGATGATACCTAGAGAGCGTACCCACAACGCGCTCGTTTTCGTCCAGAATCGGGTAGCAGCGGTACCGGCTTTGCAGCACGACCTCTTTGACATCGTCAATGAAATCATCCAGATGGAAACACTGGATATGGTCCGTATGGCACACGCGGGCGATGGGGATCGACTGATAGATTAGGCGCACCGCGCGGTAGGCGTCAAAAGGCGTTGAGATGATGCAGGTGTCCGTTGGGACAGCGCGAAGCTCCTCGCCCAGTTCCGCCTGGCAGAGAATGACGCATTTGGCGCCGATGTCCAGCGCACGGCGGATCATATCCGGCTGATGACCGCAGACGACGATGCTGTTTTCCGAGGAAAACAGCAGATTTGGGCGGCTCTGGGGCAGGGCGATCGAGACTTCGCCGGAAAGGGTATCCACTAAAGCGCCGGCGTTGTTGAGAATTTTCCCCTCCAGAACGCTGAGCAGGTTAAACAGCGGGATGTCCTCCACGTAGTGCTGCTCCAGGGAGTTCATATCGTAAGAGGCAATATCGCCGGAGGAAAGCATTCCAAACAAGGTGCCGTCTTCGTTGGTGACGGGAATGGCGGCAATGCTGGCATCGTTTTTCAGTGCCGTCCAGGCCCGCGAGACGGTGACCATGGAGTTGAGTGCGGGCGGCGTGTCGTAGGCCAGATCCCGCACCTGGGTGCGCATGGTCTTGATAATGGCCGGCGGCTCGAATCCGAAACGGTCGAGCACAAGCTGCGTCTCGTCGCTCACATGGCCGAGACGTGCGGCCCGGTATTGCCGATCGCCCAGGGAGTTGCGCAGCGCCGCGTAGGCCATTGCGGAGACGATTGAATCCGTATCCGGGTTCCGGTGACCGGTTACATAGATTTGCTCCATAAGAAACCTCCAAACGCTTTTTATTTATGTTACCGCTTTTTTCCATTTCTGTCAAGAAATGAAATGGCGTTTTACGCGTGACTTTTGAAAAAGAATAACGAAGAAGGCTTGGAAAATGCTGAAAAATGCTCAATTTTCCTTGCGTTATGGATTAAAATATTGTATAATTAGTAAAAAACTTATTACGCTGCGAAGGAGATTGTGATATGGCGACGTTTTTTGTAAACGGGCAGAAAGTCGTTGCGGCAAAGAATCAGAAGCTGCTGCGCTTCCTGCGTGACCAGCTGCATCTGACCTCCGTAAAAGACGGCTGCAGCGAAGGCGCCTGCGGAGCTTGTACGGTGCTGATCAACGGCGAGCCGTGCAGGGCGTGCGTCCCGGACACGGCCCGCCTGGAGGGGAAAAATATTCTGACCATCGAGGGCCTGAGCGATTGGGAAGCGAAGGTTTTTACATACGCCTACGGCGAGGCCGGCGCAGTACAGTGCGGCTTTTGCATCCCCGGCATGGTCTTATGTACGAAAGCGCTGCTCGATCGCAACCCTGATCCCACGGAGGAGGAGATCCGGTACGCCTTGCGGAACAACTACTGCCGCTGCACCGGCTATGTGAAGATTATCGAGGCGGTCAAGCTGGCGGGAAAGATCCTGCGCGAGGGCGTCATTCCGGAAAAGAGCGCCGACGATTGGAAAATTGGAAGCCGCGTCCACCGGCTGGACGTAGAGGAGAAGGTGCTGGGCACCGGGAAATACCCCGATGACTTTTATCTCGAGGGGATGTGCTACGGCTCGGCGGTGCGCAGCCGCTATCCCAGGGCGCGGGTTCTCTCCATCGATACGTCCGAGGCGAAAGCGCTTCCGGGCGTGGTGGCCGTGCTAACGGCGGAGGATATCCCTGGGGAGAACAAGATCGGCCATTTGAAGCACGACCAATATACGCTGATTCCCATCGGCGGCCTGACGCACTATCTGGGCGACGCGGTAGCGCTGGTGGCGGCGGAGGATCGCGAGACCCTGGAGAAAGCGAAGAAACTGGTGAAGGTGGAATACGACGTCCTGCCCTGCGTCCATAGCATTGAAGAGGCTGCAGCGCCCGGCGCGCCGCTGGTATTCGATGAGGAGACGTCCAATGTCCAGGCCTACCGCCACGTAAGCCGGGGCAACGCGGACGAGGCCATAAAAAACGCGAAGCACGTGATATCGCGCCACTTTGAAACGCCCTGGACGGAACACGCGTTCCTGGAGCCGGAGTGCGCGGTGTCCTATTTGGACGAGGATGGCGATGTGATGATTATTTCCACCGACCAATCCTCCCATACGACGCTGCGCGAATGCTCCTTGCTGCTGGGTACCAAAAAGGTGAAGGTGCAAAACGCCCTGGTTGGCGGCGGCTTTGGCGGAAAGGAGGACATGTCGGTTCAGCACCACGCGGCGCTGATCACGTATTGTACCGGCCGCGCGGTCAAGGTGAAGCTATCCAGGGCGGAGTCCCTGCTGATCCACCCCAAGCGGCACCACTTTGTGATGGATTTCACCATGGGATGCGACGAAAACGGCAAGATTTTGGGTGTCAAGGCCAAGGTAGCCTCGGATACCGGCGCGTTTGCCTCCCTAGGCGGCCCGGTTTTGGAGCGGGCGTGTACCCACGCTGCCGGCCCCTATGCCTATGAAAATTTTGAAATTGAAGGGACGGCCTACTATACCAATAATCCCCCCGCCGGCGCTTTTCGCGGCTTCGGCGTGACGCAGACATGCTTTGCGACGGAGACGCTTTTGAACATGATGGCCGACGAAGTGGGGATCTCGCCCTGGGAGATCCGCTACCGCAACGCGATCCGGCCCCACGGGGTTTTGCCCAACGGTCAGATTGTGGATGAATCCACGGGCCTGGTGGAGACGCTGGAGGCGATCAAGGCCGATTACGACGCGGCGGTGGCCGCCGGGAAGCCGGTGGGCCTGGCCTGTGCGATGAAAAACGCGGGTGTGGGCGTGGGAATTCCCGACTGGGGCCGGTGCAAGCTGATTGTGGAGGACGACGGAAGGGTGCATATCTACACCGGCGCTTCGTGCATCGGCCAAGGGCTTGGCACGGTACTGACGCAGATGATTGTCTCCAATACGGACCTTCACCGGGAGGATATCGTCTACGAGCGCAGCAATACCTGGATCGCTCCGGACTCCGGCGATACCTCCGGCTCCCGCCAGACGCTGGTTACGGGCGAAGCGTGCCGCAGGGCGTGTGAAAAATTGATGCGGGCCAAGGCTGGCAAGTCGCTGTCTGACTTGAAGGGGCAGGAGTTCTACGGCGAATATCTGGCCAAGACCGACCCGCTGGGCGCGGACGTTCCCAATCCGGTCTCCCATGTCGCCTACGGGTACGCGACGCAAATGTGCGTATTGGATAAAAAGACGGGCATGATCGAGACGATCGTGGCGGCGCACGATGTGGGGAGGGCGATCAATCCCCTGTCCTGTGAAGGGCAGATCGAGGGCGGCGTGGTCATGTCCATGGGCTTTGCTCTGCGGGAGCGCTATCCCATCGACGAAAATTGCAAACCCATTGAAAAATACGGCTCCCTTGGGCTGTTCCGCGCCCATGAGGTTCCCCGGATCAAGGCGATTGTCCTGGACAAACCGGGCCTGGACGTGGCCTGCGGTGCGATCGGCATTGGCGAGATCACGTCGATCCCCACCGCGCCCGCGATTGCGGACGCCTATTACCGCTGGAACGGCGAACGGCAGACGGTGTTGCCCTTGCGCAATACGCCGTATGAAATGGAGGAGTGAGCGATGGCGATCAAGAAGCGATTTCCATACCGAGCGGCGCTTGTGACTTGTAACGGCGGCTGCCACGCCAATCAAACTGACCTAAAGTGCGCCTATGGCTGCATCGGCTGCGGCGCCTGTGTGGACGCGTGCAAGTTCGACGCGATTCACATCAACGACATCGGCGTTGCCCAGGTGGACGAGGAGGCGTGCATCGCCTGCGGGAAATGCGTCCGCGAGTGTCCGCAGAATGTGATCCGGCTGCATATGTGCGCCAACCACATCGTGGTCAAATGCGTCAACAAGGACAAGGGCGTGGATACCAAGACCGGCCATGGAGCAAGAAAGGTCTGCACGGTCAGTTGCATAGGCTGCGGTCTGTGCGAGCGCGTGTGCTCGGCGGGGGCGATCCGGGTCGTTGACAACTGCGCACAGATCAACGAGCGCAAGTGTCTGAGCTGCGGCATGTGCGCGGTCCAGTGCCCTCGCCACGCGATCATCGACTTGCGCGGGATCCTGACCAGTCTCACATAGCATAAAAGCTCAGCCGCCGCGGAACTTCGCTCGCGCGGCGGCTGAGCTTGTCGAAGAATCATGTTTTCGTAAAGCTCCAAATCGAACCTTCTTTGCTGGGTTTCGATTAGGAGGAACTGCAGGTCGCTGCAGCGCGGCTACCCATTCAGGCGTGAGTACCGGGAAGCCACGCGAGCGCGCTTTCTTGGCAGCGCACCTGACGTCTCGCCTTCAACGCAACCCGCTTTGCTGGGCTTGCTGTTGGGTTAGGACGACTGACGCGCGCGTTTGCGGCCTGTTATGTATTTTTCGTGACGTACACCTGCCGCAGCGGGCGTGCGGAGCTGGGCCGCTGTTTTGCGGCAGTGATTCGCGCCGAGCCGCCGCCGCGAAAAATGATTGAAACGCTTTTGTGCCTGCTGGCGCGAACGCTGCGAGGCTTTTGACAGGCTGAAAGGGGGGACCTTAAAGGTTTCTCCTTTTTGTTATGGCTAAAAATCCTTTTCTGAGGCAGCGGGATACAAAATCCAACGCGGCCTTCCGGCGCTTGCGGCTGTTCAGCCAAAAGCTCAGGAAAGCGGGTCGCAGATCTTGCATGGGTCGTAGCCCTGGGCCAGCAGTTCGTCCCGGGTCGCGGTGACCTCCTGGCGGTTTTGTTCCGCGATGGTCTCCACGGAAGAACAGGTGGGAAGATGAAACTTTTTGCTGCTGGTGTTCAAAACATAGGTCATCCGCTCATCGCTGTTGGCGCTGTCTTGACCGGCGGCAAGGCGGCTTTCCCCGGTGGCGTAGTCGATTTCAATCCCCGGCTGGACGTTGTAGACATAGACGTGGAAGCAGACGCCGTCCCCCTCGTCCTCCACGGACCACGCCTCCATCTCCACCCCACGGGCGACCAGATCGTTTCCCTCGTAGATGGGGGTGACACGATAGAGTACGTGGTTGTCCGTCTCGCGGATGTAGTCAGCGACCAGATCCTCAAAGGGAAGCATCCCCTCGGTATTCATATAGCGGGTGCCGGTGATGAGATTTTTTTCGTTGGCGTTTTCCCCGGCCAGTTGGAAACCGATTAAATGGGCGCGGTTGTAGAGCGAGCCGCCGCTGACGATGTCATACTGCGCCTGTACCCATCCGCTGGGGGTGACCTGGCGAATGCTCTCGCGATTTTCGGTGGGCATCAGCTCCGGACAGAGGTTGGCGTAGGCCACACCGCAGCGTCCAAGGGCGTCCAGGTTGCTGTAGGTTTCAAAGACGGTACCGGCGTCAGAGAGGTCAAACACCGGCTCGTTGTCATTTAACACAACATAAGGCTGGCCGTTGTATTCCGGAATTTCCGATATTTGGGCATAGGAGTTTGTCTGGCTGCCGGACGGCGCTAGGTCGCCCGCGGCGGGCGCGCAAGCGCTCAGAAGCAGCGCCATGAGAGCCAGCAGCGCTATAAATTTACGCGTATTCATGGAAATAGACCTCCCTTGTAAGTAATTCGTGGGAATAGCCGGGAAATTCCCGCGCGGAAGTCAGGCGCCATGGTGGGGCGTCCAGCTGCAAATCCAGGCGGACGTCCGCCGGGTAGTTCCGGTTCCAGCGGTAGACGGTGACGGAGCGGATGGCGGGCAGATAGGGGAGCAGCGGCGCGTCCTCCACGAAGCAGGAATCCTCCGAACCGGCGGCGGAAAGAAAATCAGCGCGGATCTCAGGATGCGCGGGGCCGCCTTCAAACAGCCGCGCGGAAAACGGTGCGGCTAGCAGCCGCCCCGCGCCGACGCACTGGGCAAGGTCGGCCAGCACCGCCCGATCGCGGCTCTGGCGCCGGCGGTGAAAGAGCATCCCGTTTTTGAGATCCAGACAAATATAAACGTGCATGCAATCACCTCTTGTGATAATTTTAACAAAGCTTTGTCAAAAAACCAAGTGTTTTCGAAAAAATAGATGACGTTTGCGAAAAAGTGTGCTATAATAATCTTTACAGGATAAACCGCTTGGCGGTTTATTTGCGCGGCATATGCTGCGCAATTCCATGAATTCAGCTATTGTTACAATGCGTACTGCCATTGGCGCCGCATGCAGCGCCAATGGCAAGTGCAAGGATTTTGAATATCAGAATCCAAAACCCTTGCACCAGAACAAAGCCAGTGTGCTTAAAAAACCTTGGTTTTTAGGCTTGCGGCTTCGTTCGGCACGCATTATAATAGCTGTGATATTTATTCAGAAAAACCACGCGACGGAACATGACTAAATGCCGCGTCAGGTGGCGTGCGGATTTGAAGAAACAAACGAAATTGGAAGAAAGAGGAGTACGTCAGCTATGATCGGGTTATATGACTATACAGTGATTTTAACCTATGTCAGCCTGGCTTGCAGCGTCATCGCAATCGCCTGCGCCAAGCTGGATCATCCGCTCACGGTGATTTTCACGCTGCTGTTTCCAATGTTGTTTTTGATAGAAAAGCCAAAACTGGGCGCCATGCTGGGGATGCTGGCGGGATTGACAATCGCGGCGATTTTGATTGTTTCCGCCGTACATGCCAGGAGCCGGAAGGCGGAGCAGTCGCTGGTGCAGACGGCCGCGGCCACCGCCATTTTTTTACAGGAGTGATGAGATAGGCTATGAAACGAATTCTTCTGATTCTCAATCCGTGTTCTGGGAAAAAGCAAGGCGCGCGAAATTTGGCGGGGATCGTGAGCGTGTTTAACGCCGCCGGATATGAGGTATCGGTTTATGTGACGGTTGCCAGCGGCGACGGGATCGAGGTCGCCCGCCAACGGGCTGGGGATTACGACTTGGTGGTCTGCGCCGGAGGCGACGGGACGTTTAACGAGGTGGCCTCCGGCGTAATTCAGTCGGGCACGGCGTGCCCGATCGGCTATATTCCCTGCGGCAGTACCAATGATTTTGCCAACAGCCTGGGGCTGTCGAAAAACATTCTTCAGGCGGCGAAGGATATTGTGAACGGCGAGCCGGCGGACTTTGATATGGGCGATTTTGGAGGCCGGCATTTTTCCTATGTGGCGTCTTTCGGCGCGTTTACAAAGGCTTCGTACGCCACCACCCAGAGCGTGAAAAACTCTTTGGGACATCTTGCGTATATTCTGGGGGGCATTAAGGAACTGCCCAGCCTGCACGGGTACCCGGCGAAGGTTCAGACCGACGAAGGCTTGGTGTTTGAGGGGAAGTATCTTTTCGGCGCCATCAGCAATTCCACGTCCGTCGGCGGCATCCTGACGCTGGATCCCAACCGGGTGGATCTGAGCGACGGGCTGTTTGAGGTGCTGCTGGTTAAATGCCCGGCCAATATTTTGGACTTGAACGAGTGCATTCTGGCCCTGACGAAGCAGAACTACGAGTCGCGGATGATCGATTTTTGCTCGGCTAAGCGCGTGACGGTGACGGCCGACGCGAGCATGGATTGGACGCTGGACGGGGAACACGAGCCAGGGCACGACTATGTGGAAGTGCGGAACCTGCACAACGCCATTCGCGTCATGCGGGCGCGCTAGGATGGGAGGCATCTGGATGAAGGTTTTCTGCCGCCGCCTGCGCCGCGGCGATGATCTGCTGACTGAAATCCGCGCGATTGCGGAGCGGCAGCATTTGGAGGCGGGCGTGGTGCTGTCCGCCGTGGGGTGCGTCAGCCGGGCGCGGCTGCGGGACGCCACCGGCGCGCGCGTCCGGACCGTCGACCGCGATTGCGAGATTGTCAGTCTCAATGGGACGGTCAGCCAGGCCAGGTGCCATTTGCACATTGCCCTGTCGGATGCGGATATGGCGACGTTTGGCGGGCACTTAATGCCGGGATGCATTGTCAACACCACCTGTGAGCTGGTCATAGGGGTTCTGGAGGGCGTACGCTTCGGCGTCGAGCAGGATCCGCAGACAGGCTATGACGAGATTGTCTTTGAGGAGACGATGCCATGATTAATTCAACACTTTGTTATATTGAGCGGGACGGAAAGTACCTGATGCTTCACCGAGTGAAGAAGCAAAACGACTTGAACCACGACAAGTGGATCGGCGTCGGCGGAAAGCTGGAGGAAAACGAAAGCCCGGAGGAGTGCGTTGTGCGCGAGACGCTGGAGGAGACAGGCCTGCGGCTGACGCACTACCGCTATTGCGGGCTGGTGACGTTTGTGTCGGATAGGTGGGAAGGGGAGTACATGCACCTGTTCCACGCCGACGGCTTTACCGGCGAACTGATTGCGTGCGATGAGGGAAACTTGGAGTGGGTGGACAAGGACGAGGTACTGCGTCTGCCGCTCTGGGAAGGGGACAAGCTGTTTTTGCAGCGGATTGCCGAGAATCTTCCGTTTTTCTCCATGAAGCTGTGCTATCAGGGCGATAAGCTGGTTTCCGCCACGGTCGACGGAAAACCTATTTGATCCGTTTTTCAACAAGCTCCAAATTGAACCGCTCCGCTGTGCTTCGATTTGGAGGATTTATAGGTCGCTGCAGCGCACGTGTCAAAAATGACGCGCTCGTTTGCGACATGTAAAATATTTTTGCCACGTACATGCCGCGGCAAAAAGTGATCCAATTTTTTTGCGCCTGAAGGCGCGAACCTGCAAGGCTTTTTCGACATTTTGAGGGCCTCCGGCGAAAGCCGGAGGCCCTGTTCATTTTATTGTGTTTGTTCTTCCAGAACCACGTCCACCGTCCACAGCATCCCCCCGCGGTAGATGACCACCGACGCCGTGTCTCCAACAGACAAAGAGGCCATTTTGCTCGTATATTCGCTGGTGCTGGCGATCTGCGTCCCGTTGATGGAGACCAGGATGTCCCCGTAGCGGATGCCCGCGGCATAGGCGTTGGAGTCCTGGTCGACGTCCGTGATATACACGCCTTTAGGCAATTGCAGATAAACCCGCTGCACCTCGTTGATATCTGCCACGGTGATATGCATCGCCGCGCGCCCGGTCACATAGCCGCTGGTCAACAGCTCGCCCACAATATGCTCTACCGTTGCCGAGGGGATGGCAAAGCCGATCCCCTCTACCGATGCGGAGGAATAATACGTGCTGATCTTGGCTGTGT
The DNA here is from genome assembly GCA_964450645.1 of uncultured Oscillospiraceae bacterium. Lineage (GTDB taxonomy): Bacteria > Bacillota > Clostridia > Oscillospirales > Oscillospiraceae > JAKSPM01. The sequence continues at coordinate 8,651 of CAYVEB010000029.1, read as the reverse complement.
TGATGCCGATGACCTGCCCGGCCGCGTTGATCAGCGGGCCGCCGGAATTGCCGCTGTTGAGGGCGGCGTTGGTCTGAATCAGGGTCATCTGCGTCCCGTTCAAGTCCAAATTGCGGTTGATCGCGGAGATAATGCCGTCAGTCATCGTCCCGCGCAGCGCAATGCCCAGCGGATTGCCGATGGCAACCACTCGATCTCCCACCCGGAGCGCGTCAGAGTCGCCAAATTCGGCGGGGACCAGATTGGCGGCATTGATTTTGATCACCGCCAAATCCGTGATCTCGTCGCTGGCGACAAGCGTTCCGGTATACGTGCTGTCGTCATACAGCAGAACCTGAACGCTCACGCTGCCCTCCACGACATGGTAGCTGGTGACAATATAGCCGTCCGTATTTAAAATCACGCCGGTGCCGATGTTCTGGCTCGCGCCGCCCGTGACAGACACCACGCTTGGCAATACGCGCTGATAAATCTCCTGTAGGCTCAAGCCGTCCTCCGGCTGGGCCGCGCTTGGCTCCGGCACGGTTTCCTCCAGCGGATGACTGGACAGGCCGATCGTCTCGCCCACGGACGGGTCGGCCACGGCGTTTTCCGCGCCGCGGCGCAAGACGGATACGCTGTAGCCCCCGTCGGTACGCTCCACGCGGATTTCATAAAAATTCATCAGCACAGCGGCTAAAGTCAGCAGCAGCACCAAAAAAATCAGTGCAATTACCAAGCCCCAGTGCCGGTGCTTTTTGGGATAAGGCGCTGTTCCGTAGTAGCCCTGCTGCTCCGGCGGAGGCGTCGCGGGTTCATACAGTTCCAGAATCTCCTCTGGCTCCATCGGCGTTAGATCGTCCATCGTTGCGTCCCTCCTTTCCGCGCTGCCGAACCTGCGGCAACGTGAAGGAAAATTCCGTCTTGCCATCTCTGGAAGTCACGGCGATGTTCTCGCCATGGCCGCAAATAATCGTTTTTACGATATACAGGCCCAGACCCGCGCCGTCGGGGTTCATGCTCCTGCTCTTGTCGGTCTTGTGGAACCGGTCGAACACCAGCGGCAGCTCCTCCGGCGAAATAGTCGCGCCGGTGTTGGAGATCGCCACCTGCAGTTTGCCACCGTTGGGCTTGACCGACACGCCCAGCGTCCCGGCACGGTCGCAGAATTTTACGGCGTTGTCCATCAGATTGTACACCACCTGGTTGATCGCGTCCTGATCGGCGAAGGTATAGACCGCCGCGTTTGGCATATCCACCTGGACATCCAGTTCCTTTTCGTTGATTCGCTGTTCAAAGGTCAAGAGCGTCTGCCCGACCATATCGCACACGTCGAACCGGGACTTTTTCGACTCATCGACGCCCTGATCCTGCATTCTGGAAATTTCCAGCATACTGCGTACCAGCCGTGAGAGTCTGCGCACCTCGTTGGAGATGATCTGCATATAATACGCGTGCCGCTCCTTGGGGATGGTGCCGTCCAGCATCCCATCCATGTAGCCCGCGATGATGGTCATGGGCGTTTTTAATTCGTGGCTCACGTCGGCAACAAACTCCTGCCGCCGCGTTTCCGCCGACTGCAGGCTGGTGGCCATATTGTTAAACGCAACGGCCAGTTCGTCAAATTCCCTGGAGTTTTGCCCGCCCGTCTGCACGCGGACGTTCAAATTGCCGTGTCCCAGGAGTCTCGCTGCCTCGGACAGTTCCCTCAAGGGGCGGTTCTGGCGCTTGGTCAGCAGCAGCATGGCGATCAGCGTCACCGCCAGCACGCCAAGCGCGATGGTCAGGAAAATTCGCGTCGCGCGCAAGAGCGTGCTGTGGATGCGGCTCATTTCAAACGAGGCGATGACAATGCCCGTCTCCTCGCCGTCCCACTCCACCGGCACGGCCACGGACAGGTGCGGATCCTCATAGATCTTTGTGAGCATATTGCTCGACGCCGTCCGTCCCTTGGAAAACGTCGCCTCCACAAACATGCCGTCGATTTGCTTGCCCGTGTGCTCGCAGCCCTGAAAGTCCTCCGAGCAGAGAATCACATACCCTTCGGCGTCGCACAGGAGCATCTTCGCCCCGGTCAGTCGCGCCGCAAAGGAAAGATCCATCCAATAGTCCAAAATATTTGTCGCGTTGCCGCTGGTATAGTAACTCAGCGTCAGATCGGCCACAGCCTTGGCGTTGCGGTAGAGCGTGTCTTCATTGGTGGTAATAATGATGTCATATAAAAATATATGGAAGATAATTCCTAAAATGAGGATTGCCGCCAGAAGCAGCCAAGCCATGGGCCGGAACTGACGATGGTAATTGGTTCCCATGAATTACAACACCTCAAATTTATACCCTACGCTCCAAACAGTTTTTAAAGACCATTGCGGCGACACGCCCTCCAATTTTTCGCGCAGCCGCTTGATATGGACGTCCACGGTCCGGGTATCGCCGAAGTAGTCGAAACCCCAGACCTCGTCGAGCAATTGGTTCCTTGTAAATACCCGGTTCGGATTGGAGGCCAGGTGGAACAGCAGTTCCATTTCCTTGGGCGGGGTGGAAATTTTCTGGCCGTTTACAGTCAGTTCAAACGCGTCCATGTCGATGGTCATTTTGTCGAAGACCAGCTTTTTCTCCGCCTTGCCTACCTCTACCCCGCTGCGACGCAGTACGGCCTCGATCCGGGCCAGAACCTCTTTCATCTCGAAAGGCTTTGTGATGTAATCGTCCGCGCCGTTTTTCAGACCGTTGACCTTATCTTCCGTTTCGCCCTTTGCTGTCAGCATAATGATCGGTGTTTTCGATTCGGCGCGGATTGCGCGGCACACGCCCCAGCCGTCGATGACGGGCAGCATGATGTCCAGCAGCACCAAGGTCGGGTCGCACTCGCGGAATTTTTCCAGACCCGTGCCGCCGTCTCCGGCGATTACGACTTCGTAACCGTCTTTTTCCAAATACAGCCGCAGTAGGTCTGCGATGTTATGATCGTCTTCAATAATCAAAATCTTCTTTGCCACAGTCCATCTCCCTTTCTCGAATTTGTACATTTTTATTATAGCCGACTTTTTTCTGCAACGGTGAACTTTTTATGAATTTCGTCAACATTTTGCCCGCGCCCGTATTTTTCGTCCGGCTTGCCCTTTCTATCTGCCCCTGCTTAAGCCTTCGCGGCGCAGTTTCCGGAACAGACTACTTTTCCACTTCCTTAGTATACATCGAATCTGCATGTGAAGCTGGCAAGGCATCTGGTTTGGAGTAACAACAAACCAATGCAAGCGTTGAAAGGTAAGAGTCCGATCCAGATGTTAACTGAAAAACTGAAGGGATGAGGCGGGCCACATTTTGCGGGCTGTTCTATCTTCTCAAAAGTGGTTCGTATCTATTGACATCGCAGAACTTATTTCGGCCGGATTTTCTTGCTTTTCTGGCATTTTTGTGCTAACTTATCTACGATGAGGAGAATATTTAAAAACGGAACATCAATTTGAAATTTTGTAAGGCCAGTTATGCAAGTGAACAATTCGCCATAAAATGAAAGAAAACACCCGCAATACAAAAGCCGGTCCAACCCCTCTGCGAGCGCAATAACAGGGCGGAATGAGCCGACGCGTCTGGACACGCTTGCAAGGATCTGCTTTGTGCAAACTTGCGGGAATCAAGCGGAAGGGGATAAAATGGCTAATTTTACGAAAAAGGCAATTCGGGAATCCTTTTTGAAACTGCTGACGCAGCGGCCTCTTTCTCAAATCACGGTAAAAGATATTGTGGCGGACTGTGGAATCAATCGCAACACCTTCTATTATTACTTTGAAGATATTTCAAATTTAATTGAAAATATCGTTGAGGAAGATGCGTAAACGGTCATTCGCGCTTATCCGACTGCGGAAAAATTTGGGGACTGCTTGGAAGCGGTGATTGATATGGCGCTGGCAAAACGAAGCGCTGTGCTGCATATCTATCATTCTGCAAGCCGGGAAGTTTACGAGCAATATCTGTGGAGGGTTTGTGACCATGTCGTCCATGCGTATGTGACGGTGCTGCTGGATGGACGAAAAATTACAGACAGCGATTTGAAGTTTATCAACGAGTATCTGTCGAGTTTGGCCTTCGGACTCTTTTCCAGATGGCTGAAAAACGATATGACGGAGGACACCCGAAACATATTGGCGCGGCTGTCTGAAATTACAAAGGAGATGATCGAGGAAATGATCTCCCGCTGTGAGGAAAACGGGAGCGGACGCCCTGAAATTTTTGCCAAAAAATAAGTCAAATGCTTGCTTTGTGTCTGAAAAACAGACACGCGGCCCCTTTTGCCCGTATCAAAATTAAACGCGGGATGCTATACTGGTGGTAGAATAGCTAGGGGGTGCGCTTATGGAACAAACAAAGAAGCTGGCGCGGCAAATTGCGGAGACTTGTAATGCTTTGCGTGACGATTCGAACAAAGAGAAAATACATGTCACCTTTTATAAAGCCGTATGCATTTATTTGCTCGGCGGATTCACCGGAACGGCCTGGGAGACGCTTTTTAATTTTTGCCGTGGCAGAGGCTTTGTTTATTGCAACGGCAGTTTGTTTACGCCGTTTAATTTTGTTTACGGGTTGGGCGCTTTGATCATCGTGCTTAGCCTAAAGAATCAATCGAAAGTTTGGCGGGTCTGGCTCACGGGCGCGCTGGGCGGCGGCGCGGTGGAATATGCCTTAAATTTTCTTGAAGAAAAGTTGCTCGGAACGCGGTCTTGGAATTATAAAGGACATTTTTTGAATATAAATGGACGCACAACGCTTGTATATATGGCGTTTTGGGGAGTTCTATGCGTAATCGTGGTTTTCTTTGTCTATCGGCCCCTGGATAGATGGATGGAGCGCTTGCCGGTGAAAGCGATGACGGTGTTCGCCACCGTGGCGGCTGTTTTTTGCACCCTTGACCTGGTTGCTACGGTCAGCGCCATTTTTCGCTACGTCGAGCGAAGCAAAGGCGGGGAGGGCTTGCTTTGGGCCTCGCAGATTTTGGACCGATTCTGCAACGATGATTTTATGAAAGTGCATTTTCCCCATCTTAGGTTCCGATAAAAAATTTTTCCTTGTCATGAAGCGGCGAAACGCCGCGCTCAATCAAATAGGTTGCCGCCCGTTTAATGCATTCGCGTGGAAGTAAAAATTGGCGAAAAAGCTATATCTATGGACCGGGAGGAGACTTGACCGTCCAAAATTTTATGCGCTTCAGCGGGTGGAGAATTTTGCCAGCACAACGCAGATTGCCCCCTGGACGTTTTTGTCCTGGTTTGAGCCGGTACTGGAAGCGGGGCAGAATTTGATGCAGCAGAATTTGATGTATTTTTCTTGTACCTTGGGGCTTTGCGGGACTTGTGTATCCGCGCAGGTATGTATGGAGGAACTGCGGGCAAAATATTCGGGGCGAACCATTGTGTGCGTGGAAGTGCTGGCCTACACGGTGGAAAAAGACGCTCTTTTGCGGAAACATTTCGCTCGGCAAAGGAAATCGAGCTTGCTTCGTAAGAAGCAAAGGCGAAACCTCCATTTTGACATTTTGGATATGTCTGCCTGAAAATCGGTGATTACGATGTCCGCGCGTGTTTTTCAGGGAGGGGACTTTTTCTGTCCGTATGAAAAAAATACAAGGACCGTGATACGAATGCTGAAAGAAGACACAATGCGGCGGCAAAAGACGTTTGCAGACCGTCCCTGCACGCCGCCATCGAGAAGGACAAATTGAGATGAAAGCTGATATTTGCAACCAAAATTGCACGGATGCACGGACAAGGGAAAAGGCGTCCAATGGAAAAAGAGGCGCCCATTCATTTCTTCGTACTGGGCTTATACTTGCGTTTTGGTGCGGACTTGTGCTTTTGTGCTGGCATTACAGAAAAGATTTTACCATTGAAAACATCGCCAATTACTTGCCGCCCAGCACCTTCGCCGCCGTGCTGATTATGCTGGTTTTGTTCGCGCTGAAAGGAATTAGGGTCCCCATATATGGCGCCATCCTCTATGCCGCGAGCGGCGTTCTCTTTCCGCTGCCGCTGGCGATTTGCGTAAATATAATTGGGAGCGTTCTTATGACAAGTATCCCGTTCTTCATTGGGAAGAAATCGGGCGCGGAGCTTCTCGACCATTTAATGATGAAAAATGAAAAGCTAAGGCACCTGCAAAGCGTATCGTCAAGCCATGCGTTTCTTGTCTGTATTGCCGCGCGGATCATTGGACTATTGCCGAGCGATTTGGTTGGGATGTATTTTGGGGCGAGCGACCTTCGATATGACCGCTATATCGTGGGAACATTGGTAGGGATGCTCCCATCCGTCCTAACCTTTTCCGTTATGGGTATGAGCGCCCACGACACATCGTCTCCGGCATTTTGGATTGCCGCCGGGTGCAAGATCATTTTGATGCTGGGTTCGTTTGCCGCGTATTTGATTTGGAAAAAGCAGAGAAGACACCGTGAAGGGGAAAACCAAAAGAATCCGTCTTCCTGAAACGTTGCGTTAGACGTCCGCGCCGGCGGCTCCAAACGCCGTTTGACATTGTGGGCAGGCTTCTCTAAAACCGGCCGTGAATAGGCTCCGTGTCCGAAAGTCAGGCGCGGGGCTTTCCTTCGCGGCTGGAAAAGTGAAGAAGAATGCAAGACGGTAAGTTTTTTATACTTTATATAATAATTCTGCGCACTTGAAAAGTTTCCAGAATATTTGTATAATTTATATACCAAGAAAAGCTAAATTTCCAAAGGAGTACGCAAGATGAACCAAAATGTGATTTATGAAATTTTTGAGGGCCAAAGAAAAGCCGCGCCAAACGCTATAGCGGTGTTTGATGAAGCGCGAAGCCTCACAAGGGCGGAGTTTGCAAGCCTGATCGATACGATTGCCGTGAAAATCCCTGAAAGCGCGCACCGGGTCGGGATAATGATGGAACATTCTGTGGAAATGATTGCCGCGATTTTCGCAGTTCTGAAGCTGGGGAAAACCTATGTTCCCGTGGAGCCGTTCTTCCCGCAGGAAAGAATCGAGTTTATGATGACGGACGCTGGTGTGGAGCTGCTGATTACAAACAGCGTTCACAGGGAAAAGGTGGAACAATTCCCCTGTTTGTGCGTGGATCCCGGCTTGGCGGCGGAAGATGTTTCGGTGAAACCGGCCGCTTCGCCGGACGATCTGGCCTATATCTTATACACCTCCGGCTCTACGGGAACGCCAAAAGGTGTCGCTGTGCGCAACCGCAACGTGTGCCACTATGTCCGGGCGTTCCAAAACGAATTTCATCCGTGCCAAGCGGATACAATGCTGCAATACTCCGTCTGCTCGTTTGATATCTTCGTGGAAGAGGTATTTACCACCCTCCTGTCCGGCGCTGTGCTGGCGATCCCGTCCGCAAAAACGAAGAAAGACATCTGCCACCTGATGGAATTTGTCGAGATAAATAACGTCACCGAGATCAGCGGCTTCCCGTATTTGCTGCAGGAAATGAACCATTTGCCTAGGATTCCCAAGAGTTTAAGACTGCTGATCAGCGGCGGCGATGTATTGCGCGCAAGCTATATCACCAATCTGACCGACCAGGTGGAAATCTACAACACCTACGGCCCGTCGGAGACCACAGTGTGCGTTTCGTATTACCGGTGCAATGGCGTAGCGCCCCTTGCCGACGGCACGTATCCTGTTGGCAAACCCGTTCCCGGAATCCAGATCGAGATTTTAGACGAACACATGGAGAAAGTGGCGCCTGGCGAAATTGGGGAAATCTGTATTCTTGGCGACGGCGTATCCGCCGGATATATCGGCAACCGAAAAAAGGAAAACGAGGCCTTTGTCACACGGCCGGACGGCTCTGTCTTGTACCGCAGCGGGGATCTGGGCTATTTCCTGCCGGATGGGAATATCGCTTTCCTCCACAGAAAGGACACGCAGGTAATGATCCTCGGCAAGCGGGTGGAACCGGTTGAGGTGGAGAGCGTGCTGTGCAAATGCCCGGAGATTGAAAGTGCCGTCGTCCGACCGTACACCGACGAGCAGAATCTATCCTACATGGTCGCGTATGTCGTGCTGAAGCAGCCGGAGGCCAACTTGTCGACGCTGAAAAAAGAAATGGCGAGATTTTTGCCGAACTATATGATTCCCGAATTCTTTGTCCGCATGAACGCGCTCCCTCTGAACGCCCACGGAAAGGTGGATACCAAGGCGCTGCCGGTTATTATGAAGGAAGGAGCGGTCGGCTGAGTGGAAGTTGTAGTCAAGCGGGCTTCCATTGGAGAGCTGGAGAAGCTGATGGAATGGCGGATGGAGGTCCTGCACCATGTTTTCTCGATTCCGGAGGACGCGGACACGCAAGCGCTTTCCGCTGCCAACCGGGAATACTACCGAAAAGCGATTCCGAGCGGCGGGCACATCGCCGTGTTTGCACAGGTGAATCAGCAAACCGTAGGCTGCGGCGGCCTTTGCCTGTATGAGGAAATGCCCTCGCCGGACAACCCGAGCGGTGCGTGCGCCTACCTGATGAACGTCTATACCAAAGAAGCGTACCGTGGGAACGGCGTGGGCAACGCGATTGTCCGCTATCTGGTAAACTGTGCGCAGGCGCGCGGAATCACAAAGATTTATCTTGAAACATCCGAATGCGGAAGGCCCTTGTATGAGAGTGTGGGATTCCGGGATATGCAGGGCTATATGAAGCTA
>CAYVEB010000028.1:0-20346 GCA_964450645.1 uncultured Oscillospiraceae bacterium | reverse complement strand
GCCGCTTAATATTCAGTTTGCACAAGTTCTCTATAAAACTTTGTCTAACTTTTTGAGGTCACTTCACGAAAACCCGGCGGCGGTGCTTGTATGCATTTTTTCGTATTTATCAGGCGGCCGCATTATAGGCGGCATTTGCCTCGGGCAATAAACTGCCCGCCCTTGTCCCGCAAAATCTTGCCTTGGTCAACCGCCAGCGTGCCGCGCAGATAGACCTGGGTAATCCGTCCTTGGAGCGGGAAGCCCTCATAGGGATTATAGTCCATGCGGTATTCCTGATCCGCAGCGGTGATAACGCCCCGCGCCGCGGGATCCAGAACGACGATATCCGCGTCGCTGCCCTCGGCCAGAACGCCCTTTCTGGGATAGGCGCCGTACAGTTTCGCAGGATTCTCCGAGAGCAGCAGCGCCATTTGTTCTTTCGTGATTTTCCCCGCCGCCACGCCATAGGAATAGATCAGCTCACCACGGTTCTGGACGCCGGGCATGCCGCCGGGAATCTTACTGAAATCGTTATGACCGGCATATTTTTGCCGCGTGGTGAACGAGCAATGATCCGTGGAGATAGTCTGAATTTCACCATCCGCCAAGGCGCGCCAAAGGGCCTGCTGATCCTGAGGCTTTCGTAGAGGCGGTGCGCAGACATATTTGGCGCTCTCAATAAATTCCGGTTGATAATACCGGCTGTCGTCCAGCAGCAGATAGTGCGGACAAGTTTCCACATAGACCTTTTGCCCGCGCGCTCTGGCGTGTTTGATCTCTTCTAAACCGTAGGCGGAGGACAAATGCACCACAACCACCGGCACATCCGCCACTTCCGCCATTTTCAGCAGCCGGTTGATTGCCTCGGCCTCCAAAGCGCTGGGACGGGATTCCGGATGGGAGGAGGGTGCTAGCAGTCCCGCAGCCTTTTTTTGCGCGATCAGCGCGTCGATCACGTCGGCGTTTTCACAGTGTACGCCGGCGATCCCGCCGTACTTTTTCAACTCCTGCAGCGCTAGGAAAATATTGCGGTCGCCAATCATCATGGCAGGATAGGTGAGATAGAGCTTAAAGGAGGAAATTCCCTGTTCAAACATGCGCGGAATTTCACGGATGATCTCCGGATTCCAGTCGTCAATCGTCATATGGAAAGAATAGTCGCAGGCGGTACGGCCGTCGGCCTTTTTGTGCCAAAGATCCAGGCCGTATTGCAGGGACTCCCCCTTGTTTGGGCAGGCAAAATCAATGACCATCGTGGTTCCGCCCCGCAGAGCGGCTCTGCCGCCGGAGTAGAAGTCGTCAGCCGTGGTGGTATTGCACACATCCAGGTCAAAATGCGTGTGGGCATCGATAAAACCGGGGAACAGCAGCTTGCCGGTACAATCGGCAGCGACGGCGTCCGGAGCGTCCAGGCTTTTGCCAATTTTTGCAATTTTTTCGTCACAGATCAAAATATCGGCAACGTTGCTGCCGCTGCCTGCGACAACCGTGCCGTTTTTTAGTAGTATTTTCATGCGCAGCGCCTCCATTTCATGTTCTTAACATTTTTATTGTACCACAAGATGTGAAAAAATGGAATGACGGAACGCAAGAAAAATGTATATTTTTAATAAAAAAACCGCATGGCGGGGACGTTTGCCCCGCCATGCGGCCGTCGTATTCAGTCTCGATCCTTCTCCTGCCGGAGGATCGCGCCGGTCACGGCGTCAATTTCATAGTCGTACTCAAAGCCATTGCTGTCGAAACTAATTTCATAAACCGCATTGCCGTTTTCATAATCCAGCTCGCAGTCGTAATCCCGAATCTCGCTTTCCGATAGCCCGGCATGGGCGAGCGCCGCCGCCTTTGCCGCCGCTTCTCCGATCACGCTGGATTCATTTCCCGAGCCGGTATGCGAGCCGGTGTTATCCGAGAAATGGTCGCCATAATAGTCGTCATGGTCGTCGTCATGGTCGTCATAGTCGTCATAGTCGTCATAGTCGTCATAGTCGTCATAATAGTCGTCAGCGTCGTAAGCTTCCTTGTTGGATTTGACAATTTCTCCCGTCAGGGCGTTGACGTCGTAGTCGTACTCATAGCCGTTGCAGTCGAAGCTGATGTCGTAGATCGCCTTGCCATTTTCGTAATCTAGCTCGCACTTGTAATCCCGGATCTCGCTTTCTGATAGCCCGGCATGGGCGAGCGCCGCCGCCTTTGCCGCCGCTTCTCCGATCACGCTGGATTCATTTCCCGAGCCAGTATGCGTGCCGGTGTTACCTCCGGTGTTACCCCCGGTGTTACCCCCAGTGTTATTCGAGGAATGGTCGTCAGCTTCCTTCTTGGATTTGACAATCTCGCCCGTCAAGGCGTTGACTTCATAGTCGTACTCATAACCCTTCGTGTCGAAGTCGATTTCGTAGACGGCGATCCCGGAATCATGCTCTAACTTGCAAGAACAATGCAGCACATCCGTTTCCTTCACGCCGGCGTGTTTGAACGCGGCGGCTTTTGCGGCCGCTTCGCCGATATAAGTCGTTTGACCTCCGGTCGACGGGTTCGACGGATCCGATGGATTCGACGGATCCGATGGATTCGACGGGTCCGATGGATTCGACGGGTTCGACGGGGTTTGGTGGTCGTCGTCGATTTCCTTGCTGAAGTTGATGATATCCCCGGTCTTTGCGTTGATTTCATAGTCGTATTCGTAACCTGCGGCGTAAAAATCAACCTCATATACCATCATGCCGTCCTCCCAGTCCATTTCGCACGTCACGTTCGTCGCGGTAGACGCTTTGACGCCCGCGTGTTGGAAGGCCGCGTCTTTCGCCGCCGCTTCTCCAATATAAGCGGAAGCGCTGGCGGTTCCGATCGATTCCACATTTTCAAGCTTCGTCCCGCCCGATTCGGAAATGAGATTAAGCTCGTTGATTGAGAGTTTAACCAAATCTTCAAAGGTATACAGTGAGTTTTGCTGCGTAATTTGCTTGATCAGCCGCGCCTTTCCGGTGGTGATCCCGTACTGCCGTGCAAGCTGCTGGACGTCGTCGCCGCTTGTCACGGTCTGGCCGAGCACGGCGCCCAAAACGTTTTCGCTTTCCAAAATGGAGTTAATCTCAGACATGAGCTTTGTCTGCAGCGCCTGACCGGCCGCCTCGTCGTGAGTGTCCACCGTGACAAGGATAGAATTTGCCGCTTCGCTGATGTAGCCGTTGCGGAGCATGGAGCCAATCAGCGCGTTCAACGTGACGTCAAGACTGCTGCCGGAGAAGTCCATCTCTCCCACAACGACCTTCGCGTCCTCATTGAGCGGATTAACTCGCAGCACTTTTTCGCTTTTGTTGATCTGGATCTCCAGACTGGGATTGACGTCCAGCATGATCGTGGAGGCGACCGCGTGGTTTCCGTTGTACACGTTCATGCCAATTATCCCGCCAAAGATCAATACGAGGGCCGCCGCGATACCGGCGATGTACTTTACCCAGGAATTTTTCTTCTTTTCGATCATAATAACCCGTCCTTTCTGCTGATCGCAATCACAGAGGACAGAATCCAGAATATCCGGAGCGATGTTCTCGTAAGCCGATTTGATTCTGTTCTCAAGTTCACGGCTATCCATTTGCGCTGTCCTCCTCTTTTAATAGCGCCCTCATTTTTTTGAGCGCACGATGATATTTTGAAAGGATTGTAGATAGCGGCCGGTCCATCATCTGCGCAATTTCCCTGTGCTTCATGCCAGAGAGAATGTGCAGGAGCAGTATCTCCCGTTCGTCGTCCGCCAGATCCCGCAGGCAGTGCGCAAGCACAACTCTGTCTTCCATACTGATGCGCGCGTTGGCTTCCAGAGAGCGCTCCCAATCCTCATCCGGAATGTCCGCCATGCGGCTGCGGCCGCGGAGCTTCCCAAGGCACAGGTTCCTTGTAATCGTAAAGATCCACGCCATTGGTTTTCCCTCGGAAACATATCCGGAAGCGGACTGATAAACGACGATATAACAGTCGTGCAGCACATCCTCCGCGTCATGCGTGTTTTTCAAAATGGAAAGTGCGTAGCCATAGATCGCATCTTTTGTGCAGATATACAGTTGTTCCAGCGCCGTATGGCTGCCACTTTGAGCAATATCGGAGATGTACCGGTCTATTTTATCCATCTCGGATATGCCGCTGATTGTCGACGTCAAACAAATCATAGCATATCGTTCCTTTCACTGGGTTAATGCGCGAAGGATTTGTTTTATTGCACGGCCCAGAAAATTTTTTGCATAAATTTTTCTATCTGGCGCCCGCTCGGAGCGCGCCGGATAATTAATAAATCAATGGCGAATGAATCAATGGCGCAGACGCTATGTCCCCGCCATTTCGCTTGGTTTGAGTTTTTACTCCTTGACGGAGCCATCGGAGTTGAACAGAGGGAGCTTCTCCAAATAAATCAGATCGTCCCGGGACTGCGCGTCGCCCTCGGCCAGGATGGCCATACGGCCCACGATGTTGCCGCCGGCCTTTTCAACCAGAGCCTCCAGCGCGGTCAGACTTTCGCCCGTGGAAATCACATCGTCCACCAGCAAAATCCGCTTGCCGCGCATCAGCTCCGCATCTGCGGTATCCAGATAAAGCCGCTGTTCCGTTGCCGTTGTAATCGAATGGACGGCCACCTCAAAGATGCCGGACATATACAGCTTCGGAGCTTTGCGCGCGAGAAAATACTTTTTGTCGCCATGCTGTCTGGCCATCTCATGGACGAGCGGAATTCCTTTCGCCTCGGCGGTGATCAGGTAATCGTAAGCCGGGGCGCGCTCCAAAAGCGCTCCGGCGGCGGCCACGGTGAGTTCCTGGTCGCCAAAAATTACGAATGCGCCGATATACAGATCGTCGCTTACTTTGCAAATGGGCAAATCCCGTTCCAAACCGGCAACCGTCATGTGATAAACCATAATGCAGTCTCCCTTTTCAAGTGATCGGCAAAAGCGTGATATTTTACCGATTGAATTATATGTCTTTTTACGAAAAAAGTCAAGGTGGGCGGGTCTTTTTCGCGGCTTCTTTTTGAGAAAAATTGAAAATAATGGTTGACCTGAGGGAAAAAATATGGTAGAATAGTTTTACCTGTGAAAAAGGGCTTGTTGTGCGCGGCCCCCGATTCCTGGAGGGAAAGGGGAACGCGTGGCTTTCTTGCGCTTGCCGGGCCGTATGAATCGTGGTACGCTTGGCGGTGGGAAAGGGAGCGCTGTTTTCAGCTTCTGGAAGGGCGCCAAGGCGTCTGCTAAATTTGTTGATAGCCAGGAGAGACGCAGGGAGGCAGAATTTAAGGAGGTGCCGATCATGCGCGTGAAGATCACACTGAGGTGTTCGGAGTGCAAACAAAGAAACTACAACACGATGAAGAACAAGAAGAACGACCCCGACCGTTTGGAAATGAAGAAGTATTGCAGATTCTGCAGGAAACATACGCTTCATACCGAAACGAAGTAATGGAAAGGGTGGACAAAAATGGCTGAGGCTAAAAAGGTTGGCAGATTTGCGCGCATGAAGAAGTGGTTCCGTGAGATGCGCAGCGAACTGAAAAAGGTCGTGTGGCCCACTGGCAAACAGCTCGTCAACAATACGCTGATCGTTCTGGTCTGTGTGGTAATTGTGGGCGTGGTGGTCGGCCTGTTCGACTATGGCGCAGGGTATCTTCTGCACTTGTTCCTGGATCTGATTTAACAGGTAGAGCTATGGCTGAGAGTGCAAAGTGGTATGTCGTGCATACCTATTCCGGGTATGAAAACAAGGTAAAAGCCAACATTGAAAAGACCATTGAAACCAGACATCTGGAAGATCATATACTTGCCGTGTCGATTCCGCTGGAAACGGTCACGGAGATGACCGATAATGGCCCCAAAACCTATGACCGCAAGGTTTTTCCCGGCTATGTGCTGGTGAAAATGATTATGAGCGATGAAACCTGGTATATTATCAAGAATGTGCGGGGCGTCACGGGGTTTGTGGGTTCCGGCACCAAGCCGACTCCTCTGACGGAGGAGGAGGTCTACCAGCTTGGCATGGAAAAGCGGGAGTTCGTTGTCGGCTATGCGGTGGGCGACGAGGTTCGGATTGCCGACGGCCCGCTGACGTCTTTTGTGGGTACGGTGGACATGCTGGATGTCGAAAAGAATAAGGTTCGCGTCATTGTTTCCATGTTCGGACGCGAAACCCCGGTCGATCTGGAGCTCGACCAAGTGGAAGTGATTCCACAGTAGGAAATGAGCGCGCTTTGGCGCTCGGAACGTGGGAGGGGCGCTCGCCCCGTCAAAGGTACGCTTGGCGTATATCACCACATTTTATCAGGAGGTGCTTATAATGGCACAAAAAGTAACAGGTTATATTAAACTGCAAATTCCGGCGGCAAAGGCCACCGCGTCGCCCCCTGTCGGCCCGGCGCTTGGCCAGCACGGCGTCAATATCGCCCAGTTTATCCGCGAATTTAATGACCGCACCAAGGATCAGGCCGGCTTTAAGATTCCGGTTGTGATCACGGTTTATGCAGACCGCAGCTTTTCCTTTATCACCAAAACGCCCCCCGCGCCCTTGCTCATTTTGAAGGCCGCCGGTTTGGAAAAGGGTTCCGGCGTCCCCAATAAGGAGAAGGTCGGCAAGATTACCAAGGCTCAGGTTCAGGAGATCGCGGAGAAGAAGATGCCCGATCTGACCGCCTCCACTTTGGAGGCCGCCATGAGCATGATCTCTGGAACGGCGCGTTCCATGGGGATCACTGTCGTTGACTGACCGTTCGCTGCTGAGGTTTGCGTGTTTGGCAGCCTCAAAAATGTGGGAGGATTATTCCGCATCACCACTTTAAGGAGGAAATTACATTGTTTAGAGGTAAAAAATATAAAGATAGCGCCAAGCAGATCGACCGCGCTGTTCAGTATGACCCGGCGGACGCTTTGGCGTTGGTTGTAAAGACCGCACACGCAAAGTTTGACGAGACTGTGGAGGTCCACATCAAGCTGGGTGTCGATTCCCGCCATGCGGACCAGCAGGTCCGCGGTGCCATTGTCCTGCCCAACGGCACCGGCAAAACCCGCAAGGTTCTGGTATTTGCCAAGGATGCCAAGGCGGATCAGGCCAGAGAGGCCGGTGCGGACTATGTGGGCGGCATGGACATGGTCGAGCGCATCACCAAGGAGAATTGGTTTGACTTCGACGTGGTCGTCGCCTCGCCCGACATGATGAGCATGGTCGGCCGTCTGGGCCGTGTGCTCGGCCCGAAGGGCTTGATGCCCTCTCCCAAGGCCGGTACGGTGACCCCGAACGTGGCGGACGCCGTCAAGGAGATTAAAGCCGGTAAAATTGAGTACCGTCTGGACAAGACCAATATTATCCATTGCCCCATCGGCAAGGTTTCCTTTGGGCCAGAAAAGCTGGAGGAGAACATGAACGCATTGGTCGGCGCGGTTGTCCGGGCGAAGCCCGCCGCCGCGAAGGGCCAGTATATCCGTTCTCTGGTCGTCGCATCCACGATGGGCCCCGGCGTCCGGGTGAACTCCGGCAAATATTGATTCTTAAATATCATAAAGGTTTACGGGCGCTTTCTTTGCGGAAAGCGCCCGCGGTTTCTGCCGTATTTGAAATACACGACGAAATTGTAGTAATTTATTGCTTTTTTCATCTTAATGGTTGACAAATTTAAGACAATATGCTAAAATACGCTTGCTGCCGAAGACAGCAGGAGGCTTTTGCCGTAACGGATTTCCATCCTGCCGAGGTTACACAACGATTTTTGCGAGAATTTCTGTGTCCTCATGTCTTTGGCATGGGGACATTTATTTTTCGGAGGTGACAACACTATGCCCAATGCCAAGGTTCTTGAAACCAAAAAGGCAATCGTGGATGCACTGGCTGACAAGCTGCAAACCGCTACGGCGGCTGTCTTTGTTGACTACAAGGGCATCACTGTCGCTCAGGATACCGAGCTGCGCAATCAGTTCCGTGAAGCTGGCGTGGAATACACCGTTGTGAAGAACACTCTCACGCGTTTTGCCGCCAACAAGGCCGGTTATAACCAGTTTGACGATCTGCTCAACGGCACAACGTCCATGGCCTGCACCCATGGCGATCCGATTGCTCCGGCCCGCATCGTAAGCGAATTCGCAAAGAAGAACAAAAACGTGATTAAGATCAAGGGCGGCTTTGTGGAAGGCTCCGTCATGAGTGTGGAGCAGCTGCAGGGCTTCGGCGAACTGCCCAGCAAGGACGCGCTGGTCGCTCAGGTTCTTGGCACGTTCCTGGCGCCGATCTCTTCTCTGGCATTTGTCTTGGATCAGATCCGCACCCAAAAGGAAGGCCCCGCGGCGGAAGCTGCCGCAGAATAATTTTTAACTATCTACTTTATTAGGAGGATTTTACCATGTCTGAGAAAATTACCGCTCTGATCGAAGAAGTCAAGGGCTTGACCGTTGTAGAACTGGCTGAGCTGGTTCATGCGCTTGAGGAGACTTTCGGCGTTTCCGCCGCTGCCGCCGCTGTCGCCGCTCCCGCCGCTGCCGCCGCGGAAGTGGAAGAGAAGACCGAATTCGACGTTATTTTGAAGGAAGTTGGTGCTTCCAAGCTGGGCGTTATCAAGGTTATCCGTGCCGCTACCGGCCTGGGCCTGAAGGAAGCGAAGGAAATCGCGGACAACTGCCCGAAGACCTTGAAGGAAGCGATTTCCAAGGAAGACGCGGAAAAGCTGGCTGAGGAACTCAAGGCCGCCGGCGCGACTGTGGAGATTAAATAAGTTACTTTCCAATTTAAAAATTCGCACAGGGACGGGTTTGACCGTACCCTGTGCATTTTGTATGCAAATGGCGTGACGGTGATGCGGGCGAATTTACCGTTGGCGGGTTTCGCCGTTATTCGGACCGGCCGTGCAAAACGGGGGAGAGGGGCTTATAGATTAGCCAGCAGATCAGCACGTCCAGAACCCCCTTGACGAACGTAAACGGCATATTAAAGATCAACAGGCATTTGAGCAGTGTATTGGCGCAGGGCAAAAGGCTTTTATACATGCCGACGATCACATCCATCGGCGCATAGACGGTGGCATAGACGGGGTAGACCAGGAAGTAATTGATCGGCACGCTGACCAGGGCCATTATGGCCGCGCCCAGGAAAGACGCCGCGAGCGCGCGCTTGCGGGTCTTGTGGCTGTGATAGAAAGCACCTGCCACAAAGACGAACGCCGCGCCGAGCAGGAAGTTGCACAGTTCCCCGATAAAGCCGGAATCGGTGCCCTCGATGAGGAGCTTGAGCAGATTTTTCAGCAGTTCGACCATCACGCCGGAGACCGGGCCGAGTGCAAAGGCGCCCAGCAGTGCGGGCAGGTCGGAGACGTCCATCTTGACAAAGGACGGAATGACGGATGGGATTGCGAAATCCAGGAACATCAGCACAAAGGCGATGACCGACAAAATTGCTGTGACTGTGAGGCCGCGCGTGGAAAATGCGGTTTTTGTTTTCATAGATCGAACACTCCTTGATAAAAAATGATGCACCTGAAACAATGTCGTTCAGGTGCAACACATACCAAGCGCAAAATTCACATCGGTGTGTGTTGTCTTCTTCCATCCAGACTATACTGTCGGTACCGGAATTGCACCGGTTCATGCGAATTGCTAGCGGACTTTACCGCCGATCGGGAATTGCACCCTGCCCCGAAGACAAATATTCAGATATTTTTATTATACCAGAACCGATTCCAAATGCAAGACTTTTTTCTAAAAAACTTTTGTGCTATACTGGTTACGCCAGACACGGCGTAAAATGCCTGTCTGCTCCGCGCCTGGCATGAGACGTGCTTTGCCGGCGCAAAACAATCGGCGCCGGCAAAGCGACGAGTCTTGGATTAAATTAAGGGCGCCACCGCACAATTCACGACGGATGCCCTGATGGCGCATCTGCACCATTAGACCATTAGAATTGTGCGTTGGTGCCCAAAGGATTTCATCCGGGAATCGTTTCAAAATGTAACGCCGGGAGGAAGATTCCGCATATCTGGCGCGGCGGCTCAAGAGGGCATGGCGAAGCCGTGGATCGGCGCGTCCGGAGCGGAACAGGTTATGTCGCCGCCGATAACGGTATTGTCGAAGACCAGCACGGTCGCATAGACCGGCGCGGTGGCGTCGGGGTAGTTAAGCACTTCATAGACGTAGCGCATGGCCTTTTCTCCGGCGTAGTCGGTCAGGTCGAAGCCCTGGCTGATTTGCAGCTCATTGTAACGGGAAAAGACCTCGCTTTCCACACTCTGTGGAATCAGGACCTTCTGGGTTTGCACAGGCTCGGCGTTGACGCTCCAGCCGTAGGAGGCGAGGAAGGCGACGCGGTCGTCATTGGAGCTGACGGTGACCGACTGCGGCTCCTTGGGCTTGTCGCCGCCAATCACCAGGAGAATTACGGCTGCGATGATGGCGATGATCACAATGCCGATGATGGCGATTTTCGCTTTTGAAAGTTTTGCTGTCACAACAAACATGGAAATCCCTCCGATGTGGTTATTGGTAGTAAAGCGTATTCGAAATGTGGGACAAATATTCCAGGGGGAGGAAGAAGTATGCAGCGGTTAGACAAGTTTTTGTCCGATGCCCGCGTCGCATCCCGGAAGGAGCTCAGGGATATGATCCGCGCCGGGCGCGTGGCGGTGGGAGGCCGGATTGTGACGGCGGTGGACTTCAAGGTGGACGAGAACGCGGATCTGGTCACGGTCGACGGCGTCGAGGCGGCGCGGAAGCGGACGGTGACGATCATGCTCAACAAGCCGGCGGGGTATATCACAGCCTTGGAGGACGCGCGGGACAAAACCGTGATGGAACTGCTGCCGCCGGAATACCGAAGACTCGGCGTGATGCCGGTTGGCCGCCTGGACAAGGCCACGGAGGGCCTATTGCTTTTTACCAACGACGGGCAGCTGAATCACCGCCTTGCGTCGCCCCGACACGGGATCTGGAAAACCTACTATGCCGAGCATGAGAGTACCGCGACGAGCGCCGACGTCAAGGCATTCGCGCGCGGGTTGGTACTGTCGGACGGGCTGCGCTGTCTGCCCGCGGAGCTGATTCCGCAGGGGTTGGGGGTCAGCCTGATCCGCGTGCAGGAGGGGAAGTTTCACCAGGTGCGGCGCATGATGGAGTCGCGGCAGATGCATGTCCAATATCTGCGGCGCATCCAGGAGGGGAGTTTATGCCTGGGCGATCTGCAGCTGGGCCAGGTGCGGGAGCTGTCAGAAGAAGAAACGCGGGTGCTTTGGATGGACTGAAACGGTTATGGAAAATATCACGAAAATATACATCTTTTTTTATGGCAATTTGTCAATAGGTACTTGATATTTTGTGAAATTTGATGTATTATGTACCTATATTTTTGTGCTATCCGCTATGTCGCACAGGGATAAGGAGGACAAGTTTATGTCCAGTCGAATATTTCAAAGTGTAATTCTACAGTTGAAAGAAGCCACAGATCGCTATCTAGGCGTCATGGATGTGGATGGCAATGTAATTTCCTGCACCAATTCCGCGCTGGTCGGCAAGCGCTGGCCAGAGGCGATTGCCCGCCTCGGCGGTACGAGCGACCTGGTTGTGTTTGAGAAGCACACGTTGAAGCCGATTCTCGGCTGGAACGGCGCGCTGAACTACGCGGTGTTTGTGGAGGGCGACGACGACGTGGCCCGCAGCGTGTGTTTGATGTCCCACGTAGCGTTGAACAGCGCGAAAAACTACTATGAGGAGAAATATGACAGGGGCACCTTCGTCAAAAATATCATCACCGACAATATTTTGCCTGGGGATATCTATGTCCGCGCGAAGGAACTGCACTTTGCCACGGAGGTTCCGCGCGCGGTGTTTCTGGTTCGGCAGGTGGGCCACGCGGATGTGGCGGCGGTGGAGCTGTTACAGAATATGTTCCCAGACCGGCAGCAGGACTTTGTTTTGAGTATCAACGAATCGGACATCGTGGTGGTCAAACAGTTGGGCGATTCCTATGGCGAGGAGCCGAAGATCGCCAAGAGCATTGAAGACGCGATTAAGTCGGAGCTGTTTCTCAAGACGACCATCGGCATCGGCACAACGGCGCACCATTTGCGGGAATTGGCGGACTCTTACAAAGAGGCGCAGGTCGCAATTGAAGTAGGCAAGGTCTTTGACACGGAAAAGAGCATCATCAGCTATGAAAATCTGGGAATTGGCCGGTTGATCTATCAGTTGCCGACGACGCTGTGCGAGATGTTCTTGTCGGAGGTGTTTAAAAAGAATTCCATTGATTCTCTGGATCAGGAAACCCTGTTTACCATCAATAAATTTTTTGAAAATAATCTGAATGTGTCGGAGAGCTCGCGGAAGCTGTTTGTACATAGAAACACGCTGGTCTATCGCCTGGAGAAGATTAAGAAGGTGACGGGGCTGGATTTGCGCGAGTTTGACGACGCAATCGTGTTTAAAGTGGCGCTGATGGTGAAGAAATATTTAGTATCCCGCGAAAACCGTGCGGTTTGATGGATGTGGTAAACTATGGTTGAACTTAGTAAAGTTGTAAAAGCTTACGAGACGGGCACAAAGGCCATCAACGGCATTGATCTGCGCATTAACGACGGAGAATTTGTCTTTCTTGTGGGGCCGTCCGGTTCCGGAAAGACGACGATTATCAAGCTGCTGACGGCCGAGTTGGCGCCGACGTCCGGCACGGTGCATGTTAACGGTTACGCGCTGGAAAAGATCAAAAAAAAGCGAATTCCCTATATGCGGCGCACGCTGGGCGTAATTTTTCAGGATTTCCGCCTGATTGACAACATTACGGTGTATGAAAACGTGGCCTTTGCCATGCGCGTGATTGGCGCGTCGAATAAGGAAATTAAAAAGCGCGTCCCTTATGTGCTGGAGCTAGTGGGTCTGGAGACGAAGAGCCGCCGGCTTCCCCATGAGCTGTCCGGCGGTGAGCAGCAGCGCGTGGCTATCGCCCGGGCGCTGGTCAACAACCCTGTGATGATCATTGCGGACGAGCCGACGGGGAATCTGGATCCCCAGCGTTCGTATGAGATCATGATGCTTTTGGAGCAGATCAACGCGCTGGGCACGACGGTCCTAGTGGTCACCCATGAAAAAGAGCTGGTCAACCGTTTCACGAAGCGCGTCGTCGCTTTGGAGGAAGGCAAGGTTATCAGCGACGGGATGGATGGGTATTATACGTATGAAGAATAATTTTGGCTATTTATTCCGGGAGGGCTTTCGCGGTATTTATAAACACGGGTTTATGTCCTTCGCCGCCGTGTGCGTGATGGTGGCCTGCTTGGTGATCATCGGCGGATTCGGCATGATCTCCTACAACCTGTACTGCATGGTCAACGAGCTGGAATCCGAGAGCGAGATTTTGGTGTATATCGATTCGTCGTATACCACAGCCGAGGCGAAGAGTGTCGGCACGCAGCTGAGTCAAATCCGCAATATCCGGAGCAAGCAGTTCGTCTCCCGCCAGGAGGCGCTGGACAACTACATTGCTTCGCACGACGACCCCAGCGTGTTTGAGGGCATTACCGCCGACACCTTTGAAGACCGCTATGTCATCGTTCTGGAGGATTATGATCAGCTCTCCGAGACTGTGGAGGAGATCGAGACTATCGAAGGGGTTTCCGAGGTCAATACGCCGACGGCGGTCTTGGAAACGTTTAACACCGTGCAAAATATGCTGACGGTGGTGTCTGCGGCGATCATGCTGGTGCTGGCAATTGTGTCCATTTTTATCATCTCCAATACCATCAAGCTGGTGATGTACGACCGGCAGGAGGAAATTGGAATTATGAAGATTGTCGGCGCGACCAACGGCTTTATCCGCTTCCCCTTTGTGATTCAGGGCGTGATCCTTGGCCTGCTGGGCGGCGGCATAGCCTTTGGACTGGAATGGGGACTGTATGAGCTTATTGCAAACCGGATTGCCCAGGAGGGCGGCCTGGATTTGGTCACGGTGGTGCCGTTTCAAAGCGTGATTTGGATTGTGGCAATTGTATTCGGCGTGATTGGGTTGCTGATTGGTGTGTTTGGCAGTTTGATCTCGATTCGAAAGTTTATGGATGTTTGATTGGAGGGATTTTGGTTGAATATACGGAAGCGTATTGTTTCGGTGATCGCCATTATTTTGGTACTGGCGCTGCTGGCGGGAGTGTGCGGCAGCGTGATTATGGCGCTGGCCGCAGATTCGGACGACATTATGAGCGAGATCGACAATCTCGAAGCCCAGGCCGACGACATTAAGGAAAAGAAGGCGGAATTGCAAGAAGAAATTGCGGCAACGCGCGACGACGCCAAAACGGTTGTCGACCGCAAGTCGGAGATTGACCGCAGCGTTGAACTGACACGGGAAGAGATTGATAATATTGAAGCCCAGATGCAGGAATACAACCGGCTAATTTCCGCGAAGCAAGGCGAGTTGGATACCCTGCTTGAGGAGGAAGCGGTTCGCACGCAGCAGTATAAAACGCGTCTGCGCGCGATGGAAAAGCACGGCACGAAGGTTTCCTATTGGTCGATTTTGTTCGGCGCCAACAGTTTTTCGGATCTTTTGAGCCGGATGGAAATGATTCAGGAAATTGAAGCGAGCGATCAGCAAATGCTGAAAAACCTGAAGGAGTCGGCGCAGCGGATTGCGGCGAGCCGCGAGGAATTGGCGGCGCAGAAGGTCACGCTGGAGGAGAAGAAGGGCGAGCTGGCGCTCGCGCAGGAGACGCTGGACGAGCAGCGGCTAGAGGCGGACAGCGTCCTGCAGGAGCTTGCCGGAAATATTGCGGACATGGAAGACGTGGCCGAAGATTACGAGGCGAAGGAAGACGCTCTTGTCGCGGAGATTGCCGCGAAGGAGCAGGAATACCAAGATGCCCTGGAGGCCGAGCAGGAAGCGGAGCGGCTGGCGCAGCAAAACAGCGGTGGTTCCTCAGGCGGCAATTCGTCGGGCGGCGGTTCGTCGGGCGGATCTTCCGGTGGCAGTTCGTCGGGCGGTTCTTCCGGCGGCGTGTCCAGCAGCGGCTTTGCCTACCCGCTTCCGGCGGGATGCTCCTATGTCAGTTGCCCCTATGGGTATCGGATCCATCCCATCACTGGCAACTACAGCTTTCACACCGGCGTGGATCTGGCGGCAGCTAGCGGAACGCCGATATACGCAACGAAGAGCGGCACGGTCACCTCGGCGACGTATAGCGACGTCTATGGCTATTATGTTACGATTAATCATGGAGACGGCTTCTCCAGTCTCTATGGCCATATGACGAATTATGTTGTTTCCGCCGGAGAATATGTTTCCCAGGGCCAGTTGATCGGTTATGTTGGTTCCACCGGATGGTCTACCGGCGCGCATCTGCATTTTACGGTCTATTATAACGGTTCGACGGTAAATCCCATGAATTATATTTCCGTTTGCTAATTTTTACATAAAATTTCCCACAGCCCGGGCGGGGGTATGACGTCCCTCCCCGGGCGGTGGGTATGATTTGCTATTGGAGAGTGCCATGAGGAAATTTTTGAAACGCTATTATTCCCAGCTTTTGTGTATTTTGATCAGTGCCGCGCTGTGTACTTGTCTCGGCGCCGTGATTGCCCGGTCGACGATCCAACATCAGCCACAGGTTGCCTCCGTGGACGCGGACTCGCCCGCCATGCAAAAGGCTGCGGAAATTCAGCAGTATCTGGACACGTATTTTATCGGAGAGATCGACGAGGACACAATGGCGGACGCGGTTGCCGAGGGTGTGATTGCCGGGACGGGCGACCGTTGGAGCTATTATATCAGCGCGGATGATTATGACCAATATATGGAAAGTATTCAAAACGCCTATGTGGGCGTGGGGATCACCATTCAATTGCTCAACGAGGACGACGCAGGATTCACCGTCATGAGCGTTTCGCCGGGCGGACCGGCGGCGGAGGCCGGAATTATGCCCGGAGACCTTCTGACGAAGGTGGAGGGGAGGCCGGTGGCGGACATGGACGTTTCGGAGGCGCAGAGTCTGGTGCGCGGGGAAGAGGGCACGCAGGTGCGGATCACGTTCTCCCGCGACGGCGTTGAGAAGGAGTATGCCCTCACGCGCAGCGTGATCAATGTGGTCAATGTGACCGGTGAGCTTCTTCAAAACGAGATCGGCTATCTCACCATTGGAAATTTTGATGCGAATTGCGCAGCGGACACCATTGCCATGATTGAGGACCTCCGTGAGCAGGGCGCTACAAAGCTAATTTTTGATGTCCGGTTTAATCCGGGCGGCTTTAAAGACGAGCTTGTGGCGCTGCTGGACTATCTGCTGCCGGAGGGCAAGCTGTTCATTAGCGAGGATTATACCGGCGAGGAGCGCGTCGATTACTCCGATGAAAACTTTTTGGACATGGATATGGTGGTTTTAGTCAATGAGGACTCCTACTCGGCGGCTGAATTCTTCGCCGCGGCGCTCCAGGAATACGGCGCCGCCCAGGTGATTGGGACGCAGACCAGCGGAAAAGGCTATTTTCAGACGACGTTCCCGCTCTCGGATGGCTCTGCGATCTCCATTTCTGTTGGGAAATACCGCACGCCCAACGGCGTGAGCCTGGCGGAAGCCGGCGGGCTGGTTCCGGATCAGATGATCGAGCTGGACGAGGAGAAGTATATACAGCTGTACCAGAAGGAGCTTGCGTACGAAGACGACCCGCAGCTGCAGGCTGCAATTGACGCGTTATCCTAAACAAGACGAATTGTGTCTTGACAGCATCCGGCGTGTGTGCGTATAATGATTTGGAAATTGCAAGAAATGGAAGGATGAAAGTATATGGCGAAAGAGTTTAAAATTAGCAGTCAAAGGTTGAAAGAACTGCAGGATGAGCTGCAATATCTGAAAACCACCAGAGAGCAGGAAGTCATTGAAGAAATCAAGGTGGCCCGTTCGTTTGGCGACCTTTCGGAAAATAGTGAATACGACGAGGCGCGCGACCAGCAAGCGAAGCTGTACGCCCGCATTGCGGAAGTGGAGGACATTCTGGCGCATGCGGTGATCATCGACGATTCCGAGGATGAAACCGGGTATATCGGTCTTGGCTCCGTGATCGTGGTGCGCGATGTGGAACTGGGCGAGGAGGAGACGTATACGATTGTCGGCTCCCAGGAAGCGGATCCGCTGAAGAACCGGATTTCTGACGACTCCCCATTTGGCCGCGCCATGGTCGGCAAGCTGGAAGGGGACACGGTCACGGTGGACGCGCCCGCGGGCCAGATGGTCTTTGAAATCTTGTCCGTTTCGAAGTGATTAACACAGGAGGAAGAACGTGGCAAAATTTGTACCTCAAGAAGAGCTCTCCTTGACCGATCAGGTTCGGATTCGGCGGGAGAAGCTGTCTCAGCTGGTCGAGGCAGGGAAGGATCCCTATGTGCAGACCAAATATCAGGTCACATCGAATTCCGCGGCGATTAAAGAAAATTTTGACGCCGTGGAGGGCCAGTCGGTTTCCCTTGCAGGCCGGCTGATGAGCAAACGCGGTATGGGCAAGGTGATTTTCTGCGATTTGCAGGATTTTGCCGGGCGGATTCAACTGTATGTAAAAATCGACGAAATGGGGCAAGAACCCTTTGGTGAGTTCCGCAAGTACGACATCGGCGATATTGTTGGCGTTGCGGGGGATGTGTTTAAGACCCAGCGCGGCGAGATTTCTGTGCGTGTGAAGACGGCGGTGCTGCTGGCCAAGAGTCTGCTGCCGCTGCCGGAGAAGTTTCATGGGCTGACGGATTTGGAGACGCGCTATCGCCAGCGCTATGTGGATCTGATCGTCAATCCGGAGGTACGGCGGAATTTTGTGATTCGCTCCAAATTTATCTCACATGTGCGCAAGTTCCTGGACGCGCGGGGCTACATGGAGGTAGAGACGCCTGTTCTCAATACCATTTCCGGTGGCGCGGCGGCGCGGCCCTTCATCACGCACCACAACACCCTAGACATCGATATGTACATGCGCATTGCCACGGAGCTGCATCTCAAGCGCCTGGTGGTGGGCGGGCTGGAACGCGTGTACGAAATTGGCCGTATTTTTCGCAATGAGGGCATGGATCCGAAGCACAATCCGGAATTTACGACGGTGGAATTATACGAAGCATACACGGATTTTCACGGCATGATGGATTTATTTGAGGATTTGCTGTCCTCGGCTGCTCTGGAAATTTTGGGGACGTACCATGTTCAGTGGCTTGGGCAGGACATTGATTTGACGCCGGGGTGGCGCAGAATGACGATGGCCGAGGCGGTTAAGGAATATACGGGCGCGGATTTCATGGCAGTCACAAGCGATGCGGAAGCGGAGCAATTAGCTGCGTCGGTCGGTGTCAAGCTGGGCGATGAAAAGGAGCACACCTGGGGGAATTTCTTGTATGAATGTTTTGATCAAAAGGTGGAGGAGCGCCTGATTCAGCCGACTTTTATCACGATGCACCCCGTGGATGTCTCACCGCTGGCCAAGCGTTCTCCGGCGGATCCCAGGCTGACAGAGCGGTTCGAGCTGTTTATCTGTCACTGTGAAATGGGGAATGCGTTTTCCGAGCTGAACGATCCTATCGATCAAAAAGCACGTTTTCAGAAGCAGATGGAGCTGCGGGCGAAGGGCGACGAGGAAGCCAGCATGATGGATACAGATTTTATCAATGCGCTGGAATACGGGATGCCACCGACGGGCGGTCTTGGTATCGGCATCGACCGTTGCGTCATGCTTTTAACCAATTCTGATTCTATCCGCGAGGTTATCTTGTTCCCCACAATGAAAAGCCTTGACAAATAAAAGCCTTGTAAATACTGGATTATCAAGACTTTTTCCAGACCTGAACGCATGAATTTAACCCACTTTTAACCCATTTCAGATAAAAACGCACCCGACAGAGGGGGAAACTCCTGCTGCCGGGTGCTATTTTTATATCTTCATTTTTGGGGCTGCTCAGGTTCGGCAAAAGCATCTACAACTCTATCTTTCACCGCTGAAAAATTCCTTAAACTTGCTTTATGTAATGTGGTTAGAAATTTCTAAAGCTCCTTCTTCTTGTGATATAGATGATAAAATGAAGCCATTAAAAAGTATACTTTTTGATATTCGTTCTACTCGATGATAAATAATTCTTATAATTCTAAGAAACAAATAAAATCATACGAAAAGTATTTTGTCCGAAAAGTGTTGATTTTCGGAGCATTATGTGCTATTATACAAATATCTTATGTCCAATCAAAAAGTATACCTTTTGATATGTCCTAACAGAATATTAAATGGTATAAACCGAAACATATACATGTTGGAACGACGCGGAAAATTTTAATATGATGAAGGTGAATCAAGAACATGGGTAACGGCAAACAACAGTATGACAAAATTATAATTGGAGCCGGCTTATATGGATTATACAGTGCGCTTCACTGCGGTGAAAAAGGTGAAAAAATCCTCGTATTGGAATGCGATGATGGAGCGTTTAAGAGGGCTACTTATATTAACCAGGCAAGAGTTCATATGGGATATCATTACCCACGTTCATATTCTACCGCTATAAAATCCGCGCACTACTTCAATAGGTTTTACAAAGATTTCAATTTCTGTATTTTGTCTGATTTTGACCAGATATATGCAACAAGCAAATATTTCTCATGGACAAACGGCGAACAGTTTAAAAAATTCTGTGAGGCAGCCGATATTGTGTGCGAAGAAGTACCGGTATCGCGATATTTTAAAGATGATATGTGCGACGGAGCGTTTTTAACCAAAGAATATACATATGATGCTCAAATACTAAAAAACTATTATATTGAGCAAATCAGTAAATATAGAAATATAAAGATTTTGTATCAGACAAATATCACAAACATAGAAAAAGATACAGATAAATTTGTTGTTTACACAAATAACGGCATTTTTTCTTCTGATTTTATACTCAATGCAACATACGCTTCGACAAATCAGATAAATAAGATAGTCGGAGCCGAGCGGGGGGGTTTTAAGATCAAATATGAGCTTTGTGAAATAATATTATGCAAAGTTAATGATAACCTGAAAAAAGTAGGAATTACAGTTATGGACGGGCCGTTTTTTTCGATAATGCCGTTTGGTAAGACAGGGTATCATTCGTTAACTTCCGTTACATTTACTCCTCATGAAACATCATACGATGAACTTCCTACATTTGACTGTCAGCAAAAGAGTGGAAGTTTTTGTTCGCCTGATAAATTAGGAAACTGCAATAACTGTCCTGAAAAGCCTGAATCGGCATGGGAATCAATGTCATTAATGGCAAAAAAGTATCTTAAAGATATATATAAGTTTGAATATCATAGTTCGCTTTTTTCTATGAAACCGATACTTATGGCCTCGGAAATCGATGATTCAAGACCGACAGTTATACGCAGGC
>CAYVEB010000027.1:11178-20547 GCA_964450645.1 uncultured Oscillospiraceae bacterium | reverse complement strand
CCGTTCTTCTCCATTTCCGGCTCCGACTTTGTGGAGATGTTCGTGGGCGTGGGCGCGAGCCGCGTGCGCGATCTGTTCCAACAGGCGGCCAAGGTCGCGCCTGCGATAATTTTCATCGACGAGATCGATGCCATCGGCCGCAGCCGCGACAGCCGCTTGGGCGGCAACGACGAGCGCGAGCAGACGCTGAACCAACTGCTTGCCGAGATCGACGGCTTCGATTCCAGCAAGGGCGTGGTGATTCTGGCCGCCACCAACCGGCCGGAGATTTTGGACAAGGCGCTGCTGCGCGCGGGGCGCTTTGACCGGCGCATTATTGTTGACCGGCCGAATTTGGAGGGCCGGTACCAGACACTGCGGGTGCATACGCGCAATATCAAGCTGGCGGACGATGTGGATCTGCACAAGATCGCCCAGGCGACGGCGGGAGCGGTCGGCGCGGATCTGGCGAATCTTGTCAACGAGGCCGCCTTGCGGGCGGTGCGGCAGGGCCGTCACGCGGTCAATCAGCAGGATTTGCTGACGTCGTTTGAAATTGTTATTGCGGGCACGGAAAAGAAGGGAACCGTCCTCACCGATATTGAAAAGCGGATCGTATCCTACCACGAGATCGGACACGCCCTGGTCGCGGCCCTGCAAAAGCACACGATGCCGGTGTCCAAGGTCACGATTATTCCCCACACTTCCGGCGCATTGGGCTACACCATGCATCTGCCGGAGGAGGAAAAGTTTCTCAACACCAAGCAGGAGCTGCTGGTGGAGTTGCAGACGCTGCTGGGCGGCCGCGCGGCGGAGCAGGTGGTGTTCGGCGTGCAGACCACCGGCGCCTCCAACGATATTCAGCGGGCGACCGAGTTGGCCAGGCAAATGGTCACCCAGTATGGCATGAGCGACAAGGTCGGCCTGATGTCGCTTTCCTCCCAGGGCAGCGAATATCTGGACGGCAAATCCTATATGGACTGCGCCCAGACGACCGCTGCGACGGCGGACGACGAGGTACGCGCGCTTCTCGCCGAGTGCTATGAGGAAGCAAAGCGGATTTTGCTGGCGCACCGGGAACTGCTGGACGATGTGGCGCTGTATTTGCTGCAGAAGGAAACCATCACCGGTGACGAACTGATGACCTACGTGAACGCGGAACAGGCCAAGGCGTCCGGGACGAACGCGGCGGAAGCTGATAAGGAAGGCACGGCGGAAGACGCTGCGAAAGATACCCCCAAGGACACGGCGCCAACGGAATGACGGAACTTCAATTGGCGCAGATCTTGGCACGGAAGGTAGCCGAGCAAGGCGGAACGGTCTATTATGTGGGCGGATTTGTCCGGGACCGGCTGCTGGGGATAGCCAACAAAGACGTCGATGTGGAGGTACACGGCGTCGCGCCACAGGCTCTGGAAACGATTTTGGATTCTCTGGGAAAGCGGATGCAGATCGGAGAGAGTTTCGGCGTCTATGCGCTGAAGGGATACTCCCTGGATATCGCCATGCCGCGCAGGGAGACGGCGACGGGCGGCGGTCACCGGGATTTTGCGATTTCTGTCGACCCGTATATTGGCGCCGAGCAGGCGGCCAAACGCCGGGATTTTACGGTCAACGCGCTGATGCAAAATGTCCTGACGGGCGAGGTTGTGGATCCCTTTGGCGGCGTGGAGGATTTGCGGCGGGGGATCCTGCGCCATGTGAGCGACGCCGCCTTTGCCGAAGATCCGCTGCGGGTCTTGCGCGCGGCGCAGTTTGCGGCGCGGTTTCACTTTCAAATTGCGGCTGAGACGGTTACACTTTGCAAGACCATCGACCTTCGCACGCTCTGCAAAGAGCGCGTGGAACTGGAACTGCGCAAGGCGCTGCTCAAAGCAGACAAGCCCTCGATTTTCTTTGAGAACTTGCGGACGATGGGGCAGCTGTCCTACTGGTTCCGGGAGGTACAGGATCTGATCGGCGTGCGGCAGAGCAGCCGCTACCACGCCGAGGGCGACGTGTGGACGCACACCATGCTGGTGCTGGACGAGGCAGCAAAGCGGCGCGACCGTGTGCAAGAACCGTTCGCCTTTCTGCTCAGCGCTCTTTGCCACGATTTGGGAAAAGCCGTCTCCACCCGGGAAGTGGACGGGGAGATCCATGCGTACGGTCATGAGGCGGCGGGTGTGCCGCTGGCGGAACGCTTGGTGGGAAGGCTCACAGGGGAGCGAAAGATTCTTCGCTATGTGCGCAGCATGGTACTGCTGCACATGAAGCCCAATACCGTGGCCAGGGCCAGATCGCCGGTCAAGACGACCAATCGGATGTTTGACCAGGCTGTAGAACCGAACGATCTGATTCAGCTGGCGCTGTCGGACGCGGCGGGGAAGTGCCCGCCGGGTGCGTCGGAGGAGACTTTCCTGATGGCGCGGCTTGCCGCGTATCGGGAAACGATGGCGCGGCCCTATGTAATGGGCAGCGATCTGATCGCCGCCGGATTGACGCCTGACAGCAATTTTTCCGAGCTTTTATCCTTTGCACATAAATTAAGGCTCGCCGGGATCCCCAAGGACTCTGCGCTCAAGCAGACATTGGCCTACGCCAGAACAAAACGAACATGATTTATACCGCCGGTTTCGCCGGTGAAGATGCCAGACAAAAGCCTTATGAATTTGCGCGTATTTGGAACTTAGCTTTTCGGCAGAGAAAACACGGATCTTATCCGGCAGCTTTTAAGGCTGGGACAAGATCCGTGTTTTGACGTTTGTAATGAGAGATTACGCCTCCGCTTCCGGCACGGGGCTTGGCTCGCAAACCTGGGCGGTAATCGCAGAAATCTCATAGGCGATCCGCTTTTCGCTGCCGGTGTCCAGCAGCTTGATGTACTCCCGGCTCTGCAGGCGGCCGGTCAGCTGCAGGGTCGTGCCCACGTGGCAGCGGCTGATATCCTGGGCCGTCCGGCCCCAGAGGATGCAGGGCAGATAGTCTGTGCGGCGGTAGCGGCGGCTGACAGCCAGCATAACGTCGCAAATCTCCCGGCCAAGAGGCGTCTTGCGAAAGGTTGGCTCCCGGCAAATAGTGCCGGTCAACACCGCGAGGTTTTCCGGCTGCTCGTCGCAGACGTGCATATACTGCGCGTAAACCGAGATGATCAGTTTGCGCCCGGTCTGACTGCGGCTATTGAAGGAACGGATCTGCCCATCTACATAGACCATGCTCCCACCGGACAGATCCAGGGAATTCAACGTTTCTTCGCTCGTGATTACTTGCAACGTGTCGATCGCGCCGGACAAACGCTCCACATCCAACAAAAAACGGTAAAACTTTCGCCCATGGTTTTCGTGTGAGTATTCCGGCAATGCGCCAATCTGGCCGCATAGTTCGATTCGGTTTGCGGTATTGTCCAGTCTCCCCACTCGTTTTGTCACCCTGTGCGTCAATTCGTCTTTGGCTGATAAGTCCTATGGGAGAGTATATTCTCTGACACGGCGCAATATACCGCGCTATTTCCGCTTTGCCCGCGGGCGGATCAGACATTTCGGCCCGTAGCCGATCAGATCTTCGCGTCCGGCCTTGATCAGCGCCTCATGGACAAGGGGATAATTCCTGGGGTCGCGATATTGGATGAGCGCCCGCTGCATGGCCTTCTCATGGGGATCGGTCGGGACATAAACCGGCTGCATCGTGCGCGGATCCAGGCCGGTGTAGTACATGACGGTGGAGATGGTGGACGGCGTGGGATAAAAGTCCTGCACCTGCTCTGGCATATAGCCCAGGTCGCGGACGTATTCGGCCAGCTCCACCGCTTCGCGCAGGGACGAGCCGGGGTGGGAGGACATGAGATAGGGGACCACGAATTGGTTCATCCCCAAGCGCTGGTTCATTTGCCGGTACCGCTCAAGGAACTGAAGATAGACTTTGTGTTCCGGCTTGCCCATCAGGTTGAGAACCGGGCGGCTGACGTGCTCCGGGGCAACCTTGAGCTGACCGGAGATGTGGTACCGCACAAGTTCGCGAAAAAATGTATTGTCAAGATCCGCCATCAGATAGTCGAAGCGGATGCCGCTGCGGATGAATACTTTTTTGACGCCCGGCAGCGCCCGCAGTTCTCGCAAAAGCCGGACGTAATCGCTGTGGTCCACGCGCATATTTTTGCAGGGCCGCGGGAACAGGCATTGCTTCCCCTGGCACACGCCCTTGCTCAGCTGCTTGTCGCAGGCGGGACGGCGGAAATTGGCCGTTGGCCCGCCGACGTCATGGATGTACCCCTTAAAATCCGGCGACCGGGTCATGCGCCGCGCCTCTTTGAGAATCGACGCGTGGCTCCGGGTCTGGACAATCCGGCCCTGATGGAAGGTCAGAGCGCAGAAATTGCAGCCGCCAAAGCAACCGCGGTTGGATACCAGGCTGAACTTGACTTCTTGAATTGCCGGGACACCGCCCAAAGCCTCATAACTGGGGTGGTAGGTTCCAAGATAGGGCAGATCGTACACCGCGTCCATTTCGGCGGTCGTCAACGGCTTTTGCGGCGGATTTTGCACGACGTACTCCCGTGGGCCGTACGGCTCTACCAACCGCTTGGCGGTAAACGGGTCGGTGTTGCAGTATTGGGTGTAGAAGCTCGAAGCATACTTGGCCTTGTCCGCCCGCAATTCCGCAAACGAGGGGAGCAGTTGAAAGTCGTACACATCGTTCAGGTTTTTTGCCTTGTACACGGTTCCGTCCACGTAGGTGATATCGTGGATATCCAGGCCGCTGTTCAGCGCGTCCGCGACCTCCACAACGCTCTTTTCCCCCATGCCGTAAATCAGCAGATCTGCCTGGGAATCCAGCAGGACCGAGCGCTTGAGCTTGTTTGACCAGTAGTCATAGTGGGCAAGCCGGCGAAGGCTCGCCTCGATACCGCCCGCGATAATGGGGACATCCCGGTACGTCTGGCGGATCAGGTTGCA
This sequence comes from uncultured Oscillospiraceae bacterium, assembly GCA_964450645.1. GTDB lineage: Bacteria > Bacillota > Clostridia > Oscillospirales > Oscillospiraceae > JAKSPM01. The sequence continues at coordinate 15,637 of CAYVEB010000027.1, read as the reverse complement.
GTAGACGGTGAGCGCGTAGTCCGGCCGTTTGCCCGGCCTGCCGCCGGGGGTGTAGGCGTCCTGACGGCGGCGGTGACGGGTGACGGAATAGTGGTTGACCATGGAATCCATATTGCCGCTCATGACGAGAAAGCCCAAACGCGGCCGGCCGAGCGCGGCGATGGACTCCGGCTGTTTCCAGTCAGGCTGGGAGATGATGCCGACCTTGTATCCGGCGTCTTCCAGCACGCGGCTGATGATCGCGTGGCCGAAGGATGGATGATCCACATATGCGTCACCGATGATGTACACAAAATCGCATTGCGTCCATCCCCTGCGGTCCATATCCTGCCTGGAGATGGGCAAAAAATCAGCCATAGGAAATCTCCTTCCGGATAAATACAGAAAAGACAGGCGAAAAGCCTGCCTTAGACTGTTTTCATTTGCATGTAAAAAATTACATGGCACGTTCCACCTTATTGGAACGCAGACATCTTGTACAAACGTACACATGGCGCGGAGTACCGTCAACAATCGCCTTCACGCGCTTGACATTGGGTTTCCACGTTCTGTTGGAACGTCTGTGGGAGTGGGAAACCTTGATGCCGAACGTAACGCCCTTGCCGCAAATATCGCACTTAGCCAATAGCTGCACCTCCTATCCATTGGGGAATCTGCACATGGATTATTCTCAAGACATCGATAGATATCATACCAAATATTTCACCAAATTGCAAGAGTAAATCAAAAGTTTTTTCTTAAACTCGGCAAATTTTTTTAAACTGCGGTTGCATCCCGGCTAAAAAGACGTTATAATGTCTTCAGATTTGAAAAAAGCGGAGGGAACTACATGGTGAATCAATACAGTGTTCCGTTGGCCCGGCTCGTACAGGAGTTCGGGCTGAGCGTCGCCTATGAGTCGTCGGACTATAAAGCGATTCAGATTACGGTCGACGACGTATCCCGTCCCGGCCTTCCGCTGACGGGGTTCTTTGATCATTTTGAGCCGATGCGGCTGCAGGTAATCGGCACGGTGGAGAACACCTATTTGACCAAAATGTCCGCGGAGGAGCGGGCGCTGATTTTTGACCGTTTTTTCGCCTATAAAATCCCCGCGCTGATCATCAGTCGCGACCTTGAGCCGCTGCCGGAGTGCCTGGAGATGGCGAAGAAGCATGATATCACCATTTTGCGCGGGAAAGAGACGACATCTTATATTATTTCCAGCCTTGTCACCAGTCTAAACAGCGCCCTTGCGCCCCGGATCACGCGGCACGGCGTTCTGGTGGAAGTCTACGGCGAAGGACTGCTGCTGATGGGCGAGAGCGGCATCGGCAAGAGCGAAGCAGCGGCGGAGCTGCTCAAGCGCGGGCACCGGCTGATCGCAGACGACGCGGTGGAGTTAAAACGCGTCTCAGCAAACCAGTTGATGGGCCGCGCGCCGGAGCTGATCCGCAATTACATCGAGCTGCGGGGCATTGGCGTGGTCAATGTGGCGATGCTGTTTGGCATGGGCGCGATTCGCGAGGAAAATTTGATCAATTTGGTGATCAACATTGTTCCCTGGAGCTCCACGCAGGTCTATGACCGGCTGGGTCTGGAGGATCAGTACGTCGATATTTTGGGCGTGAAAATTCCCGCGATTACGATCCCGGTTACGCCGGGACGGAACCTGGCGGTGATTTTGGAAGTGGCCGCCATGAACAACCGCCAAAAGCGCATGGGCTACAACGCGGCGGAGGAGTTCACGGAAAATATTAATCGTCACTTTGACGCCAAAGGTTGAGAAAGGCGCGGAAAATTTTCCCCTTTTGTTGACAGATTTCGATTCGGTGATTATAATGCACTGTATGTGACGCTGCACAAAAGGCGCGCTTTTTTTGCATATCACGTTTCACGGAAGAGGAGATGAATATGGATCTTTTTGAAAAATGTATGCGGCGGTCGATGGCGGATGAGGCGCAGGATTTGGGAATTTACCCCTATTTCCACGCGCCGCAGTCGCGGCAGGACGTTGTGGTGCAAATGGAGGGCAAGCGCGGGATTATGCTTGGCTCCAACAATTATTTGGACTTGACAACGGGTCCGCACATGATCTGCGACCGAGAGAGTCATGCCAGCATCTACGACAGCTACCGCCTGAGCTTTGGCAAAACGCTCCGTTACCGCCGCAACGGCATGTCTGATTTGAAGGAAAAGCTGCGGCGTGTGCCGGAAAACAGCGGCCGCCTCATCGTGACAGGCGGCGTGTTCTCTATGGGCGGCAATCTTGCGAATTTGCCGGAGATCGTGCGCCTGGCCAGGCGGCACGGCGCGCGGGTGTACACGCCGCTGCCCGATCAGCCTGAAATTGCCGTATGTTTCGCCTGATTCGCACCCAAGGGAAAGCCCGGCGTGGCGAATTCACGTGTGCCCACGGCACGGTGCAGACGCCGGTGTTTATGAATGTGGGCACTCAGGCCGCCATCAAGGGCGGGCTTAGCGCGTGGGACTTGGAACATATCGGAACCCAGGTGGAGTTGTCCAACACCTATCATCTGCATTTGCGGCCCGGCGACCAGCTGATTCATGACTTGGGCGGCTTGCACCGCTTCATGACCTGGAACGGCCCGATTTTAACCGATTCCGGCGGTTTCCAGGTGTTCTCCCTGGCTCCTCTGCGGAAGATTAAGGAGGAAGGGGTCAGCTTTTCATCGCATATTGACGGCCGCAAGATTTTTATGGGGCCAGAGGAGAGTATGCAGATTCAGTCCAACCTTGGTTCAGATATCTGCATGGCATTTGACGAGTGCATTGAAAATCCAGCGCCGTATGATTACGTCAAGCGCTCGTGCGAGCGGACGCTCCGCTGGCTGGTCCGCTGCAAGGCGGAAAATGAGCGGCTCAATCGTCTGCCCGGCACAGTCAATCCCCAACAGATGCTTTGGGGAATCAACCAGGGCGGCACGTATCCGGACATTCGGATTTGGCACATGCGGGAGATCGCCAAGCTGGATTTGCCAGGCTACGCGGTCGGCGGATTGGCGGTAGGGGAGCCGACGCAGACGATGTATGCCATTTTGGACGCGGTGGAGCCGTATATGCCGGCTGAGAAGACGCGCTACCTGATGGGCGTAGGGACGCCGTCGAATATCATTGAGTGCGTCGCCCGGGGCATGGACTTTTTTGACTGTGTGATGCCAGCCCGGAACGCCCGCCATGCCCGCGTGTTTACCTGGCGGGGCGCGATCAATTTAAAGAACGCCAAATATGAGCGGGACGAATCGCCGCTGGATCCGGAATGTGACTGCCCGGTGTGCCGCCGGTATTCACGGGCCTACCTGTGGCACTTGTTTAAGGCCGGGGAGCTGCTGGCAATGCGGCTGGCCGTTTTGCACAACCTCTATTTTTATAATCAACTGATGGCGAGAATTCGCGATGCGATCGACAACGGCACGTTTGAGGAATTCCGCGCGGAGTATTCCAACAGATTGGATCAAAGAATATGAAGGATGCGGAAATTTTGGAAATTATACTTGAAAAACGGATTGGAAATTCGTATAATATTTTCATGCAATAAACACGGAGGATAGTTTATGAACAATTTATTTTTGGAGGGGTCTGCTGTTGGCGGCGGTAGCTCGATGATCCTAATTATCGCCATATTTGTAGCGATTTTCTACTTTATGATTCTTCGCCCGGAAAACAAAAAGAAGAAAGAAGCGCAGCAGCTGCGCGACTCTCTGAACGTCGGGGATAAAATCACCACCATTGGTGGAATTGTCGGGAAGATCTGCGACATGAAGGATGACAAAATGGTCATCGAGACCGGCGCGGACCGCGTGCGGATTGAGCTGCTGAAATGGGCGGTCATGACCAATAACACGGCGGAAGAGGCCAGAGTCAAGGCGGCGTCGGAGGCCCGGCAAAAGGCGAAAGAGCGCAAGGAAGCGAAAAAGAAAAAATAAAGCGGAAAGCAGCGCAGCTTTGCGGCTGTGCTGTTTTTATCCAGTATGGGAGAAGGAGAAAAACAGCCATGCAAATCTATGAGGAACTGGTTGCACGCGGGTTGATTGCCCAGGTGACCAATGCGCAAGAAATCCGCGAGATGCTCAACGCCGGCCGCGCCACCTTCTACATCGGCTTTGACTGCACGGCGGACAGCCTGACGGCGGGACATTTCATGACTCTGACACTGATGAAGCGCCTTCAGATGGCGGGTAACCGCCCCATTGCCCTCATTGGCGGCGGCACCACCATGATCGGTGACCCATCCGGCCGCACGGATATGCGCAAAATGCTCACACGCGAGGACATCGAGCACAACGCCGAGTGCTTTAAGCGCCAGATGGAGCGCTTTATCGAGTTCGGTGAGGGCAAGGCTCAGATGGTCAACAACGCCGACTGGCTCCTGGATCTCAATTACGTGGATCTCCTGCGGGAGGTGGGCGCGTGCTTTTCTGTGAACAATATGCTTAGGGCCGAGTGTTACAAGCAGCGT
>CAYVEB010000027.1:0-11168 GCA_964450645.1 uncultured Oscillospiraceae bacterium | reverse complement strand
GAGAAGGGCCTTTCTTTCCTGGAGTTCAACTACATGATTATGCAGTCCTACGACTTCTACCACCTTTTCCAAACCCACGGCTGCAATATGCAGTTTGGCGGTAATGACCAATGGAGCAATATGCTTGGCGGTACTGAGCTGATCCGCCGCAAGCTGGGCAAGGATGCCCATGCCATGACCATCACCCTTCTCACCGATTCCAATGGCAACAAGATGGGTAAAACGGCCGGAAACGCAGTCTGGCTCGACCCCAACAAGACCAGCCCGTTTGAATTTTACCAGTACTGGCGCAATGTGGACGACGCGGACGTGCTCAAGTTCATCCGAATGCTGACTTTTCTTCCCCTGGAGGAAATTGACAAGATGGATACCTGGGAGGGCAGCCAGCTGAACGTGGCAAAGGAGATTCTGGCCTATGAGCTGACCAAGTTGGTTCACGGGCAGGAGGAAGCGGACAAGGCGCAGGCGGCGGCCAGAGCGCTGTTCGGCACGGGAGCGGATGATTCCAACATGCCGTCAACGGAGCTGACGCAGGCGCAGTTGGGCGGTGGAACAATCGCCGTGACGGATCTGCTGGTGGCCTGCAAGCTGGCCGGAACCAAGAGCGAAGCCCGGCGTCTTATCCAGCAAGGAGGCGTCAGCATCAACGGGACGAAGATCACCGACGTTGCCGCTGCGGTTGATGAAGCGCAGCTCCGCAAGGGCTTAAAAATCCGCAAGGGCAAAAAAGTTTTCCACAGAGTATTCTTAAGCTGAAAAACACAAAACACCCGGTTGGGATACTTCACCGACCAGGTGTTTTGTGGATTCCGGAAGGGGCTGCAGCAAAACGAAAAGTTGAAGCTGCAGCCCCGAAAGTTTTATCCTCTTATTTTTTCGCCGTTACCTTTTCTTTTTCCTTTTGGGAATGTTTGCCTTTCTCGGAATTCTTTGGGATGAAGACGTTCAGGAGGATTGCCAGCAGAGCGGCCGGCACGATGCCGGAACCGCCGAACACATAGGTCAGCCACTGGGGCATGAACGTCTGCACAGCGGGAGTGGAACCAATGCCATACCCCAAACCAAGCGCAACCACCACGATTGTGGCGTTCCGGCCTTCCAGCGGTTCGGAGGTAAGCAGATTGATACCGGAGACTATAATCGAGGAGAACATCATAATCGCCGCGCCGCCCAAAACAGGCTGGGGCATCACGGAAATGACTGCGCCGATCTTGGGGAACAGGCCGGAGAGGATCAGGATAATTGTGCCCATGAGGATCGAAAAGCGGTTGACGACTTTTGTCATGCCGACCAACCCGACGTTCTGGCTGAAGGACGTGTTTGGCAGGACGCCGAAGATAGCGGCGAGCGAGGAGCCAAAGCCGTCGCAAACGACGGAGCCGGACAACTCCTTGTCTGTGGGCGCGCGGCCAAGGCCGCCCTCGGTGACGCCAGCGGTATCGCCGATAGTTTCCACCGCAGTGACGACGAACATGATGCACATAGGAATGATTGCGCCAATATTGAATTGCCATTTGACCGGCATAATTTTGGGAATTGCGAACCATTTGGCCTCGGCGACCTGGGCCCATTGGGTGATGTAAGCGCAGTTTACACTTTCGCCGTTGATAACTGTGGTATGTGGCAGGAACAGCCCCATCACAAACGAGGCAATATAGCCGACGATGATGCCCAGCAGGATGGAGGCGACCGATGGGAAGCCCTTAAAGGCGTGTTTAAACAGGATGATTGCGAACAGAGTGATCAGGCCCAGCGCGAAGTTCCACAGCGCGCCGTAGTCTGCGTTACCGCTGCCGCCGCCGAAGAAGCCGATGCCCACGGAAACCAGGCTCAGGCCGATGGCGACGACGACCGTACCGGTGACAACCGGCGGGAAGAACTTCCGCAGCGGCTTAATGCAGAAGCCAAGTCCCATTTCAAAGATGCCGCCAATGAGGCTGGCGCCCATAATAGCGCCGTAGGCGTAAATTCCAGCTTCCGCGCTTGAGGTGATTGTGCCCGCGGCGATGCCGCCCATCATACTGGTGGCAATGGCGCCGTTAATGCCGATGAAGCCGGAGGAGGTGCCCATAACAATGGGCAGTTTACTCCCAATCGGACCGACCGGATAGAGCTGGAACAGCGTGACCAAGCCGGCGACCAGCATGGCGTTTTGCAGTAGGCTGACGCGCAAATCACCTGTCGTAATCCCGCAGATTGCCATAATTGCCATCAACGGCGAGAGGTTGCCCACGAACATAGCCAAGACGTGCTGTAATCCCAATGGAATTGCCTGGAGCAGAGGAATCCGGCCATCAAGATCATATGGGCTTGTATACTGGGGCTTTTGAAACTTTTGTGTTTTCACATTTTCACCATCCTATCATAAAATTTTACATAATAAGTTTAAACAAAATTAACAACTTTTTCAAGTATTTTGTGACGATTTTAAGCAGTTTGACGTTTTGAACAAATTTATTTTACTTTATTCGTGCAAAGTAATCATGGCAAACGGTATCCGGAGTATACGCGGATGGATGAAACAGGCGCCGTACGCGGGCACAATCTCAGATGCCGCCATGACAGGCTAACGATGCACCTATTTATTCTGAAACTTGAGGAAACTTTGTCGACGGTTTGCGGCTGGAGCCGTCACTCCAGCCTGCCCCCAAAATTTCTTAAGGCAGTACCGCACAGCAGCAGCGGCAGGGAACAGCGGCGCGAAATGATACGGTCTATAATATATTTCACATGCAACACCCTTTCTTACAATTCTGTTTTATTGTAACAGGCGGCGCAAAGCGTGTTAATTTCAAAGAGGGGAATTGGTTGACAGCGTATGGTACAATAAAAATAAAAAGGTGATTGCATGTTTGAGGGCTTTTCTGAGCGGACGATCGACTTTCTCTGGGGCGTCCGCTTCAACAATAACCGCGAATGGATTGCGGAGCACAAGGAGGAATACCGCAGCGACTTACTGGCCCCCATGCGGGAGCTGGCTGGAGAAGTGCAGGCAAGGATGGCAGAGCAATATCCCGATGAACACTTTTGTACCCATGTATCCAAAATTTACCGGGACGCGCGCCGGCTTCATGGCAATCCGCCGCTGAAGGAGGAGCTGTGGTTTTCTCTATTTAGCGGCGCGGAACGCGATACCCAACGGCCGGAATACTATTTTTCGGTGTTTCCGGAGGGATACAGCTTTGGCCTGGGGGCCTGGAGCGCGACGCCCGCGGACATGGCCAAATTTCGCCGGGACTGCCAGCAGCGGCCTGAAAGAATGACGGCGCTGGTCAGGGATTTTCAAAAGCAGGAAATTTTTTCCGTATGCGGCAGGGACTATGCCAAAAGTAAGGGAGAGGTCGCGGAGATTCTCCGGCCGTGGTTCCAAAAGCGGAGTATCTATTTTGACTGCACCAGACCCTATGATGACACGGTGTTCTCGCACGCGATGGTGCGGGAGCTGGCGGAGGGATTCGCGGTGCTGTTTCCGGTTTACCGCTATTTCGCCGCGCTAGTTGGCCGGGAGGAGGCAACATGACCAATTTTAAACTGGTGATCGCCTATGACGGCAGTCGGTATTACGGTTGGGAGCACCAGCCAAACCGGGATACAATCCAGGGTAGGCTGGAGGCGGTACTGTCGCGGATGTGCGGCGCGCCCGTCGAGGTGATCGGCGCGGGCAGAACCGACGCGGGAGTTCATGCGCGGGCGATGGTGGCCAACGTCTGGCTGGAAACAAAGCTGCCTCCGAAGACGATCCGGGACTATATGAACCGCTATCTTCCGGAGGATATCTGCGTGCGGGAGGTGCGTCAGGCGTCCGAGCGGTTCCACGCCCGCTACAAGGCGGTCGGGAAGACGTATCGGTACACCTGTTTTGACGGCCCGGTAAAACCCGTTTTTGACCGCCGCTATGTGACGCGGCTAAACGGCCGCGTCGACGTTCCGGAGATGGCGCGGGCCGCGCGGGCGCTGCAGGGGGAGCATGACTTCCGCAGCTTTTGCAGCAATCCCAAGATGAAGAAGACCACCGTTCGCACCGTCGACCGCATCGATATCCTGCGAAAAGGGGATTATGTATACCTGACCTTTCACGGGACGGGCTTTTTGCAAAACATGGTGCGGATTTTTGTGGGGACGCTGCTGGAGGTGGGCTACGGCCGCATGACGGCCGAACAAGTAGCGCAGATCCTGCGCGCAAAGGATCGCAAGCTGGCCGGCCCCACGGCTCCGGCGGAGGGCCTGTGCTTGATGAAGGTAGATTATTAGCGAAAATTGTAATTATAACATATTATTTTTGGTTGATTTTGTGGGATCCTACAAAATTAGCGGATGCTAACTGATGGGGGTTGACAAATGCAAGAAGTATGCTATAATGGAGAAGGTTAGCAAGTGCTAACCTATAAATCGTCAAAAAATATTTTTGGATTGTGGAAACGCCTAAAAGAAAGGTTGTTAGTTTATGATGCCGTTAACGCTTGCGAACATCGGAGAAAAAGCGATTATTAAGAAAATCGGTGGGAAGCCAGACGTCAAAAAGCATCTGGAGGACTTGGGCTTTGTGGTTGGAAGCAGCATTACGCTGGTCAGTCAGTTGAGCGGCAATGTGATTGTCAATGTGAAGCAGACGCGCATTGCAATCAGCCGCGAGATGGCGCAAAAAATTATGATTTAAACGGGAGGTGAGCAGGATGAAAACACTCAGAGAGGTAAGCGTTGGACAGACGGTCAAGGTTGTAAAGCTCCATGGAGAAGGCCCGGTGAAGCGCCGGATTATGGACATGGGGATTACCAAAGGCGTCAGCATCTATGTGAGAAAGGTGGCGCCGTTGGGAGATCCCGTTGAGGTCACCGTGCGCGGATACGAATTGTCTTTGCGCAAAGCCGACGCGGAAATGATTGAGGTTCAGTAACCGGCGCGTTTGCGCCGAAGACCTTTTTGATCGGCGGTTAGCGACGGCTAATTGTAAAAACGAAGAGGTAATTTCTTTTTTTGACGGAAGAACCAAGAAAGTGAGGAGTTTCTATGCAAGTTAGAATCGCCCTGGCGGGGAACCCGAACAGCGGCAAGACCACGCTGTTCAATTCTCTGACAGGATCCAACCAGTTCGTCGGTAACTGGCCAGGCGTCACGGTGGAAAAGAAAGAGGGAAAGCTGAAAAAACATAAGGACGTCACCATCACGGATCTCCCCGGAATTTATTCCCTTTCGCCGTATACCCTGGAGGAAGTTGTTGCGCGGAATTATCTGATCGACGAGCATCCGGACGCCATTTTGAACATCGTTGACGGCACGAATCTGGAGCGGAATTTGTACTTGACCACGCAGTTAGCGGAATTGGGAATTCCAGTCGTCGTGGCGATCAACATGATGGATGTTGTCCGCAAGAGCGGGGACAAGATCAACATACCGGAGCTTTCCAGAGAACTGGGCTGCCCAGTGGTAGAGATTTCCGCCTTGAAGGGAGACGGCGTGATGGAAGCTGCGGAGGCAGCGCTGCGCGCCGCACAGGGCGGGAAATGTGTTCCGATGCACACCTTTTCCGGCCCCGTGGAACACGCCTTGGCGCATATCGAAGAAGCGGCCATACACGACATGCCGGCGGAACAGCAGCGCTGGTACGCCATCAAGCTTTTTGAGCGGGATGAAAAGGCGATCGAGCGGCTGAAACTGCCCAGCGCCATCCTTTCCCACATTGAAACGGATATTGCCGCCGCGGAAAAAGAGCTGGACGACGATGCCGAGAGCATCATCACCAACGAGCGGTACATTTACATCGCCTCGCTGATAAAGGGCTGCTATAAGAAAAAGAGCGCGGGAAAGTTAACAGTCTCCGACAAAATAGACCGGGTCGTCACGAACCGTTGGCTGGCGCTGCCGATCTTTGCCGTGGTCATGATTCTGGTTTACTACATATCGATTTCGACGGTTGGCACCTGGGCTACGGACTGGGTGAACGACGGCGTATTTGGCGACGGAGTCCACCTGTTTGGTATGAGCGGCGAGTATGATGAGGCTGTCACCGGCTACGCACAGGCAAGTATCTGGACAGGCGACGTGCGGCGGACTGTTCGGAGCGCGGCGGATGCCGATGTCGTCGGCGCCGATGAAATTCTGGACTCCATTGAGGAGGAAGATTTTGGTGCGTTTGAGGAAGCTTATGGGACGTATGGAGACGCACTGCGCGAGGCGGGTTACGACATCAGTAAAACGGTGGACGCGGCCCTGGAAGATGCCCCGGCGCCGGAGGACTTCGGCGTCTGGGTTCCCGGAATTCCAACGCTGATTGGGAGTCTGCTGGACACGCTTGGCGTTGACGGCTGGCTCAACAGCTTGATTCTTGACGGAATCGTGGCTGGCGTTGGCGCGGTGCTGGGCTTCCTGCCCCAGATGCTGGTGCTGTTTTTCTTCTTGGCCTTCTTGGAGTCGTGCGGCTATATGGCGCGAATCGCTTTTGTAATGGACCGTATTTTCCGAAAATTCGGCCTGTCCGGCAAGTCGTTCATTCCCATGCTGATCGGCACGGGCTGCGGCGTCCCGGGCGTGATGGCGTCGCGCACCATTGAAAACGACCGTGACCGGAAAATGACCATTATGACGACCACGTTCATTCCCTGCGGCGCAAAATTGCCGATTATCAGCTTGATCTCCGCCGCGCTGTTTAACAGAGCGTGGTGGGTGGCGCCAAGCGCATATTTCTTAGGTGTTTCCGCCATTATCATCTCCGGCATTATGCTGAAAAAGACGAAACTGTTTGCGGGTGATCCGGCGCCGTTTGTTATGGAGCTTCCGGCCTACCACTGGCCCACGCCCAGCAACATTTTCCGCAGTATGTGGGAGCGCGGATGGTCCTTTATCAAGAAAGCGGGCACGATTATTGTGCTCTCGTCGATCGTAATTTGGCTGGGTTCCAGCTTCGGCATTGTGAACGGCGGACTGGTCTTTGACCCGGATATGGAGCTGAACGCGACGCTCCTGGGTAAATTCGGCCAGGCAATCCGCTGGATCTTCATCCCGCTGGGCTTCGGTGCTGGCGAAGGCGGAACAAAGGCCACAATTGCCACGCTCATGGGCCTGGTTGCCAAGGAAGAGGTCGTGGGCGTGTTTGGCGTTCTGGACTTTGGCGGAATGACAAAGCTGGCCGCTTACGCATTCTTGATGTTCAATCTTTTGTGCGCTCCTTGCTTTGCCGCGATCGGCGCGATCCGCAGAGAGATGAACAGCGCCAAATGGACTTGGTTCGCAATTGGCTATCAGTGTGTGTTCGCTTACGTGACGGCTCTGATCGTCTATCAGCTGGGCTCGATTTTTGCAACGGGTATCGAAGTGAGCGTTCTCGGCGTCATCGCCGCGGTTGTTCTGCTGGCGGGTCTGCTGTATATGATCTTCCGCCCCTATCATGAGCCCGACCGTCTGACGGCGCGCGTGAAGTAATTTTAAAGGAGGGATTCTATGTTCACATGGCTTTCAGCGCATTGGACGACGATTCTTGTCTTCCTGGTCCTGGTGGGAATTGTCACGGCAATTCTTGTTTCGATGTTTCGGGACAGGAAAAAAAGAAAATCCTCCTGTGGATGCGGCTGCGGGAACTGCCCGATGTCCGGCAGCTGCCACAAAACTGAATAAAGCATCCTAAATAGCGATTTTGAACATGTGAGGCCGGCGGTTTTCCGCCGGCCTCGCGCACATCGAAGACGCAGACTTTGACACTTAAATTGTCTGGGGTATTTTTTCGTACAGCTTTTTCTGACGGTCAAACGACTGGGGCAGATAGCGGACGGACGCAATTTTGGCGCCCTGGACGCCATAACTTGGATGGTAGCCAAAAAGGTTTATATAATTTTGCAAATCGTCACACTCCAGCGCCATCTGCTTCATCACCTCAACTGTCGCCCGGACGTCGTCCAGGGCGCAGTGACTGTTTACCACCTGGTCTTGCAGTTGGTAGGCGGCGATGGCGTCTTTGAGCTTGTGCGGATAATCTCGGCGGTCCTTGTAGACCGTCAGCAAATCCAGCTTGTCCTTGCCGCGCAGGCACGCCTCAAGGTGTTGGCGCTGGAGCATATAAAACAAAAAGCTCAGGTCAAAGTGTGCGTTGTACGCGGCAATCAGCGTATTGCCATCCAGCAGCCGCGCAATCTGCGCGCAGACGGTGGCTTTGTCGGCCCCACGGGTTTGGAGATCGGACTGTGAAATTCCAGTCAGGCGGGTGATGAACTGGCTCAGCCGCTTGCCCGGCGACAGGCGAACCAACTGGTCATACTCCTCCACAGGAGTAAGTCGGCCGCCCCGCACGCACAGTCGGATACAGGCAAATTCAATGACCTCGTCCCGGATAAAATGCAGCCCGCTTGTCTCCGTGTCCAGTACCGTCACGGCGTCGTACCGGGCGAAAAAATCTTCAATTGCCACGCGTTTCTCCTTTCTGCCGCCCACGAGAGAAAAAGTTTTGGCGGCGCGTTTCGTGGGAATGTTTGCAAACATTATGGTATGATTTTAACAAAAGCGAACGTGTTTTGCAAGGGGAGACAGATGTGAAATCGAGTATTGCCTGGGGGATTGTCAGCGGACTGCTCTGCGTACTGGTCTGTTGGAATTATCTGCGGAGCCAGCCGCGTGAAAATTCCGATCCGTCTGTTGAAATGGAAGTCCAGTTTGAACAATCTTCGCCAGAGGAACAGACGAGCTTTGACAACCGAACCATCATCCCGGTGGAAATGGACGGAGAAACTGTGGAGATGACGCTTCACGACTATTTGATCGGCGTTCTGACGGCGGAAGTACCCGCTAGCTTTGCCGAAGAGGCCCTGAAAGCGCAGGCGGTGGCGGCGCGGACGTTCACGTTAAAGCAAATTGAAACCGGCAAACACGACGGCGCGGTCTGCACGCGCAGCAGCTGCTGCCAAGCGTGGAAGAGCCCGGAAGAGGGAACGGTGATGGAGCAGGCGGTGACGCAGACGGACGGCTATGTCATTACATACGAGGGCGCGCTCATTGACGCGGTATTTTTCTCCTGCTCCGGCGGCAGAACGGAGGCGGCGGTGGCCGTGTGGGGCGGCGAAGTACCGTATCTGCAATCGGTTCCAAGCCCCGGAGAGGAAGAAGCCGCGCCTTTTTCGGACACCGTGGTACTCAGCGCGCAGGACTTTGCGCAGACGTTGTCAGCGCTCGCGCCGGAGGCCGATCTGACTGGTCTGCCGGAGACTTGGTTTGGCGATGTGACCTACACCCAGGGCGGCGGGGTGGACACGATCGTCATCGGCGGCACGGTTTTGACGGGCTTACAACTGCGCAGCGCATTTTCCCTGCGTTCAACAATGTTTGACATTACCGCGGACGAAGAAACCGTTACCATCCACACGCTTGGCTATGGGCACCGCGTTGGGATGAGCCAATATGGCGCGGATTTTATGGCGAGGAATGGCGCGGATTTCCGGGAAATTTTGTCGTATTATTATCAGGGAACGCAGGTGCAGGCGCGCCAGTAAAAATAATGGAAATTTTTCTGGACAACCTATTGATTTTTTTGCTTTTTATGATATAATGTCAATGCTTGATTGCAAATTCGGAGGCTTAGCTCAGCTGGTTAGAGCGCCTGCTTCACACGCAGGAGGTCGATGGTTCGAGTCCATTAGTCTCCACCAAGAAACACCCCAAATCCATGGGATTTGGGGTGTTTCTTGGTATTTTTCAGAAAACGCATTCCCACCGGTTAATCTATTTTTCTCTATTTGTTTCAAATTTGTTGCAAACTGCAACCTTTTTGACTTCTCCTTATGGCAACACTGCGCAATAACCTCTATACTACGCACAAGATTCTAACCTCTGCCTAAAGCCAAGTCTATTGTTTCGAGTGTTGGATTCGAGCATAGCAAATCAGGCTGCCAGGGAGGGCCTGCCACCAAATCAGGCAGAAACCCTGTTTTTTCAAAGTCTTGCTTGTCCACTTTATGGACGATTGTCCAGATTCCGGCAAAATTGTGGTTTCTGACGGTTCCGTTTCTGTATGCTCAGTAGTCCGGCTTTCTGCCGGATGATCAACTGAGGCGGTAGTTTGCCCGCAGCTAGAGAACAAAAGTGGCATGACAATGAAACATGACAGCATTGAAATGGTTTTTTTATTGTGACGCCTCTTTCCTTCTATTCCTTCCTGCTTTTCTAAGCAGCTTAACGCAATAGTATCCGAGCGCGGCGAACAACACCATGATGGCAATCATATCAAACAAATAGAACACAAGCGCTTCCTCATAATCAAAGAACACAAAATGCGTTTTGAGAAACAGATAGTCCGGGAAACGACGCCTAAAAAATGCGCAAATTCCGTAAGCAGACACCGAAAAAACAAGTATACGCATAAAAATCAGGGATTTCCCGTTTGCTTTTCTATGCCAAAGTTCTCTGATGCGGTTTAAAACAGCCTGCCAATGCAGCCCGATATGGAACGACATAAGAAGAAATCCCCAAAATGCACCCGGCAAGTGGATGGATCGCGCAACAGAAGCTCCTTTTGACAGGTCCAAAAAGGAAAACACATGGGCGGACATCATGATCCCGCTGATACCCATTAACAACATATCAGCAAGCAAAAGAAAGTTGACGGTGATATTCAGAATATGTACCGCGTAATACCGTCCATGAAACAGCGCTTTGTACCAGCGATGGTTCAGTACATGATGAAAAAGGAATAAGCATACCATCACAACGCCCATCCACTCATGCGTCTCTTCGCCGATCAGGCTGTATGCCATGAGCAGGGGGAGAAGGAGCGCCATCAACATATCTGTAACCGATTGCAAAATTCTTTTTGTACTCATGTTATTCACCGCCTTTCCATACGCCGTAAAGCCGATATAGCAAAACTATATCGGCCAAAGCTGATGCCATCCGGATGCAGGAGAAACTTTCGGCAGCAGGTTCTCCGCATTTTCCTCATATTCCAAGTCCGTCAAGCCACTCCAAAACGTCTGCCTTCGCCTTTTCCTGCTCGTTCTGCGCTACGCTGCCGCGAATCGCAAGACCGTCTAAAACCGTCGCGCCGAAACATGTTTTTTCAATACTGCTTTCCGTTCCCGACAGGCCGCTGCCCTCATGGGTGCAGAACGGGACGACCGTTTTGCCGGAAAAATCGTAGCTTTCGAGAAATGTATAGACCGCCATTGGCAGATCGCCCCACCAAATCGGATAC
>CAYVEB010000026.1:0-21820 GCA_964450645.1 uncultured Oscillospiraceae bacterium | reverse complement strand
CCGCCTTGGCGAGCAGCGTCTTGCCGGTACCGGGCGAGCCAACCAGCAGCGCGCCCTTGGGCAGCTTCGCGCCGATGGCGGCGTATTTTTGGGGATTGTGCAAAAAGTCGATAATTTCGACCAGCGACTCCTTGGCCTCATCCTGCCCGGCTACGTCGCGGAAGGTGACGCCGGTTTCCTTTTCCATGTAGACCTTTGCCTTGCTCTGCCCGATGGCGCCGATTCCGCCCATGCCGCCCATTCGCTTTTCCATAGCGCGCGACAAAAGCATCATCAGCCCGACCAGCATCACTATGGGCAGCACCCAGTTGATGAGCAGGGCGATAATGGGATTTTGCTCCTTGGCAACCGTGGAGTTATAGTCCACCTGTTTGTCTTCGAGTTCTTTCACCAGATCGTTCATCACATAGTTGTCGATCAGACCGGTATAGTAGATGGTCTGTGATCCGGCGTCCTTTTGGCTCTCCTCAACGGTAAGGATGTTGACATGGTCGCCGTCAAATGTGACCTCTTTGACCTCGCCGTTGTCCAGCATCTCCTGAAAGCGGTTGTAGGTGATCTCCTCCTGCGATGCGGTCGTCATGGACTCATAGAGCATGTTGAACCCAAGCGTCACCAAAAGCGCAATGAGCAGAATGGTACCTACCATTTTCGGCGGACGTTTTTGTGGATCCTGCTTCCGATTGGGATTTTGATTGTTATCCTGATTCATAAGCAGCCTCCTCTCTGTTAATCAGTATGTCCATTATCTTATCATAAAATATGGTTTACCGCAATCTTCCATAAATTTTTTCACTGTAAATTTTCTATGAACACAACTTGATGGTTGTGAAATGCGTAATTATTTGTTATAATGGAGTTAATGTAGCGAAGTATCGCTAAAAGCAGACATTTGTAGATTTTGGAGGAAGCTCCATGGCACAAAAGCAATTTTCCAAGCCGTCCGGCAGGCGCGGACAAAAATTTGAAACGCACACCATGATCGAAGGCAGAAACGCCGTGGCCGAGGCGCTTCGCAGCGGCAGATCTATTGATAAGCTCTATGTCGCCGCCGGCGAGACCGATCGCACGCTCGCCTATCTGTCGGCCCAGGCGAAGCAGGCCGGCGCGGTGGTCGTCAACGTGGACCGGAGAAAGCTGGACGCGATGAGCCAGACCGGGGCGCACCAAGGCGTGATCGCGTCGTCGGCGGCCCAT
This sequence comes from uncultured Oscillospiraceae bacterium, assembly GCA_964450645.1. GTDB lineage: Bacteria > Bacillota > Clostridia > Oscillospirales > Oscillospiraceae > JAKSPM01. Next base: position 20,623 of record CAYVEB010000026.1, on the reverse strand, counting down.
GAATATGCCGCGCTGGAGGATATTTTGCAAAGAGCTACCGCGAAAGGCGAAGCGCCGCTTCTGGTGCTCTGCGACGAGCTGTCCGATCCCCATAACCTCGGCGCGATCCTCCGCACGGCGGAGTGCGCCGGCGCGCACGGCGTAATTATCCCCAAGCGGCGCAGCGTGGGCCTGACGGCGGTTGTGGACAAGGCCTCGGCCGGCGCTCTGGAGTATATGCCTGTGGCGAGAGTCTCCAATCTCACAACGACGATTCAGACTCTAAAGCAAAAGGGAATCTGGGTCTACGGCACCGCCGCCAACGGAACCACACCGTTATATCAGGCCGACCTGGATGGCCCCGCGGCCATTGTCATCGGCAACGAGGGGCAAGGAATCAGTCGCCTGGTGGCGGAGCACTGTGATTTCTTGGTCAGCATCCCCATGCGGGGGGAGATATCCTCCCTGAACGCTTCCGCCGCGGCGGCGATCTTACTATATGAAGCAGTCAGACAACGGAGTGCATGAAAATGAATTGGAAAAAGCGTAAAACGCCTGTGCCCTTGGCTCCGGAGCCGGAGGAGACATTCACGCTGGAAGACATTCTGCGTGAATTCGGCTCAAACCCGGCTCCGGCGGAATCTACCGCTCCGGCCAAGTCTCCGCCGGACATGGCCGCACAAGCGCCGCCCTCGAAACAGGCCGATTCGCAATTGGCCCCCGGTCCGGCCACGGAACCGTCCTTAGCGGAAACGTCGCCTGTTTCCAGGAGTGAAGCGGCGGCTGTGGAGACATCTCCTGCCCCCGCAAAGCTGAAATCTCCCCGGCAAAAGCCGCTTCCACCCCGTCCGGCCACGCCGCCCGCAATCGAGCCGGATGAGATTGACCTACTCCTTGCCTCTGCGCCCAAGCCAAAGCCGCGGAAGCGGCAAGAGGCCAAGATGACGGTGCCTTCTGTCCATGCGGAAAAATCCGCGCCTTCTGACAAAGCGGAAAAAACAGCCGGCGCTTCTACCAGAACCGAAAAAACAGCGGCGTCCTTTAACAAAATAGAAGAGACAGTGGCGTCCGCAGCGAATGCGGGCAAAGCGGCGACTGCTTATAAACCGGAAAAAGCGCTTGCGCGCACGCGGCAGTCCACGCAAGCGCGGCAGCCGACGCAAAACGCCAGCACCTCACCACTGGATGCAGAGGCGAAAAGCCCCGCCGCAAAGCCCCATAAAAAGGACGCTCCCGCGACTTTCCGGGAAAAAGCGACCTCGGCGGTCGAGGTCCCACGGCAAAAATCCGCCCCAACAGGGAATCCGGCCAAGGCATCGCCTGACGCAGATCAGGAAGCCGCGCGGCAGACTGTGAAGACCGCGCCCCCCGCTCCGCCTGGCGCGGCCGCTTTTGCAGGAGCCACCGCGCCCGATGCCGCCGCACCTTTGCCCAAGAAAGCGGCGACCTCTCCCCTATCGGCCACCGCGCAGAACGTCGCGGAACCCCAGGCGGCCCCGCAAACGCGCACACCGCCCCAAAAGGCGGCGGCGAAACCGCCGAAAATTAAAAAGGCAAAAGCGCCAGTATCGGTGCGTGTGCGCAGCGCGCAGGCGCTGCGCCGGGAATGTGCGCAGCGCCTGGGGAGTTCCCGCCTGCGGCTGGTCATATGCCTGCTCTTATCCCTGGCGGAAATTGCACTGGTAATTTATCAGGAATGCAATCTCAGTTGGATTCCGGCGCTGGAAAAGGGGAACCTAGCGGCCACGATCAGCATCCTCCTGTGGGTATTGTGCGTTTTGCTGGCCTATAACATTTTGGTGCGCGGGTTTGAACAGTTGTTCCGTCTGCGCATCGGACTGGAGACGCTTTGCGGCGTCTCCACGGTGCTCATCGGCATTGATGCAATCGCATCTGTGTCCCAAGGTCGGATGCCATACTGCGCAATCGGCGCATTGGAACTCACATTTGCCCTGTGGGGCCTGTCTGACGGATATTTGGGCCGCCTGCATACCCTGTCCGCCCTGCAAAACGCGGAAGATCCCAGATCTGTGCAAGAGATCACAGATGTCTGGAACGGAAAAAGCGGCCTGTTCCGCGGCAAAGGCGATGTGCAGCAGTTCCTCCAGCAGATGGATCAGCCCGATCTGACCACCCGCGCGATGCAAATCTACGCGCCGCTGGCGCTGGCCGCTTCTTTCGGCTTTGCGCTGTATCTGTCCAGTACGGGGAAACAGCCGTTTACGCAGGCGTGGATGATCCTGCTGATGGGTGCGATTCCGCTGTGCGGATTTATCAGCTACACGCATCCGTTCCGGCTTTTGGCCAAGCGTCTGGCAAAATCCGGCAGCGCCGTGTGCGGATGGTTCGGCGTGCGCATTTTCAGCGGTCCACACATCCTGCTGCTGCGCGACGAGGATATCTTCCCCGTTGCGAACATCTCGCTCAACGGCGTGAAACTGTACAGCGGGCACCCGATGGGCCGCGTGATTTCCTACGCCGCCGCCGTGACGGACGCCTGCGGCAGCACCCTGGCCCCGATCTTTGAAGAATTGCGCAATGAACAGCGCTGCCGCCACTATCCGGTGAGTATGTACCGTTATTACGAGGGCGGTGGCGTTGGCGCGGAGGTACTTGACGACGTTGTGTTGATGGGTTCACTTCGGTTTATGAACAGTATGGGCGTCCATATGGCGGCCGGTATGAAGGTTCGTCAGGCGGTATACATGTCCATCAACGGTGAGCTGGCCTGCGTATTCGCCATGAAATATAAGCCGAGCGCCTCGGCCGCTGGCGGCCTGCAGGCGATTGTCGCGAACGGGCATTTTGAAACTGTTCTGGCGACGAGGGATTTTCTGCTCACGCCCGAATACCTCCAGGAGCGCTACCGCGTCCCCGCGGAAAAGCTGACCTACCCGCCGGTCAAGGAGCGTCTGCGCCTGTCCCGGCAGAATATGGAAGCCCAGGGCGAGCAGGGCGCGCTGCTCCGGAAGGACGATTTCGCAGCCTTTGCACACACGATCTGCGGCGGGCGTGTCTTGCGAACTTGCGTTCAATTTGGTACCGCTGTGGATTTGCTCGCGGGAATCGCGGGACTCATGTTGATGGCGCTGCTGCTGTGGCTCGACGCGATGGCGACGGCTTCAGTGTTTAATCTGTTGCTTTTTACGCTCATATGGGCCCTACCGGGGCTTTTGCTGTCCCGCTGGACCAAACGCGTCTGATTTGTCAATGCAACTTCATCTGCAAAGGAGTGCTTTTTCATGTATATATGCCCAAAATGTGGACACCAAAATGTAGATGTGGCAAAATTCTGCCGCAGCTGCGGCACACCGTTGACGCCTGCCGCGCCGCGCACACTGCACGACGACCTGTCTGATGCCGCTCCGCCATCGCCTGCGCCCCAGTTGTCCGCGGCACAGGAAGCCGGCGCGGATTTCCGGCCCAAGAGCGCCCCGCAGCCGTCCACATACCGGCAATCCGCCTCCCAATGGTCTGCTGCGCAGTCTCAGCGTCCCGCCGGTACCGCCGTACAGCCGCCCCGTTCCGCCGCGCCCCAGCGCTCCGCAGCCGCGCAAAAGCGGGCATACGCGCCAAAGCCGGAACCAACGCCCAATAAGGATAAGATGAACGCCATTATTTTAAGCGTTGTTATCATCCTGGCGATTGCGCTGGTGGTAGCAACCGTCGCCGTTTTTGTCCTGCGCGGCCGCGGCGGCGATTTGGAGGATCCATCCGGCACGCTCTATCACCCCGACACTTCGGATCCCGGCACTTCGGACCCCGACGCCTCGGATCCCGACGCCTCAGGCGCCACCCAGGAATCCGAAACAGCCGGCCCCGATACGCCCGATCTGGAAAACTTGGATCGTTACTACGCTACCGGCACGGAAGACGGTCTCAGTCTGCGCACGGAACCGGGTGAAAACGGCGGCCAGCTGCTGGCCAGTCTGCAAAACGGTACCGAGCTGGGCTTGATCCGCACCGACGATACCGCTTTCTGGTACGTCTACTGCTATGATCAAGAGCTTTATGGCTATGTCCGCAGGGACTATCTGACCTCCAGCACCTCCGCCGTCACCGCGCCGAGCGAATACTACGTCACGCGCGAAGCGGCGCCTTTGGATTTGTTCTTAGACGCGGAACACTCCAAGATTGGACGCAGCCTGTCCGCCGGGGACACGGTCACGGTGCTCTCCAAACCCGCAGGCGCGTACTGGTACGTATCGGCGCAGGAGGCTTATGGTTATGTGCTCTCTGCCGGTCTTTCCACCGAGCGTCCGGCAGAGGAATTGCGGTTTGGCCCCGGCGATCCCCCGGCGGACAACCTGGGCACCTACTATGTTGTCGACGTCGCGATCTATCTGGCCTTGCGAGACGAGCAGGCCTATGACCCCAACAACGAGCTGGGGAAGATGCACAACGGCGAGACAGTGAAAGTCATTAGCCAGGGGGGACAATACTGGTATGTCTACTCCGACATGCTCGGCATGTACGGCTATGCCAACGGCGAGTATCTCAGCCCGGATCCCCCCGCCGCGTCCAACTCCAGCGACTTGGAAAACACCTATTACGTCACCGACGTCACATACTACTTGGCGCTGCGCACCGCCTGCACCTACGACGCCAGCAATGAAATCGGTGAGATCCACAATGGCGAGCCCGTAGTCTTTATCAGCACCGCCACCAATGGTTATTGGTACGTCTATGCGCCGACCTTGGATCAATATGGCTACGTGAACAGCAAGTATTTGACGAAATAGCGGCAAAGCCTTGGAGAAATTTTGGAAAATTTTATAAATCCCATTGCAATATAGCGCAGTTTCCGTTATAATAGTACTAATTGTGGCTGATAACAAACGCTTGGCTGCGCCACGAAAGGAGAAAATACATGTATACTGTTAAGGATATTCGCAACCTCTGCCTGCTCGGTCATGGCGGCGACGGCAAGTCCGCCCTGTGTGAAAGCATGCTCTTTACCACCAAGGCGATCAGCCGTTTGGGCAAGCGCACCGACGGCACCACCGTTTCTGATTTTGATGAAGAAGAAAAGAAGCGCCAGTATTCGATCAAGACCTCGCTCATCCCCGTGGAATACAACAAGTGCAAGCTCAACGTGCTTGACAACCCCGGCTATTTTGACTTTGCCGGAGAAGTCGTGCAGTCTCTGCGCGTGGCTGACTCCGGCCTGATTTGCCTGAGTGCAAAATCCGGCATCGTGGTCGGCACCGAAAAGGGCTGGAAGTCCCTGGAAAAGGCCGGCCTGCCCGCGATGTTCTACGTTTCCAAGCTGGACGAAGAGCACGCCAACTTCTTTGGTACGCTCCAGTCCCTGCGCGATACTTTCGGCACATCGGTCATTCCCTTTACCTTCCCGATTCTGGACGGCGAAACGCCCGTGGCTGTGGTAGACCTGATTGAGAAGAAAGCCTACGACGCCAGCGGCAAGGAAGTTCCTCTGACGGGGGAAGCCGAGGAACAGATTGAAGAATATATGATGGAGCTCAATGAGCAGGTTGCCGAGACGGACGAGGCGCTCATGGAAAAGTTTTTCATGGAAGAACCCTTTACCCCTGAGGAACTGGAATCCGGCATCCGCACGGGCCTGAGAGAGCGGGTCATCACCCCTGTGTTCTGCGGCTGTGCCATGACGGGCCTTGGCACGCCGGCTCTGCTGAACGCACTGGTCAAGTTCACGCCCAACCCTGCCGAGGGGAAACCCATGATCGCGGTGGATGAAGACGGCAACGAATCCGAAGTCGCGCTGGATCCCACTGGCAGCCCCATGGCCTTTGTGTTCAACACCATCGCTGACCAGTATGGCAAGAACTCTTATTTTAAGGTTATCTCAGGCGATATGGAAGATACCCTGACCGTCATCAATGCCCGCACCGGCGACAACGAAAAGCTGGGCAATATGTTTTTTGCCAAGGGCAAGGAAAACACAAAAACATCCAAGGTCTGCTGCGGCGACATCGGCGTGTTTACCAAATTGGCCTCTGTCCGCACCGGTGATACCCTGTGTATGCCCGGCAAGGCGATTACCATCAAGCCCATGGAATACGCGGAGCCTTGCTACCGCATGGCCATCTACGCCAAGACCAAGGGTCAGGAGGACAAGATTGCCAACGGCCTGACCCGTCTGAACGAGGAAGACGTCTCCTTTACTTTTGGAACGGATCCGGAAACAAAGGAAATGATTATTGCCGGCGTCTGCGATATCCATTTGAGCGTCATTATTGCGAAGCTGCTGTCCAAATATAAGGTGGAAGCCGGCCTGCGTCCCGCAAAGATCGCCTATCGCGAGACAATTAAGAAAAAGGTCGAGGTACACGGCCGTCACAAGAAGCAGTCCGGTGGCCACGGCCAGTTTGGCGACGTGTATATCCGCTTTGAACCCCAGTCCGAGACAGAAGATATGATTTTTGTGGACGAGACCGTCGGTGGCTGCGTCCCGAAGAACTTTATTCCTTCCGTTGAAAAAGGCCTGCGCAACTGCATCAACAAGGGTGTTTTGGCCGGATACCCCGTGGTGTTCCTGAAAGCGACTTTGTATTTTGGCTCTTACCACTCCGTGGACTCCTCCGATATGGCCTTCCAAACCGCCGCCGCGATTGCCTATAAAGACGGCCTCCCCACCGCCGCGCCGACCCTTCTGGAACCGATTGCGGAACTGAAGGTCAGCCTTCCCGACGCCAACATGGGCGACATCATTGGCGACCTCAACAAGCGCCGCGGCCGTGTGATGGGCATGAACCCCGACCCGGAAAACACCGGCTGGCAGATTGTGGAAGCCGAGGTTCCCATGGGTGAGATGAGTTCCTACGCCATCGACTTGCGCTCCATGACCCAGGGCCGCGGTTCTTATTCCATGCGCTATGTCCGCTATGAGGAAGTTCCGCAGATGAACCAGGCGAAGATCATCGAAGACGCCAAGGAAGCCGAAGACGAATAAGTACAACCAGCGCACCGCAGAATCCTTTTGCGGTGCGCTTTCATGTGTTACAAAACAAAAGCTTTTCATTACGCTCCAAATCGAACCTGCTCCACCGGGCTTTGCTTTAAAACATTGTGCCTTGCCGCGGCGCGGCTCCTCATTTTGGCGTGAGCGCATCTTCCCTGACGGCGCTCCGCGGACAAAGAACCGGATTGTGATGCCGCTGAAATACAGGTCGGGCCATTTGGGCGGATTCCTCCGACCGCCTTCCCGAAAAAGCGAACATTGGCAAACATTTCTGCGCGCGGAATTGCATATACTAGCTTTGTCAAATAATCCCTTGCTATTTTGCCATAGGCGTATTATAATGAATGCAGCTTTTTTGCCAAATGGCGAAATTTGGTTCATAGGAGTCGTATATGAATAAAACCATTGAAGATTACCTTGTGCCCGGAAAGCGGATTCATCTCATCGGCATCGGCGGCGTATCCATGCGCCCGTTGGGACTGGTTCTGCGTGGTATGGGCATTGAGATCACCGGGTCGGATATGAACTCATCGGTCTCCACTGACGATCTTATCGCTCACGGGATCAAAGTTTATATAGGGCATAACGCCAAACATGTGGACGGTGTGGATTGTATCATCCGCACCGCCGCCGCACACAATGACAACCCGGAAATTGCCGCCGCCAGAGCAAAGGGCATTCCTGTCTATGAACGGGCGCAGGCATGGGGCGTCATAATGCGCGGCTACAAAAACGCAATTTGTATCTCCGGCACCCATGGAAAGACGACAACCGCGTCGATGATTACCCACGTATTTATGGAAGCGCAGCGCGACCCCACTGTGATGATCGGCGGCACCCTTCCCCTGCTCCACGCGGGCCACCGGGTGGGCCACGGGGACACGATCATTATGGAGAGCTGCGAATACTGCAACAGCTTTTTAAACTTCTTTCCGACTGTTGCCATAATTAATAACATCGAAGAAGATCATCTGGACTTTTTCAAGGATCTGGCGGACATTCAAGCGTCTTTTCGTAAATTTGCCCAGTTGGTTCCGCCCGGCGGCTTTATCCTCGCCAATGGCGACGACAAAAATACCTTAAAGGCGCTGGAAGGCCTGTCCTATCGGACCTTTGGCCTGTCAGAGGAGACCGACTACCGCTGCAAAAACCTGAGCGCGGACGAGCAGCACTTCGACGTCTATTACCACGATCAGTTTTATTGCCATATCGACCTGCATGTCTATGGGCATCACAACGTCTACAACGCCATGGCAACCGCCGCTGCGGCCCATGTAATGGATGTGGACGGCCAATCCGTGCAGCGCGGCCTGGACTCGTTCAGCGGCGCGGCCAGGCGTCTGGAATACAAGGGTTCGTGCAACGGGGCGGACATCTATGACGACTATGCCCATCACCCCGGCGAGCTGCACGCTTTGATCCAGGCGGTGTCCTGCATGGGCTACCATCGTGTGGTACTCGCCTTCCAGCCTCACACCTACACCCGCACGAAAGCGCTCTTTTGGGACTTTGTACGGGAATTAAAGACGGTCGACCAGGTCGTTCTGGCGGAGATATACGCCGCCAGAGAGTCCAATACGGTGGGCGTTTCGTCCAAGGATCTGGCCGAGCAGATTCCAGGAGCGGTCTATTTTGAAACGCTGCCGGAAGTGTCGGACTACCTGCGCGCAACTGCAAGGCCGGGCGACGTAATCCTCACCGTCGGCGCGGGCGATATCTATAAGGCCGGAGAAAATTTAATTCATCAATGAGCAAAATATGGAGCAGCTATCCGCCGCTCCATAGATTTTTTATGAGATTTTTTATGAATTCTGGAAGCCACCGGCGCGGCCGGTGGCTTGACGTTTGCCTCGCTCTTATGCAAACGGGTTTTGGCAGCGATCCAAAAACGCCAAGCGATGGCAAGTCGCAAAATCCGGCGCATACGCGGGCAAATACCGTTCAATCGCCTTGACAAGCTGCATCGGATTCAAGCTGGGATTTTGGGCGCACACCACGCACCGCAGCGTGATCGTATTTTCATCCGCATCCAAAGTACACGACGGCAGCATTTGCTTGATGTCCTGCTGGACGGTTTTCCCGCCTTTGGTCGTCTTTTCGACCAGAATTTCATCCTGATTCAAAAATTGGGCAATCGCTTCCGGCGCCTGCCGCGGCACACCGTAATCGTATTCCAGCGTCACGCTGGCGCGTAAATAGGCCAGCTCCTTTGCCTTTCGGTCGCTGCGGTAGAATTTTACAATCCGGACGCCGGACGGCAAACAGCAATTTAGCTTCTGCGGCACCTGCTCCAGCGGCGTTTGATCGGAAGGATCCAGCTCAAAATCCAAAATTTCACACGCGCTGGACACGCCCACAGGCAGCGGCAGCAAAATGGACACATAGGCATGGGGCGTAAAGCCCTGGGAATGTTTGAGCAGCATCCCCGCTCGGCGGAAAGCGCGCTGGAAAACCCGCATTAGATCCAGGTGGGAGAGGAACACCGCGTCGTCGGTCTTTTCAAACAGCAGCCTATTCATCGCAATTTCCCTCCCGAAGCAGCCGGTTGGCACCGCATCCCATACACTGTGCCCGGCAGTCAGGCGTAATCTGCGAGCGCTGCGCTTGATACCGCTCCCGCAGGAGATAATCCTTCCGAACGCCAATGTCAATTGTGTCCCAGGGAAGCAGTTCCCGCTCGTCATATCCGCGGACGGTATAGAAATCCGGGTCGACGCCCGCATCTGCAAAGGCTCTCATCCAGGCATCGTAGGAAAAATACTCATCCCAGCCGTCCAGCCGCGCCCCGTAATCCACAGCCCGTTCCAGCACTGGACCAAGCCGCCGGTCGCCGCGGGCCAAAACCGCCTCCAGGCGGCTCAAATACGGCTCATGCCAGTTGAACTCCACGCTTTTGTTCCGCAGCGCATCTTGCAGAAGGCGGACCTTACGGCTGTATTCCTCCGGTGTATCCTGCTTCTCCCACTGGAAGGGCGTGAACGGTTTTGGTACAAAAAACGCCGTTGCCACATGGATCCGGACGCCGCGCTTTTTGCTGGGCGCGTACTCGCGCCAGGTGTTGTACACCTGATACACCAGCTTGGCGATTCCAAGCACGTCCTCGTCCGTTTCCGTGGGCAGTCCCAGCATGAAATACAGCTTCACATGATCCCAGCCTCCGGAAAAAGCCGTGGCGCAGGATTGGAGAATCTCCTCCTCTGTGACGTTTTTGTTGATGGCGTCCCGTAGGCGCTGGGTTCCTGCCTCCGGCGCAAAGGTCAGGCCGCTCTTGCGAATCTTCTGCACCCGGCGCATCAGATCACTGGAGAAATTGTCTGCCCGCAGACTGGGCAGCGACAGATTGATCTTTCTGGGATTGCAGTAGTCCAACATGGCATCCGCCAGCTCCGGGAGGCGTTTATAGTCGGAGGTTGACAGGCTGGAGAGCGTTATTTCATGATAGCCGCTCGACTCCAACATATGCACCGCCTGTTTGAGCAGCACTTCCGGGCTTCTCGGGCGCACCGGGCGATACGTGAATCCCGCCTGGCAGAACCGGCAGCCGCGGATGCAGCCCCGCATGACCTCCAGATTCGCGCGGTCATGGACGATCTCCGTGGACGGCACAATCATATGCTCCGGCCAGTAGGCGGTGGACAGGTTTTGCACAATCCGTTTGGTCACCTTTTTCGGCGCGCCTTCCAGCGGCACAATTTCCGCCAGCGTGCCGTCCTCCCGGTAGCGGTGCTCATAAAAACCGGGGACGTAAATCCCTTCAATCTCCATCACGCGGCGCAGAAACTCCCGTTTGCTCCATCCCTCCGCCTTTGCCTTGCGGTAGAGCATGGTCAGCTCCACGGTCATCTCCTCCCCTTCGCCCAGGCAGACGAGGTCTAAAAAGTCCGCCAAAGGCTCCGGGTTGTACATGCACGCGCCGCCCGCGATGACCAACTGGTTCAAACCCGGGCGGTCGCACGCATGCAGCGGCACCCCGGCCAGGTTCAGCATATTCAAAATGTTGCTGTAGCTCATCTCATACCCGACGGTAAACGCGATGATGTCGAAGGATTGCACCGGGTCGTGGCTCTCCAGCGCGAACAGCGGCAGCTGATGCTCGCGCATCGCCTGTTCCATATCCCCCCACGGCGCAAACACCCGCTCGCACCAAACGCCTTCCATTTCGTTCCACACGCCATACAAAATCCGCATCCCCAAATTGGACATGCCGATCTCATAGGTATCCGGAAAACAGAACGCCACGCGGACGTCCACGGTGCGCTTGTCCTTGACGATCTGATGATATTCCCCGCCCACATAGCGCGCGGGCTTTTGCACTTGGCAGAGAATCCTTTGCAGTTTTTCGGTCATGAGCCGCTCCTTGGTTTTTTCTTTTATTGTACCGCCTTTTCCCCTATTTTGCAAGGGAATTTTCCACCGCGCCGGTTTTCAGCATCAGCAGCGCCGCGATCAGGCAGGGCCACAGGCCATAGTGCCACACGCAGGTGGCAAGAATTCCCCAAATCCCGATTCCCACTGTTGTCGCCACGGTTACTATTTTCATCACGCGGTCTGCCACACCCGGCCACCACCGGAACAAAAACAAATACAGTACCCTTCCCCCGTCCAGGGGATAGACCGGCAACAGATTATAAGCCGCCAGGCACAAATTGACCAACGCCACCTGGGGCTTGACCGACCAGAACGCGGCCATCAGCGCCAAATTGACCGCCGGACCGGCCAGCACGCTGACCACCTCGCTCCAAAAGCTGAAAAACTCCGCCCGCAGTTCCGCTCCCGCCATGGAGACGCGAAACGAAATTAGCCGCCCGCCCAGCAGCCAGCACGCCGCCACGTGACCCAGCTCATGCGCGGCAGCGGAAAAAACAAATGGAAAAAAGATGCCCCAGGGGTTTACATAAAACAGCAGGCAAAAAAACGCCAGCGCGCCGGTGGTGATCTCAACGTTCTGCTTCATACCCGCTGATTCCGTCGCAGAAGGCCCAAAGGCCGTCACAGATACTGCCGCCTTGCTCTGCCGCCTGCTCAAACGCGGCGCAGGCCACATGGACCGGGTCTTTTCCCTCCCCAAAGATCCACTGTCCCAGCAGCGCGGCGCCGTCCGGCAGCCACATGCTGCCCAGCAGCGCCGCCATCAGCAGCGCCGCCCGAAGCACGTTCTTTTGCTTGCTCAATTCCATTCACCTCATAACAGCATACGCCCGTCTTGTCCGTTTATGCTGTGAAGAAGGAAAAAGGGTTTATAATAAAGGGGCTGTAGTAAAATGGCCGGAGAAAAAACGACACGCAGGACTGCGAAAGCAATTTTATCATACATGTCCACTTTTTTAGGATACATCCAGCATTTGATTTGGAGCAGCTACAAACCAATGCGAACGTTGAGATAACAGTCCGATCCAGATATTAGCCGAAAAACTGGAGGGATGCGGCGGTCTACGGGTTTTGGCTTCGAACCCACAAAAAGTGATACCATTCTGGATGCTTTTCTTATTCGTGGTTCATATCAATTGACATCGCAAGAAAATATTTTAACACTTTTCAAAAATCTATTGACAACTGAAAAAATTTTGTTATAATAGTTTCTGCAACTGCGAGTGTAGCTCATCTGGTAGAGCGCCACCTTGCCAAGGTGGAGGTAGCGAGTTCGAGCCTCGTCACCCGCTCCATCAAGAGACGATAAAAAAAGATATTGTCCCGGAGAAGCCCAATTTTATCGGGTTTCTCCGGCGCTTTAGATGCCGACTTTTGAAGCGCCAAAATCGTAGATAAAAAAGCATTTTTCCCTTTGTGAGTAGACTCAGACCTGCGAAAACAGCTAAATTGTCAAGTCAAAGGGCTTTGAGAAACGGCCTTACAAAAAGTACGGAGAGCCTTGAAAATGAGGCTCTCCGTACTTTTGCGGAAAGGTTGCATCTGTGGATAACTTTTGAATTTAAAATCGGCGCACCAACCACACCACCCTGGAAAAGTATGTTTTTCTGTGGGAGTATTGGCCATATTTTTGCCCCTTTTACGCCGCTTTATGTTCCTGTCCTTTCCGCAGACGGCGATCTTCTGCGCGCAGCTCTTTCGCTTCTAATTGCAGCCGTATACTTTTTCATACAATCGCCACTGGGGTGTTTCCCGCTTCCCGCCGCCGTGTAAAAAGTCTTCCGTAGTGATTCCCACCGCTTTTAATAAGGCGCGGAGGACATATTCCACATACGCTATGGCATGCTCCTGCCGAACCTCGGATACCGCCCGCCGAAATACGGCCATGGCCTCGTTCATTTCTCCCGGCAAAATGTTCCGCGGTGCTTTTCCATGAAATATTTTGTAGGTCGATATGGACCATGATTTCACTGAAAGCATATACCAAATCATTTATTTTAATAATTCTTTCTAAATCCATTGGCAATTTCAGTTGGATTGGCGTATAATACCCTTCGGGGGTTATTTGTTTCAGTACAATTCAATATAACACCAAACGGCTGCGGTCTCAACTGAGCTGCGGCCGTTTTCCTTTATCTTTTCTATATTTTTGCTGGCTGCGCCTTTCAGCACAGCCAGCTTGTCGCGGGGACTTTTTTACAGGTCAGACTAAAAGCCGTCAAACAGGCTGCAGCAAACACGCTTTTACTGCAGCCTGTAAGTGGTCAATTGGTGATCGCATCCGTCATTTTGCTGACAGTTTGCTCCACGGTGTCCGCGGCTTTTTGCGCAGCCTTGCGCACTGAGCTTTGGTACGGCAGCATCATCGCGGCCGTCGCGCCGGCAATCATACCAAGACCAAGCGTGACCATAAACGCTCCTACCTTCATCGTTCATCCCTCCCAGCGATAGTATGCGCGTCCTTGTGAATTTCATGGGATGTATTTTTATACAAAAATGAGACTTTTCCCCCTTTCGGCGTCTTTTTTTCTGGATTTCTTATTTTTCTCAAAATCCAGAAAAACAGTTGAATTTTTATGGATTTTATCATAAAATATAGGTGGAATGAAATTCCAAATGCTGATTTAGGAGCAATTATGTTAAACGTCGTATTAGTGGAACCGGAAATTCCCCAAAATACCGGAAATATTGCCCGTACCTGCGCGGCTACCGGCTCGGTCCTGCATTTAGTTAAGCCGCTGGGGTTCGATATCTCGGACAAGGCCGTGAAGCGCGCCGGATTGGACTATTGGAATCTGGTGGACGTCCGGGTCTATGAAAACTTGGACGATTTTTTTGAAAAAAATCACCCGGAACAGCTGTGGTGCCTTTCGACAAAGGCTCCGAGAAGTTATTGCCAGGTTTCCTATCAGGACGGCTGCTATTTGATGTTTGGCAAAGAGACGCGCGGCCTTCCGGAGGATTTCCTTAACGCCCACGCTGCCAGCTGCGTCCGTATTCCCATGCGCGCGGAGGCGCGGAGCCTGAATTTAAGCAATTCCGTGGCCGTGGCGGTTTTTGAGGCGCTGCGCCAGCTGGATTTTCCGAACTTAAAGGATGCCGGTAGAATGAAGCAATTATCAATTACAGGCTAACGCCTGAAGCAATAGGAGGTTCTTATGAATTATAACAAGAAATCCGTAGAAGACATCGATGTAAAAGGTAAGCGCGTTTTGTGCCGTTGCGATTTTAATGTCCCCACCAAAGGCGGTAAGATCACCTCGGACAAGCGGATTGTCGCCGCACTGCCGACAATTGAGTACCTTATCAAGCATGGCGCTAAGGTGATTCTCTGCTCCCACATGGGCAAGCCGAAGGGCGAATGGAAGCCGGAACTGAGTCTGAAGGTCGTTGCAGAGCGGCTGTCCGAGCTGCTGGGCCAGGAAGTCAAGATGGCCAAAGACGTGGCGGGCGAAGACGCCAGGGCGCTGGCCGCTTCTCTGAAGGACGGCGAAGTCATGCTGCTGGAGAATACCCGTTTTGAAAAAGGCGAAACCAAAAATAGCCCCGAACTTTCCAAAGCGCTGGCGGATCTCGCGGATGTGTTTGTCAACGACGCGTTCGGCAGCGCGCACCGCGCCCATTCCTCCACCACCGGCGTGGCGGATTATCTGCCCGCCGTCTGCGGCTATCTGATTCAAAAAGAGATCGGCATCATGGGCAAAGCGCTGGCAGATCCGGAACGTCCGTTCGTGGCAATCCTGGGCGGCGCAAAGGTGTCGGACAAGCTGAATGTTATCAACAATTTGCTGGATAAGGTGGATACCTTGATTATCGGCGGCGGCATGGCCTATACTTTCCTGGCCGCGCAGGGCTATGGCATCGGCAGCTCACTGTTTGACGGCGAAAAGGTGGAATACTGCAGGCAAATGCTCCAAAAGGCCCAGGACAAAGGTGTGAAGCTGCTGCTGCCGGTCGACACGGTTGTCGCGGCCAACTTCCCGGATCCCATCGACGGTCCAATCGCGGTGAAAACAGTTTCCACGGATGCGATCCCGGACGATATGCAAGGCCTGGACATCGGCGAAAAGACGCGCGAGCTGTTTGCCAAGGCTGTAGCCGGCGCAAAAACCGTGGTTTGGAACGGCCCGATGGGCGTGTTTGAAAACCCGACCCTGGCAAAGGGCACCATCGCTGTTGCGCAGGCGCTTGCCGATTCCAACGCCATCACCATTGTCGGCGGCGGCGACTCCGCGGCGGCCTGCGAGCAGCTTGGCTATGCGGATCGGATTACCCATATTTCCACCGGCGGCGGCGCCTCCCTGGAATTCCTGGAGGGGCTGGAGCTGCCCGGCATTGCCTGCCTGCAGGATAAGTAAGCTTGAAAAATATGGTTCGTACACTCCGCCCGGGCAGCCCTGGGCGGAGTTCCCAATAAAATTCCTGTTCGCAGCGCGGCAATTTGCTTGGAATCGCCGCGCTGCGAGGGAATTGTCCGCTGAAAATTGGGAAACGAGTAATGGAAGTCTTTTGGCGCCGGTTTTGCCTGCTGACTGTAATGTGATTGAATAGGAGAGAATCATGAACAGGAAATATCGCAAAACAATTATCGCCGGGAACTGGAAAATGAACATGACGCCGAACCAAACCAAGGACTATATGGCCGCCTTCCGCGCGATGCTGCCCAAGGACCATTGGTGCGAGATCGTACTGTGCGTTCCGTCGATCTGTATCCCCAACGCCGTCCGGTCCATGAAGGGCACCCGCTTGGCAATCGGCGCGCAAAATTGCAACGCCCATCCCTCCGGCGCTTATACCGGAGAGATTTCCGCCAATATGCTCCTGGACGCCGGATGCAAATATGTTATCATCGGGCACTCGGAGCGCCGCGCGATGGGGGAAACCGAAGCGGACATTCATGCAAGAATTTTGGCGGCGCTGCACGCCGGCCTTATCCCAATCGTGTGCTGCGGAGAGAGCTTGCTTCAGCGTGAGAGCGGCGTCACCCGGGAATGGATCGCTATGCAGATCAAGACAAATCTGCGGGATGTGCCAATCGATCTTGTGCGGCGAATTGTCATCGCCTATGAGCCGATTTGGGCCATTGGCACCGGGATCACAGCCACACCGGAGCAGGCGGAAACAGTTTGCGCAGAAATTCGCATGGTGCTTCGCAATCTGTACGGTTCGAAAAACGCCCGTTCCATTTCAATCCTCTATGGCGGCTCCATGGACGAACACAATGCCTATGATTTGTTGGCGCAGTCGGATATCGACGGTGGGCTCATCGGCGGCGCCTCGCTGGATCCGGAGAGATTCATCCGGATCATCCATGCGTCCAATCAGCCCTCCGTGCAGCAGCCATAAAAGAATCCATATTTCTTTGCAGCAAATAAGAATTTTTTGTATATCTTAACAAAACGTTTACAGATGCCGCCGCAAAGTCTGCTATAATAATGTCTGTGAATAAATTGCTTTGCGGTTTATTCGCACGGCATATGCAGCGCAATTCCATAAATTCGGCCCGAATGGCCAAATTTATGGAATTCAGCTATTGTTAAAATTCGTACTGCCATTGGCGCTGCATGCAGCGCCAATGGCAAAGTGCAAGGGTTTTGAATATCAAAATTTAAAACCCTTGCGCAAGAACAAGGCCAATTTGCCGAAAAAGCCAAGGCTTTTCAGGCTTGCGGTTTTGTTCAGTACATATTATAATAGACTTGAAAAGACTTGACAGGCGGCTCCTTGAACTCTCCCCTCCCGCCGAAACCACGACAGACGGAGAACTTCTATGAATGTTTTATTTTTTCTGACACCCAAGGCCATGTGTGCCCATATCTATACAGACAACACCCTCCGCCAGGCCATGGAAAAGCTGGAAAACACAGGCTATGAGGCCATTCCCATTTTAAACCGGGACGGAACCTACTACGGAACCCTGAGTTCCGGGGATATTTTATGGGGGATCAAGCATCTATGTCACATGGATATGCTTCAAGCGGAGGAACACGGCATCTCGGAAATTCCATTAAAAAGGCAATATCAACAGATTGCCATTACCATGGACATGCGCGACCTGTTGTTCACCGCAACGCAGCAGAATTTCGTGCCGGTTGTTGACGATAAAAACACGTTTATCGGCATCGTTACCCGGCAAGCCATCATTAAATTCTGCTTGGATACATATATCGAAAGTTGAGCGAGAATTTCTTCTCCCCCGCGAATGCGGCTGGGGGAAGAAATTTTTTGTTTGCGTCAAATCTGAACCCATAAAAATATACAAAACTGGTGCTTGCGGCAGAGTCAGATCGTGGATATACTAGTAGCATATCCTCTAGAAAGCTGTGATCGTATGAAGAATACAAAAAGAATGGTTCTTATGGCGATGCTTGCCGCGCTGACCTGCGTGGCCACTATGGTCATCACGATCCCCACGCCGCTTACAGGCGGCTACATCAATTTGGGTGATTGCTTTGTGCTGATCTCCGCGTGGATGCTGGGGCCGGTGGAAGGTGCGGTTGTGGGCGGCGTCGGTTCGGCGCTGGCGGATCTGTTGCTGGGCTACGTCCACTATGTCCCCGGAACGCTGCTGATCAAGGCGCTGATGGCGCTGGTAGCGGGCTTCTGCTTTCATGCGATGGGCCGCTGGAACAGGCCGCATCTGGCCAGAATTCTCAGCGGAATTCCGGCGGAGCTGCTGATGGTCGCGGGATATTTTATCTACGCATGGGGAATCCTGGGCAAAGGTGTTTCCGCCGCGTTGACCAGTATTCCAGATAATCTCTTTCAAGGCCTGGTTGGAATTATCGCCTCAGTGGCGCTGTGCGGCTTGATGGACCTGTCCCACGCCATACACGGCCGTAACCTCCAGAGCCATACAAAGCAATGAGAAAGGAAAAACGTATGGAAAATTTTGAACAAATGGCGCGCAGCGCAATGCAGGAGTTATGCGATGCCGCAAAAATTCAGCCCGGCCAGATCGTCGTCGTCGGATGCTCAACCAGCGAGATCACCGGCGCGAAAATCGGCACCAATTCCAGCCTCCCCGTGGCGGAACAGGTATTTGAGGGCCTCTACTCTGCCGCCAAAGCGCACGGGGTCTATTTGGCCGTCCAGTGCTGCGAGCACCTCAACCGCGCAATTATTGTCGAGCGTGCGGCGGTACCCGGCGCGGAACCGGTCAACGTAATCCCCCAACCCAAGGCGGGCGGCTCCATGGCGACGGTGGCCTACCGCCGGTTTGCAGATCCGGTAGCGTTGGAGGAAATCCGCGCCGATGCCGGCCTGGACATTGGCGGGACGCTCATCGGGATGCACTTGAAGCGCGTTGCCGTGCCGGTGCGTTTGCAGGCGAATAAAATCGGCCAGGCAAATGTCCTGGCCGCCAGAACGCGGCCAAAATTCATCGGCGGCGCCCGCGCCGTCTACGATGAAACGCGCCTATAAGCCTATTATGTGGGGCTGTCGCAAAGCGTGCGCTTGCTACAGCCCTTTTTTCATAAAAACAGCGGACTAGGAAAACCGCCGTAATGCGCATGACAAAATCCCGCCGCACAATTTACGGCGGTGCCTTAATGACACATCTGCTTTTTTCGTCAAACTGCACCAATCTCCCAGGCAGTACGGTCGGGCAGCCGTCGAGCTGTATTGTTTGACGAAAAATCCGACCGCACATCCGCACCTTCAGAATTGTACGATCATACCTGTGAGTTTAAGGGTAATCTATCTAAAACCGCCTTTAAACATGTACAGCAGCGAACTGACGGTTAACTGCTGTGTAATAAGCTATATATTTTAGGGAACCTCGGATTCAATTAATATTACCACAAAAAAGCAGATATGTTATAATAATGTTATTAAGAGGATGGAGGTGCCGACTATGAAGCAGGAAACATTTACGGCAACACCGCGCAATAGCCTCCATTCTACGCACAAAATTCTAATCTCTGCCGAAAGCCAAGTCTATTGCTTCAATTGTTGAATTCGAGTATAGCAAATCAGGCTGCCAGGAAGGGCCTGTCAGCCAAGATTAGATTCGCCAGCGGAAACATCATATTGCGTTTTGCCACTTGCTTTTGTAACTCCGTTCTAAATCATAGGGTTTATTGCCGCGCTCTGCTCTATCATCGTACGGCTGGATGCATGCGATCCACTCTCCCCACGGAATGATGCGGTCTATTGTTTCCAAAAATTCCTTTTCCCGTACTTGTGCCAACGCATCGCTCAAGCCGGATAGGTTTCGTTGCTTCTCCATGACTGTATGATAGCACATTTGGGGCAAATTTGCATTATGCGGTACTGCCCTAGCTTTTGGAGACCATTTTGGCCTTTTTCTGAAACAACGGTTTATCACTTGCGCAGACCCATGTGCCGATCGCCATAAGCGTAAGTCCGAGAAAGTAAGTATACGCGGGCGCCTGCCTAAAAATAATTAGCGAGAGAAATGTTCCAATGAACGGTGCAATCGCGTAATATGCGCTTGTTCTTGCGGCTCCAAGCGTTCGCTGTGCGTACACATAGAAGAAAATACTCAACCCGTAGGAAACAAGTCCAACGCCGAGAACAGCAAATATGCTCCAAAGCGCCGTGATACGCTCTCCGTTTACAAGTCCGATGATAACTGAACCAAGTCCGGAAAACACACCTTTTAGCAAAACGATTTGCATCGGGTCTTTTGAGGAAATTTTCCTCGTACAGTTATTCTCAAACCCCCAGCAAAGACCGGCAAGCAAAATCAACAGTGAGCCGCCGGAGAATTGCAGGCTTGTAATATTCTCAAAGGACAATACTGCACAGGACAACGTGACAAATACGATCCCCAGCCAAAGGCGAGGGCTGATTTTCTCCTTAAAAACCTTTAAGGCTATGATTGCCGTTGCTACAATTTCAAAGTTGTTGAGCAGCGAGGCATTTGCCGCCGTAGTGGATTTCAAACCGAGCAGTAGACAGACCGGCGCCGCGATGTCGAGCAAGATCATTGCTGCCGCATATGGAAGCTCAGATTTTGTGAGCCTTGTCTCCAATTTCTCTGTTTTCCGTATGCGGCGAATAAATGCCACGGCGATCATCCCAACGCCTGCGCCTATGTATAGGAAACCCGCCATCAGAATTGGCGGCATATAGGCGAGTAATATTTTTGAAAAAGGTGAATTAAGCGCATATAACGCCGCCGCAAGTAGGGCGTACAGTATGCCTTTTCGCGTCTTTGTATCCATTCTGGCCCCTTGACAAATCAAATCATAAACAGTACAATATGTTTGATACAGAACAGTATGTTCGTTATAATTGTACGCATTGGCAGCGGCAAAGGCAATCATCAAATGAAAGCAAATGTGCGATACGGAACATTTTCGC
>CAYVEB010000025.1:0-23420 GCA_964450645.1 uncultured Oscillospiraceae bacterium | reverse complement strand
GCGCACGCAGTAGACCACTTCTTCATAGGAGCCGTCCTGTTCGCAGCCCGGCGCGACTTTGTTCTCCTGAACCGGGGCAGCTTCTGTGTGCGGAATCTTTTCGATCGTCTTGTGGGTACGCATCAACTCCGTATGGCAAACGCTGCAATAGACCACTTCGTCGTAGGCGCCCTCTTTGGTGCAGGTCGGATCCACCTTATTTTCTTGAATTGGAGCGGCTTGTGTGTGCGCAATTGTGGGGATGTCCTGGAGATCCTTGGTGGCCGTGTAGGTCTTGCCGTCCAGAACTGCTGTAGCGGTATAGGTGGTAACACCCACTTCCGTACAAGTTGCCGGCGTTTTCACCTGACTTGTCACAGTGGCTTCCACCGTTTCTGTGTGGGCTTTGTCCCGGGCGCAGGTAAAGTTCATAATACACTTTGCGCCGTTCTCCGACCAATCGGCTTCCGGCTCGTTCCACGCATGACCCAGGGCAGGCAGTCTCGTATTGGAACCCTTGATAATCTCTCCGCACTCATTGCAGACGGTATAAGCCGTGTGGCCGTCTTCTTGACATGTGGCGGGCTCTTCCGGATATTCCGTGACGGAGGTGTGCGCGCAATAGACCGTTACCAGCAAGGTCGTGGTCTTTCCGCCATAGTGGATCACAACCTGGCGTTCGCCCAAATCGCTGAAGTCATAGCTGGCTGTCCAGCCGGAAGTAACGACTCGGGTTTCGTTGTTTTCATAGGTCAGAGTCAACGCCATGCCGGTAGAATCAAACTCGGCTCCCCTCGGATAGGTCAGTTTCTCCGGCTTGGTCGTAACGGCGATCCGCTCCAGCGCGTAGACCGTCACCTGGAAGGTGGCCTTGTGGCCCTGGTATGTGACCGTGATGGTCTTGACGCCAGGCGTGGAATCGTAGCCGCTGATTTGATACCCTGTTACCGCCTCGACCACGCCGTTGTTATAGTATGCGGTGACGATCAAGCCGTCCGTTTCGAGGTCTTCATCCCCTTCCAAATATTCCAGTTTCTTGGGCTTTGCCGTGACAGCAATTTTCTCAATGGATTTTGACTTGACTACAATTTCAAAGGTATCGGTCATTTCCTGATAGGTCACTGTGATGGTATGCGTACCCGGAGTAGACACAAAGCCGGTTAGCTCGTAATCACCGGGGGACAGGACAGCGCTGGTATCATTATTGTAATAGGCGGTGACAACCAAGCCGTCCGTTTCGAGACCTTCATCCCCCTCCAAATATTCCAGTTTCTTGGGCTTTGCCGTGACGGCGATCCGCGTAAGGGATTTTGCCTTAACCTCAATTTCAAAGGTGGCCGTCATTTCCTGGTAGGTCACTGTGATAGTCTTGGTGCCAGGCTTGGAATCATAGCCGGAAAGCTCATAATCCTGGGGCTCCAGCACGATCTTGCTGCCGTCGTTGTACACAGCCGTCACAACAAGCCCCGTAGGATCAAAGTCTTCGTCCCCTTCCAAATACTCCCGCTTTTCGGGCAGATGCGTAATCTGAATTTCTTGCAGGAATCGTTCTTGGTCAACCACAGGAATGATCTGCACTTCTTCCAGTGCAAACTGATCATCCCGCTCGGCGGTTGTCACCTGAATTTGTGTTTGGAGACCACCGCTGGAGTCTTGGTAGGAGAAAACGACCGAAACTTCGCTTTGAATTTCTTTCGCGCTGGCAAACGCGACCGTAAGATTCCCCTGCCCGTCGTCGTAATAGGCAATATGGGACAGCGTACTCTTCAGGTGATCAAAGGATAGCGCGTCCTTCTCGTAGGAAATCTTCCAAAGGCCATTGGTCGTGCCGCTGAGCGGACAATGCAGCGTCACCTGCCGCGCATCCCGGTCAACCGTGACCTGGCCGCCGGAGACGGCGGGGGTTTTCGGAGTGGAAACGGTCTGCGCCGCCCCTTGGGACAACAGCCGCAGCGGAACGGTGGAATCCGCCCCGCCCGCTTTTGCGGACAACGTCTGCAGCTGGATAGCGGAACCGGTGTCGCCAGCCGAAGCCGACAGCGCGGTATAAGATGCCTCGGGGCGGCTTTCCATGTGCGGCGCGGCCGCGTCGCCGCCAGAGGTCGCGTTGTGCTCCAAAACCTTCGGATGCTCGCTGTAATCATACTGATACAAAATTCCGATCTCACGGATGTTGCCGGCAAATTCGCGCGTCATCACCAGGGACATTGTTTTCACGTCGATGACCTGCAGCTTGGCGGGATTCGTCTTGACCTTGCTCACTAAGACAAGGCAATCGCTCTGCTTGTCATAGATCATCGAAGCGGTTGCGTAGCTTTTCATTTCGCATACGTCGGACAAATCGATTCCTTGGACTTTGCCAAGCTGCTCCGTCTTCACAAGGATTCTGTCCTGCGATTCTTCCTTCCCCGTGTTAGAGTCAAGATACTTATATTCTCCCTCATAGAGCCACATCTTATATAAGGCGCCGTTTTCTGACAGCAGATAGTATATATCGGCAATGTTGGAGGTTTGGTCTGGATCTTTAATTGGGTAGTTATGCTGGATTGATTCCACAAACGCGACGGTCGCGATGGAATCCGGCGTATTGGTACTGCCGATTGAATAAAAGCGGGAAAAAGCGTGGTCATAGTTGTAAAGGAAAACCTGGTTGTGGTTTCTCATCCCCGTGTCAATCGCCATATAGCCAAAGTCGGCATAGTCGCCCTCAGATCTTCCGGGAGCCGCATCGCTGTGCATAAGCTGCCCGTTAAAGTAACCGGTTACTTCCGTTGTCTCAAAGGTGTCCGGATCCACCTTGTACGGGTAGTTACCCATCCGCACGTACAGGCAATCCCCCGCCCGGTTCAAGGTGCCCACAATATAGGGAGTCTGTGGATTAGAGAGCTTGATACGGTCATCCGGAGTACGGGTGTTGAAAGTCTCCCAATAGGCGTTGCCGTCGCCCTCATGGACCAGGGCGGACACCTGAATGTCAGGCGCCCAGGTGATGGAAATATCGCAGGACGCAGACAGCTGAACGCCGCCGGATTGGTAGGTGGCGGTGATCCTCGCCGTGCCGGGCTTTAAGGCTTTGAAAAGACCGTTGCTGTCGACAGACGCGAGCTCTGGCGTTTCGGACTGCCAGGTGATCTGCTCAGCCTCCACCGGAACCGTCCACGGTTCAACCACCGCGGAGAGGGCGGCGGTGCCGCCGGTCAGCAGCTCCTCCGGCACATTGCACAACCGCAGCTTTTTCGCGGTAGTTCCAGCTTCCTCCGTAATTCCCAGCTGCGGAACATCGGGCAAATACACCAGGCCTCGGACGGCGCAGTGCAGGCAGGAATCGCTGCTGCTTGTGCCTTCGTTGGCGCGGCGCACAGAATAGCCCTCGTCTGTGGGAGAAATCTGCCAGAGAATATTATCGCTGCTCGTTTTGTCCAGATTCTGGGCGCAGGAGGCCAGCAGGCTCCCGTCCATCCAGGTCAGACTGATATAGCGGCCCTGGATTTCCGTCAAAGGAGATTCCGTGGCCTGGACAGCGGCTGGGAGTCCCGACGTCAATTCCGGCAGCTCCCAGGTGAGCATGGAATTTGTCTGCAAGGTTTCATCATAGCAGGTGGAAAAGACCTTGCCGCTTCCGTCCACGGCCAGGCCGTACAGGTGAGCGTCCTGTCCGTCCGTCCGGGAGACGGTCTGCACCTGTTGGATCCCGGCTTCTATTGGGTCAATGCGCCACAGGGTATTGGTGCCGTCCACCGCGTAGAGCTGTTTGTCCTTGCTGCTAAAGGCCAGATCCCGCACAGTCTGCATCCCCGCGGCCGCCAGATCGCAGACCAGCCTTCGTGCATTCGGATCATGGATGGGCGATACATAGAGCATCCCATCCTCGCAGGCCTGCCACAGGAAATCGTCCGCCGCGTCCGCGCCCGCGATCACATAGGACGCTGGGTCGGTATACGCATAGGGGAACGCGTCTTCGGCCACGGCCAAGGAACAGGCAACCGTTTCGGGCTCCAGCAAAAGCCAGACGCCACGGTTCCGATCCGAGCTTAAACTGTTGTAGGAATGGATATAGGCGAGGGCACTGTCATTATAAGTGGGCTTACTGCCGTAGGTGAAACGGTAGATGGTACGGTTGCCGGCATAGTCGCCGATAAACAGCGCATATTCCGCGCCGCTTTGCAAATATTTGTTGAAGGTGTAGGTGATCGTCTCACCCTTCCCGCTGTTGGGAACATATTCGTCGAATTTGCTCAGCCCGTTGGTGCTGTAAAGGGCAAGGTAGGCAATGTGCTGGTTGTCTTTCACCTTGACCGTTATCTGGCCGCCTCTGCCCACGGCGGAAAGGCACTCCGGCGGCTGGTCGTCGATGGTGACTTTTGTGGTCAGATAGGCGCCGGAGCCAAGCATGTTATGCTCAATCAGGTACGTTAAGCGATCACGGTCGATCTGCTTGCCGCCCGCTTGCTCGTAATACTCCGGCACCGCTACCGCGCCAATCTCCACTTCGTCTCCGTCCGAAACATTCATCTCGGACAGTCTATTATTGATATCCAAGTAGAGCGGGACGAATTTAAACGCGTTGAACGAAGGAAACGCGCTGGTAACGTGGGTGCGCATGGAGCCAATGTACTTGACCTTGCGGTTCCCCTGCTCATCCCTGCCGATTACCACAAAAGCCAAAGCCCCCGCGGGGCGGATCAGAGACAGCGACATGTTGTGGATGATGTCGCCGCTGCGGCGGGCGATCTTCCCCTCCGGATACGCCTCCCCCTCCGTGAAGGCATAGGGGTTGCCCGCCAGGTAGAGCTGGTTGCCATCGGCATCCAGATAGGATAAGTAGTTGATATCCGTACTGACGGTGGTGTAAGGGATGGTCTTGTCGCCATACCGGCTGGCCACATAGCTGTTGCGGTCATACATGGACGGATCCGACCAGCTGCCGCAGTAGCCCAAAATCGGAATAGAATGGGTCACATCCGTTACAGCCCCGTCCGGAGAGAAGGGCCTGACATAGGTAAAGCCCTCCAGATAGGCACCCTTCGAATAGCCCTCCAGGGAATCCGTCACATCTATCCGCACACAGATGGTGACAGCGTCGTTTGCGGGCACTGTGATAGCCTTTGTGCCCAGGCTCGCCAAAAGAAGATGGGCGTCATAGGTATTGGTATGGCCATCATTGTTCACGTCGGCCTTCTGCAGATCCAGGCCGTCCTTGCCAGGTTCGCCGGAAAGGTAGTCCAGCAAATCCTGCGCGTCTTTTTCATCGGTGACGCTGTCCCGGTTCACATCGGCGTTCAAATCGGATCGGAAGTCCAGCGCTTCGCCGTCAGCACTATAGGTAACTGTGCTCTCCAACAGCCGCGTAGACTCGGAGAGCCATTGCGCGCCCGCCTCGTCGGTTTCGATCTTCTGCGTAAACAAATCCGTGGAGAGAATGTACTGCCGGTCCTCTTTGCTGACATTGTGGAGGTCAAAGGTGAACGTAAAGCGATGGTCCTTGCTCTCGCCCACCTCCGCCTTGACGCGGCCGCGGGACTGGCCCTCCACGTCGATGTAGGACTCGGCCAGAACCGCGCTCTTGACGTTGGCAATACCAGATCCCTGGCGCAGAAGGGTATAGTAGCTACCGTCACTCTCCAGCATGGGATCCGCGGTGGACATCAACAATCCGCCCGCCAGCTTGCCCACGTTTATATCCGGATCCTTTGCTGCGGCCCGCTGCAAGAAGCTCTCGCCCGCAAAGCGCGCGTCCGGCATCTGCAAGGCCTGATCCAGCAAGGCAGCCATCCCCGAAACCATCGGCGTGGCCATGGACGTGCCGGACAGCGCCTTATACTGGTCATTGGTGTTGCCGTTGACTGAGTAGATATTTGTTCCAAACGCGGTAATTTCCGGCTGGAGCATCAGACTGCTGGGGACGCCATAGGCACTGAACTCATTGATTGTGGGATGCGCGGCGGATTCCTGCGATGCGGTTCCGCCGTCCACAGTCAAGCTGCCCTCATAACAGGCGGCGCCGTTTGCCACAGCTCGCTGCTCTGCCTGCTCGCGCAGATAGTCGCCATCGCCCTTGGTCACGGTGACCACCGGCATAGAGCCGGTATAGTGGAAGGCGTGTACATCCGGCCGGACGCCAAGCTTAGGATTGACAAATACCACACCCAAGGCGCCCAGACGGTCCAATTCCTGGACGGTCGCGGAGGCGTCGCCCTCGCTTGACACGATGACAAGGTGCCCGGAGATCAGCTCAGAAATCTGGTCGTAGCCGTCCTCATAGTCTTCCGGCACGTACACATACGGCACCGGGCTGGCAGACGCCAGCGTAGAGATCGACGCGCTGTTTTTCCCGTTGTAGTCGGACTCGTTGCAATAGACCTGCCGGGAGCCTCCCTCCGGCTGCAAAAAATGGGCCACAACCCCCTCACCGTCGGCCCAAGCCACGCCCATAAGGCTGGCATAGGAGGAAGGCGGCGTAACGGTGGACAGGTTCACATCGTCCGCGTGCAGCTTTGTCGGGCGTTTAGTGGAATTCTGGAAAATCCAGGAACCGTCGTTGCCGACGGCGCCCAGAATCAGGACACCCTGCTGCGTCAGATCCTCTAAAACGTGCCCGTAGATGCTGTCGCTGCAGGAAAATCCCTCGAAGGCCCTGCCCAAAGAGAGATTCACCACATCCGCGCCCAGAATCAGGGCGTCTTCAATAGCGGCCACAATAACGGAGTCCGTGCACAAGCCGTCGCCAAAGACCTTCATATTCAAAATCTGGGCGTCGGGGGCGACACCCGCCATCTGCACGGTGTCAATGGCCTTAACAAAATTGCCGTCTTCCTTTTGAATATAGGCGTTGGCGGCGGCGCTGCCCGCCACATGGGAGCCGTGGATCCCAGCCGAGCCATTGGTGGTGGTCAGGTTGTTGTCGCAATAGTTATAGGCCATGGGGATTTTGCTGTTTTTGTACAGCTTGCTGGCGTCGCGATACGCCGGGGCGACGTTCAACTTGCCCGTATCCAGCGCATTCTGGATATCCTGCTGCACCATCAGATCCAGGCCGGCAAGATAAGCCTCTTTTTCCTGCGCGTCCACATTGCCGTCCTTGTTTGTATCCGGCGCGTTTTTGGTCAGGGAATATGTAAACGCTTTGGCATCAAAGGACTGATGCTGATCGTTTACGCCCGAGTCAATGATGGCAATCCGGGTTCCCGCGCCGGTGTAGCCGTAGAAATCATGGACAGCTTCCGGGCCGATGGTCTGGGTGGAGGGGAGCATATGCGTGGAGTAGTCCGACGATTCCTCCGCGTCGGTGGGCTGGTAAATGTGTTCGATGACCACGTCCGCGACGCCCGGAACCTGCCGGATGCTGTCGATCTGCTGATACTCCACATTAGCGGAGATCAAATTGACCGCCAGCGTCAGCTTCAGTTCCACATCCAACTCCTCACCGTCCAGGGCAACATCCTCAATCTTCGCGATCAAATTCTCCTGGGTGGTTTTCAGTCGGTTGCGGTAGTCGATCGCCGCCTTATTCTGGCCAATGGTCTGGATGGGATAGCCCATGTCAATGGTGGGCGTTCGCTCAAGCACAATGGACACGCGCACCAGGTCCTCCGGCGCATACGTCTGCTCCGTTTGCGCTTCCTCCTGGACGAAAAGGTCGGGCAGACGCGGGTCGATGGGCAGTTCTTCCTCTGTCAGGGTCAAAGTCTCGCCGCTTGACGGTTCCACGGCGTCGGCGTCCGCAGCATAGGCCGCCGGGGGCAGAATCCCGATCAAAATGGCAAGCACCAGAAGGATGGATAAAAGGGATTTACACTTTTTCATAGACAGTCTCACTTTCTTGCTACTTCGCATGACACACGGTGCCGCGTATCATGCAACATGACAGGCGGCAATTGAAGTCTGCGTTTTTACACATCCGCCGTGCGGGAACTTCCGAACCCCGGTTTGGCGGTGTAACGGCATCAGTATATCATAAGTGCGCGGGCTTGTCAATTTTCTTGGACAAAAATTATAAATTATTCTGCTGGACGCCGCATTTTTTAGTATAAATTTTCCAAAAAATATGTTATTTTCAGCATGCAACACACATGAACCAGACAAATATGAGAAAAAGCGTTAAATATTGGACGGAGGTGGATCTATGCGCAAAAAAATCATCGCGGTCAATGCCGGGCCGCGAAAGGGCTGGAACACGGACACCCTGATTACCGAGGCGGCAAAGGGCGCGGCAGCCGCGGGGGCGGTTGTGGAAAAATTCGACCTGTTCCAACTGGAAAAGTATACCGGATGCATTTCCTGCTTTGGGTGCAAGAAAGAAAAGAATAAAGGGCGCTGCGTCTGCTGTGACGGCCTGACAGGCGTGCTGGACGCGATTCGTGAGGCCGATGGGCTCATCATCGGCTCTCCAAATTACCTCGGTGAACTGACGGCGTCATTTCGCGCCCTCTATGAGCGGCTTGTGTTCCAAAATTTGACCTATAACAGGCAAACGCCGTGCTGCAACCAGCACCCAATCCCTGTACTGCTAATTATGACCAGCAATGCGCAAGAGGGCGCCTACAAAAGCCTGCTGCAAAACTACCGACAGACGCTCAGCAAATACGTCGGACCGACGGAGATCTTTGTCAGCGGGAACACACTCCAGCTCAAGGACTACAGCAAGACGGACTGGAAATGGTCAATTTTTGATCCTGCCGAGAAGAAGCACAGACACGAAACGGTATTTCCGCAGGAGTGTCAAAGGGCGTATGACCTGGGCGCCGCGCTGAGCAAAGCCAATTGCTCCGAGAACGAAAAGTAAAACCATGGGCTTGCAATTACAAAAAGGCCGCCCGGCGAATCCGACCGGACGGCTGGAAAAAGAGATTCGGGTTTACGATCTGCTGGATCGGCTGAGAATTAAATATACCAGGGTCGACCATGCACCGGCCATGACGATGGAGGTCTGCCGAAAGATTGACGGCGTCCTGGGCACAGCTCTCTGCAAAAATTTGTTTCTCTGTAATCGGCAGAAGACAAAATTTTATTTATTGATGCTCCCGGACGGCAAAACCTTCAAAACCAAGGAGCTTTCCGCACAGATTGGATGTGCCCGGCTGTCCTTCGGGGACGCCAAATTTATGGAAGCGTATTTGGATATCACTCCCGGCTCTCTCAGCGTGCTGGGTCTGATGAACGATACCGGGCAGCATGTGCGGCTGCTGGTGGATGAAGACGTCTTAAAGGGCGAATTTGTCGGCTGCCATCCCTGCATCAACACGTCCAGCCTGAAACTGCGGACAAAGGACGTCTTTGAGGTTTTCCTTCCGCGGACAAATCACAACATGACGATTGTCCACTTGAGCGGAAAATAATATTCCGCTCCAAATCTTTTTTCCGCACCAAATTTTTTCAAGGTAAGCCTACCGGCATAACCGGTGGCCCGACCTGTCAAAGGACCCTGTTTTCACTCGGAGAAGACTGGGGTCCTTGCTTTATCCGGTACAATTATCATAAAAATATGGGGAAAAATGAAATTCTTTCAACTTCATACTGCGCTTGGAGCGAAGAAAAAGATGACGCTCTGTCCTGCGTGGAAGTATTGTATTACCATAAGTAAATGTCGGGTGTACCGCCTGATGAATCTGATGAAAGAAATGAAGCCGCAAAAATGAGCACGGCAAGCCGCCAAGAGCAGCGGCAGACCAGGCAGATGCTGATGCTGTCAATGCCTTCATTTGCCGCCTGCCCGTCCGGCGCCGCTGCGCGCAATGTGCCAATTTGCTTTCACGGCTGCGGAAAACGCTACCAAGCTCGCTATCGGTTTTTTACGGCGGCCGTAATCTGCATTTTTCGCACTCTATAGTGGCTGGGCGCAGTCTGGATTACAGTCCAGCGTGGCGAACCAGTCGCCCTCGCCGGGCGCGCGGCGAATTTTCCGCAAATTGCCTTCCTTCGTGAAAAGATACTCCGTGCAGGGCAGCGCGCCGGGCTGAACGCCCTGGATTACTGCGATATCCCCAATTTCCGCGTTCGGCATCAACTGATGATCCGCAAGGCGGTTTGCCGAGTTCGGGTTGTTGCTGTAGACATGGTAGAATTTTGAAATCCCGCCGGACGCGCGCTGAATAAGCGCGGCGCGGGCGCGGCCCTTGCCGCCCGGCCCATGCCGAAAGTGGTCCATGGAAGCGTCTACGCCCAAAAATCTGTGGGTCCGCTCCTTGATGGCGCAGACTCTGGCCGCGAAAATGCTGTTCTTTGAGACGACGTCCTCGCTTAGCTGGGTATACAGCGGGATCTGCTCCATGCCGTACGCTTGACACACCTGACGGCAGCGCGATTCCATCTCCTGACCGAGCTGCGGCATTTCCGAAGCTTGCTCCCCGTCGTTTGCAAACTCGCCCATGGCGCCGGAAAGCGCGCAGTAGGCCACCTCGATCGTCCCGCGCAGCTCCGCCGCCAGTTCCAGCAGCATTTTGTACGCAACCAGCAGCACAGCGACATTTCCCTGATCGGTAAAATCCGCGTGCAGACCGATGCGCCGGATACCCTTGCTTTTCAAAATCGAGATCGCGCGCGTCAACTCAGCGCGATTCATCCCCAGCGCCAAATCTTCCGCTTTGCGCAGCGTGCGGCGGCCATAGAGCGGATGCCGGTCCGGGTTATAGCGAAGGCCAACCACCGGCGGCAGCGTGCGGAAACGCTCGGTCAGCATGATTTGATTCGGGCTGTCCAGCACCGGCAGCGCACCGAGTCTCGCGGCCAGCGCCTCGGCGTCCGGCACGGCGACGGCGGGCGCATAGAAAAGCTCGGTTCCGGCAAATCCTGAACGCTCCGCAAGCGCCAGCTCCATCCGATTGGTGCAGACGGCACACATTCCCATTCGGCGGACGATTCGCAAAATACTGGGGTTGGGCGCCTGCCCCACCCAAAAGCACCCGCGGTGCCCGCGATTCCAGGAAAACGCGGCGTAAAGCTCCCGGATACCCGCTTCGATCCCCGCCTCGTCAAAGATAAAACAGGGCAGTTCCCGAATCCCGGCCAGCACCAGCCGCGGCAAAAACAGTTCCATCGTCAGCGCCCGCGGTTGTTCTGATAGAGAATCCAAAGCCCCTTGAGCAGAAGATTCCCGTCATAGATCAGCTTCCGCCGGCACAGAGGAAAAATGTACCGGCCGATGCTGCCGGTGATGATCGCTTTCGCGCGCTGGCCCAGTTCCTCCTCCATTCGGTCAAGCATCCCGTCCAGCATGGACGCCGTACCCAGCATGATGCCGCTGCGCATGGAGTCGACGGTGTTGCGGCCAATGGCGTGGGCAGGCCGGTCCAAACTGATACCCGGCAGCTGCGCCGTCCGGCTGGTCAGCGCTTCCATGGAAATCCGGATGCCGGGGCAGATGCAGCCGCCCAGATAGGCGCCGCGCGCGTCGATGGCGGTGATGGTCGTGGCCGTCCCCATGTCTATGATCAAAAGGGGCGCACCGTATTCCTTCACCGCCGCCACAGCGGCTGTGATCAGATCACCGCCCACCTGCGTCGGATCGTCCGTGCGGATGTTGATGCCAGTTTTGATACCGGGGCCGACGATCAAGCAGTCCTGGCCGGTCAGCTTTTGGATGGCGGCCTGGAACGCGTGCAGTACCGGCGGCACCACGGACGCGACGATACCGCCGTCAATTTTTCCAACGTCCGCATGGAAAAGTTCCAGCATGTTTTTCAATTCCACGCAGTATTGATCCGATGTTTTGCGCAGATCCGTAGCCATGCGGGCGGTAAATAGGATTTCCCCGTCTTCGATGCAGCCGAGCGCAATGTTCGTATTGCCAATGTCCAATGCTAAAATCATGCTCCTTCGCCCCTTTCCAGCCGGCGGTTCCGGCAGACCGCCCGGCCGTTTTCCAAAAAAATGACACCGTAGCTTCCGGCCTCGCACGCGCCCGGATTGAACAGCCAAAGACCGTTCCATTTCTCACAGTAGGCAACGTGCGTGTGGCCGAAAAGCAAAATGTCCGCGCCAGCCTCCAAAGCTGCATATTCCGCCCGCGTATAGCCAAATTTTACATGGCAGCGGTGACCGTGCATGGCGAGGATCGTCAAGCCCTCCCGCCGCAGGAGCAGCGTTTCCGGCCCCTTGACTCCGAAATCGCAGTTGCCAACGACGCTCTGCACGCGAATCAAGGGAAATCTGCGCGATAGCCACTGGGCGTCGCGCCAGCAGTCACCTAGATGGATGATCTCGTCCGGCTGTTCCAACTGCACGGCCCGCTCCATGGGCCGCTGCTGGCCATGGGAGTCTGATACAACTAAAATTTTCATGCTGCGCAACGCTCCGTTCTAAAAAACATGCCTTCCGCCATATACTGTACCAGAATTCGATCGCACCTTGACCGGCAGATACATCCGGTGCGTTTTCATTCTGCCGGAAGCGATTGGTTTCCGGCGAAGCCGGGGAAAAATGGCAATTAAAAATAATAGTCATTTATATGTAATAGTCATTCATATGGCTATTATACCATCTTTTGATTTGGGAGGCAATACAATGCGTTCAGAAAATTCCAAATCCGAGGGATTTCCTTTTTCCGAAAAGGACGTCCGCCGGGTACTCGGCAGCGCCGCGGGTCAGCAGCTGCTGCAGCTTTTAACGAACTCCAGCGCCGGCGAACTTCAGCGCGCTGCGGAGGAGCTAAAACGAGGCAATTTTGAGGACGCCAAGGAAATCCTCACGCCTATTATGACCACGCCGCAGGCATCCAGCCTGGTAGACCAGATCAACGGGGAGAACGCCGATGGAATCGATTGAGGAAAAGCTGGGCCAGCTACTCAATGATCCCGGCAGTATGGCGCAGATTATGTCGCTGGTGCAGAACTTTCTGCCACCGAAGGGGCCAGGCGGTCCAGGTGGCCAGAGTGACCCAGGCAACCCAGCCGGCCAGAGTGGCCCAGGCAGTTCAGGTGGCCCGGGCAGTCCAGATGGCCCGGGCAGCCCAGGTGGCCCGGGCGGCTCAGATGGCCCAGGCAGTTCAGGTGGCCCAGGCAGTTCAGGTGGCCCAGGCGGCCCAGATGGCCCAGGCGGCCCAGATGGCCCGGGCAGCCCAGGCAGTCCAGGTGGCCCAGGTTGCCCGGGCGGCGATTGCGGTGGGCCAGATCCGCCCCCGCAGCCGGACGATCGAATGTTGCGCTCGCTGGTGGAGCTGATGCGGCAGGCGAAAGAGGAAAATCCACAGCAAGACGCCCTCCTGAACGCGCTTAAGCCCTTTGTCCGGCCCGAACGCCGGGAGAAAATCGACCGTGCGATGCAGATCGCGCGCATTTCCCACATCGCGGGCCACGCGATCCGCAGCTTTGGCGAAAAAACGGAGGAGGTCAGGTAAATGTATAACCGCTATACCCCCAACGACGCAGGCGGATATCAGCATCAGAGCGTTCCAACGCCCCCGCCGCGCGGTCGGCCGCCGGAGACGCAGCACATGCCGTCCCCACCGCCGGAACAGTCGGCCAGGCCGCCCGAACACTCCCCGCCGCCCGCGCCGGAATGCCCGGAACCGCCCGTACGTCCGCATTCGCATGAGCGCCGGGAACCTCCGCCCAGACAGGCGAAACCACCGGAACGGTTTCGTCTGCCCATCTTCAACGAGCTGATCCCCGCCAATATGGATGTGGGCGATGTGCTGGTGCTGCTGATTTTGCTGCTGCTCATGTCGGAGGGCGACGAGGATGCCACAACAATGATCCTCACTATTGCGATCTTCCTGTTCCTGCAATAAAAGGACATAGAAAAGAACCGGCGCTTCTTGGGCAAGAGGCGCCGGTTCTTTTGCAAAAACACGAACCGGGAAAACCGCGCAAGTGCGGCTTTCCAAAGATGCACGGATCTGCAAACACTTGCCCGGATCAGGCGTTGGTGAGGCGGGCGATGCCGTCGCGGATACGGCGCAGGGATTCGTCCTTGCCCAAAAGAGCGCACAACTCCGTCGCGCCGCCCGGCGTCGACTGCCGGCCCGAGACGGCCACGCGCAGCGGCCAGAGAATCACAGAGTTCTTCACGCCCTTTTCCGCCGCCAGCGCGACCAGCGCCGCATAGAGCGAGGCGTTGTCCCAGTTGGACAGGCTCTCCAATACCGGCAGCGCCGATTGCAGCGCGTCTAAGGAGTTTTCCAGGTTGGTCTTGGACTTCTTGTGGATATACAGCGCCGTGTCATATTCCGGCAGCGCCTGCAAAAAGTCCACCCGCTCCGGCAGGTCGCTTAAAACCTCACATCGGGACTGCACCAGCGCCGCAACTGCGCGCAGATCGATGGCCGGGTTTGCGATGGCCTGCCTGAGATACGGCTCCGCCTTTTCGTAGAACGCGTCCGGCGAGAGCGCCTTGATATACTCGGCGTTCATCCAGCGCAGCTTCACAATGTCGAACACCGCCGGGGATTTGGAGATGCCGCTGATGTCAAAGATTTTTGCCAACTCGTCCAGCGTGAAGAACTCCCGCTCCGCCAGCTCCCCCTTGGGGGACCAGCCCAGAAGTGCCACGTAGTTGAGCACCGCCTCAGTCAAAAAGCCTTGGGCGATCAAATCCTCATAGCTGGGATCGCCGTTGCGCTTGGACATCTTGTGCTGCGCGTCGCGCATGACAGGGCTGCAGTGTACATAGGTCGGCACTTCCCAGTCAAACGCCTGGTAAAGCAGGTTGTACTTGGGCGCGGACGCAAGATATTCGCTGCCGCGCACCACATGGGTAATCCCCATCAAGTGGTCGTCGACGACATTGGCGAAGTTGTAGGTGGGCAGGCCGTCCGATTTTAACAATACCTGGTCCTCCAACTCCTTGTTCTCCACCGTGATGTCGCCGAAGGACGCGTCATGGAAG
This sequence comes from uncultured Oscillospiraceae bacterium, assembly GCA_964450645.1. GTDB lineage: Bacteria > Bacillota > Clostridia > Oscillospirales > Oscillospiraceae > JAKSPM01. Next base: position 8,621 of record CAYVEB010000025.1, on the reverse strand, counting down.
GTCGTGGATCCTTCCCGGGGAATTTTCTGGCGAATGACGTAGCTCTCGCCGGCGGCAATCTTTTCGTCGATCTGCGCTTGGGTCAGCAGCGGGCAGGCGCAGGAGTGCTTTTGATTTTCCTCTTCGCTTGACGCCTTATGGCAGAAGCAGTAGTACGCGCCGCCCCGCTCCACCAGCAGCTTTGCGTATTTGCCGAACAGATCCCGCCGCTGGGACTGGATATAAGGCCCCACCGGGCCGCCCACATCGGGGCCTTCGTCATGGGTCAAATGGCACTCGGCCAGCGTTTTATAGATCATATCCACCGCGCCGTCGACCAGACGGCCCTGATCGGTGTCTTCAATGCGCAAAATAAATTTCCCGCCGTTGCTCTTTGCGATTAACCAGGTGTACAGCGCCGTGCGCAAATTTCCCACATGCATATAGCCCGTGGGACTGGGCGCAAAGCGGGTGCGTACCTCGCCCTTGGGAATGCGCGCTTCCATTTGTTCAAAAAAATTCATGAATCAGTCCTCCAAGTCGCTTGGTAGAATTATTTTACAAATTGCCGGGGGTCCTGTCAATGTTTTATTGAATTTTTTGTTAAATCGTGGTAGAATAAAAATAATTGAATTTTATCGGAGTTTTCATATAGAAGGGATGACGTTTTCAAATGGAAGGTCGTAAAAAAATATTTTCTGGAATTCAGCCCAGTGGCGATTTGACGCTCGGCTCCTATATGGGCGCCATCAAAAACTGGGTGTCGCTCCAGGATGCATACGAGTGCCTATACTGCATTGTCGATCTGCACGCGATTACCGTCCGCCAGAATCCGGCGGACTTGCGCCGCCACACGATCGAACAGTTGGCGCAGTATCTGGCCTGCGGCCTCGACCCGCGGAAAAACGTGATTTTTGTGCAGAGTCATGTGCCCCAGCACGCGGAACTGTCGTGGGTACTCAGCTGCTACACGCAGTTCGGCGAGCTCAGCCGCATGACGCAGTTTAAGGATAAAGCGGCCAAACACGCGGACAACATCAATGCCGGCCTTTTCACCTATCCGGTGCTGATGGCGGCGGACATTTTGCTGTATCAGACCGATCTGGTGCCGGTGGGGGACGACCAGCGGCAGCACGTGGAGCTGTGCCGGGACATCGCCCAGCGGTTCAACTATCATTTTCCGGATACGTTTACCCTGCCGGAGCCGTTTATCCCCAAGATGGGCGCGCGAATTATGAGCTTAGGCGATCCTACCAGTAAAATGTCCAAGTCGGATCCCGACGGGTGCGTCTTTATGCTCGACCGGCCGGAGGACATCCGGCGCAAGTTCAAGCGCGCCGTCACGGACTGCGACAGCGCGATCCGCTACGCCCCGGAGGAAAAGCCGGGGGTATCCAATTTGCTGACCATCTACTGCGGCGCCACAGGCAAGACCATGCCCGAAGCGGAGGCCGAATTTCAGGGCCGGGGCTACGGCACGCTCAAGACCGCGGTGGCCGACGCTGTGGTGGAGTGTTTCCGCCCCATCCGCGAGGAAGTGGCGCGGCTGCTGGCCGACAAGGCGTATCTGGAGCAGGTCTACCGCGAAGGCGCGCAGCGCGCGCAGGCTCTGGCGGTGAAAACGCTGCGCAAGGTACACAAGAAGGTGGGCTTTGTTCCCCGTTGAGCTTTGTTCGCCCGGTATTCGGTAGATGTAGAAAAAAAGGAGTGATTTACCGTGTTTCAAACGAAGGATATCCTGTTTGTCCTGTTGGCCACGGTGATCGCCACGGCAGTGGCGTTTCTCACCACGCCGCTGGTAAAGCGGCTGGCGGTCAAAATCGGCGTCATGGATATTCCTAGGGATAACCGGCGTATGCATGACCACCCCATTCCGCGCCTTGGCGGTCTGGCAATTTTTCTGGCATTTGCGTGCAGCATTGCCGCCATCGCCTTGCTGAACGATCAATTCCGGCTGGACAGGCCGGTGCAAGGGATATTCATCGGCGCGGTGATTATCGTGATCCTGGGCGCCCTGGACGACAAATTCAATCTGCCGGCGCTGCTGAAATTTTTTGTGCAGATTGCGGCGGCATCTGTGGTGATCGGCTTCGGCTGCCGGATCGATGTAATTTCCAACCCCGTGATCACATCGTCGGTGCCGTATCTGGTCCTGCCCCGCTGGGCGTCCATTTTGGTGACAATTTTGTGGATCGTCACCATCACCAACGCGGTCAATTTCATCGACGGCCTGGACGGCCTGGCCGCGGGCATCTCAGCAATTTCCGCGGCGACGATGCTGGTAGTAGCCCTGCTGATTTCAGAGGTAAATATCGCGATCTACATGGCCGCCTTGCTCGGCAGCTGCCTGGGTTTTTTGCCCTATAATTTCAATCCCGCGAAGATCTTCATGGGTGACTCCGGCTCCACGTTTTTGGGCTTCATTCTGGCCACGTTTTCCGTGCAGGGGATGTTTAAGCTGTACGCGGTGGTATCCTTCGCGGTGCCGATTCTCATTTTAGGGGTGCCGATTTTTGACATCTGTTTTGCCATGTTCCGGCGCATTGCCCATGGGCAGAACCCCATGAAGCCCGACCGGGGGCATGTCCACCACCGGCTGATGGATTTGGGATTTACCCAGCGCCAGGCGGTGTCCATCGCCTATATGATGACGGCCATTTTAGGCTTGACCGCCGTCGTGCTGACCTACGACGGCGAGATGCAGGCGCTGATCATGATCGGAGCGTTCATCCTGGCCGGCGCAGTGGGCTTTTTGATGATCATGCGCAGTCGCTTCGACGGCTCCACCGGGCACACGGGCGAACCGAAAGCGGATCCCGCTCCCCAGAATGGAGGGGCTTCGCGGGAGGAAGGGCTTTCTAAAAAGGAAGGGCCTTCTGAAGAGGAAGGGCTTTCTAAAGAGGAAGGGCCTTCTAAAGAGGAAGGGCTTTCTGAAGAGGAAGGATTTTCTAAAGAGGAAGGGCTTTCTGAAAAGGAAGGGCTTTCTGAAAAGGAAGGGCCTTCTCAGGCGCGCGGCGCCTCCGCCGGCGATCCGCTCAAGGACTGATTTTTTCCGCCAAAATCCGGAAAGAAAAGTATGGGACGGACAAAAACTGGAAAAAATATTTTGAGAAATTCCACAAATTTCATTGACTAATCTTGTAAAATCTGCTATAATACTTTTTCGGTGCAGTCCGTTTTGCGGCACGAAATGTGACGCAGGCGCACCGTTGTGCGGAGGTTTTTACGTGATTGAACAGCTGAAAACAGCAAAGAAAATCGTCGGTTTGAAACAGCTGCGTAGGGCGCTGCGCGATGGCCAGGCAGCCGTCGTCTTTCTGGCGGAGAACGCGGATCTTCCCATTCGCCAGGAAATTGAAGCGCTTTGCCAAGCCGCCGGGTTAGAGCCGGTTCGTGTGCCCACGATGAAAGCGTTGGGCGCCGCCTGCGGCATCAGCGTCGGCACGGCGACCGCTGCAATTTTAAAATGATATTCCCGGATATCCTGTCCGAGATATAAAATTGAAAAGAAAGGAGATCATTCATGCCTACCTTTAATCAGCTGGTGAGAAAGGGCAGAGAGCAAGCAACCTACAAGTCCACCGCTCCCGCGCTCCAAAAGGGTGTCAATACGCTGAAGAACCGGTCCACCGATTTGTCTTCTCCGCAGAAGCGCGGCGTCTGCACGGCGGTCAGAACGACGACCCCGAAGAAGCCAAATTCCGCGCTGCGGAAGATTGCCCGTGTCCGTTTGACGAACGGTTACGAAGTGTCGGCCTATATTCCCGGCGTCGGTCACAACCTGCAGGAGCACTCCGTGGTGCTCATCCGCGGCGGCCGTGTCAAGGATCTGCCCGGCGTGCGTTACCACATCATTCGTGGCACGCTGGATACCCAGGGCGTACAAGGCCGTATGCAGGCTCGCTCGAAGTACGGTGCAAAGAGGCCCAAGGCTGCCAGAAAGAAGTAATTCTTCACCAATTTTGCATGTTTCACGCCTTTTAGCAAGGCAATGCCTTGCCAAGCGTTTCATATAGATGATGGGACACCTTGGCAGGCACACACCAAAAGGTCGCGCCTTTTGGAGTACCTATGAAATCATTTTTATGAAGGAGGGAAGCTAAAGTGCCCAGAAGAGGTAATGTTCCCAAGAGAGAAGTATTGCCCGACCCGATGTACAATTCGGTCCTGGTGACAAAGCTTGTCAACAGCGTCATGTATGATGGCAAGAAGGGCGTTGCCCAGAAGGTCGTCTATGGCGCTTTTGAACTGGTTGAAAGCAAGACCGGTAAAAACGGTCTGGAAGCCTTCCAGCAGGCGATGGAAAATATCATGCCTTCCCTGGAAGTCAAGACCCGCCGTGTTGGCGGTTCAAACTATCAGGTTCCCATCGAGGTCCGGCCTGACCGCCGTCAGACCCTTGGACTGCGCTGGTTAACCGCCAATTCCCGCAAGCGTTCGGAAAAGACGATGAAAGAACGTTTGGCCGGCGAGATTATGGATGCCTGCAACAACACCGGCGCCTCTGTGAAGAAGCGCGAAGACACGCACAAGATGGCTGAGGCCAACAAGGCATTCGCACATTTCCGCTGGTAACGCAAATTAAAGGAGACACCATATGCCGAGAAACTATTCACTTGAGAATACGAGAAACATTGGCATTATGGCGCACATCGATGCTGGCAAAACCACCACGACCGAGCGCATCTTGTACTACACCGGCGTCAATTACAAGCTTGGCGAAACCCATGAGGGTACCGCCACGATGGACTGGATGGAACAAGAGCAGGAGCGTGGGATCACCATCACTTCTGCGGCGACGACTTGCTTTTGGAAGGGGCGGCGCATCAACATCATCGACACACCGGGCCATGTGGACTTCACGGTAGAAGTCGAGCGGTCGCTGCGTGTGTTGGACGGTACGGTAACCGTCCTGTGTGCGAAGGGCGGCGTGGAACCCCAGACGGAAACCGTCTGGCGGCAGGCCGACAAATATAATGTTCCCCGTATGGTATACGTCAATAAGATGGATATCATGGGTGCTGATTTTTTCAACGTTCTCAAAATGATGCATGAACGGCTGAAGTGTAACGCAGTTCCCATTCAAATACCCATTGGCGCCGAGGCGGATTTCCGCGGTGTGATCGACCTGGTTAAGATGAAGGCCTATGTCTTCTATGACGAGCTGGGCAAGGACATGCGGGAAGAAGAAATTCCCGAAGATTTGCGCGGCCTGGCTGAGGAATACCATGAAAAGCTGCTGGAATCGGTTTCCGACGAGGACGACGAAATCATGGCCATGTTCCTGGAGGGCGAAACTGTCCCAGAGGAAAAGATTAAAGCCGCAATCCGCAAGGCGACCATCGCCGTTCGGATGATTCCCGTCACCTGCGGCACGTCTTATAAAAATAAAGGCGTCCAGGAGCTCCTGGACGCGATTGTGGAATATCTGCCCTCGCCTCTGGACAAGAAGGGGATTTCCGGAACGGATCCCAGAACCGGGGAAGAGGCCTTCCGTCCGGCGGACGACAGCGCGCCGTTTTCCGCTCTGGCCTTTAAGATTGCAACCGATCCCTTTGTGGGCAAGCTGTGCTTTTTCCGGGTCTATTCCGGTACGCTCAGCAAAGGCACCACGGTTCTCAACTCGACCAAGGGTCAGCGCGAGCGCCTGGGGCGGCTGCTGCAGATGCACGCGAACCACCGCGAAGACATCGACACGGCTTATTCCGGCGACATTGTCGCAGTAGTCGGCGTGAAGAACACCACCACCGGCGATACGCTCTGCGACGAAAAGCACCCCATTATTTTGGAGTCGATGGACTTCCCGGAACCGGTCATCCGCGTTGCCATTGAGCCGAAGACCAAAGCCGGTCAGGAAAAGATGGCGATCGCGCTGATGAAGCTGGCGGAGGAGGATCCAACTTTCCGCACCTACACTGACGAGGAGACCGGCCAGACGATTGTCGCCGGGATGGGTGAATTGCACCTGGAAATTATCGTCGACCGGCTGATGCGGGAGTTCAAGGTGGAAGCCAATGTGGGCGCGCCGCAGGTTGCCTATAAGGAGACGGTACGCGGCAGGGCCGACGTCGATACAAAATATGCGCGGCAGTCCGGCGGCAGAGGCCAGTACGGCCATGTCAAGATCAAGATTGAGCCAAACGAGCCTGGCAAAGGCTACGAGTTTATCAACAACGTGGTTGGCGGTGCGATTCCCAAGGAATATATTCCGGCGGTGGACGCCGGAATCCAGGGGGCGATGCAGGCCGGCGTCCTGGCCGGGTTCCCAGTGGTGGACGTGAGGGTAACTTTGTACGACGGCTCCTTCCACGAGGTGGACTCGTCGGAGCTGGCGTTTAAAATTGCCGGATCCATGGCGTTTAAAGAGGCGTGCCGAAAGGCGAATCCCACGGTACTCGAGCCGATCATGAAGGTCAGCGTCATTGTGCCGGAGGAATATATGGGCGATGTCATCGGCGATCTTTCCGCCAGACGCGGCAACATTCTCGGCATGATTCCGAGAAGCGGCGCGACCCAGATCGACGCCAACGTACCTTTGAGCGAGATGTTCGGTTATGCCACCGATTTGCGCAGTAAGACGCAGGGCCGCGGCCAGTTCGCCATGGAACCGAGCCACTATGTGGAACTTCCAAAAAACATTCAAGACGAAATTCTGGCAAAACGTGGTTTATTTTAAAATTTTTACTTGTCATTGTACGCTTTTTGGTGTATAGTGATCATGTCAACCAATGTGTCCAAGCACATTCGATTTTATAATTCAAACAGGAGGATATCCCCAATGGCAAAACAGCATTTTATTAAGAATAAGCCCCATGTGAATATCGGCACCATCGGCCACATCGACCATGGCAAGACCACTTTGACTGCTGCGATCACCAAGTACCTGTCTTTCCAGGGCAAGGCTTCCTACACCGATTATTCTTCCATCGACAAGGCTCCGGAAGAAAGAGAACGTGGTATCACCATCAACACTGCGCATGTGGAATATGAAACGGACGCCCGTCACTATGCGCACGTGGACTGCCCGGGCCATGCCGACTATATCAAGAACATGATCACCGGTGCCGCGCAGATGGACGGTGCGATTCTGGTTATCGCCGCATCCGACGGCCCCATGGCGCAGACCAGAGAGCATCTGTTGCTGGCCCGTCAGGTGAACGTTCCTTCCGTTCTGGTGTTCCTGAACAAGGTTGACCAGGTTGACGATGAAGAACTGCTGGAACTGGTGGAAATGGAAATTCGCGAAACGTTGGACTTCTATGGCTTCCCCGGCGACGACACCCCCATCATCCGTGGTTCCGCTCTGAACGCGCTGGCCTCCGAGTCCACCGACCCCAACGCACCAGAGTACGCATGCATCAAGGAACTGCTGGACGCTGTTGACACTTGGATTCCCACGCCTGACCGCAAGTCCGATATGCCCTTCTTGATGCCTGTGGAAGACGTGTTCACCATCTCCGGCCGCGGCACCGTGGCGACTGGCCGTGTAGAACGCGGTATCATTAAGAAGAATGAGCCTGTTGAGATCGTTGGCCTGATGGAGGAGAAGCGCAACACCGTCGTGACCGACATTGAAATGTTCCACAAGCTGATGGACTACGCGGAAGCCGGCGACAACATCGGCGCTCTGCTCCGTGGTATCGACAAGAAGTCTGTTGAGCGTGGCCAGGTTCTGGCGAAACCCAACTCCATCCATCCGCACACCAAGTTCGTTGGTCAGGTTTACGTCCTGTCCAAGGAAGAAGGGGGCCGTCATACTCCGTTCTTTAACAACTATCGTCCCCAATTCTATTTTAGAACGACCGACGTGACCGGCATCATCACGCTGCCGGAAGGCGTTGAGATGTGCATGCCTGGCGACAACATTGATATGAATGTTGAGCTGATCACCCCCATCGCCATTGAAAAGGGCCTGCGTTTCGCTATCCGCGAAGGCGGCCGTACCGTTGGTTCCGGCGTTGTAATTGATATCGTCGAGGACTAATTTCCAATTCAACCGAATAACAAACATTGCAGGCCGTCCTTGGCCTGCAATGTTTTTATTTTATAGAGAACACTCCCGGAATCAGACCGCTTGGTTCGGGGTCAGACCGCTTGGTTCGGGGAGCAGACCGCTTGTTCCAGGGGCTGCTCCAATTTCCATGCGCTGCGCTGGAAAGTGGACATATTCTTACCGCATCATGATCCTCAAAATTTCCCGGTCAGTTTCCCGCATGCCGTTTCTCGCAAGCTCGGAGACGTTATCAATGGTCTTTTCAATGCCTTTTGTGACGATGCCGTCCCCGCTGACGAATTCTTTGCCGTGCATATACATCTGCATTCCGAGCAATCCCGCTTCCACCGCGGAGGCGATCTTTGCCGCACAGCTTGCCTTTGCACCATCGCATACCACGCCGGAATTGATCGCAATCGCGTTGACGATGGTGTGCGCGATTTCCGGATAGCGCCCGCCATAGAGATAGGCGATCCCCGCGCCTGCGCCGCATCCGGCGCTGATTGCACCGCAGTAGGCCGACAGACGTCCGATCCCGGTTTTGAGCCGAACCGTCACAAGGTTTGAGACAATCAGCGCACGGTACAGCTCGTCCTTTGATACATTCAGCTCTCTTGCATACACGATCACTGGCAGGGAGGCGGTCATA
>CAYVEB010000024.1:0-25505 GCA_964450645.1 uncultured Oscillospiraceae bacterium | reverse complement strand
CGGACGGGCAAACAAACAAGCGCATCTGAACAGTGTGCAAAGGGTGTGCATTTCTCAAAACCCACATGATTGTATCAAATCCCTCAAATTAGGGGACCCTGCCTGCGGTTCCGGCAATTTTTTAACGGAAACTTACCTGAGTCTGCGGCGGCTGGAAAATAATGCTCTCTCCCTGATCCATCAAGGGCAGATCATACTGGATGTCGGGGACCTTATCAAAGTGTCGATCAGCCAATTTTACGGCATCGAGATCAACGATTTCACCGTGACGGTGGCGAAGACCGCGCTGTGGATCGCGGAGAGTCAGATGATGAAAGAAACGGAAGCCGTTGTCCACATGTATCTTGACTTTCTGCCGTTGAAAACGAATGCGAATATCGTGGAGGGAAACGCTCTGCGTTTCGATTGGGGAAACATAGTGCCAAAGAATGGGCTTTCCTATATCATGGGAAATCCTCCGTTCGTGGGCTATTCTTTGCAAAGCAAATCGCAGAAGGAAGATATCCTTTCTATCTATGTCGATGCAAAAGGAAAGCCATATAAAACGGCAGGAAAGATAGATTATGTTTCCGGCTGGTATTTCAAAGCAGCACAATTCATGCATGAAACTTCAATCCGGACGGCTTTTGTATCAACAAATTCCATCACGCAGGGTGAACAGGTAGCAAGTGTCTGGAAACCGCTCTATGATCGTTTTGGGATTCATATTGATTTCGCTCATCGGACATTTCGCTGGGACAGCGAGGCAAGTATGAAAGCGCATGTGCATTGCGTGATTATCGGGTTCAGTACTATGCCAAATAAAGAGCCAAAGCGTATTTATACCGGGGAAAGATTTCAAAACGCAAAGAATATCAGCGCCTACCTGCTGGACGCTGACGATATTTTTATCGAAAATTGCAACAGACCGATTTCTCATGTGCCGGAAATGATAAAGGGAAGTAGTCCAGTCGATGGGGGGAATTATTTTCTGAATGAAGATGAATATCATTTTTTTCAAGAAAAAGAACCGAATGCGTTAAAATACATCAAACGATTTTTAGGTGCAAAAGAATTTTTACATAATTTACCCAGATGGTGCCTATGGTTGGAAGGAATATCGCCAAAAGAACTTGTCTCCATGCAGTATGTTAAAAATAGAGTAAACGCTGTACGGAAGTTTCGACTGGAAAGTTCTAAAGCAGCGACACGGAAGTATGCAGAATACCCACTGCGGTTCATGGAAATGAGGCAGCCGGATACATCGTATATCCTCATTCCAAGGCACTCCTCTGAAAACCGCAGATATATTCCTTGTGGATTTTTGTCACCCGATGTGATCTGCGGTGATGCAAACAACATGATCCCCAATGCTACCCTCTACCACTTTGGCGTTCTTACCTCGAACGTTCATATGGCATGGATGCGGGCGGTGTGCGGAAGAATTAAAAGTGACTATCGTTACTCAAATGATATTGTCTATAACAACTTTCCGTGGCCAACGCCTACCGATGCACAAAAAGCGCGTATTGAGCAGACCGCGCAGGCTATTTTGGACGCCCGTGCACTTTATCCGGACAGCAGCCTTGCTGATCTGTACGATGATGTTGCCATGCCTCCGGAACTTCGCAAAGCCCATCAGGATAACGATCGTGCTGTCATGCAGGCGTATGGATTTTCTATAAAAGACATGACCGAAAGTAAGTGCGTAGCAGAATTGATAAAGATGTATCAGCAGCTTGTGGGAAAAAAATAATTCATATGTTGTCTTTCAAGTGTTCGGTTTCCAAACGCGCAGCAAGCCAAAAAAGACCCCGCACAGGCGTGCCTGTGTGGGGAGAGGAGAAGCGGCAAAATGAGCGAGACCTGTCGTTTGCGACAGGTCGAACGATATAGAGCTTGCGACGACGAGGGCTGTTCCGGGGAATTGGGTGTGCGGATCGCCAGTGGCGACCTTTGCGTCGCAGACGCAAAAGCACGGACCGAGCCGGAGACAAAACCTCCCCAACAAGCAAAAACTGGCAATCCGGCGGCAACGTCGGCAGCCAGTTTTTCGTATTTGTAGCTGCAAATACATTGCTTGCCAAAGAATGTACCCCGCCATATCGACATACTGACTTTTTAATTTTCAGGTTGGAAAATCTCAAAATTTGTAACATCATTTCAACTGGCCAAAATGGACAGTTGACCCTTATATTCGCCAGCAATCGCTTTATTGTCCTTGCTTCGCGTCACACCGCCGCATTATGGCTTGCGCCGTTCATTGATTTTCTGGTTCCTTTCCCGCGGCGGCGTCCTGCCTTCGAAAATCCCGGCAGCAAAAAATTCGGCCGCTTTTTTGTGAAATACACTAAAACACCCCCCATTTTGTATTTTTTTATTTATCACGATACACGACAAAATTCCACTTATTTTGCTTGTAATTATGGAAATTTTATGGTAAAATTCTAATAGAATTCGGATAGGTTTTCTCTGCCCATTTTTCCGAGGATTTTCGACAGATCCCCAGTTTCGATAAAACGCTTTCCTCAAAATTCCGCGTACCGCACACGCCGGGCGCGGCGCGCCGCGCCGCTGATTCCCCCGCTTGATCAAAACCTTTTGAAAGGAGATTTCCATGTATTCCAATGCTTACATCTGGGCAAAGGTCATCGGTCTGTTGGAAAGCCAACTGACCTCGGCATTGGTTTCCGCTTGGGTGGACGACGCGGAAGTGATTGAAATTAACGACAAGGAACTGATCATCTACACGCCGTCCGAATTCCGCAAGGATGTGATCGAACGCCGGCTTGCCGGGAATATCCACGAGGCGCTGATTCAGCTGTTCAATATGGACCGGGAGATTGTGGTCTTGTGTGAAGATGAAGCGCGTCCTCCAAAATATACCAAGCCTACGGTATTCGACTGCAACCCCCAATTCACCTTCGACAAATTCGTGGTAGGCTCCTCCAACAGCTTCGCTTACGCGGCGGCGGTCGCCGTGGCGAACCACCCGGCAGACGTCAATAATCCGCTGTTTATCTATGGTCCGTCGGGCCTTGGTAAAACACATTTGCTCTACGCCATCGCCTATGCCCTACAGGAGACGCATCCGGATGCCACGATCGTCTACATCAAGGGCGATCAATTTACCAATGAACTGATCTCCGCCCTGCAGGCCGGCAAAAATATGGAATTTCGCAACAAATACCGCAATGCCGACCTGTTTCTGGTGGACGACATCCAGTTTATCGCCGGAAAAGAATCCACCCAAGAGGAATTTTTCCACACTTTCAATACCCTCTATGAAAATCACAAGCAGATTGTTCTGACCTCCGATCGGCCGCCCAATGAGATGCTGCGGCTGGAAGACCGGCTGCGGACGCGCTTTGAGTGGGGCCTGATCTGCGACGTCCATCCGCCGGAATTTGAAACCCGCGTAGCCATCACCCGCAACAAGGCGCTGACACTGGGACTGCACCTGCCGGACGACGTGTGCGACTATATCGCGCAGAACATTACCAACAACATCCGCCAGATTGAAGGCACCGTGAAAAAAATCAAAGCCTATCACGACCTGCAAGGAATGCCGCTGAACCTGGAAAACGTCAGCCGCGCCATTAAGGATATGTACAAGGGCAAGGCAGAAACGCTGCCCACTCCGGCGCTAATTATTGAGGAAGTTTGCCGGTTCTATTCCATTGAAGAGCGCGTCCTGCGCGGCACGCTCAAAAACAAGGGCACAGCGGAGGCGCGGCATGTGGCTATGTATTTAATCCGCAAGCTTACCCACCTCTCCACGCCGGACATTGGCAAGGAATTCAGCAAAGACCACACCTCTGTAATCCACGCGATTAAAAAAGTGGAAAAAAGCCTCGACAGCGGCGTAGGCACCCTAGGGGATAACATCAAGGAAATTACGGCCAATATCAACTCCAGACTGTAGTAAAATTCTTTTCACAGAGCCTGTGGATTGTGGATGAATGGACTGTGAAAAACCGGTTTTCCCCCAATCCCCTGTGCACAACGGGGATAACTTCATATGGGAAATGTGGATAAATAATCCAACGTTTGCAAGGCTTTAAACCACTTTTTCACATGTGGATCGCTCTACTACTACTGTTACTACAAAAAGATAAGATTAAAAGATTTCTTTCAGAAATCTTTAGAAAAAAAGAGGAACAAATATGAAGTTTACCTGTGAAAAAGCACTGTTGGTTTCCGCGATCTCTGTGGCCTCACGGACAGTGGCGGCGAAAAACGCCATTACCGCGTTAGAGGGCATTCATGTCAAGGCAGGTCTGCATTTGTTCTTGACTGGATATAATTTGGAGACAGGGATCACCGTCCGCACGGACGCGCAGATTTCGGAACCTGGCGCGTACGTATTTCCCGCCAGACTGTTCTTCGACATTATCCGCAAGCTGCCGGATGAAATGGTCAGTATTCAAGTCGACCAAAATCTCAAGGTCAAAATTAAAAGCGGAATCGCGTCGTTTACCATCACGGCCATGAGCGCCGACGACTACCCAGAACTGCCGGACGTCGAATCGGAAAAGGGCGTGAGCCTTCCCCAGCGGGAACTGCGGGAGATGATCTCCGGCACATTGTTCGCCGTGTCCGACGACCAGACAAGACCGATTCATACCGGCTGTCTATTTGAGGTAGAGGACGAGCGCGTTACAGTAGTGGCGCTGGACGGTTTCCGGCTCGCCCGGCGGACGTATCACCCCGAATCGCCGATCGGAAGGACGATGAAATTCGTTGTTCCGGCGGCGGCCCTGCGGGAGGCGGAAAAGATTCTGCAGGAAACCGACGAACTGGCCACATTTTATCTTGGCAAAAAGCACATTTTGTTTGAAATCGGCGACGCGACGCTGGTCTGCCGTATTTTGGAGGGAGAATTCCTGGATTGGCGCAGGGTTGTTCCCACGAACAACCCCATTGTACTCACGGGAAATGTGGAAAATTTGACAGATTCCATCGAACGCGTGGGACTGGTTGTCTCGGAAAAGATTAAAAGTCCCGTGCGCTGCGTGTTTGGCGCGAACAAAGCCGAGTTCCAAACCGTGACTACCATCGGCACGGCCTTCGACTGTTGCGCTATCGCCGGGAACGGAAAAGATCTGGAAATTGGTTTTAACTGCCGATACCTACTCGAAGCGCTGCGGGCCGTCCCCACAGAGAAGGTCACGATGGAACTTAGCAACGGGCTGAGTCCCATCGTCCTGACGCCTTGCGACGAGACGCACGACTTTACCTATATGATTTTGCCTGTTCGGCTCAAGGCCGGGGAGTGATACAATGAAAGTACGGGTCCGGCGCGTTTTGAAGGATAAAACGCCGGTGGAAATTTCCACGGAATTTATTAAATTAGAAGCGCTGCTCAAGCTGGCCAACGCCTGTTCGTCCGGCGGCATGGCGAAAACCCTGATCCAGAACAGCGAGGTTCTGGTCAACGGGGAAACATGTACCATGCGTGGCAAAAAGCTATATAACGGCGATCAGGTAAGCTTGGACGGGGCGGTATATGTAGTCACATGCAAATTGACCGGTTAGAGCTTTTTTCATTCCGCAACTACGCACATCTCGCCGCGTCGTTTTCGCCCGGTGTCAACCTGATTGCCGGAGAGAACGCGCAGGGGAAGACAAATTTGCTGGAGGCCGTGGCGTACCTTTCCACCCTCCGCAGTTTCCGCACGCGCAGGGAGGCGGAGCTGATTCGCTTTGGAGCGGAATTTGCGGAACTCAACTGCCAGGTGCGGCAAGAAGCGCGCGTGTGGGAACTGAAAACAGTTCTGTTCGCGGGCAGGCGGCCACGGCAGGTATATGTGTCCGGAATTCGGAAGAAGACGGCGGCGGAGGCCGCCGGAATTTTGACGACGGTTCTTTTCTGCCCGGAGGATCTGCTGATTCTGAAGACCGGTGCGGCGGCCCGCCGGAAATTCCTCAATACGGCGCTTGGTCAGATGCGTCCAGGTTATGATCGGGCGTTGAGCGAGTACCAGCGTCTGCTGGACCAAAAGGCCCGCATTTTAAAAGACCGTGCCGGGCAGCCGCGATTATTGGACGTCCTGCCGGAGTTTAACGAGCGCATGGCGCAAATCGGCGCGGTGATCATTACGTACCGGGCAAAATTTTTGCAGGCGCTGGCGCAGGAGGCCAGCCGTTTTCACGCCGAGTGTTCCGGCGGGCGCGAGACGATGCGCATCACCTATCAGACCGTCTCCACCGTGACCGATCCTATGGCGCCGGTCCAGACAATTTACGGCCAGCTGGCGGAGCACCAGCGCGGGCACTACCGCGCGGAGCTGGAATCCCAACAGTGCCTGTCCGGCCCGCACAAGGACGATTTTGAGGTGTATCTGGACGACAGACCGATCCGCGCGTTCGGCTCCCAGGGACAAATGCGCACGGCGGCTATTGCCTTAAAGCTGGCTGAGCGGGAGCTTCTGCGGCGCGACACCGGGGAGGAACCGGTTCTTCTGCTGGACGACGTACTCTCCGAGCTGGACACCGGGCGCAAAGACTTTGTCCTGAACAAGATTCAGACGGGGCAAGTGCTGATTACCTGCTGCGAGCCGGACGCCGTCCCCAGTTCCGGCCGGGTTCTGCGGATTCAAAACGGGACCGTTTTGGAGGAAACGCCATGAAAGCAAGTAACCGAAAATCAAGCCGTCTGCAAGACGTGCGCAATCACGAGCGGCGGCTGCGCCGCTGGCTGCGCCTGGCCGTCTTCGCGGCGTGTCTGATTGTGATCTGCCTGATTTTACTGTTTTTGTTGGGAGCATTTTGAATGTATCTTTCCATTGGCGGCGATATGGCCGTGCGGGACACGAGTATCGTAGGGATTTTTGATCTGGATAACACCACCTACTCCCGCCACACGCGTAATTTTTTAACCAACGCAGAAAAGCAGGGCGCCGTGGTCAGCGCCACAGAGGATCTGCCCAAGACATTTTTGCTGACGCGGGAGTTTGGCATGGATCGGGTGTATCTGACCCAGTTCAGCGTTGCGACGGTGGAAAAGCGCCATTTTGGAAAATTGAAGGAGTTATCACATGCTTGAAGAAATGAATCAATCCATCCCAGAATACGACGCCAGTCAAATTCAAGTCCTGGAGGGGCTGGAGGCGGTACGGAAACGGCCGGGTATGTATATCGGCTCCACGTCCGCCAGCGGCCTGCACCATCTCGTCTATGAGATCGTGGACAACGCCATCGACGAGGCACTGGCCGGATTCTGCCGACATATCGAGGTGACCATCAATCCCGGCAATACCATCACCGTGGCGGACGACGGCCGTGGGATCCCCGTGGACATCCAACCCCAGACCGGACGGCCGGCGCTGGAAGTGGTATATACGGTTCTGCACGCCGGCGGAAAATTCGGCGGCAGCGGCTATAAGGTATCCGGCGGACTGCACGGCGTGGGCGCGTCGGTCGTCAACGCGCTGTCCGAATGGCTGGAGGTGGAAGTGTCCCGCGACGGCCACGTCTACCAGATGAAATTCTCGCGCGGCGAAATCACCCAGGAGATGAAAATTATCGGCACGACCGACCGGCATGGCACCCGCGTCACATTCAAGCCGGATCCGCAGATGTTTGAAACGCTGGAATATGACTATGAGACACTCCGCAACCATATGCGTCAGCAGGCGTTTTTGACCGCCGGTCTTAAAATTACCATCGCAGACGCCCGGCTAGGCCAGGAAAAGCGCGACGCCATGTGCTATGAGGGCGGCATCCGGGAATTTGCCAAGTGGTATAACCGCCACAAAACGCCGCTGCACAGCCGGGTGATCTATATGTCCGGCAGCAAAGACGACGCCACGGCGGAGATTGCCATTCAATATAACGATTCCTACAATGAAACTATCGTGTCCTTCGCCAACAACATCCACACCGCCGAGGGCGGAATGCACGAGGAGGGTTTCAAGCGCGCCCTGACCAATGTGATCAACGCCTACGGGCAGAAAAAGAACCTCATCAAGAGCGACGACAAGATTTCCGGAGAGGACTGCCGGGAGGGCATTACGGCAATTATCAGCGTGAAGCTGACCGAGGCCCAGTTTGAGGGCCAGACCAAGGCGAAGCTGGGCAACGCCTACATCCGCACGCTTGTCAGCGGCATAGTCACCCAGCAGCTTTCGGAATTTTTTGAGGAAAACCCGGCCGTCGCCAAGGTGATTCTGGAAAAGGCACTGATGGCCAACCGGGCGCGGGAGGCGGCCAGAAAGGCCAAGGAGTCGATCCGGCGAAAGACCGGCTTAGAGTCCGGCCAGATGCCAGACAAGCTGCGCGACTGCAACGAGCGTGACCCGGCGCTGACGGAAATCTACATCGTCGAGGGCGACTCGGCCGGCGGCTCCGCCACCCAGGGGCGGGATTCCCGCTTCCAGGCAATTTTGCCCCTGTGGGGAAAGATGCTCAACGTGGAAAAGGCCAGAACCGACAAGGTATACGGAAATGACAAGCTGCAGCCTGTGATCACGGCGCTGGGCGCGGGCATCGGCGACGAATTTAATCTGGAAAAACTGCGCTACCACAAGGTAGTCATTATGGCCGATGCCGACGTGGACGGCGCCCACATCCGCACGCTGCTTTTAACGTTCTTTTTCCGCTTCATGCGGCCGCTGATCGAGCGGGGCTATGTCTACTCCGCCGTGCCGCCGCTGTATAAGCTGACCCGCGGCAAGACCACGCGCGTGGCCTTCTCCGACGAGCAGCGCGATCAGGTCTCGGCGGAAATGCGGGGCGACAATCCCAATGCCAAAATCGATATCTCCCGCTTTAAGGGCCTGGGCGAGATGAATCCCCACGAGCTTTGGGAGACCACCATGGATCCTGAGCGCCGGACGCTGCGGCGCATCACCCTGGACGACGCCATCGCCGCCGACCAGATCTTCACCGTTCTCATGGGCGAGGATGTGGAGCCGCGTAAGGAATTCATCGAGGAAAACGCCAAATACGTGGTCAATCTGGACATCTAAGGTAACGGAGTAATTTTAAATGGCACACAAGAACAAGGACTACAAACCGGAGGATATTACCTTCCCCAACCAGACTATCCGCGAATCGGAGTTGGTCGAGGAGATGAAGTCTTCGTATATTGACTATGCCATGTCCGTCATCGTCGGGCGTGCGCTGCCGGATGTGCGCGACGGCCTGAAGCCGGTACACCGCCGCATTTTGTACGCAATGTATGAGGACAATTTGACCTCTGACAAACCCTATAAAAAATCCGCCACTTGCGTGGGCGACGTACTCGGACGGTACCATCCCCATGGCGACGCGTCGGTCTACGACGCAATGGTGCGCATGGCGCAGGATTTCTCCATGCGCTATCCCCTGATCGACGGGCACGGCAACTTCGGTTCCGTCGATGGCGATCCGCCCGCGGCTTACCGCTACACCGAGGCCAGAATGTCCAAGCTCTGCAACGAGATGCTGCGGGACTTGGAGAAAGAGACGGTCAACTGGGATCCCAATTTCGACGAATCGCGCAAAGAGCCGCGTGTACTGCCGTCCCGTTTCCCCAACTTATTGGTCAACGGCTCGTCGGGTATCGCTGTGGGCATGGCGACGAACATTCCGCCGCACAATCTGCGGGAGGTCATTGACGCATGCATCTGCGTCCTGGACGACCCGGAGGCGACCTTGTCCGACCTGATGCAGTACATCCAGGGCCCGGATTTTCCCACCCGGGGCATCATCATGGGCCGCAGCGGGATCCGCGCCGCCTACAGCACGGGACGCGGCAAGATCTGCGTCCGCGCCAGAACAGAGTTTGAGGAATTTGGCCAGAACCGCGTGCGGATCATTGTGACGGAGCTGCCCTACCAGGTCAACAAGCGGATGCTGATTGCCAGCATCGCAGACCAGGTGCGGGAAAAGCGGCTGGAGGGGATCTCCGACCTGCGTGACGAAACCGACCGCAACGGGATGCGCATCGTCATCGAGTTGAAAAAGGACGCCAACGCACAGGTGGTGCTCAACCGGCTGTTTGCCCAGACGCAGTTGCAGACCACGTTCGGCATTATCATGCTGGCCCTGGTCAACGACCAGACCCAGCCGCGCATTTTGTCCCTGCGGCACATGATCGACGAATACCTGGCCCACCAGGAGGAGATCATCGTCCGCCGTACGCGCTACGATCTGCGCAAGGCGCGGGAGCGGGCGCATCTGCTGGAGGGTCTGCTGATTGCCGAGGAGAACATCGACGAGGTCATCCGCATCATCCGCAGCTCCTATGACGACGCCCAGCAAAATTTAATGACGCGCTTTTCCCTCAGCGAGGTGCAGGCAAAGGCAATTCTGGATATGCAGCTGCGGCGCCTGCAGGGGCTGGAAAAGGAAAAGCTGGAAAAAGAGTACCAGGAGTTAGAGGAAAAAATCGCCTATTACGAGCGCCTTCTCAGCGATCCGGAGCTGCGCAAGAGCGTTTTGAAGGAGGAGTTGACGGCGATCCGCGATCAGTACGGTGACGAGCGCATCACGCAGATCCAGGACGTGGAAGACGAGATCGACATTGAGGATCTGATCGAGGAGGAGGAGTGCTGCTATACCCTGTCGAACACCGGATATATCAAGCGGATGCCTGTGGACAGCTACCGCAGCCAGAAGCGCGGCGGACGCGGCGTGACCGGGCAGAATCTGAAAGAGGAAGACTTTGTCCGCAATCTGTTCAGCGCGTCCTCCCACGACTATATTCTGTTCTTTACGAACCTGGGCAAGGTACACCGGATCAAGGGCTACCGCATTCCGGAGGCCGGCCGCGCTGCCAGAGGCGTCGCCATTGTCAACGTGCTGCCGCTGGAGCCGGGCGAGAAGGTTACGGCAATGCTGCCCACCAGGGAATTGAAGGGCGACGCCTATTTGATGATGGTGACGCGCCAGGGAACGGTCAAGCGCCTGAAGCTGGAGCAGCTGAATACGGCCCGCAAGGCAGGCATCCGCGCGCTGACGCTCGACGAGGGAGACGAGCTGATCGCTGTGATGAAGACCGACGGCAACAACGATCTGTTCCTGGCCACGCGCAACGGGATGGCAATCTGCTTCAACGAAAACGACGTGCGTCCCATGGGGCGCGACGCGGTGGGCGTGCGCGGAATCAAGCTGGAGGAAGGCGACGTGGTTATTGGCGCGGAAATCGCCGCCTGGGGCAAGCAATTGCTGACGGTGACAGAAAACGGCTACGGCAAGCGCTCGGAGATGGTGGAGTATATGCGACGCAACGAGCAAGGCGAGCGCGGCCCGCAGAGCCGCGGCGGAAAGGGCCTGCGTAACCATGCGGTGAATGAAAAGACGGGCGCGGTCGCGGGTATTGTGATCGTCGACGACCACGACGACGTGATGCTGGTGGAGACCGGCGGCGTGATCATTCGCATGGCCGCTGCGGACGTGAATATCTACAAGCGCGGGACCATGGGCGTGAAGCTGATGCGGCTCGCAGAGGGCAACCGCGTGGTCAGCATCACCCGCGTCACCCAAGAGGAAGAGACGGAATCGGACACATAACACCGTGCCGGATAAAATTGCAAAAAATAAAGCAAGCGCGTGGACCGGGAATCTCCCAAGCCACGCGCAATTTTTATTGCAATAGAAGTCCGCCGGCGCGGCGCCTTAGACTTCGAACATCAAATCGCCGTATGTGGGTACCGGCCAAAGTTCCTTGTCCACGATCAGCTCCAGCTGGTCGACCGGCGTGCGCAGCGCCTTCATCGCCGGAACCAGCTGATCCTGGCAGAAGTGCGCCGTTTCGCGGGCGGTGACGTCCATACCGTTGAGCTGCTCCACATACTCGTTCAGTTGGTGCAAGGCGTTCTTGGTCTGCTGGAGAAGCCGGCTGGTCTTGCCGAGCAAATCAGCCTGGACGGAGGTGTTGATTCCGCTGCAGGCGGCCTTCACCTTGCACACGGAGTCGGCCAGGCGGGTGACAAACTGGATAACCGCCGGGATATAGTGCTTGCCGGCCATGTGGATCATGGTTTTGGCCTCGATGGTAGTCACCTTGGCATAGGTTTCGTACATGATCTCGCTGCGGGATTCCAGCTCCGTCTTCGAAAAAATCCCGAAGCGCCCGAATAGGCGGACAGACTTTTCCTCTGTCAGCGTCGGCACCGTGTCCAGCATCGTCGGCAGATTGGGCAGGCCGCGCCGCTTTGCTTCCGCGATCCACTCGGCGCTGTAGCTGTTGCCGTTGAAAATGATCCGCTGGTGGTCGATCATATTCCGCGCGATCAGCTCCCGGGCGTCGTGGTCAAAGTTGTCGCTGTGTTCCAGAAAGTCCGCCGCCTCGCAGAACGCCTCGGCGACGATGGCGTTGATGGTCGTGTTGGCGCTCGCGATGGAGTCTGAGGAGCCGACCATGCGGAACTCGAATTTATTCCCCGTGAACGCAAAGGGGGAGGTGCGGTTGCGATCCGTGGCGTCCTTGCTCAGAACGGGAAGGGTCGATACGCCGGTATCCAGCTTTCCGCCGGAAAGACATGCCGCCGCCACGCCGTTGTTGCAGATCTGATTCACCACGTCCTCCAGCTGGCTGCCCAGAAAGATGGACACGATGGCCGGAGGCGCCTCGTCCGCGCCCAGCCGGAGATCGTTGCCCACCGTGGCCGCGCTCTGGCGCAGCAAGTCGGCGTGGACGTCGATGGCCTTCATGATGCAAGAGAGCACCAGCAAAAATTGCAGGTTTTCATTGGGCGTGTCGCCGGGATCGAGCAGGTTTTCTCCGGCGTCCGACGTGATCGACCAATTGTTGTGCTTACCGCTGCCGTTAACGCCCGCAAACGGCTTTTCATGGAGCAGGCACACCAGATTGTGCCGGTTCGCCACCCGCTTCATCGTTTCCATGGTCAGCTGGTTCTGATCGACCGCCACGTTGCAGGTCGTATAGATCGGCGCCAGCTCGTGCTGGCCGGGGGCGACTTCGGTGTGCTGGGTGGTCGCGGGAATGCCCATTTTCCAAAGCTCACGGTTCAGATCCGCCATAAACGCACCAATGCGCTCACGGATCACCCCGAAGTACTGATCCTCCAGCTCTTGTCCCTTGGGCGCAGGCGCACCGAAAAGGGTGCGGCCAGTGTAGATGAGATCCCGGCGCTTGAGGTATTTCTCCCGGTCGACAATGAAATACTCCTGTTCCGGGCCGACGGAGGGCGTGACCTTCTGGACGTTGGTTTTGCCGAACAGGTGCAAAATGCGCGTCGCCTGGACGGACAGCGCCTGCATCGAGCGCAGCAGGGGCGTTTTGTTGTCCAACGCCACGCCGGTATAAGAAATAAATACCGTGGGGATGCACAAAATCGTGCCCGCCGACAGCTCCTTGACAAATGCCGGCGATGTCATGTCCCACGCCGTGTAGCCGCGCGCGTAGTGCGTCGCGCGCAGGCCGCCAGAGGGGAAGCTGGAGGCGTCCGGCTCGCCCATGATCAGCTGCTTGCCGGTCAGCCGGAGCAAGGTTTTTCCCTCTTGCGGGGCGGTGAGGAAGGAGTCGTGCTTTTCCGCGGTGATGCCGTTGAGGGGCTGGAACCAGTGGGTGTAGTGAGTGGCGCCCTTTTCCAAGGCCCAGTGCATCATGGCCTCGGCCACGGTGTCGGCGGCGGCCATGGAGAGCTGCCCGCCGCTTTGCATCACATGCGTGACCTCCTGATAGACTTTCTCCGGCAGACGCTGCCGCATGACGGATTGACTGAAAACGTTAGTGCCGAACAATTCGGAAATTGCCATAAAAATTCCTCCAATTTCACAACTGCCGTTGTACGATCCGATCGCCCGCAAAATCGCGCCCGGGACGCCGGATGGATTCATATGTCTTATAAAGTACAGCATTTTCTGTCCAAATGCAAGCGCCGCGGAGAAATTTCATAGAGCGTGACAATCCGCGTCCGCGTCTGCTTTTCATTTTTATCGAATTTAACAAATTATTTATCATTTTCTATGGTTTCTGGCATAGACCGCCGCAAACCGCACATCTTAAAGACAAACACGTTATCTGGAGGCCGGTTTATGCTCATATCATTTTTCCGGGCAATTTTTTTATACCTGGTACTGATTGTCTGCATCCGCCTGATGGGCAAGCGGCAGATCGGAGAGATGGAACCGGCGGAGTTCGTGGTAACGATGCTCCTGGCGAACATCGCGGCCGTACCGATGCAGGACAACGCCATCCCCTTGACCACCGGCTTGATTCCGATCCTGACGGTGCTGGGTGTGGAACTGATCATCTCGGTTATCACGCTCTCGTCCATCCGGATGCGGAAGCTGTTTTGTGGCAAGCCCGTAATTTTAATTTCTGACGGGAAAATTCTGGAGGAAAATCTCCGCCAGACCCGGGTAAATTTGGACGAGCTGACCGAACATCTGCGCGAACAGGGCATCTTTGACCTGGCCACGGTAAAGTACGCCATTTTGGAGACGAACGGAAAGGTATCGGTCATGCGGTACGCCAAGGTGGAGCCGGTACCTGCCAAGGACGCGGGAATTGCAGTCAAGGATGAGGAGTTGCCCTACACAATTATCTCCCACGGAAAGGTTCTGGAGGAAAATCTGGCCCTGTGCAACCGCTCCATGCGCTGGCTGAAGCAGGAGCTGCGGGCGCGCAATTGCAAAGTGCGGGAGGTTCTGCTGATGACGCTTGACCGGACGGGCGGAATTTATTTTGTGAAAAGGGAGGGCTCGAAATGAAATATCTGTATATCGGCATCGCTCTGCTGGTGGTATCGCTGACGGCGGGGATCGTGTGTATGTGCGCGCTCAACCGCTGCGTCGACCAGACGGCGGCGCAGCTGGAGCAGGCGATTTACGCCTATGACCAGGGGGACGAGGCCGGCGCTGTCGCGCTGAGCGCGCGGGCGGAGGATAAATGGACGCGCTACGAGCATTTCTTCAGCTCCGTTTTGGATCACCAGGAGACGGACACGATCAATTGGAACCTGGCAAGCATCCGTTCCTACGCGTCCACGGGGAGTATGCACGAGTTCCGGGCCGGCTGCGAGCAGGCGATTGCGATGATCCGCCACCTGGCGGAGATGGAGACGCCGTATTATTTCAATATTCTATAAGTCCAAAGGCCCCGCTTTGTAGGGGTTCGCATTGGTGAAGTGCCAGAAAACCGCCGGAAACGGCGGTTTTTTCATGGAGTACAGATGGAAATCTGGGGAAAATGGTTGCGAATGCATTTCCAATATGGTATAATAAGACTACTACGCAGCCTGATAGTTGAAATTGCGGTTTAAAAAAACGATTTTTCGACATCCGGCAAAAAATGCACGTGCATCTTGACGGAACCGTTTTTCCTCAAAAAATCGGGCTGGACTACGCCCTTATCGAAAGTTATTTCAAGCTGTGTGGCGGCGATGGAAGTATATCGTAACAGGAGGATGTGAATAATGAAAAGAGCTATTTCTGTGTTATTGATTCTGACTTTGCTTTTTAGCCTGGGAGGAAGTCTCACCACGGATGTTTTCGCTGCTGGAGAACTTTACGGTATTTCTCAACTGCCGGAGGATCTGCACGAATATCCCTCGCAAGGGCAGAAATATTGGGTGTTGTTTAACGAGGGTCTTCGCAACGACAGATTTGAATTGTCAACATTTGATGTGACAGATGCGGCTGGAGATGTATACATAGTATGGAGTTCTAATCTTGTTGCAAAGAGTGACGGTGGAACGGTCAGCCGCAGCAATCAGTTTCATTACACAGATACACAGTGGATCTATGACAGAAACTATGGAGTTTTATCAGACAAAGCGTCAACTGTTTTTGCCAGCAACGTGAACGTATATGATGCAAGCGGGAACCTTTTGATTGAGAAAACCGAATGGGAAGGAACTGTGGAACAATTTTCCGCCGATTATGATTTCAATAGAGATCGGTACCACTTTCGAAATTTTGAAGGTACTATTTCCGAAGATATTTATAAAGATATTTATGGAAAAGAAAAAGGGCAAATTCTTTTTGACAAGTATGAAACCGAGCCACATGGTTTATGTTATGGTATGGCGGTAACAACAGGTTCTTTATTATCAGATATTCCCCATGTAAACTCTTTTATCAGACTGTTAGGACCCTGCGATGCAATAAGGGATATAAACAAGGGCACGTTATGTTACGACTTAAACGGAATCTCAGCAAAGCAATTTATCCGATATGGGCACGCGACGCAATTTTCGGTGGAGGCTGAGACGAGTTTTGGGAATTGTCAAGAGATATATGATAAGGTTGCGGAATACGTCTCTCAGAATGGGGCACCAGTAACAATTTCATTAAAGGAATATCAATACAATAGAGAAGAATCAATATGGGAGCAGAGTTTTGGGCATCGTGTTTTAGCGGTAGGCCTATCGGGCGATAACGGCATTATTGTGGATGACTCAAATTTTGACACAAAACAAACGATTTTCTTTGAGCGGGATGATTCTGGAAAATTTACAAACGAATGGCATTATTCTGCTTATTCCCAGACAAATGGTGATAATGTATTTGACCCGACAGTTGGAAGATGTGGAAGAATAGGTTACAGTACAGACGTTATTCTCCCTTATTTGGTACTTTCGGCTAACGCAACTTTAAATTATCCGGATACATCGGAAGAAAATGAAGACAGTACAGCGACTTTCTCCATAGACCCGATTGATACGGAATATAACTTAATTGCCGTGACATCGGATCATTACGCAATTACAGATAGCAATCACACGTTGCGCGAAATTCAGACGCCAGAATTGGAAGAAGACCGAAATCCAGATAATACTACTGTGTACTGGGCGGATAATGCAGAAAATGTTACAGTTTCAGATGTATTAGGCGCCGGGAACAAGGTGGCTGTTGCGGGAAATGCCATCACGATAAGCGCGGCTGTCGAGGAAGGCTCTGATGTTTTTCTTACCGCAAATGAAAAGGCGAATGATAAATCTGTAGGGATAAATACTCCTCAAAATGAACCTTTTACAATGATGTTTGGCGCGGAAAACGATGCCGGCGAGAGAGTCTCAATTGTTATTGCAGGAACTCCGGAAGAAGCGAATACCATAGCTGTTAAGACTGAGAGCGGAATTGCTGTTTCGGGAATCTCTAAGGGAGTCGTTACATTAGATAAAGACGGTGAAACACTAGCCTCTGAGCAAATTGACGGTGCAAAAGGAAGAGTGGAGATAGTCTACGACCCTAGCGGTGAAAACCAGGAGATTGCTATAAACTACGCGCCTGCGGATGCATGTTCCAATGGCCACACCTGGGGCGCGTGGACACAGAGAAAAGCCGCGGCTTGCGCAAAAGAGGGCTGGGAAACTCGTACCTGCCTTATCTGCGGAGAAGCTGAATCCCGCGAGACGAGCGCGCTTGGGCATACCTGGGATACCGGGATTGTAACCACCAAACCAACCGCAACCAAACCCGGCGTGCGTACATATACTTGTACTCGCTGCGGCGAAACGCGTACCGAAACAATCCCGGCGACCGGCAAATCCTGCGACGGCGGGGCGAACTGCCCGGGGCGCAAATTCACGGATATGCCCGCCGCGAACAACTGGGCGCACGCGGGGATTGACTTCGTGCTGGAAAACGGCCTGTTCGCGGGCTTGACGGACACGACCTTCGGCCCCGGCGACACCATGACCCGCGCCATGCTGGTGACGGTTCTTTGGCGCTTGGAGGGCAAGCCGGAAGCGTCCGGGTACGCGCCATTTACCGATGTTCCCGACGGGAAATATTATACTGCCGCCGTCCGCTGGGCCAACGCCAACGGCATCGTGGCCGGTACGGACAGCACGCATTTCAACCCAAACAGCAAAGTGACCCGTGAGCAGATCGCCGCGATTTTGTTCCGTTACGCGGCAAAGAAGGGCTATGACACCTCCGCCCGCGCGAACCTGAATGGCTTCCCGGATGCCAGAAGCGTTTCGAGCTATGCCAAGAACGCCGTCGCCTGGGCCAATGCGGAGGGCATCGTCTCCGGCAGCAAGAACGCGTCCACAGGGATCGTCTACCTCGATCCCAAGGGCAACGCAACCCGCGCGCAGGTGGCGTCGATCATCCAGCGCTTTGCGGAACACGACTGGGCAATTAAAGAGGATATTCAAATTGCTACCGACTATTATACCTTAACACTTCCGGGTACATGGGACGGCCACTATATCGTCGATCGGTATACGGATACTTGGGATTCAAGTCTATACACGATCCGCGTTTCCTGTAAAGAAAGTTTTGAAACGGGTTTTGGCGGCCACCTGTTTTCGCTTGGATTGTATTCATCCGCAGACGACTACCGATATTATCCGAACTATAGGGAACTTGGAACACTTGCGATTCCTGACCTGGGAACATACTATGTGGCAGCTCTTTTCCCGACGGACGCGGAGTTCAATAATGCGGGCGCGGACGCTTCGATCTATCTGCAGATGAGCGCGGAAACAGACAAAGCCCTCGAAACGCTGGAAGGACGAAACGGAGCGGTATATTCCAAGAAATAAGCAGCCGCGGCACAAGCGATCTGTATGACCTGGCGTATTGTGCAAAATATTGCGAATCGTGAAAGCGTTTATCAGCCTCGTCTGAGCCTGTTCTGGCCGTCAAAACGGCAAATCGAAACCTCCGGCTATTTTGGCCGGAGGTTTCCTGCGTTTGATACGAAAAAATGCGCGAGCCAGCGCTGGATTTCGCACAAAATGATTGCGGAGCGGGGAAAAATATGGTATGATAATTCCACTATGAATCGCAGAAATCGAGGTGCGCTATGGAAAAAGTGCTGGTCGCGATGAGCGGCGGCGTGGACAGCTCGGTCGCCGCGTTTTTGCTCCAACGGGCGGGCTATGCCTGCGCCGGGGCCACGATGCGGCTGCACCGGACGGGAGATCCGGAGGGCGGCTGCTGTTCGCTAGAGGACGTAGAGGACGCCCGCAGCGTCGCCACGGCGCTGAATATGCCCTATTACGTGTTCAATTTTTCCGAGGAGTTTGACGCCCAGGTGGTGCGGCGCTTCATCCGCGCCTATGAGGCCGGGCGCACGCCCAACCCCTGCGTCGACTGCAACCGCTATTTGAAATTTGAACGCTTTTTCCGACGCGCCCAGGAGCTGGGCATGGACTATGTGGCCACCGGCCACTACGCGCGGATTGAAAAGTCCGGGGCGCGGTATCTGCTGAAAAAAGGTGTCGCACAGGAGAAGGATCAGAGCTACGTGCTCTACGCCATGACGCAAGAGCAGCTGGCGCACACCCGCTTCCCCCTGGGAGAGCTGCGAAAGGACCAGGTGCGCGCCATCGCCGCTGAGCGGGGCCTCATCAACGCGAAAAAACACGACAGCCAGGACATCTGTTTTGTCCCCGACGGCGACTACGCCGCCTTTATTCGGAACTATACCGGCAAGGACTACCCATCCGGCGAGTTTGTGGATGGGGAAGGCAACGTCCTCGGACGGCACAAGGGGATCATCTGTTACACCGTCGGCCAGCGGCGGGGCCTTGGCGTGGCGGTGGGAAAGCCGGTGTATGTCCAGCGGATCTTGCCGGAGAAGAACCAGGTGGTTCTGGCCGGGAATGAGCAATTATTCCAGTCTGTCGCCGTTGCCGAGGAATTCAACTGGATCGCCCTGGACGCGCCAGTCTCGCCCATCCGGGCCAAGGCCCGCGCCCGGTACCACCAGCCCGAACAGCCGGCCACGGCGCGGGTTTTGAAAAACGGTCGGGTGCGGGTGGAGTTTGACCAGCCGCAGCGGGCGCTGACCTGCGGCCAGGCGATCGTGCTGTATGACGGCGACGTGGTTTTGGGCGGCGGAACGATTTGCAAGGTGGAATGAACGATGACACGAAAGATTTATGAAGAAAACGCGTATACCGCCCAGTTTGACGCCCGCGTGACCGCCTGCGCGGCGCGGGAGGGCGGCTTCGCGGTGGTGCTGGATCAGACCGCGTTCTATCCAGAGGGCGGCGGGCAGCCGTGTGATCTGGGGACGCTGGGCGGCGCAAAGGTTTTGGATGTCCACGAGCGCCCGGAAGGGATCGTCCACCTGTGCGACCGGGCGCTGGAGGTGGGCGCGCGCGTCCACGGGGAGATCGACTGGGAGCGCCGCTTTGACCTGATGCAGCAACATTCGGGAGAACACTTGGTCTCCGGCGTGGTACACAGCCGCTTCGGTTACGAGAACGTGGGCTTTCACATGGGCGGCGAGTGCATCACCATCGACTTCGACGGCCCGCTGACGCGGGAAATGCTCGCGGACGTGGAGCAGACGGTCAACCGGGAGATTTGGAAAAATCTTCATACTGAGATTTTTGATTTTGATCCAGCCCATCCGGTCCCCTACCGGAGCAAAAAGGCGCTGACGGGAAGGGTGCGGCTGGTGCGTTTTCCAGGGGTGGACACGTGCGCGTGCTGCGGAACCCATGTGCGGATGACCGGCGAAATCGGTCTGGTTAAAATTTTGTCGTGCGTCAAATTTCACGACGGCGCGCGCGTGGAGATGCTTTCGGGCCGTCGGGCGCTGGAGCGGCTGTCCGATTTTGCCGAGCAGAACCGGCGGATCTCCGCCCTGGTTTCGGCCAAGCCGGAGGACACAGCCAAGGAGGTCGCGCGGCTGCTGGAAGAGCTGCGGCAGACGAAATACCGCCTGGTGGGGTACCAGAACCAACACATTCGCGCACGGGCGGCCTGCCTCGCCGGACGTGGGGACGTGCTGGTGATCGAGGACGGTCTCACCGGCGACGCGCCGGGCAAACTGGCGTCCGCCGGGATGGAACGGTGCGGCGGATTGTGCGCGGTGTTCTCCGGCGGTGACGAAACGGGTTATATCTATGCCATCGCCATGCCGGACGGGGACGTGGCCGCGTTTACCAAGCAGATGAACGCGGCGCTGTCTGGGCGCGGCGGCGGAAGGGGCGGTTTTGCCCAGGGAAAGGTTGGGGCGAGCCGCGCGCAGATTATCGATTTTTTTGCCGGGAAGCGGATTTTCCCGGCCTAGGCAAAGGAGCGTACCATGCTGGAAAAGCTGGAACTGGTGGAGAACCGGTATGAGGAGCTGGCGGCCAAGGCCGAGCAGCCGGATTTTTACGCGGATCCGAAGGCGGCGGCCAGGCTGCTAAAGGAACAAAAGGAACTGGAGCCTGTTGTCACGGCGTTCCGGGCCTACAAGGCGGCGCAGCGGGACATGGCCGACGCATTGGAACTAATGGACGCCGATCCCGATCTCAAGGCCATGTGCCAGGAGGAATATGCGGCTGCTAAGGCGCGCGCGGAGGCGCTGCAGCGGCAGATGAAGATCCTGCTGCTGCCCAAGGACCCCAACGACAGCCGAAATGTGATCATGGAGATCCGCGGCGGCGTGGGGGGAGAGGAGAGCGCCCTGTTTGCCCACAGCCTGTTCCGCATGTACAGCATGTATGCCGACCGCAGCGGCTGGAAGCTGGAGCTGCTGAACTACAACGACACGGAGCTGGGCGGCGTCAAGGAGGCGGACTTCGTTATCCAGGGCGAGGGCGCGTACTCCCGGCTGAAATTTGAATCCGGTGTCCACCGGGTGCAGCGGGTGCCGGAGACGGAGTCCGGCGGGAGGATTCACACGTCCACGGCCACGGTGGCGGTGCTGCCGGAGATGGAGACGGTGGATGTGGAGATCCGCCCGGAGGACATCGAGATGCAGGTCTACCGCTCGTCGGGCGCCGGCGGCCAGCACATCAACAAGACGTCTTCCGCCGTGCGCCTGATTCACAAGCCTACGGGCATCGTGGTGTCGTGCCAGGAGGAGCGCTCGCAGTTCCAGAACCGGGAGCGGTGCATGCAGATGCTGGCGTCGAAGCTCTATGAGCGGGAGCAGGAGCGGATTCAAAGCGAGTATTCCGCCGACCGGCGCGGCAAGGTGGGGACGGGGATGCGCAACGAGCGCATCCGCACCTATAATTTCCCCCAGGGGCGGGTCACAGACCACCGAATCGGTCTGACCTTGTATAAGATTGACGCCATCATGGATGGCGATTTGGACGAATTGCTGGACGCGCTGGCCAGCGCCGACCAGGCCGAGCGTCTGCGGCACAGTGAAAGCCATGCGTAAAAAGACACAGATTTTGCAAGCGGACGATCCGCGCACGCCCCAGGCGGCGGCGGAGATTCTTTTGGCGGGCGGTCTGGTGGCCATCCCCACGGAGACGGTTTACGGCCTGGGCGCCAACGCGCTGGACGAGCGGGCGGTGCGCGACATTTTCCGGGCCAAGGGGCGGCCGCAGGACAATCCGCTGATCATCCATATCGCTGCGCCGGAGGAGCTGACGCGCTACTGCCGCGACATCCCCCCCAGCGCCTGGCTTTTGGCGCGGACGTTCTGGCCGGGGCCTTTGACGATGGTGCTGCCGGTGCGGGAGATCATTCCCAAGACCACGACGGCGGGACTTGACACCGTGGCGGTGCGCTGCCCGGCGACGTTGGTCACGCGGCGGATCATCGCACGCGCGGGTGTGCCGGTTGCGGCGCCGTCGGCCAATTTGTCCGGCAAGCCCTCCACTACCACGGCGGCGCACGTCCTGCACGACTACGGCGACGGCGGCACCATCGACGCCATTGTGGACGGCGGCGCGTGCCAGGTGGGCGTGGAATCCACGATTGTGGATCTGACCGGGGACGTCCCACGGCTGCTGCGTCCGGGCGGGGTGACGCCGGAGCAGTTGGAGGCGCTGCTCGGCGGGCTTGCCATCGACCGCGCGGTGGTCGCGCCCATTTCGGACGACGCGGTGGTACACGCGCCCGGAATGAAATACAAACACTACGCGCCGTCGGCCCAGGTGGTGATCGTCACCGGGACCCGGGAGCAGGCGGCCGGTTACATCCGCCGCCGCTTTGTCCCCGGCGACGCGGTGCTCTGCTTTTATGAGGAGCTGCCGCTCTATGACGGCCTGAATCCGACGCCTTACGGTTACGAGGCCGATCCGACCAGCCAGTCCGCCGGAATTTTCGCGGCGCTTCGGGCGCTGGACAGGCCGCAGATCAAAACGATCTACGCCAGGATGCCGGACGGCGGCGGCGTGGCCTACGCGGTGCGCAACCGGCTGCAGAAGGCGGCGGGCTTCTGCGTGGTATCGGGAGCGGAGGAAGGATGAAAATTCTGGGCATCACCGGCGGCTCCGGCAGCGGGAAGACCACCCTGCTCCAGGCGGCGGAGGCGCGCGGCGGCTGCGGCATCGACTGCGATGCGGTGTACCACCGGCTACTGCGGGAGGATGGGCAGCTGCTGGCGCAGATCGGGGCGCGTTTCCCCGGAACGGTGGAAAACGGCGCATTAAACCGTAAAAAATTGGGAACGCTGGTATTTGCGGACGCACGCGCGCTGGCGGATTTGAATCAGATCACCCACGGAAGGGTTGTCCGGGAGGTGCGGCGGCTGCTGGAGCAGGCCAGGCGGCAGGGAAAGAGCCTGGCGGCGATCGACGCCATCGGCCTGTTTGAAAGCGGTCTGGACGCGCTGTGCGAAAAAACGGTGGCCGTCATCGCGCCGATGCGGCTGCGTGTCCAGCGGCTTGTCGCCCGCGAGGGCATCGGCGAGGCGTACGCCCTCGAACGCATCCGGGCGCAGAAAAGCGACGGTTATTTTGCCGCGTTATGTGATGAAACACTGGTCAACGACTGCCGTAGCCGCGAGGAATTCCGACTGCGGTGCGGCCGTTGGCTTGAGAATTGGTGCGGAAAGGAAGAAAACAAATGAGCAACCTGCGAGAAGAACTGTTATACGCCCCGAAGCATGGATATGACCGCCTGTCGGAGGAAGACCGGACGGCGATGGAAGACTACTGCAAGCGGTATATGCGCTTTATCAGCCGTGCGAAGACGGAGCGGGAGGCTGTCAGCGAGACGGTGGCCCAGGCGATGGAGGCGGGCTTTGTGGAGCTGACGCCGGAACTGGAGTTGAAGCCCGGCATGAAGGTCTACCGCAACAATCGCGGCAAGTCGGCGCTGTTTGCCGTAATCGGGGAGAAACCGCTGGCCGAGGGGACCCACATCTGCGCGGCGCACATCGACTCTCCCCGGCTCGATCTGAAGCCGAATCCCCTGTATGAGGACGCGGAGCTGGCCTATTTTAAGACCCACTACTATGGCGGCATTAAAAAATACCAGTGGACGACGGTGCCGCTGGCGCTGCACGGCGTGGTCTACCGCAAGGACGGCAGCGTGATCCAGGTGGCCGTGGGCGAGGACGAGGACGACCCTGTGTTTTGCGTGACGGATCTGCTGATCCATCTGGCGGGCGACCAAATGAAAAAGACCATGGCTGAGGGGATCCCCGGAGAGAATCTCAACATTCTGATTGGCAGCGTGCCGCTGCCGGACGACGAGGGCGGTGAGCGGGTGAAGCTGGCGATTATGAAGCTGCTCAATGACCGCTACGGCCTGGTGGAGGAGGATTTTTTGACCGCTGAGCTGACCATGGTGCCCGCGGGAAGGGCGCGGGAATACGGTCTGGACCGGAGCCTGATCGGCGCCTACGGCCACGATGACCGGATCTGCGCCTACGCGGCGTTTGAGCCGCTGCTGAAGCTGGGCACGCCGACATACACGGCGGTATGCGTGCTGGCGGACAAGGAGGAGGTTGGCTCCGGCGGCGTGTCCGGGATGCAGAGCCGCTGCTTTGAAAAGTTTATGCACGACCTGTGCAGGCAGCAGGGCGTGGACGTGCTGGACTGCTTCGCCCATTCGTTCTGCCTGTCGGCGGACGTGAACAACGCCTTTGATCCCATCTACGCCGAGACCTGCGACCGCCGGAACAACACGCGCCTGAACTATGGCGTGGGGATTTTTAAATACACCGGTTCGCGCGGCAAGAGCGGCGCGTCGGACGCAGCGGCGGAGGTGTTCGGGTATATCCGCGGCTTGTTTTCTGAAAACGACGTCATCTGGCAGACCGGCGAACTTGGTCGCGTGGATCAGGGCGGAGGCGGCACGGTGGCGGTCTACATGGCCAACCGTAATATCGACACCATCGACGCGGGCGTGCCGGTGCTGTCGATGCACGCGCCGCTGGAATTGGTCTCCAAGCTGGATTGCTATATGACCTACAAGGGCATGAAGGTCTTTTACGAGGCGAAAAAATAAGCGAACAGAGAAAAAGACCGTGTTCACCGCCATCGGCGGCGAACACGGCGGAGTTTGTTAAAAAAGTATGTTTTCCGGCAAGCCCAGCAAACCGAACCCGCTTTGCTGGGCTTGCTGTTGGGTAAGAACAACTGACGCGCACGTTTGCGACCTATCAAGTTTTTTTGCACACCCGCCGCAGCGGGCGTACGGAGCTGGGCCCCGCTTTGCGGCGGGGATTCGCGCGGAGCTGCCGCCGCGAAAAATGATCAAAATACTTTCGCGCCTGCGGGCGCCAATTCTGCATGGCTTTCCAGACAGACGGATTTATAAATTTATAAAATTGGAATATTATGGATATTTTGAAAATTTTTCCATCGTCGTTGACAATTTCCCCAGGGGATGGTATACTAAATGCTGTTTCAAAGATGAAAAAGGAAATGGAAAGACTAACTATTAAAAGTCAAGGTCTGAAAACGGAAGAACTGTGATTTGGT
>CAYVEB010000023.1:0-28693 GCA_964450645.1 uncultured Oscillospiraceae bacterium | reverse complement strand
CAGAAACTCTGTTTTTTCAAAATCTTGCTTGTCCACTTGATTGACGATTGTCCAGCCGAATATGATACCGTTTCGCGTACCTTTCTTGAGGTATATGCTTGGATCGTTGTGGTTAATTTTTCACAATTGTACCACTTTTCACGATTCCTGCTGCCTTAGACATGGAAACAAGGGTTGGCGCTCATCTTTCGTTTTTCGTTTTGCGA
The DNA here is from genome assembly GCA_964450645.1 of uncultured Oscillospiraceae bacterium. Taxonomy (GTDB): domain Bacteria; phylum Bacillota; class Clostridia; order Oscillospirales; family Oscillospiraceae; genus JAKSPM01. The sequence continues at coordinate 28,487 of CAYVEB010000023.1, read as the reverse complement.
CAGCCCCTTCGGAATACAAAAACACAGCCGCCGGATGCCCCCAGCGACTGTGTCTTCCTAAATTCAATTTGGTGGAGCGTGTTGAGTTAAATCCGAACCGAAGGTTTCTTCGATCTCCTTCAGGGTAATGGTCTCCGTCCCGTCGTGGTAGTTGAAGGTGAATACCAGCTTATCGTCAAAGACGTACACCGAGTTGACGAACGTATCGATGATGCTTCTTTGATACTCTGGGTCATCGGCGTTTCCGTACTTGAACTTGCCGATCCAGCCCACGATCTGTTCTTTCGTGTATGTTGGCCGCTGCATCTGCGCCTGCAGGATGGCGATCTTCAGATTGTCCCGCTGTGTCTCCAACCGCTCCAAACGCTCCTTGGTCGATGCGGTGAGTACGCCAGCTTGGATCGCGTTCAGCATATTCTCTACGCCCTTTTCGCACTCCTGGAGCTGACGCCGCAGCGTCGGCAGGGTCGTGTCCTCCCGCTTTTGCAGCTCGACTATGGACTCCGCGATACGATCGATCTCCTGGTCCTGCAATACCTGCTTGACCGTCCACAGCACGACGGCCCGCTCGATCCACCGCTTCTTGACCGCCTTGCGCTTGCACCCCTTGTGCCGTTTTGCACCGCCGCATTTGTAGTAATAATGCTTGACGCCCTTCGTGCCGCTGGTGCCGCTCTCTCCCACCATCAGCCGCCCGCAGGTCCCGCAGAACAGTTTGGTTGTCAAAAGATATTCGTCCGATGCCTTTGCCGAGGCCGGAGACTTCTTGTTTCTGGCCATCCGCTCCTGGACTTTCTGGAATGTCTCCTCATCGATGATGGCGGGAACGCCGCCAGGGACCACTACGCCGCCGTAGCGGTACTCGCCAATGTATTATTTCCTGTTCTTGAGCATGATGCTCACCGTGGCGCAGCGAAACGGTCTGCCCTGGGTCGTGGTCAGCCCCCGGTCGTTCAGGGACTGGGCGATGTCCGTGATGCTCTCGCCGTCGGCGTAGCGGGTGAACATCTCCTTGACCAGCGGCGCCGTCAGCGGGTTGATCACAAAGGACCCGTCCTCATCCACGGCATAGCCCAGCGCCCGCCAGCCGCCGTTATTCTTGCACTTCAGGGCATTCTCCTTCTGACCCCGGTGGATCTTCTCCGACAGCTCTGCCGAGTAATACTCCGCGTAGCCCTCCAGCATGGATTCCAGGATGATGCCCTCCGGCCCCTCGGAGATGTTCTCCTTGGCGGACAGCACCTTGACGCCGTTCTTTTTCAGAATGTGTTTATAGTGGGCGCTGTCATAGCGGTCGCGGGAGAATCGATCCAGCTTCCATACCAGCACCACGTCGAACAAGCCCTTCTCACTGTCTCGGATCATGCGCTGGAACTCTGGGCGGTCGGCAGTGCGGGCGGACAGCGCCCGGTCTATATAGCTACGCAGGACCGTGATCCCATTGCGCTCGGCGTACTCGTTGCATTCGCGTATCTGCCCTTCTATGCTCTCTTCCCTCTGGTTATCCGAGGAGTACCGGGCATAGATCACAGCGTTCATGTGTTTCCCTCCTCGCTCAGATTCGACAACAATAACCGCTCCATGTCCTTTACAAGCTTCTTGAATGTTTCCTCGCCGTCAAGATAGAGGTCATTATAATAGATAGGTTTCCCAAGTAACGATTTCCAGGCTCTTTTTAGCCGTCCGCAAAGCGTGTTATACTCATGGTCATATCTGGAATCCTGAATGAAAATATCATAGCTTACTTCACCATCTTCCCAAATCGTCTTTTCGATTACAAGCATGCAGCATTTGCAATCACAGGGCAAAACGATTCTCTGGCTTTTCTCTCCCATGCTTTCCCTCCGTCCCATGATCAGTAGCCCTTTAACCAATGCGCTTCAGAACAATTATCGCGTATGATTTGCGGAATATACTCTGCAAAAACCGTCAATCCGTTTCCGTTCCCTCCAACGCAAGCTCGGTCAACTCGCGGAGTTTATCCTGTAACAGCTTTTTGTCCGGTAAACATCTCGTATAGCTTGATACAAGCGTGGGGGAAGTGCTACGGCTCAGGGCATATTCGACGACCGCATCATCCTTTCCAGCACAGAGGACAACACCCACGCTGGGATTCTCGTTTGGTTTCTTCACGTCCCTATCCAGGGCTTCCAGATAGAAGGTGATCTGGCCAATATGCTCTGGCTTGAACTTCCCGATCTTCAGCTCGACGGGCACAAGGCAGGAAAGAGCACGGTTATAAAACAGCAGATCAATATAGAAATCCTCGCCGCCCACCTGGATGCGGTATTCCTCGCCGATAAACGTGAAGTCCTTGCCAAATTCAAGAATAAAATTCTTCAGGTTGCCAGTGATCGCCTTGCGGAGATTGCGCTCTGAATAATCCTTTGGCAGGTTAAGAAACTCCAGCACATAAGAATCCAGGATATTGCGGCGGACATCCTCCGACACCAGCTTTGGCAGCGGCTTTTGATTGGAAAGCATATGGCGCTCATAATAAGAAGCGTCGATCTGCCTCTCCAGTTCCCGCTTGGAATAGCGTTCCTTGGCGCTCCTCCGCCGTCTTTGATCTCGACAGGATCACCAAATGATTCGTCCAGCTGATTTGTGTCACCAGCGGTGACACAAATTCATCGTCGGCATATGTTTCGTAAAACTGGCGCATACGGTACAGCCCACGACGGGTGAATCCCTTCACGCCTGGATTGTGATCGGTGATATAGGCCGCGACCCCGTCAATGACCTTATCGCCGAAAGACGACTCCGCACACAGCCTGGAGAGATATGCGCCGATGTCCCAATACATGTGGATCAGTTCAGCATTGACAGCCTTCAGCGCGCGGCTGCGGGCATTGTCAATGATGAATATGGTTTCATCGAACTGCGTTTTGGGCGTCAATTCTTCGCTCCTGCTCTCTCCTCCAGTAGCTGCAGCAAGGCCGCTCTAAGCTTTTCGTTCATGGGAGATTCCGGGTCGAGGCACATATCCACGAACTTTCGCAGTTCCGAGTTGCTGGCCGATACCGGCGGTTTGGCTTGAAATAACTTGCCCCGCGGGTCATCGCAGCGGCCATAGATGTAGTCCATAGACACATCAAAGTAGTCCGCATACTTCCGCATCAGCCGGATGGGAGGGGCGGACTGCCCATTTTCATAGTGATTGATGCTGGATTGGGTAGAGCCGATCTCCTCGGCCAGCTTGATCTGCGACATACCGATGCTCTCGCGCAGAGCGCGGAGCCTGCTGCCAAGCAACTTCATAGCCTCACTGCCTTTCGGAATAGTAGTTTCAGTGTAATAAAAATCCGGGCTGTTGTCAACCCGGATATTAATTAGATCGCAAGCATTTTACAAATCATTCCGGAAGTCATCTCAGCCTTGTTTTTAGAGAACTCTGCAACCCACTCACACTCTTTAGAAAACAACTCTTGGCACATACGTTGGACGTTAGCACCTTCCGAAAGGCAATGAATTAAATAACTCATAAAATCATCAACATAGGAATGTAAGTTTTCAATTAAAAGCTCAAGGTAGGGCATATTATCACCATTGTGAATAATTAGATTCCTATTTCTATATATGCGCATAATTTGCCATTTTACACGCTCCGCATGCTTTTCAACAAAAGCATACACGTCTGCTGGTTTATTCAGCATTCGAGAGTAATACTCTATTCGTTCTTTCAAAAGAGGATAGTCAGAACAAGAACCAAGAAACTTAACTCGTTCGTCAGCATTGGAACTTAGTAGTACAAATTCACATATTTTTTGTACTACTTCAGTTTCTATTTCACTTGTTCCAACGATCTGTCGATATATATTTTCTGAATAATTCTTTATGTCGTTTGCTAACTGGGAGAAAAGAGAGTAAATATACTTTCTTTTGAGTATTGGGACAAGATATCTGCAAATCTGCGATATTCTTTCAGATGTATGAGCACTACTAATATCTAAAACAGATTCAAAAATTGCCCATAAATCAAGCAGCTGATTTTGTGAAGAAGTCGTGCTATCTAATGACTGTGCATGGAATTGTGCTGCACTTAGCAACGCGAAAAAGTCGTCCGACGGGTGCCGCACAAGCGAATCAAGCGCCTTTACTGATGCATTCAAATACTCCTCTATCTGTCTGCCGGGGGGCATCTTCGCGTGTGATAACGCACTTTTCCTCTGCGGAACCCTATAAAACTTTGTATCATCATACACTCCGCAACGTGCACTATTAATATCATATTTATAATCGTGGTCACAAAGACGGTAGAACGCAGTATTTAAAGAAATCATATCCCTTGCATTCTGCGCTGCTTTATACTGGTCAAGTGCGCTGCTGGCAACAACTAGAAAAGCTTGTTTTCTCTTTGGCGCAAGAAAATTCTTTTCAACATGCTGGTCTGTTCTAGTTGATAATTCGTCTGCAAAAGAGAAATCTTCGATATAATGAATAAATTTACTCATCTTTGCCTTGTGCACGGCAAAGACAACCTTAAATTCCTTTTTTATAAATGAAAATGCCTCGAAGAACCGATTAATTATATCTGGACAATTTATCGTTTCTTTAGGTTCCCAAAGCAAATCATTCATTACAGTAAATATATAATGTGAGCTATATCCAGCATTAATCAACTCAGTTAGTAGTGATTTAACTAATCTGAACAGGTCTTGCTGATTTTCAGCGCGATTGCCCAAAACAATGTCGCATATTCTTTCCTTAATCGTTTCGTAATACCAGTTGCTATCTGATTTAAAATAATGATTACAAATAGCAAAAACGGCATTTTTTAGTTCGTTGTAGTTCAATTCGGTAGTCTTAGTGCTAATTCTAAATCTCTCATTGTCATATTTAACAAAATACTTAAGCGGATTGTTGGTGCTTTGATCGAATACAGGATCTTTTTTAAGGGAAAGGTAAAGCTCTGCTACAATGGGTTTTAATGTACCTTCAGGAACCCCAGCGTTTTCTATCCCCTTAATTGCACTAAGTGCATCCAAACACAAGTAATGACTGTTCAATGTCGCAATTCTATTTGAAGGGATTGAGTAATCAAATAAAAGCTCATTAACAAGCTCTGAAAAGAACAGCAAGTTACTGCAAGCAGGTATATTTGACCATTTTTCTAAATTCCCCTGTCTCATTTCTTCACCCCTTGTATCCCTGTGTTATTTCTCGCAGCGCCCTAAACCGTTCCGCCAACTGCATAAACGACGAGCTGAGCATTACCTGCTTTGACGGGATGAACAGATAGCGCCATTCCTTATAGCCGTTTGCCTTGCCCCAGCGGGAAGCCACATCACAATACTGGATGCCGCGTTTTTTCTTTGCTATGACGTCTGGTTCGCTTAGCATCTTTTCCTGCTTTACCTCTACCAGATAAATCACTTGCTCTGTTTCCACCACAAAATCCGGCTCATAGCGATGGCCATGGTTATAGGTGATATTAAACTCCTGGGGAGCAGGGCGGAGCCAGTTCAGAACATCGGGATCACTTTCCAGGACACGGGCCAACGTCAATTCACCCTCTGCGCTATCAAATTTCGCTGTGCTGAACACGCCTTTTTTAATACCGTCAAACAAGACTGAACGTATATCCGACGAAAAACTCTCGTACAGACCAACGCGCTCTTTGTAGCTGTACGTCTGCCGCAGATTGTAATTCCGTGTTCCGATAACTTCTTCCTGAAGAAATCCGTTCTCACAGTAGAAATGCTGCATCATCTGAGCGTAGATCTTGTTTCCAATATCACGCTTAAACATCATGACAATATTCTGCATACCATTTGCGCCGAACTTGCCCTCATAGTGATTGCAGACCTGGGTAATCAATTTGAACAGTAGCGCAGAACATTTCTCGTAGTCGATCTCCGGCTTTTGCCGCAGCTGCTCCAGAATGACCTTCTTTGGATTGTACCCTTCAAAATCAATGGCGTCTCCCTTGATGCGCTGTCTGTCCTGCATGTCTATCAGGTCCTGAATGACGACCTCGTTTTTGATAGGCACATGGGTAAAGTCTGCCAAATCCAAATCAAAGTCCACAAACGCGTATTCTTCAACTCCTGCATCCGTCACCCGGATGTGCGGGATAGGGATATACTTTGCCTGTGCAGCACGGTGAGTATCCTCCGTCTTATACTGTAACCACTCTGTGAGCGGCATCTCATTTTCGGCAAAAACTTTCCCCAAATCTTTATCTGTGGAGACTTCTTCTTTGACCTTCTCCACGATCTTCTCTTTTTGCTCCGGGGTTATAGCTTGTCCCGGCGAAGACTGAAGGTGCCGGTCAACCTCAACTTCGATTCGCTTGGCCGCTTTTTTCAGCAGAGACTCCGTTTCAGGCGTTCTCTCAATATGCGTATGTTCGTAGGCATCGTCCAGCGCCCGATCAGGCTCTATTTCGATTGCCAGCTGTGTATACTCAATTTTCTCCGGCACGATCTCTTCCGCCTTAATGACGTTTCCGGCCTTGAAAATGGAATCGCCCTTTTGTGCCTCGGCAAGGATGTCATTAAACTTATCATGGGCCGTGAGCATGACCGCATCCACATCCCGATCTCCCGTGCGCTCCCCGTATGGAAGCCGCAGCCCGCGCCCGACCATCTGCTCCCGCAGGATCTTTGAAGCGGCAGTCCGCAGCGGAACAATGGTGTAAAGGTTATTCACGTCCCAGCCTTCTTTGAGCATGTTGACGTGGATAACGATCTCCACCGGGTTATCAGGGTCTTCCACATCCAGCAAAAGCTGCATATTGGCATCGCTCTCCGCGCCTCTCTGCTTGGAGTGGACAATGATCGTCTTATTGCGGTAAATGCCGCCTCTGAACGCATCGGACTTTACAAATTGTTCCACCCACGCGGCATGTTCCGTATCTTTGCAGACTACCAGCATAAACGGCTTAACAACGGGTTTCCCATGATTGGCGGCATAAACCGCCAGTTTGTTTTTCGCGTTTTCGTGACAGGCAATACCATCCAGCAGCATCAGCTTGTCCAACTGCTCGTCTCCAAAATTGTAGAAGTCAATATCGGAGCGTGTTACCGCAAAAGGTGTGCGGGTATATCCATCCGCAATAGCGCGGGACAGAGGATACTCATACACAACATTCTTGAATGGGATCTGCTTTCCGCCTTTTGTCACAAGCGGCGTTGCCGTCAGCTCCAGACCGAGAAGCGGGTGCAATTCATCCAATGCCTTTGCTCCCTTTTCCGCCCGGTAGTGGTGAGACTCGTCCATGATGAGCACCAGATCCGGCAGATTGGAGAGAAACTGATAGAAGGAATCGCCAATCATCTCATTGACCTTTTTCATATTGGCGTCTTCTTTATTGAACTTGTCAATGTTGAACACAAAGATGTGAACGTCGGCATCGAACAGCGTCAGGGGCTTCTCCCGATAGTCATCGTCCGCTATGATCTGCGGCGGGGCGGCAAAGCACCCCAGCCCCTTGAAAACGTATTTCGGATTGTTTGGGTCACTCAAGTCATGTTTCAGTTTCTCATAGATCGTAGTGTTAGGCGCAACGACAAAGTAGTTTTTGACTCCGTGCTGCGTATAGAGATAGGCAATAAACGCCCCCATCAATCGGGTTTTACCCACGCCAGTGGCCAAGGCAAACGTCAACGACATGAACTCCCGCTCAAAATCTGAGCAAATGGGATACATGGCGTGGACGGCTCCTAACGCCGCTTTCAGATTCATCCCTTTCCGAAGTGGTACGCCGTTTATAATCTCCTCCAGAATTTTCAATGACTCTTTCTGCGGTTTTCGGAGGCTCATCACACCGCTGATATAATCCGTGGTATATTGTGGGAAAAAACTATTATTCATCATAGTCCTCCTCGTCATTATACACAGGGGGATGCACGATGTTCAAATTGTAATTGTCCTGTCCAAACTCACAGCGGGAGAGCAGCATCTGTGGTATTTTCTTGATAGCGATGTGCTCGTATGCCTTATCCAAACCGCCGTCAAAAGAGCGGCAGGCAATCACGAGATACTCGTCGTCTTCCATCGAATTCTTGATGGAATCCAGAAATGCAGCCGTCATATGCCGGGTCGTTACGAACAGGTAGGATTTTTCATTGCCGACAGATTGCTTCCAAAACAGGCTGTTGTCCGGCTGATAGGTAAATCCCTCATGCAGCGCGACAGCCGCCGCCAACATATCAGCATCATAGCTGGGGTTAATGATCGCCTCGCCAAAGGCGTCCTCGTTGATGAGGGAAGGGGCAAGCTCATAGAAACGATAACCGCCACCGCCTTGCCAGCCAGCAGACTTTGTGATACCGCCAGCGTCTTCACCGGCGATTACCTTATCCAAGCGAACCTTGCAATGGGTGTAAGCATGGTTGCCCATTTCAATGCCAATATAGTGACGCCCCATCTTATGTGCGACGGCAGCGGTCGTGCCGGAGCCGAGGAAAGAATCGAGGACCAAATCTCCAGGGTTCGTGGCAATATGTATTACTCGTTCGATCAGACGCTCTGGTTTCGGAGTATCGAAGGAATTATCGCCAAATAGCGCATTTACTTCTTTTTTTGCCTCTTGGTTGTGACCCACTTCTTTGTTTGTCCACCATGTCCATGGGACGACCCCCGTGTTCTCCGAAAGATATGTCTTTTTTCTCGGTACACCGTTTCCGTCTTTGCCTAGCCATATCCTTCCGGCTGCAATTTCTTCCTTTAGCCGTTCTTTTGTAAAACGCCAGCACAAGTTTGGTGGGAGAGTTATTTCTCGTCCAGCAGGGGTAACAAATGTATAAAACTGATCTTTAGTCCCATGCCCTGCCTGTGCTGTACAATCGGTTGAAGTCCAAGGACCGCGAGGGTCATTATCCGGATTCTTATAACTTTTCGCCTGTTCTTCACTCAGAGGCAGCTTATTTCGATTCACCTTAAAGCAATCATAATCTTTTGCATATACAAGAATATAATCATGTCCGTCACTGATAGCGGCTCTCATATCTGGCGACGTTCTTTTTTGCCAAATAATTGACGCGATAAAATGCCCCCGCCCAAACAATTCGTCGCACAGGACTTTCATGTATGCCTGTTCATCGTCATCAATACTAATCCATATGCTACCTTCTTCTGCTAACAGCTTCCACAAAATCTCAAGGCGGGGACGCATTAGACTAAGCCATTGACTGTGTTCGAGATTATCATCGTAGTGGCTAAAGGCATAACCTGTATTATATGGCGGATCAATATAGATGCACTTTACCCGTCCTGCATACTTACTCTCCAATGCTTTCAGCGCCAGCAGGTTGTCTCCGTGAATAAGCATATTCTCAGTAGCGGGTTCTGCAGATGTATTGGATAGCTCAGGCTTTTCGATAAGCAACCGTGGCTCGATCTTTATAGGTTCATCTTTGCCGACCCAAGTCAGCTCCAATTTATTCGCCATTATGCTGTGCCTCCCATTCCTTCTGTGCTGCTTCTGCCTGCGGTACTCCTTTTAACGCCGCACAAAACATGACCACTTCTTCCCACTGGGACTTTTTCTCAGCATATTTTTCAACCTGTGATATGCTCAAAAACACAAATGTGATACTTCACAGTCTGTGATATAGCATAGAGCAGCGAGGACAACGATATGGAAATAAAGACCTGCTTTGGTATATCAAAGAAAGCCGTACAGATTGCTAGCGCAACAAAGCTCACAAACAGGCAGAGCGATATGCTGTTTCTCTTTATCTCAATCCCCCGGAAAGGTTACATCTTCCACAATAGCTATAATCTAACAAAATAATTATACCATAGAAGTTGGATTCTCACAAACTGTTTTTGCACCCACATACGTCAAAGCCGGGCGGCCATTTGGCTGCCCCGGCTCAGTGTCAGTCGTCATTGCCCGTAGGGATCGGACCGTTCTCTTTCTCAAACTGCGCCACGCGCCGCTTGAGGTACTGCTCGATCTCCTTGTTGGCGGAGCGCCCCTCTGACTCCGCAATGTAGCGGAACTTCTGGAACAGCAGCCGGTCCACACGCAATGTATACCGCAACAACTTCTCATCCATAACAGCGTCTCCTACACACCATCCAAATGTTATTATGACGCAATTATAATGTTGTTATTGCGCCAAAACGAAAATGGTGGTATTATGACGCTAAAGAGACGAACAAATTTGATGGCGGAGTGAGATCAACATGACGGATTATCGGAAGGCCTACCACATCCTTTGTGCGGCGGCATCACAGGCGCTGGACGTGCTGCCGGACACGCCGGAGAACGCCGCGGGCAGGACGGTCATTCAAGAGGCATTGCTGGAGGCAGAGGATGTCTGCATCGAAAGCATGGAGGAGGTACAAGATGAAGAACCTGATCAACTGTGAGTTTAACATGGACACCGGCTGCGTGGAACTGCGGTATGATGACGGCAGCATGATCGCCATCGACTGCACCGCCGTGGAGCGAGAGATCGCGGATGATCTGCATCAGCGATCCGAATTGGATTATCTCATCTACAACGACCCGCTGAGTTACGCGGAGCTGATCTTGAACGGCGACCCGGCGCAGAATCTGAACGTGGTCACGGAGTACAGACCGCTGAATTGAAATGAACTACATAATCACGACAATCACGCAGAGGCAGGAGCGCTCCCGCCTCTGTTCCCATGTTTCTCCTTTTTTCAAAGCCTATTTCCCGCTTTCAAGCCATGCATCAAAGTCCTCCAGCGAAATCTCCCCCGCGACGCATTTATCCCGCATCTCCCGCGCCTGCCTTGACCACGCGGTAAAATCCTCTTTCGTCATGAGGCCGTAGGCGATCCGCGCATAATTGGTCTTATACGCCCGCTTGTAGGCGCGAATGGCGGGGTCCTCGTTTTGCCGCTGGACATACAGCTTCATCGCGCCGGCCTCTTTGCATGTATAGCGGGAGCCTTCCATCGGCCTGTCGCAATACTCCTGATTGCTGTTTCCGTGCAAAACGAAGTACCGTCCGCAGTATTTGCAGGGGCGCATATTGAGCTGCGCATACAAATACTTGCTGATCAGATAACAGAAGAACTGGTCCGTATCCGTCGTGTTCAACACCTCTACGACAGGAAAGTGATGTTCCGGCACAAAATGCCAGACATTGACGGGTGAACTGCCACCCAGGACTGGCTCAACACATACCTTGCCATAACGGAGCACTGGGTAAAGCTCGCTGTGTGCGCCAACACACGATTCCACATAGCGCTGTGGCCGGTCGATGTTCGCATTCGCGGAAAGCACATTCTCAGCCAGCGCCTTAAAGGTCGTCTGCCACTGTCTATATCGATTGAATGTTTTTCTCATAACGCGAAGCAGCGTTCCCTTACCCCTGCCTTCAGCTATATTCAGAAGCTCAGCCGCAGCGGGAAGATAATACGGACTCTTGTCGAGCAGTTTTCTTGCTTGCATCCGCAGATCATCCGCTGTCGCCTCTTTTCCCAGCGCATCCGCAGCACGGTTGAGATCGTTCAGATCAAGGTCGGGCAGCTCTGCCGCGGCGGAGCCCAAATGCGCCTTGCCACGCCACAGGACTTGATAGTCCTGGCCATCCTCCTCATCTGCCCGGAGCTCAAAACGCTCTGCTCTGAGATGGATATAAACCGCCATCCATATGCGCCTGACCGGCGGTGTCCGTTCGATCCGTTCCATAGCAGCTCCTTTCAAATCAATAAAGTGAAACGTCCCGCTTTCACTCGTTCTATAATTTTTGTAACTTCTTTCATTTTTTCTATTGACAAGGTTTTCCTATGGTGCTATTATAGCAACACAGAACGATTAAATAAAGCATTAATTTCTAAATCTGTTCTGTAGAAGGAGATGATAGTTCCAAGGCCTGACCCCTGAGAACAAGTGAATGACCGTCCGAAATGGATATGCTCCTGGTGAAGCGAACGCATCAGCGCGCCAAAGGAGCGAAACGCCGCGGTGAGACGCCGGGGCAGGAACGGATTTCGGTGAGGCGGCGCTTAAGACATCATTAAGACACCGCTCTCCGCAAAGACACGGAGAGCATGACCAACGCACCCGATGCGAGCTCATCGGGAAAAATTCGCCATCAGGCCCCATTCAGTTTTCGATCCTGTTCTGATATGTACAGGAGTAGTTTGCCCTTTTTCGGTTTGTCAAGGAAGTGAGAGGATGTCTTGGCGCCGCCCCATCTGAAATTTCCATGACGGACAATACGATATGAACTGAATAGCGGTTTTGGCTGTGTTTCCGTATGCGAGGCACAGCTTTTTTGTTGGCACGACACAAGACACGACAGCCCTCCCGATCATGGAGGGAAAAGGAGGAATTATTATGCAGCCGTTTACTTAGTTTGAGAAAGGAACCAAATGTCAAAAAAGAATAATCCCGGCGAAACCACATCCATGCAGATCCCTGACTATGCCATCGAGCGCATGGCCCGGTGTCTGCTTCCCATGATCCAGCGATTCTATGAAAGCGACGAAGGCCAAGCGGAGCTGAAAGCGTGGGAGGCCAAACAGAAATCACAGGAGGGGCGGCATGGATAACCAGGCAAAGATCGCAAAGCTGCGGCAGGAAATAGACAAGGCGCGGCGCGAACTGGAGTATACCTTGGACCACCAGAAGATGATCGTGCGGCAGATCAGTGAGCTGACCCGGCGGGAACGCACCAACCGCCTGTGCACCCGCGCAGGGATGCTGGAGAGCTTTCTCCGGCACCCGGAGGCGCTGTCCGACGATCAGGTCATGGAACTGCTCAAGGCCGCGTTCCGACAGCCGGACGTGCAGTCTTTGCTGGCGCAAATGCTGAAGGGGGCCGACTGTCTTGACCCTTGACGTTAGGCAAGGGCGCAATTATACCCCCGCATCGGGGGATTGCGTTCTCCGAAGGGCGAGGGTGATGTGCTCCCGCACAAAAACAGGGGAAGCGGTATTCCCCTGCGGCCGCTGCGCTGCCTACCCCGTCTTTGAAGGAGGTCTCGCCTATTCCGTGCCCGCACTTTAAGGTGACGATCACCCAGCGAAGCCGCGGACAGCCCGCTGTTGCCGGCGCGGCATACCAAAGCGGCAAGAGCCTATTTTCTGAGTACGATGGAAAGCGAAAAGCCTATTCCGAAAAGCGCGGTGTGGTCTACACGGAGATCATGCTGCCGCCAAACGCCCCGCCAGAGTTTTCGGATAGGGGCACACTTTGGAACTCTGCGGAACGGGTGGAGAAACAGTGGGATTCTCAGCTTTCCCGCCGCATCGTGATGGCCCTGCCGCGGGAGATCCCGCCGAAGCAGTATCCGCAGATGCTGCGTGACTATTGCCAAGCGCAGTTCGTGTCCAAGGGCATGTGCGCCGACTTTGCTATCCACGACAAAGGAGATGGCAATCCTCACGCACACATCATGCTGACCATGCGGGCTATGGACGAGCAGGGCCGCTGGCTGCCGAAGTGCCGGAAGGTCTACGATCTGGACGAGAACGGCCAGCGGTATAAGTGTCCCAACAGCCGCTATTGGGCCAGCCACAAGGAGGACACCGTTGACTGGAACGAGCGGAAATACGGCAAGATATGGCGGCATGCCTGGGAGGTCGTGCAGAACGATTACCTGGAGAAGAATGGACGCCCGGAACGGGTGGACCTGCGTTCCTATGTCCGCCAGGGCATCGACAAGATCCCAACAGTCCACATGGGTCCGGCAGTCTTTCAGATGGAGAAGCGGGGCATCCGCACCAACATAGGCAACCTCAACCGGGACATCAAGGCCGCGAATAGTCTGATGGCGTCCATCCGCGCCCGCATCCGGCATCTGCGGGAGTGGCTGGGGAAGCTGAGAGCGGCTTTGGATGAATTGCAGGAACCCGCAATCCCGGAGTTGCTGAGCCGGTACATAGAGCTTCGGCAAGACGAGCGTGACGGCTGGGTCGCTATGGGGCAGATCAAGGGAGCGCTCCGTGATCTCGACAAAGTGACAGAAGCCATCTCCTATCTGAAAGAGGAGCGCCTGATCACCGTGGAGGCTTTCAATGCCAGACTGTCCGCGGCGCAGAACCGGGCCGACACGATCCGCCAGGATATGAGAGCTAACGAGAAGCGGATGAAGATCATCGCCGCCACATTGGAGGCATACGAGAAATACTTAGCCCTCAAACCCGTGTACGATGCTTACCGCAAGATTGGTTTCAAACGTGCCAAGGAGAAGTACGCCGCCGAACACAAGGACGAGCTGGGGGCCATGAAAAAGGCGTATGGCTATCTCATGTACCACGGCGGGACAGTCGATGTGCCGGTCCAGAAACTGCAAGCGGAATATGCCGCCCTGCGGGAGCAGAACCGGGACAAGGAAACCCGGCTGACAGCTATTCAAGGTGATCTGCGCAAGCTGCGGGAGATTCGCGCCTGGGTCGACAAGGTCATCCCCGGCTTATTGCCGGACCCCGCCGCACAGAAACAGGAGCGTTCTTCTGTACTTGCCAAACTGAAAGACGCCACGCCGCAGACGAGCTCTCGCCCGGTCAAGCAAAGGACATACGACATGGAGCTATAACGCGCCAGGAGGCGGGCCCTCGCCCGCCTCCACATTAAATAAATTGAAAACGAGGAAGGAGATAATCGCTTATATTTCTAATGAGAAAAGAGAAACGCCATGAGCTATTCCATCTTGAGCTGCTCCCGCCCATTGAGCGAAAGCCGGACGGGTCACTGCCTCGTATGACCGGCAGACAACGGCAACAAGCGGTCACACTCATCCGCAAGCTGTGCAGTGCCTGTGATAAGGGGAACTGTCTGTATCTGGACGATGGCGAGGCGAAACCGTGCCCGCAGATGCTCTCATATTCTGTTTGCTGTAAGTTCTTCCGATGGGTGCTGCTGAAAGACAGCGCCGGAAAGGAACTGGAGACAGAGATCTTTGGGAAAGACACCGCGAAGCGGTGCGCGATCTGCGGCAGGGCTTTTATCCCCGGCTCCAACCGGGCGCTGTACTGCGATGATTGCCGGCCCATAGCTCAGCGGTGGCAAAAGGCCGCCTACGCCAAGCGGCACAGGACGAATAGTAGAACGATAGACAAGCAAAACTCTTGAATTTGCAAGGCTTTCCGGGCACAAAAACCGGAGGGTGGTATCTCGACCATTTGCCCACTGTAAAACCAGGCTTTATCATTCGACTTTGTTCCGACATATGTGCCTCAAATTCTGATATGCTGATCTGTACTTTCCAGCATTTCCGCAACAGTGGTAAGGGTCCGCTGCAAACTCGCGTTTTGCAGCGGACACGTTCTGCTTATAGCTCAATATCCTCAATATACACAAGAAATCCGAACCCACCGCCGACAGGTGTAAAGTTCGGATTTCTCAATCTTGGTGGAGATAAGCGGGATCGAACCGCTGACCTCTTGAATGCCATTCAAGCGCTCTCCCAGCTGAGCTATACCCCCGTCTGACAAATCAACGCTTACGCTCATTTGCAGAAATTATTATAGCAGACCATCTTGAAAAAAGCAAGAGTTTTTTTTTAAATTTTAGTTTTTCAATTTCTTCAATCGCTACGAACCCTTCTGAACGACAATGTGATAGCGCATCCGCCCGGCGGCAGCCTGTTCGAGGCGAACGGTGTAGTCGATGTCGAATTGACCGCCAGTCTCCTTTAAATCTACCTTGACGCTGTTGGCGCGAACCTCCATCAGCATCGCGCCGCAGCCCGTGTCGTATAAAGAGCGGTCCACGGTGCCGGGGATGAACGCCATGCGGGAGTTGAACGTACCCGTCCGGGTCAGGACGATTTTATCCCGCCACACATCAAAGGTAGTGCGCGTTCCGTCCAGGCCCGTGACGGCCGTCTCCACATAGGATAGCACATACCGGTCTTCCTTGGCCTGCATAGTGCCGGCGGTGGTCAATTCCATCCGCTGTGGCCGTTCGCCCGGAATATATTGGGTGCCCTGAATGGTCAGCAGTACATTTTCTTCTTTCATTGCAGTTCCTCTTGTGCCAGCGCGATCAACCGGTCCAGCAGTTGGGGATAGGGAATCCCGCTGGCGGCAAACAGCTTGGGATACATGGAGATGGACGTAAAGCCGGGAATGGTGTTGATCTCATTGAATACGATCTCCTCCCGGTCGTAGGTCACGAAAAAGTCCACACGGCTCAGGCCGCGGCAACCCAGCGCGCTGTAGACGCGTACGGCCGCCTCCCGCACCTGCTCGGCGGTTTGCTCGGAAATGCGGGCGGGAATATGCAGCTTGGCACTGTCGGAGATATACTTTGCGTC
Source organism: uncultured Oscillospiraceae bacterium (assembly GCA_964450645.1). Lineage (GTDB taxonomy): Bacteria > Bacillota > Clostridia > Oscillospirales > Oscillospiraceae > JAKSPM01. The sequence continues at coordinate 12,290 of CAYVEB010000023.1, read as the reverse complement.
ATAGTCATAGAACTCCGCGCCGGAGTCGATTTCACCGCAGATGGATGCCGCGGGCGTCTCGTTCCCAAGGACGGCGACCTCCACTTCGCGCCCGGCGATGAATTCCTCCACCAGGATTTTCCGGCCGAACTTCGCCGCGCTGTGCAGCGCGGACCGCAGGCTCTCCCGATCCTTGGCCTTAGACACGCCGACGGACGAGCCGGTGCCGGCCGGTTTGACAAACACGGGATACGTGAACGCCGCCTCCACTGCGTCGAGCGCCGCATCCTCGCCGGCACGCAGCGCCTCGCGGGTCACCAGCTGCCAAGCGGCCTGGCGGACGCCAGCCTGCGCGGCCAGAAGCTTCGTAATGCACTTGTCCATTGCCGCCGCCGACGCGCTGACATGGGATCCGACATAGGGAATCCCGGCAATTTGCAGAAGCCCCTGCATGGAGCCGTCCTCGCCGTTTGCCCCGTGGAGCACGGGAAATACCACATCGATGTGTTCGCGCACGACGCAGTCCCCCTCAAAGCTGAGCAGACCTTGCCCCCGGATCGGGGAGATCGCGGCCTGGCGGTTATCCGGATGGGTTTCCCACTTGCCGGTGGGCAGCAGACTGTAGTCCTTTCCGCCGTACAGAACCCAATTGCCGTCCTTCTTGATGCCAACCGGGAGAATATTATATTTTTCAGCGTCCAGATGGCTGAGAACCGACTCCGCCGAACGCAGCGATACCTCATGCTCCGGCGACACGCCGCCGAACAGGACACAAACGCAAAGCTTCCGCAAATTAAAAACCTCTTTTCTGGCATTGCCCGGGCAGAAGAGTCTGCCGTATGTTGTATATCATATGTGAAAACGACAGGAAAAACAAGCGCTATTTTGAAATATTTGCGCTTTCACAAATTTCAGCGGCCCGGGCGGGCGCACAGGCGCCTTTCGTCCGTTTTACAGACGGATACGCGCGAGGCATGAAATTGCAAAGCAAAACAATGCCAGCCATACGTGCGACGTCGCGTTAGCCGATCAGGTTCCACGCCCGCATCGTCTCGTAGAGCTCAGAGCGGTATGGCTCCTCCATAGGCGTCAGCGGCAGGCGCAGATGGTCCTCGCAATAGCCCATTTTGGAGAGGGCCGCTTTGACAGGGATGGGATTGACCTGGGAAAACAGCGCCCGGACCATTGGAAGGATCCTGCACTGGAGCGCGGCGCTCTCAGCGATCTTGCCATCGAACCAGAGCTGGCACAGCTGCACCACCTGCCTAGGCAGTACGTTGGAGACGGTGGAGATCACGCCCTTGCCGCCCATAGACAACATGGGGACGATTTGATCGTCGTTGCCGGAGTAGACCGCCAGCTTGTCCCCAACCAGGGAAAATAGCTCGACAATCTGCGAGATGTTTCCGCTGGCCTCTTTAATCGCAGCGATGTTAGGGTGGCGAGAGAGCGCCAGCGCCGTCTTGGGCGCGATGTTGACGCCGGTGCGGCTGGGGACGTTATAGAGGATCAAGGGCTTGGTTGACGCGTCCGCGATGGCCTCAAAGCTGCGGATCAGGCCGGTTTGGGTGGTGCGATTATAATAGGGCGTGACGGTCAGCACGGCGTCCGCGCCGATGGCGCAGGCGTAATTGGTCATCATGATGGCGTGGCGGGTGTCGTTGGAGCCGGTGCCGGCGATGATGGGGATCCGCCCCTGGACGCGCTCGATGGCAAATTCCAGCACCTTACAGTGTTCGTCGTCAGACAACGTGGAGGCCTCTCCCGTGGTGCCGCAGACCACGATGGCCTGCACGCCGCTGGCGATCTGCCAGTCGATCAGACGGCCAAACTGCGCGTAGTCGACACCAGCGTCGGTTGTGGGCGTGATCAGCGCGGTGGCTACGCCTTGAAACACACATTTTTTCTCCATGAAAGTATCAAGCTCCTTTCTGTGTTGGGCCTATAAATTCGCGGTAGATCGTATCGATGGCTTGCTCGAAGCGTGCGTCCGGCACGGCGGTCAAAAAGCTCTGGCTGAGCTGGCACTGGAGCGCGGCCTGCGCGGGGATACCCTCCCGGGCTAGGGCGCTCAGCGCGCGCCCGGCAATGGCGGGGTCTTCAGCCAGGTGGCGGCTGAGGGTGGCGACGACGGCGATCTCCGGCGTAACCTGAACCTTCGTCCGCCGCTGCTTGCGCAGGGCCTGCGCAAACAGTTCCGCCGCCTGCGGATCGGAGCGTGGGGACAAGAGTAGGGAGATCTGGTCAATGCCGCAGACGAAATGGAGTACCGGAAGCTCATAGCCGGACAGCTCGGTAAACAGCTCCTGCAAATTTCCCGTCTCGCACAGGCCGCTCTTCTGCACGGTCAAAAGTGTGCAGCCTTTGCGGCCGAAGACGCCCGTGATGTCGTCCTGCGCGGCGTCCGGCGGCAGCTGACTGCAGATTAGGGTGCCGGGCTGGCCGGGAGCGTTGGTGTTGCGAATGTTGATGGGAATTTCCTTTTCGCGGACGGGGATGATGGTGTCCTCGTGGAGAACCTGTAGGCCGATGTACGACAACTCCCGCAGCTCCGCGTAGCTGATATAGCGCAGGGGCTTGGGGGACGGCACGATCCGTGGATCCGCCATTAAAATGCCGGGGACGTCCGTCCAGTTTTCATAGACATCGGCGTCCAAGGCGGCCGCAGCGATGGCGCCGGTCACGTCCGAGCCGCCGCGCGTGAGGGTCCTGATGCGGCCGTTGGGCAAAATACCGTAGAAACCGGGCAGGACGCATCGTTTTCCGGCGGTTTTTTCCCGCAAGGCCGCCGTGGTCGCAGCCATGTCCACTTGGCCGATCGCCTGGAATTTCAAAAATTCGGTCGCGTCCAGGAATTCATAGCCCAGATAGTCGGCCATCAGCAGCGCGGACAGGTACTCGCCCCGGGAGGCCAGCTCGTCCTGGGAGATGCCGCCGGCCATTTTGGCGCGGATTTTGGCAAATTCCGCGTCCAGATCAACGCTCAGGCGGAGCGTCTGGCGAATTTCCTCATACCGGTGGACGACGCGGCTGAACACGCTGTCGCAGTTGACGCCGTATTGCAGGTGCGCGTAACACAGATACAACCGGTCTGTGAGCTTATTGTCGGTGGAAAAGCGCTTTCCGGCGGCGGAAACGACAACAATCCTCCGCGACGGGTCGGCGGCAATGATTTGCTTGACCTTTTGAAACTGCGCGGCGGAGGCCAGAGAGCTGCCGCCAAATTTGACAATTTTTAACATAATACCCAACGCGGCGCAAACCGCTCCTTTCTCTTCCATCATAGCACAAAGCCGCGCGGATTGCAACCGATTCCGACGTTAGCGGAGCATATCCTCCATCCGGTAAAGGCCGGCGGGCTGGGTCAGTAGGAAGCGCGCCGCGGCCAGTGCTCCCTCGGCAAACAGGGCGCGGGAATAGGCCTCGTGCTTTAAGGAGATGGTCTGCGTGGGGGTGGAGATCAGCACCTCGTGGATGCCAACGATTTCGCCCCGGCGAACCGCGTGAATGCCGATTTCACCCGGCTGGCGGGGCTGCATCCCATGGCGGCCAAAGACGCGCGGCGCCTGCTGCCGGACCTGGTCGATGGCGTCGGCAAGCATGAGCGCCGTGCCGCTGGGCGCGTCAGCCTTGTGGTTGTGGTGCGTCTCCACGATTTCAATATCCGCGTCCGGGAAAACCGCGGCGGCCTTCTTTGCCATCTCGCACAGCAGCGCGATACCCAAGGAGAGATTTTGGCTGTGGAAGACGGGAATCTTTTTCGCCGCCTCGATGATTTGGGCCAATTCCTCCGGGGTGTGGCCGGTTGTGGCGATGACGACCGGCAGATACTGCCGGCAGGCGTAGTCCAGCACGGCGAAAATGGCCGTGTGGAAGGAAAAATCTACAAGGATATCCGCCGGGGCAGCCTGATCCAGGGATGTAACGATGCCTGGCCGGTCGGCGCGGATGTCCACACCGGCGGCAAGACTCGCGTCCGGCGTATTTGCGAGCAGCTGCTGCATTGCCTGCCCCATTTTGCCGCAGGCTCCGTTGACAATCACTTTCATCTGTGTCATGCCTCCTATTTCTTTTGTACAGGTTTTGGTTAAACCGAACTGGGTTCGGCCCGGCGCGGTCAGAGCGTCTTGATCCAGTGTTCGAGTTTCTCCATACCGGCTTGAATGTGCGCCATTTCGTAGCAAAACGAGATCCGCACATATCCCGCCGCGCCGAAGCACGTTCCCGGCACGCCCGCGACGCCGCCCTCCCGGATCATCCGGCGGCAGAACGCCTCGGTGTCGTCGCACAACGCGGCGATGGAGGGAAAGATGTAAAACGCGCCTTGGGGTTCTTCCACCGGCAGGCCCATCCGCTTGATGCGCTGGTAGATATAATCGCGCCGCTGGCGGTAGGTTTCCACCATGGCGGACACGTCGGTTCTCAGCGCAACCTCGCAGGCTGGCTGGGAGAAGGCCGTGACGGACACCACAGCCGCCGCGTGGTAGAGCGCCAGCTTTTGCATCACGGGCAGATCGCCCATCAAATACCCCAGCCGCCAGCCGGTCATGGCATAGGGCTTGGAGAAGCTCTGCACCACCAGCAGTTGCGCGCGCAGGTCGCGGTAGCTTGCGAAGCTGGTATACGGCGCGTAGGTAAGCTGCTGATACACGTCGTCGCACAGGATGAAGATCGGCCGTCCCGCGACCAGGTCGTGGATGGCCTGGAGTGATTGGCGCGTGTAGATGCAGCCGGTAGGGTTGTTGGGGGAGTTGAGAATCAGCATCCGCGTCTTGGGCGTGATGGCCCGGCGCAGCTGGTCGGGGTCGATCTGAAAATGATTTTTGGACGTGTCCAGAAAAACCGGAATTCCGCCGGCCAGACGGACGATGGAGACATATAGGCCAAACGCGGGCGTGGGGATGATCACCTCGTCGCCGGGGTTCAAAACGCCCTGGATGGCCACAAAAAGGGCCTCCGTGGCGCCGATGGTCATAAGAATCTCATCGGGCTGATAGTCGTAGCCGTTGGTCGTATGTTCAAACGCACTGACCGCCTCGCGCAGCGACAGCGCGCCAGCGTTAAGGGGGTAGTGGGTCATATTGTCGTCCAGCGCCTGCTTGGCCGCGGCCTTGATCGGCTCCGGCGTGTCGAAATCCGGCTCGCCGATGGTCAAGAGGGTGCAGCCAGGCGTGTGCTTGGCAAGATCGGTGAATTGACGGATGCCACCGGGTGCCAGTGAAAGCAGTCCACGGTTCATATACTGAATCATAACGGTTCCTCCTGATAGGTTTTCGCAAGGGCCTCCCAGAAATCGGCGCCCTTGAACAATACGTTCTCGTCAAAATAAAAATCTGCGGTGTGGAGCGCGGGGACGTCCCCAACGCCCAGGAAAAAGAACATCCCCGGCAGTGTTCTTTGATACCAGGAAAAGTCCTCCGTGATCATCACAGGCTGGCGCAGCGCCGCGAAGGGAACCAGTCTGGCGACCCGGTCGTACAGGTCGGGGGGATTGATAACAGCGGGGTAGCCGTTGTTCATAAAAATGTTGACCTTGCAGCCGGTGTCATCGGCGACCGCCTCGCCGATGACGCGAATGGAATTTTGCATGGCCAGAAATTGTTCGTCCTGGAAGGCCCGGAGGGTGCCTTCCAAACGGGTGTGGCCGCTGATCGCGTTGCGGACCGAACCGCTTTGCATTTTGCCAAATTTAAGCAGACGGAAGACCTCCGGCGGCAGCGCCCGTTCCATGGCCATACATTTCCGGTAGAATTCCACACCGGCCTGCATGGCGTCGATGCCCTCCTCGGCCTTGGCTACATGGCTCGAACGGCCGGTGATGTCCACCGTCACCTCGCAGGAGCGGCTCATCATCTCCCCCTTGCGGCTGGCGATGGCGCCCGCCTCCAGGCCGGGCCACAGGTGCATCCCAAAGATGGCGCGGACGGAAAGCTCAGAGAAGACACCGCTCTGGCAGATGCGCCTCGCGCCGCCGGTGGTCTCCTCGGCGGGCTGGAAGACCAGCAGAACGTTATAGGGCAGATCCCAGGTGCCGTTTAACCGCCGTGCCAGCTCCAGGAGCATGGCCATGTGTCCGTCGTGTCCACAGGCGTGCATTTGGTCCGGGACGGTGGAAGCGAAGGGCAGGCCGGTTCGCTCTAAAATTGGAAGCGCGTCTTCATCGCTGCGGAAGGCGATGGCGGCGGGACGGCCCCGGTCAAAATAAGCGCAGACAGCGCTGGGAATGGGCGAAAACACCCGGCAGTTCAGTTCACTGAGCACGTCTTGCAAATACCGCACCGTGCGGGGTAACTCGTCGCCCAGCTCCGGGATTTGGTGCAAGGCGCGGCGGTCGTGAATGATCGGCTGCATATAATTTGCCTCCAAGGAAAAGAAAGAATGGAAAACGGTCAAAACGTATGGTATAATTGTCCCAAACACAGCGCCGAAACCACCGCGTTTGCAGCGGGCGGCGCCCGGGAGGCGGGGCACACGTTCCCGGTAATAATCTTTGTATCAATTTCAAAAGGAAGGTTATTTGCAATGAACGCACAAGAAATTATCGAATACATCCGTACCGCGGAGAAGAAGACGCCGGTGCGTGTCTTCTTAAAAGAGAAGGCGCCCATTCCGTTTGTCCGTGTAAAGGACTTTTCCGCCGGCAGCACCCGCATTTTGTTTGGCGACTGGCGGGACATCCAGCCTGTTTTGGAGCGATATGCCGCGCAGATTGAAGACGTCGTTGTGGAAAACGACCGCCGCAACTCCGCGATTCCGCTGCTGGATCTGAAGAATCTTAACGCCAGAATCGAGCCTGGCGCGGTGATCCGCGAACAGGTGAGCATTGGCGACAACGCCGTGATCATGATGGGCGCCACCATCAACATCGGCGCCCAGATCGGAGAGGGCACCATGATCGACATGGGCGCCATCCTGGGCGGCCGGGCCATCGTCGGCAAGCGGTGCCATGTGGGTGCCGGCGCGGTACTGGCGGGCGTTGTGGAACCAGCGAGCGCGGTGCCGGTGGTCGTGGAGGACGATGTTCTCATTGGCGCCAACGCGGTGGTCATTGAGGGCGTGCGCGTCGGCCACGGCGCGGTAGTGGCCGCCGGCGCGGTGGTTGTGGAAGACGTGGAGCCTGAAACCGTGGTGGGCGGCGTTCCCGCCCGCGTGCTCAAACGCAAGGATGAAAAAACCACCGCCAAAACCGCCCTGGTGGACGCGCTGCGCACGCTGTAAGGCAGAGATACGCAATTTTTGCGGGCATTCGGGCCGGATTTCCGGATTTATAAAATTGTGCGGCATATGCCGCGCGAAGAAAGCGCCAAGCGGTTTCTTCAGCAGACATCATTATAGCATATTTTTCCGCGCTTGAACAGCCCTTTCCCCCAAGATTTCCAATTCGCCAGTCTTTCCCGTCGTGCCGCTTATTCCACCGCTTCACGCCCGGCAGACTGGCCCCATACATCCGAGCCGCAAAGCTTCCCCCATTTCTTCTTGCCAGCTTAACTACCGCTTGCCTTTTCTGTGCCTCTTGTGTTAAAATGTTCATGAGAAGTTCTTCTTTGCGTAAGGTTGGTTTTTTGTAGCAGCGGAATTATACCACACCAAAGGTTGAACTTCTCCTTTTTATTGGTCCATATCATTTTAATCTAAACATTTTTTATTTTTTCCGGATGATTTTTCATGATGCCAGGGCTTGCAAAGGTTTCGCTGTTTGTGATATAATATATAATGAGAATGTTCAGGGAAGATTTGCACAATTTTTTGAAACAAAAGGATGTGTTGATATGTTTTATGATTGTGAGCGTGTACTATACCGGCGAAACCAACTGATGGATGTCGTATGCCAGTTGCGCTTCCCTACCATTTTGTCCATCGAGGCCAAGCCTCCGGCGGATTTTCAGGACAAAATTCGCGCCAGCTTTCCACGGTATTCCAGCAGAATGGAAAGCCTCCCGCCAAAGGTCTCCGGGCAGCCGGGCGCGATGAAGGTGGAAGAGCAGGCCGCTGTGACAAACTACCAGTTTCTCTCCGCTGACGGCGCGTGGAAGGTCAATCTGACCAAAAATTTTGTCGCCCTGGCGACACCCCGCTATAGCAAGTGGGAGGATTTCGCCGCCAAATTGGATCAGGTGCTTGCCGGTTTTATTGAAATTTACCAGCCCGCCTATTTTGAACGCGTCGGTCTGCGGTTTATTAACGTCTTTTCCCGGAAGGCGCTGGATTTGGAGGATATCCCCTTCTCGCAGCTAATTCAGCCCGCTTATTTGGGCCTGATGGCCGAGGATGACGTCAGTGAACGCAGCTTCGCCCGCAGCACACAGGACGTGGACATGTCCATCTCCGGCGGCTGCCGGCTCAAACTCCATGCCGGACCCGGAATGGTCAAGCGCAACAATGTGGAGGACTCCGAGGTGAAATTTATTTTGGATCAAGACATTTTTATGCTAGGCAACGTTCCGGTCGCTCATGCGGCTGCCGCTTTGAATACCGTGCATATTCAGGCCGACCGGATTTTCCGCGGCGCCATCACCCAACGTTTACATGATGCGATGGAGCCGGAGGGATTACGATGAGATGGGGATAATATATTGACTGGACGTATATCGCGCTCGTTTTACCAGCGATGATCCTTTCGCTCATCGCCAGCGCGCGGGTGAACAGCACTTTCGCAAAATACAGCCGGATTTCAAATCGCCGGGGTATGACCGGGATGGACGCGGCCAGGCGGGTGTTGGACGCCCACGGCCTTTACAATGTGCGCATTGAGCACATCCCCGGCAATCTGACCGACCACTATGACCCGCGTACTAATGTCATCCGCCTGTCTGATCAGGTGTACTTTGCCGCGACGCCGGCGGCTGTCGGTGTGGCCGCCCACGAGGCGGGGCACGCTGTCCAACACGCGGAAAACTATCGCCCGTTGGTGCTGCGCAACTCCGTCATCCAGGCCACCAACATTGGCTCGAAGCTGTCGTTTCCGCTGATTCTTCTCGGATTGTTCCTGTCCGGCCTGGGGCGGCAGTATATCTATGTGGCCTATGCGGGCGTCGCCTGTTTTTCCCTGTGCGTCCTGTTCCAGCTTCTAACGCTCCCAACCGAGTTTAACGCCAGCCACCGGGCCGTCGCAACCATCGCAAGCTGCGGATTACTCAGCGACGAGGAACTCGACGGCGCAAAGCGCGTTCTGCGCGCCGCAGCTATGACCTATGTGGCGGCTATGACGGTATCTCTGGCGCAATTTTTCCGCTTAATTTCGATTGTCGGCAGGTCGGACAACCGGCGCGAGCGCTGAAAAAGCCGCCGCCTTGAGACGGCGCTCTTGGAATAAGCCTGTCTTTGAAACCGGCGTGACAAACTTATATGAACAGAGCCTGCCGCAAAATGGGCAATCATTTATTTTGCGGCAGGCTCCGTTGCAATAAGACGTTTTTTCAGCGGTTTGCGCTGGAAAGTCTGCTGTTTTTTGAAAATTGTGGTGAATTTTGTTTTTATTCGCTTTGCGTGGGCAGGACGCGATAACAATTTCTCACTACTCCATCCTGCAGGGATTTCCATAAAAACGTGCCGTTTTCCAGAGTCATATACCCGTGGTAAGTTCCTTCCTTGGGGAGGGAAACAGAACCTGGATTGAGATACGTATACGTCTCGTGGCGGACGCATTGTGGAACATGCGTATGACCATGGAGCAGGATATCCCCGGCATGGAGCGGCGGCAGATGGCTTTCATGGAACTGATGGCCGTGGGTGGCAAAAATCAGCCGCTTATCTTCCGACAAAAGGCAGTAATCCGCCATGATTGGAAATTGCAGCACCATCTGATCGACCTGCGCATCGCAGTTTCCCCGGACGCACAAAATGCTTTCACACATCTCGTTGAGCATCGCAATTACCAGCTTGGGCTGATAGTCCTGCGGCAGCGGATTCCTTGGGCCGTGGTACAGCAGATCTCCCAGGAGCAAAATTCGATCCGCTTGTTCTCTTTGATAGGCCTCCAGCATTTTCCGGCAATAATACGCCGAGCCATGAATATCCGAGGCAATGAACCATTTCATAGTTTTCTTCCTCCTGCACCGCGAAAAGCCGCCTTTCCGAACCGGAAAGGCGGCTGAATTTTATTAGCCAACAATTCTACGGGCGCCGGCATACCGTTCTTGATACCAGCTGTTCGACAGGCTGGTGATGATCACGCCAGATCTTGCGTTGGCAGCATGGATAAATTGGTTGTCGCCAATATACATACCCACGTGGCCGATGCCGCCGCCGTTATAGAAGAATACCAAATCGCCGGGCTGTAATTCGCTCATGGACACGGAATACCCGTTGCTCATCTGTGCAGTCGCTGTACGGTTGATGCTGTAGCCGAACTGCGCGTAGATATATTTGACAAAGCCGGAGCAGTCAAAACTGTTGGGGCCGTTGCCGCCGTAGACATAAGGATAGCCCAAATATCTCTGCGCATAATTGGCGATTTCCTGCCCTGCACTCACCGAATACGATGAGCTGCTGGAGCCGCCGGAATCACTGGAAGAATCGGATGAGCCGTCAGAGCCGTCAGAGCTGTCAGAACTGTCGGAGCTTGCGGTCGACCCGGAGTTGATATAGGGCTTTTCCAAAAGCGTTACCAGATCGCTGCGAATATAGCCGATTTGACCGTTATACTTGACTTTATACCATCCTGTGTTAAACCCAAATATGTAGACCTTTTCACCGCCGGTAATCTGTGCTACCAGATCGGCATCCGTACTGGGGCCGCTGCGCATATTGCACAAGCTGGGATCGATCGAACCATAGCCCAGGTCGATATTTTCCCGTTCCTTGACCTGCAGATAATCCCCATGCATATAGCCGATGTTCAAGTTGTAGTTGACCAGGTACCAGTCGTCCACTTTTCGGATAATGACCACGTTGTCGCCATAATAGGCCATCGTGAGGACCTCCGCGTCCGTATTCGGCTTTGCACGCAACCGCAGCCCGCTGGCTGTGACAATGCCTATCCCGGTTTTGAGTTCGGTTGCATTGGATGTGATGGAGAATGCCGTGATCACGGTGATCATTACCGCCAAGGCAATCAATAGCTTAAATAACCGTTTCATATGTAACCTCCGTTGCCAGAATTTTATTTTGCTTTCAGCGCACGTTCCAACCAGACACAGCCAACATCCAAAGCAGTATAGAGCCCTTCCTTTTCCCCGTGTTTGACGATTCTCTCACGGGGTTTGGCATTGGGATCCGTCAGCTGCAACTGGACGGACACACGCGTTGCGACGTCCAGATCGTTAACCTTTTTCGTTTCCAAAACCTGAAGCATGACGATGTACTTATCCGCCATGGATCCATAATAGATCATTGAGTCCTTTCTCATAAGGGGGCGCCCCTTATACATCAAAATCTCATTTTTATCAGACATATCATTCCTCCTGATTAAAATGTAACCAAATTGTAACACATTGTTTCCGGGTTGTCAATAGAAAATTACAAAAAATCGAAATTTGCAACATTTTCAATGATCTTGCCGCAACTGGTTCAAGATATTGTGGTTACAAGGCTGAAAAACTGGCAACGGAGCATATGAAATTGTCAAAGAACACGGCAGTCGGAGAAAAAAGAGGCTTTACCAAACAGCAAAGCCTCTAAAGAAGTACCGGGTGATCAATCAAACAGATAGTGGCGCACTAACTCCTGCAGGAGCTCATCACGGTCGATCTTCGCGATGATACTACGGGCATTGTTGTAATTGGTGATATAGGTCGGATCCTCAGAGAGGATATAACCGACGATTTGGTTGATGGGGTTGTAGCCCTTTTCGCTGAGCGAATGGTAGACACTGGTCAAAATTCGCTTCATTTCTGACTCTGTGTCAACTGGAACAACAAATTTGATTGTGCTGTCGTCCATAACAGCCACCTCCTTGGTCAGATGATCAATACAAAACTATCATATACTATTTTGCAGAAAATGTAAAGACAAATCCCCTGCTGCAAAAAAATAATTTACATTCTCTACCGAAGTATTCCCGTCCTGCGGAATACTCAAACAGAAAGTGAAAATCACCTCTTTCCATTCTGCCAGTTTGCACGGGGAAGGCTGTTGATTGCCCTATAAAATCATAAAAATATTTTTTTGCTTTTCATTATTGACAAAATGGAAAGTATATGCTATAGTATCTAAGCAATCAAGCGTTGCAACGTATGCGCGAGTGGTGGAATTGGCAGACTCGCTAGATTCAGGTTCTAGTGTGCATTACGCACGTGCGGGTTCAAGTCCCGCCTCGCGCACCACAGGGCGGGAATTTGAACCGTTGCACGGTATACTTCTTTGAGGGGTTG
>CAYVEB010000022.1:0-30941 GCA_964450645.1 uncultured Oscillospiraceae bacterium | reverse complement strand
AAAATCCATTGCCAGCGATGGCGTGCGGGTTCAAGTCCCGCCACCGGCACCAGACCTCAATAGGCTCGAAAATGCTTGATTTTTAGGCATTTTCGGGCTTTTCTTTATGTCTGCCGCGGGCCTCGCAATTCGGAGGGTCATAGCCTTTTTGCTCGCTTTACTCTCCATTTTTGGAGGGACATCGGAGGGACACCTCGCTTGCCGCGGTGGGATAGGCGCCGATAATCGCATTTGTGGAAGCTACTTTGGAGCTGAAGTCCAGGTGGGTGTAGATGTTTAATATAGTAGGAGCAACCCGCTATACCGATTGCTCCATCATTATACAGCTTAAGCAACGAGATGGGTAATTCCTTACTGGCTGAAAGGGCGATTAACCATAAATATATTGTAGTAGCAGAAATCCTATTTTTTCAAGATCTTACTTGTCCACTTTTTTGACTATTGTCCAGATCCACTCTCCCCATGGAATGATGCGATCCATCGTTTCCAAAAATTCCTTTTTCTTTGTCCGTATTTGTGCCAGCTCATCGCACAAGTTGGGCAGGCGCAGTTGCTTATCTATGCCTGCATGATAGCACATTTTGAACAAATTTGCATGATTCGGTACTGCCTTAAAGGAAACACTCCATGAGCGTGTTGTCATAAGCATACATTTCGTCCATATCGCCACCCTACGCAGCGGCCGATCATGTTTGACAACCCGTATACAGCAGAATACCACCGTGATTTCAAACCGTGGTGGACGTCCGCCGGAATTCCGCTAGAAAGTACGGATTTCGGTTAAAAATTACGGATTCTGGTTAAAAATTACCTGTCAGCGGAAACTTATATACAAATATTTGTGCAAATTGTGCGCAAAAAATCCTGGATTTCTCCTTGCATATATATTCACAATTTGTTAAAATAGGATTAGTATCTTCTCGGCTAGCGGCCTGGGAAGACAGAAATTGACCTTAAGGAGGAAGATAGCATGGCATCATATAAAAGTGATACCAGACCTGGCCGCAAACTCATCGTGTTCGTACTTACGCTTGCGATGATGTTCAACTTCGTCGCACCGGCGTTTTCGATCAGTGCGCGCGCTGCCGGAAACGGAATAAGAGTCATGGGGCTCTCTACCGTGGTCGACAGTGTGGATACGTCAGGTACACAAACACACACAGAACTGGTCAGCTATGACGGCGAAACGCTGTCAAGCGGCGCGGCGGACGATTTTGATTATACCGCCGCAACGTTTGTCGGCGGCTACATTATCGCTGTCGACGAGGATGGCGCGTTCTACGCCATCGACAAGGACGACCTCTCCAAGCGCACCTACATCAACACCGTCGATGGCGGGCAGTTCTTCGACTTGGCGTATAGTCCCTATTTTGATAGCGACGACGTCCTCGGTGGAGCTTACAAAAACTGCATCTTCGGGTTGTTCTACCTGGAAATTCCCGGTATGCCCGGATCCTATACGACGGCCCTCGTCGCGATTAACTACCTGACCGGCGAGAATGTAAACCCCGAGAATCCCGACTATGTCCTGGGCATCGTAGGGCTGAACAAGGAAGACCAAGAAAGCTCGATTAACTTCTACAACCTAGCCTGCGATGAGGAGGGCAACTTCTATGGCACCGGCGTCGCTTACGGCGAAGACGGAAGCGCGGCTTCCAACAGCAAGCTGTACAAGTTCCGCCTGGAGGACGAGGCCACCACTTATAAAAACTACTTCCTGGTAGACGAAGTGGGCAACATCGGTTATTCCTACTTTGACCTCCACTCCCTGGAGTACGACGCTGTCAGTGACAAGCTCTACATGAGCCAGTACAACTACTATGAAGATGGCGATCTAAGCGGCGACGTCAATAGCGACGGCAAAACCGACGCCGAAGACGCCCAGGCGATCCTCGACCACTGCGCGGGAAAGACCGTTGACAACTACAACGAATCCACTGCCAACGCTTTAAGCCTTGAACTGACCGGGCAGGAGACCGCCAACTCTTTAACGGCGCATATGCTCCTGAGCTTGGTGGACAACAAGGTCAGCAGCGTCTACCAGGTTTCTAACCTTCTGACGGTCGATCCCGAGACTGCGAAAGCCGATGCCGTGGCCACCCTGCCCGGCCAGACCAACGTGCTTTTTGTCGTGGACGACAACGCGGAGAAATTAGACGCTACCACGCCTCAGAAAATTCTCGTCACCCCCAGCTCTTTGGAACTGGTGGAGGGCGAGACCGCGAAACTTACCGCGCGGCTCCTGCCCTGGAACGCGACTGGCAGCGTCTACTGGTCAAGCAAAAATCCAGCGGTTGCTCAGATCAATGAGAACACCGGCGAGGTTACCGCCATTGCCGCCGGTCAGACTACGATCACAGTAAATGGCCCTTCAGGTCTGTCTGTGGACGTCCCGGTCACTATCAAGCCGGCAATCCCGGATGTGCCCACCATGAACGCCATTATGTATGATAAAGACGGCAAGGGCCACTGGGTGCAGTTCAGCGCCGATAGTGACGGCGACGGGAAGATCGACGTGGAGAAACTTGGCGATCTGCCTGATGGCGTAACTTTCTCCTCCGCCGCAGTTGTTAACGGTTATGGCACCGGGGAAGAATCCTATCCCGGCGAGCGGCTGTACGCCGTGACCGAAGAAAAGTCCGACGTCTACGTGATCAACACCGAGACTTGGACGGCAACGAAATTCAACGAGAATACCTCTGCGTATAATTATAAGGACATTGCCCGGGCGGACAATTTGGACGTGAAAACTCCTCGTTCCTTCCTGGCCGTGGCTGGCAACAAACTCGTTCAGAGAACCGTCTATACATCCAACTTTGGCGAATCGGCCACTTTGGACTACAGCGCTACCGACCTTGTCGGCATCACCTATCTGCGTTCGGATATAGCTGGGTATTCGTACCGTTACGACGAATTCGCGATTCTGGATGCAAACGGCAACTTGTACCACGACGCGTTCACGGAATCCTATGACGAGCACCCGCTGATGGCGGTTGCGGGGCAGAAATATACTTACGTCTCTTCCGGTATCCACATTAACTCCCAGGGTTACAACTCCATCTACAATGACGGCGAATATATTTACTGGGCCCGCTGCAAAGCTGACGGCAACTATGACCTTGACATGTTCGACCTCACCCGCGGCACCTATAAGAATGTTGGCAGCTTCCCCGAAGGGGTGAAGATCACCGGCCTGTTCCGTCTGGGCATGAAGGAGGGCCAGGTCGCCGCAGCCAGCGCGGACGGCGACGAACGCACTGCCGCCACCGTTCAATACACCGCGCCCGTGCTCACCCCCACCACCGTTTTGCCCTCTACCCAGGCTGACACCGCTGGGGAAAGCGACGTTGCCCGCTTGCCCCTGAAGGTGAAGCAGGCCACCAATGGCAAATTCGTTGTGACCTATAAGCCCGATGAAGTAACTTTCAGCGCGGAGAGCGACCTGTCCACCACCTACGCCGGCAGAGTCGGCATTTATGATGACGGCGAAGGAACTGTCACCGTGACCTACGCCGGCGGAGAGGTTCTGAGCGGCGAAATTGCGCTCCTCTTTAAGCCCACGGACACCGCCACGGAGACTGTGACCTTTACGGTCAAGACGGTGGAAGATGACGCAAGCATTGCCACTGCGGAAAACCCGCTGGCAACCGCGGAAGAAACCGTAACGTTTGGCAACGACGTGGATCCCAACTCCTTCCCCGTGCGTGTGGAGAAAGCAAATCTCGTGGATCAGAGCGGCACTGTGAAATCCGATCTGACCTCCAGCTATGAGATCAGCGGCGCTACCAACGGCGTGGATTGCACGGAATACACTGTCACCGCCAAGGATTTGCGCTACCACAAGTCGGACGCCGACTGGGGCTACTGGATGGGCGTGACCTTGACTGGCGATGAAACAGAATTTACCTACAAATACGCCGGAACCCGCGAGGGCCTCAAGGACGCGGTTTCGTCCGAATCCTCGAACACCGTAAGCATCTACACCTCCTTGGACGGTAAAAAATCGGCAACGAAAAATCTTTGGCTGGAAGTAACGACAACGGAGGACCTCAGCAAGACCTATCACATCACCTTCAAGGCGGAAAAGAAACCCGTCACCGTAACCATTGTTGCGCCCTACAGCACCGTGGATGAAAGTGCCCAGGACGAGACTGTGCGCACCATTGAAGTTTATCCGGAAAGAGGCACGGGCGAGAAAATTGCAATGCTGTCCTTTACCAACCCCCATACAATTCTCACCATCCCCTGGCTTGACGCGGAACCCTACACCCTTAAAGCGGGCTTTGTCACAGAAAGCGCAAACGCCGTATCCCTGTTTAATGATGCAACTCTGACCCAGGATACGGCACAGCGCGCTTATGTCTACACCACGACAGTCGACGCCACGCTCAACCTCAACATTGCCAAGGGCAACAGCATTACCGTAAATCCCAACACGCCGGGTGTGGAAGGCAACAAGACTGTGACCTACTGGTTCCGTCCCTCCAGTTCTACAATCAACGTACAGCTCCCGCTTGACCCCACCAATTTGGAGAGCAACCCCGGCAACTCCGCCACCTACGGTGCAAACTGGGTTGCCGCCGCGTGGAAAGCTCCTGAGGGCCAGCGATTCAAGAATTGGGAGATTGTTGAAGGCGGTACCCAGCCCGAAGCCTCCGGCGCGTATCTCCAGTATCGGAATCTGTCACACGGCACAGAGATTCGGGCCGTGTGGGAAGACATTCCGATCGGCCCGACGCAGGTTGCCCTGCACATGGAGGACACCAGCGGCCACTTTGAAGACAGCGAGCTTTATAGCTATCCGGAAGTTAAAAGCGAACAAACCAGCGACAGCAAAAGCACTGCCTACACAAACTGGACGCTAAAGGCCAGCTACCTGAAGTACCACGAGAACACCGCAGCCGCCGCAGCAACCGGGCACACCTATCCTTGGTCCTACTGGATCGGTGCGCGCATCACGCATCCCGATGGACTCCCCGAAGGCGCGACGCTCGAATACCGCACGGTGACTTACAACGACACCTACAAAGAAATCACCGTACCGGGCGAAGATGAACCCTGGACGACCGATGACGACGGTGTTCTGGACCTATACGAAGATCTGGATCTTTACAACCTCATCTATATGGATGATTCCGCTGATCTTTGGCTCCAGGTACGCTGGAATGGCAAGACCACCGAAATCCTCCACATCACGTTGACGGGCGAAGGCATCAGCTCGAACATAAAAACTACCTTTAAGTGGGGCGACAGCTACGAAAACTCCGCAACGAAGACGAAAACATTCACTTACTCGGATTATCCACACTATGACAACGCCTACTACACGAAAGATTGGCCCACGCTGAACGAGGATACCCACACGCTGACCATCAACGGCCAGACTTATGAGATCCCCGAAGGCTACGAATTCATAGGCTGGCGCGACACCAAGACCGACGAACTTGTAACCGAGGTGGAACCCCCGGTCACGGCCGACGGCATCACCTACGAGCTGCAGCTCAAGGCGCCCATCATGCCCTCGACTGTCACCGCCGCTCCTCTTGCGGACGCCAGCGGAAATTACACCGATGTGGGTACTGTGTCCGTTGAGAACACCACCGGCGACAAGGAATACGCCGAATACACCGTCACCGCCAACAATCTGCGCTACCATCAGAAAGGAAGCGATTGGGGCTACTGGCTCGGCGCGAGCTTCTCCGCTCCTGAGGGGCTTACCGCAGAAAAGCTGGAGTACCGCACCAGTGACAGCAACACCTGGACTGGTGAGTGGACCACCGCCGAAAATAACAAGCTTGACTACTACACCACCATGACTACCACCTCCACCGTCGGCGTTGCCGATGCTGAGGACGACCTTTGGGTCCAGGTGAAATGGAACGGCGGCGCAGCGGAAACCATCCATATTATCTTTAAGGCATCCCGTACCAGCGTGGATCTGACCTACAAGGATTCGGACGGGAGCCCCATCACGACGGTCAATTACTATCCCAATGTTTCCGATTTCAAGGTCAAACCCTCTCAGCCCGCCCCGGGCGGCAAGGTAATCACCTTTGATAACGGCGAGACCTACACCCTGCCCGGGGAGTACAGCTTGAAGACATGGCGCGATGAGGAGGGCAACCCCCATCTCAGTGCTATCAAGCTCACCTTGAATATGTCGCTCACCATGGAACTTCAGCTGGCCGGCTATGTGCAGGTCATCCTCCATCCGGGCGAAATCGCAAGCGATCTCAACCCCGACCGGTATTGGCTGGCGCCTCTGGCTATTCCGCTGGAGCTTCCCGCTGACGACGAGGAGATCGCCCAGAATTCGAAGACCGAGTGGACCATCCCTGAGAATTTGTCCTTCGACTACTGGACCGACGGCAGCGGCAGCCGGGTTGACGGCCCCATTTCGCTGAAAGCAAATGAGACCTATGAGTTCACCGCACACTGGAAAGCGATGCACACCATCACCTTTATGCATGGCGATGAGTACATCACCGAGTTGAAGGTGCCTCATGGCGAACGTGTTGCGGAGGTTCCGCAGCCTTCGTCCAGAGAAGGCTACCGTTTCAACGGCTGGTGGACGCGTCCGGCGGATGGCTCTGAAAGCGTCCAGCTCACCACCGACCTCGTCATTAACTCCGACATGACCTTCTACGCCAACTGGGAGAAAGCCTACACCATCACCTTCCTGCCTGGCGACGGTGCGACCGGCGACAAGCTTGTTCAAAGCGGCTACTTCGAAGAGACGCTGGAGAACCTCCTCCTCACCGTTTCCACTGAAAAGTGGAGCCATGAGGGCTACACCTTCGTGGGCTGGGTGAAGGAAGGTACCACAGAGCCTGTTTACACCGACAGCATCAGTACCGAGCTGCTGGAGAACGGAGAGTTGACGCTCGTCGCCGTCTGGACGAAGGACGTCGTTCCGACCGACCCGTCTGACCCGACCAATCCGACCGATCCAACGGAGCCTGATGACCCGGTCGAACCGCATGATTGCCCCAGCAAGCACTTTACCGACGTGGACATCACCAAGTGGTACCACGAGGCGATCGACTTTGTTGTGGAGAACAAATTGATGTTCGGCATTGGCTCCAACCTCTTTGATCCGGAAGGCCCGACCACGCGCGGTCAGCTCGTCGCGATTCTGTACCGTCTGGAAGGTTCGCCGGCGTACAAGGGCAACAACGAATACACCGACGTTCCCGCTTCCCACCGCTTCGCCAACGCGATCGCATGGGGAACTGCGAACAAAATCATTTACGGCTATGGCAACGGAATCTTCGGTGTGGACGACTCCATCACCCGTGAGCAGTTCGCAACGATTTTGTACCGCTTTGCACAGTACAAGGGCTATGACTTGAGCAATCTGGCTGACTTGAGCGGCTACAGCGACGCTGATCAGATCGGCCGCTGCTATCGCACCGGGATGCGCTGGGCCAACGCCTGCGGTTTCATTCTCGGGCGCAGCAAGACCCAGCTGGTCCCGCAGGGCAACGCAAAGCGCGCTGAGGCGGCGCGGATCCTGATGGAACTGAGCGCCTACTGCGAAGAGATGGATCAGCTGGCCAAGAATTAAGCCTGGACAGCAAACCTCCGACCCTTTCCAGCGCCGGGGAACCGGCGGCAAGTAACCAACCAAATCAGGGGCTTTTTCAAAGCCCCTGAGAAATGCAAATGGCGCCCAAGGTTATCCTTGGGCGCCGTGTTTGCTTGTTGAAACGGGTTTGATATGATTCTTCAAAACACTTCTATGGAAGAAGGTCGGCCTTGGCACAACCCTTTTCATGCGAAAGCACCGAAAGGCCTCCTCATGCATTCCTTTACGCGCTCACGCTATAAATACAGAAAATTCGTAAGATTTGCGCAATCGCACGACTTAACTTTTCCGGGAAAATGTAAAAAATTGCGGAACAGAAATGATGAATAGGAGCGTGTTTATGCAGAAAGATCAAATTATCAGCGCGCTGATCGGGTTGGTTGGCGCGTGCAGCATCCATCCGAAAACCGATAATACCGACCGGCTCATCCTAAAAGCCCTGGCACAGTCCTGCGCGGATGACGCCGGTACCGCGGCGCTCGTCGTCGAAATTCACGCGGAAAAACATCGTGTCGCGCCCGGGTGCGCCCTTTGCGCAATGCCCTGCGGCAACACTTCTGATTATGATATGTGCCGCATTTACAACGCCTGCGATCCAATTCGCGAAATGAAGCTCCAGATCATAGCCCAGCTGCGGGAAACGGCCGTGGCGCTTCAAAGCCGTCAGACGTCCGCACCGTTTACGGGCCAAAGCATGGACGTCTTTTACAAGGCGCTGAGCTATCTCAGCTACGACATGGAACCAGAGACTCTGCGCGGCCTTCTTGAAGAAATTCGAGCGTCCGGAGCGCGCAGCGGCCAAATAGACGCGACCGCGTGATCTCCCAGAGGCCAGCAAAACGCGTGCATCCGCCATCTTCCGTGGCGTACACACGCGTTTCTTGTTCTCTTTTATGCGCGTCAGGTGTTGATGACCGAGATAATATCCAGGACGGCCTCCACCAGCAGCATGATTCCCGCAATCTGCCATACCGAAAGCGCCAACCCCTCTGGGTAGATGATCAGCACCATGCCAAGCAGGATCGCCAGCACGCCGCTGGCCACGCTGATCGGGGACACGGGTAACTGCGCTTTTTTGCCACGGAAGTATGCACATAATTTGTAAATTCCCGAAATGAGCAGAATCATTCCGTAGATAACGGCGATTGCCGCGATCAACCCGAGAATCACGCCAGAGAAGAATGTGCAAACCACGCCCACAACGAGGGACGCCACGGCAATCCCCAGCGAGGCAAAATCCTCCTCTTTCCTGACCCGCAGATAGCGCAGCAAGTACGTCAAGCCGATTACCAAAAGGACGATTCCAAAGAGAATGATTACCGTCCGCGTAAACGCCTCCGGATTTACCAGCAGCAATATCCCAACCGACACCTCAAATGCAATCAGCAAGAGCGTTGGAATACTGGCCTTAAATTGTTTCATTCGGATCCCTCCTACGGTCTTTTCTCGCGGCATTGAAATCCTTGAGAAAATATGTTATTTTTATTTTATAAAATCCGCATAGGTTTTGCAAGCGGCAAATCAAATTTTTTCCAGGAGGCTGTTATGATCTTATCTGACAAAACAATTATCCAGATGCTAAACGAGCAATCGTTAAAAATTTCTCCGCTGGACGAGGGGCAAATTCAACCCGCGAGCGTCGATATCCGCCTGGGGGACATTTTCAGCATCGTGGAGGACTCCCCTTCCGGCATCATGAATATGGAAAACCAGATTCAATATAAAACCATCCAAACGGATACGTACGTGCTGCTCCCAGGTCAGTTTGTTCTGGCGACGACGAAGGAATTCTTTGCGCTGCCCAGCGACCTGACCGCGTTTGTGGAGGGCAGGAGCTCCCTTGGCAGAATGGGGTTGTTCATACAAAACGCGGGATGGGTGGATCCCGGCTTTCGCGGAGAGATCACGCTGGAACTTTACAACGCCAACAGGTGCGCCATTGAATTAAAAGCGGGCCGAAGAATCGGCCAGCTCGTCTTTTCAAAAATGGACAGCGCCGCCCAAAATCCGTACGCGGGAAAGTACCAGGATCAGCAAGGTGCCACCGGATCCAAGGTGTTTTTGGACTACGAGGTGTAGCGCCCCACAGAATCCATAATCCGCAAAAGCCATGCACAGTATGTGCATGGCTTGTCTCTATGTCCGTTCAGTCAAACCAGAATTGAATATACGACGCCTTCGCCGTGCGCACATGCTCAACCAGAAGCGCCTCCAGCCGATTGATATCCTCGTCCAGCAGCGCGTCGATCAATGCCAGGTGGTTCTCGATAATCGTTTCTTTCCACTCGTCCGTGTACGGCTTTAGCTTGTGCAGAAGAACCTTGGGATCGGGTTTCCGCTTGCTCTGATCCTCCAGCCGCTTGAGCATCTGGTAAATATACTTATTCTGACAGTACTTTAAAAACAGCGTATGCGGATGGTGATCCATCGCCATTCCCGGCAGCGTATTGTTCTGGCTCTGCAGTTCGTTGGTCTCCAAAACAACCAACTCCTTCTCCTCCTCCAGAACGTCACGCGGGATCAACGGCCCGTAGGTTTTGGCAACCCACGGCTCCAACAGCTCGCGGACCTCGAAGATCGACAGGGCATCCTCCACCGTAAACGGCGCTACAACAATTCCACGCTGCGGCCATATTTGAATATACTCTTCCCTCTGCAAAGTCAGCAGCGCCTCGCGAACTGGCGTACGGCTGGCGGACAGTTCCTCCGCAATCAGATTTTCATCCAGAAAGCTAAGTGGGCCGTATTCCCCTGACAAGATCCGGCTTTTAATCAGCTGATACGCCTTTTCCTTTAAGCTTATCTTTGTCATAACACTCTCAATCCTTATTTTTTCTATTTTTTAGTGTATATACTCTATTATATCC
Organism: uncultured Oscillospiraceae bacterium; assembly: GCA_964450645.1. Taxonomy (GTDB): domain Bacteria; phylum Bacillota; class Clostridia; order Oscillospirales; family Oscillospiraceae; genus JAKSPM01. Next base: position 20,486 of record CAYVEB010000022.1, on the reverse strand, counting down.
CCTTTTTTCGCGCATGTCAACTCTTAAAAAACGTGGCGGTCATTCTGACCGCCACAAAATATATTTACATTTTTTACTTCCTTACCGGACGGACAATTATCAGGTTGATCACCGCCGCAATCACAAACACCACAATCATCGCGGTATAGAGCGGGACATAACTTCCCACCATATCATAGATAAAGTTCGCGACCGGCATTGCGATGGCCGAACCAAGCTGCAAAATACCCATAAAGATCCCGGTGAGCGCGGCGACGTCCTTTGTGCCGAAGATCGTCGGCGGAATAATGGGAACCGGTACGGTGAACGCAATGTTGCCGATGCCCCAGAAGGCAGCGAAAATGTAGGCAATATACGCTTGATCTTCCAGCATCGTCAGCGACACCGCGGCGCAGAGCATACTGACAATGCAGATCATCATCACCGGGCGGACGCCGATCTTGTCAATCATGCGGCCAAGCGGAATTTTCGCCACGGAGTTGAAAACGTACAGCAGGCTGACAATCGACGCCGCAAACACGGTGCCGAAGCCCTTGTCCGCGGAGATAAATGCGTTGTAGGTTCCCTGCACGGCGTTCAGGCCAAAGCCAACCATGAAGCCCATGGCGCACATCAGATAGAACTGCGGCATCCGGAATGCCTGCTTCAAGGTGTACCCATCGGCCTGGGCTGTTTTTTTATCGGATGCGTCGAGCTTGTTGCTCCACAATGGCTCCAGACCCATTTCTGCGGGATCGTCCCGGACAAAAAGCGCCGAGATCACAAACAACACAATTAAAATTACGCCGACGACAATATACGACGTCCTGTAGTCCCACTTGGCAATCAACTGGCCAATCATCGGCGCGCAAAATACGCTGCCGACGCCGGTCGCCATGTACAACGCGCCCAGAATCGTCCCAAGGTTCTTGGCAAACCACGCACGAATCAGCAGCGACGTGACCGTTACCGAACAAAAACCGAGTCCAAAGCCAAAAATCGTCTCGCCGATAAAATAGATCGCGAGGTTTGGGGCAAACGCATAGATGAAATCGCCCACAACCAGTAAGGCGCTCCCATAAACCACCAGCTGCCGCAGGGAAAAACGTTTGCGCAAAGCGCCGATAAACAAGGAACAGCCTGCAGCAATCAGCGCACTGAACATCGTCACGATCGACAGGCTTGAACGGGTTACGCCCAGTCCGTCGCTGACCGGCTGCAAATACATGCCCTTCGTATTGTTGCAGATACCGGTGACTACGAACGCAACCAGAATACAGCAGGCCAAAACGACCCAACCGTAATGGATTTTTCTCTTCATGCTACTACACTCCAAAAACAAGGACCGCAGACCGCCCCTTGCGGCGCTGCGGTCCTATCATACCGCTAAATTTAACCTGCCAGCAACGTCTTGAGCTGCTCGGCGCACAGAGCCGGGCTGGTCAGGACGGGAATACCGACCACTTCGTGGATCTCCTCAACAAACTGCGCCATGGACGCCTGCGCCAGCAACAGCACTTCCGCGCCGTCCGCGCACAGCTCTTTGGCAGTCTGCTTCAGATCCTCCAGCGCGACGTCGCGCTTGCCGGCCATCATCGCCTGGAACGCTTTGGTGGCGGTAGCGTGAACAACCGTCACATCTTTGCCCGCTTCCCGGGCAATTTTCTCAACCAGGCGGCAGGACGGCAAAACCGTGGTGGACAAGGTCGCCATTACGGCGATCTTGGAGTACTTGCTCACAGCTTCGCGGGCCATGGCCTCGTCAATGCGGAGGATCTTCACTTCCGGATGCAAGGCGTCGGCCTTTTCCGCGACCTCGCCGATCGACGAGCAGGTGCAAACCACGATATCCGGCTCGATGGCGGCGGCGGAATCAAACAGGGCTAGCAGACGCTTTTCCTGCTGCGGGGTCACGCCGTCCGTCTCGATGATGTCGCGCATAATTCCACTGTCTGCGATATGGTTAAAGATGACCTTGTCATCCACTTTGCTGAACAGGCTTTCCATTACATCGGTTAAGCCGCCCATGCCAGTATAGACACATGCAATTTTTTTCACGATACTTCTCCTTTTTCGCAGGATCTCCCCCGAACGCGGGAAATCCGAATTTTAATTTCGGTTACGCCAACAGTTTCCGCAGCTGCTTTTCGCACTCGGCGGGGCTTGCCAGAACGGGGATGCCCAGCATCTCCTGCAGGGCAGCACAGTGGGGCGCCATGGATGCCTGCGCCAGAAGAATGATCTGCGCGCCTTCGTCATAGAGCTGCTTCGCAGTCTTCTTCATTTCCGCCAGAGCGACATCGCCCTTGCCCTCCATCTGGGCGGCAAACGCTGCGTCCGCCGTGGCGTTGATGACGGTGACATCCTTGCCTTCCTCGCGCGCAATGCGCTCGACCAGACGGCAGGAGGGCGGAACGGTGGTGAACAAAGTCGCCATAACGCCGATTTTGGTGTACTTGCTGACGGCTTCGCGGGCCATGGCTTCGTCGATGCGGAGAATCTTGACCTCCGGATGCAGCTTGTCCGCTTCCTCGGCTACCTCGCCGATGGACGAGCAGGTGCAAACCACGATATCCGGCTTCGTGGCGGCCGCGCCGTCAAAGACGTGCAGCAGGCGCTCTCTGGCGTGCTCGGTCATGCCGCGCCCGTCGATCACTTCCTGCAAAATTCCGCTGCCCTGGATGTGGATAAACTCCACCTTATCGTCCAGGCCGCCGAACTGCTTTTCTATCGCAGCGTACAAGTTGCCGCCGGCGCCGGGATAGACACATGTAATCCTTTTCACAGATCGTTCCTCCTATTCAATCAGCCAGCAATTTCTTCAACATTTTGGCACATTCCGGGGGGCTGGTCAGCACGGGGATGCCCAGCAGTTCGTGCAGGTCGTCGGCATATTTGGCCATGGACGCCTGCGCCAGCAGCAGGATCTGCGCGCCGTCCGCGCACAACTCGGACGCCGTCTTTTTAATATCCTCCAGCGCCAAGTCCTCGCGGCCGGCTGCCTGCGCCGAGCGCACACCGTTGGCAGTCGCGCTGACAACCGTAACTTCTTTCCCCTCTTCCCTGGCGATGCGTTCGACCAGACGGCAGGAGGGCAAAACGGTGGTGGTCAGGGTGGACATCACAGCGATCTTGCTGTATTTGCTCACGGCCTCGCGGGCCATGGCCTCGTCCACGCGGAGGATTTTGACCTCCGGATGCAAAGCGTCGGCTTTCTCCGCCACCTCTCCAATCGACGAGCAGGTGCAAACCACGATATCGGGCTTGATGGCCGCTGCCGAATCAAACAGCCCCAGCAAACGCGCCTCGATATCGGGGGTGATGCCATCCGCCGCCACGACGTCGCGGATCATGCCGCTGTCGATAATGTGGTTGAACACGACTTCATCGTCTACCGCCTCGCTGAACAGCTTCTCCATAATGGGATGCAGACCAATGGCTGTATAAACACAAGCGATTCTCTTCATCGTGGTCCCTCCTTTGCAGTTAAAAATTCAGAGGAATCCCAACATATTCCGCCGCATGGCGCACGGCGATCACCGTGGAATTCGACAGCTCGATGCCCTCGACAAGCGCTTTCTTTCTACGTTCGCCTTCGAGGTAGCCGGGATAGTACACATGACCGCCCTCCTGCGCGGGCTTGAGGTTCAGAATGTCGCCGCAGTAGGTGTCCATGCGCTTGGTAAACTCCTCCAGCGGCATGAACTTCTGCACATCGATCAGCTGCATGGTGAAACTTTGGTTAAAGCCCACATCGTCGCGGTAGTACTCGCTGCCGGACAGAACCCCCGACATTATGCCCACAAGACCTGCCAGGCCAGAGCCCTTGATGCCGCCGAAGGGCACCATACTGCCGTGATCCATGATCTCGGCAATGTCCGTAGTAGGCTGGCCGTTGCGGTCAATACCCCAACCGGCGGGCGCTTCGTTGATGCCTTCGCGGCGCAGGGCGATGAGCTTGTTGCCGGCGCCCATAGTCGTGGCCATGTCCAGGATATACGGATGCAGCTTGCCGCAGGGCGCGCCAAAGGTATAGGGGTTGGTGCCAAAATACTTTTCGCGCGAGGCAAAGGGCGCAACCATCGCCAACGCGTTGCAGTAGAGTATCAGGATCATATTGTTTTCCACAGCCATTTCCGCGTAGGCAAGGCCCGCGCCGAAGTGGTTCATATTCACGCCGCAGACCGTTGCACAGCCGACCTGCCTGGCCTTTTCAATGCCAATTTCCACAACGCGCGTCGCGCCGGTGTAACCAATGGCTTTGTCACCGTCGACAATTGCAAGACCGGGAGCCAGATCCTTCACCTGGATGTTGGGATGGACGTTAAACATCCCGCTTTCCACATTCTTGACGTAGCCTTCGATCAGCTGCGCGCCGTGGGAATACACGCCCTTGGCCTCGGTACGCACAAGGATGTTGGCCATGTTGTGCGCGTCCTGCTCGGTCAGGCCGGCCTTGTGCATAATTTCATAAATCAGATCTTCAAGTTCTTGATAGCCGATTCTCATTCTATTTCCTCACTTCTTCGCAATTAAAGCGACTGCCTTCTTTGCAATATCTTCGGCGGTAAGCTCAAAGCGCTTCATCAGGAAGGGCAGACTGCCGACTTCACCGAATTGTTCGTTGATGCCAATGAAATCCATGGGGACGGGCGCGTTGCGCACAACCGTACCAGCGACAGCGCGGCCCAGACCAGATGCGATCACATGGTTCTCGGCGGTCAGAATCGCGCCGGTTTCCTTCGCGCAGCGGACGACCAGCTCGTCGTCAAGCGGACGCCAGGTGAACATATCCACCACACGGGCGCTGATGCCCTGCTCGGCCAGGATATTGGCGGCCTTCAGTGCCTCGGCAACTTCGATGCCGCTGGCGATGATGGTCAGATCCTTGCCGTCGCGCAGAAGGTTGCCCTTGCCGATCTCAAAGGTGGATCCTTCGGCGTAGACCAGCTGGGTGTCGCGGCGATAGACACGCATATAGTGTACGCCGTAGCGGTCCTTGACCTTCGGCAGCAGATCCGCCAGCATCACAGTGTCGGTGACGTCGATCAGGGTGATGTTGTTGATGCTGATCAAAGAGCCCATATCTTCCATGCCCTGGTGAGAGCCGCCGTTGGTAGCGGCGGTGACGCCGGGATCGGTGCCGATGAGCTTGACGTTCAGCCCGGCATAACAAGCGCTCAGGAAAATCTGATCCAGGCACTTCCGGGAAGCAAAGCAGGCGAAGGTGTGGGTAAAGGGAATGGCGCCGGATTCGCTGATACCGGCGGCGGTGCCGACCATGTTGGCTTCCTGAATACCACAGTCAAAAAAGCGCTCCGGATATTTATCCCGGATTACGGACATGCCGCTGGCATTGGCCAGGTCGGCATCCAAAACGACGACCCGCTTGTCCTCAGCCATCATCTTGAGGAGGGTTTCGCCCATGACAGTTTTCTTATCGGGGCCATTGGAGCCCAATTCGACTAATTGAAACATACTTTACACCTCTTCCTTAAGCTGTGCGATCTCACGATCCAGGCGCGCGCACTCTTCCTCGTAAAGCTCCTGCGAGATGGGCATATGATGGCACAGTCCAGCCTTTTCAGCCGCGGCGCAGCCCTTGCCCTTGACCGTATTGAGAATAATATACGTCGGCTTGTTGGTGCAAAGCTTTGCCTCTTCGATCGCCGCGTCGATGGCGGTCACGTCATGGCCGTCAATATCCAGTACATTACAGCCGAACGCTCTGAACTTGTCAGCCAGGCTCTCCAATCCGCAGATGTCCTTCACATAGCCATCCAACTGCTGCTTGTTATAGTCGATCATAACAGTCAGGTTGCCCAGCTTGTGGTGGACGGCGAACAACGTCGCTTCCCAAACCTGACCTTCGTCACATTCGCCGTCGCCGACGATGCAGTAGGTGCGATAGTCCTTGCCGGTGACTCGCGCGCCAACGGCGGAACCAACCGCCAGACTGATGCCCGTGCCCAGAGAGCCGGTGGAGAAGTCTACGCCGGGGGTTTTCTGGCGGTCGACATGGCTGGGCAGAATCGTGTTGCCCTGGTTCATCGTGACAAGGTCTTCCTCGCTCAGGAAACCTTTCAGATGCAGCGTCGCATACAGGGACGGGCCGCTGTGGCCCTTACTGAGTACGAAACGGTCGCGGTCTTCCCATCTCGGGTTTTTGACGTCGATCCGCATCTGTCTGCCGTACAGAACAGCCAGTGCCTCGACCATACTCATAGCGCCGCCCACATGGCCAGCGCCGGCGCTCTTGATCGCAAGCAGCGTCTTTTTACGAATCTCAGCGCTAAAAATATTCAAATCGCGTGCTTCCGCTTTGGTAAGCATATTCATTCCTCCTAGTCTTTAAAAACCACAACGACCTTACCGGTTTTCGGATCGCGTGCGGCATTGTATTCGAACGCCTTATCCGATTCCTCGAAGGGGAACACATCGGTGATCATACGCTCGATATTCTCCTTGTACAGAGCAAAGCGGGCGATGACAGGCTCGAACTGATCCATCTGCAGACGGGAGCCAGAAATCCTCAGCTGCTTGCCCATGATGGGGAACGCATTCTTAATCTCCACATTGTTGGGCATCGCAACCGGCACAAACCGGCCAGCGGGCGTCAGGACAACCATCGCGTCGGTCCAGGACCAAGGCAGGCCAGCGCAGTCGAGGACAATGTTCACGCCTTCGCCGTCGGTCAGGCGGAAAATTTCCTCATTCAAGTTTACATCACGGGAGTTGATCACATGCTGCACACCCATCTGACGGGCAAGCTCCAAACGACCATCCGCAATCTCGGAAATAAATACCTCCGCGCCCAAATGCATCGCGGTGTCCGCACAGGCAAGGCCAATGGGGCCAGCGCCGTGAATCAGGACGGTATCTCCCGCTCGCAGTTCGGCACGGGTGGTCACTTGACCGGCGATGGTGTACGGCTCGACCAGAGCGGCCATCTCCCAGGTGATCCAATCGGGGATGTGGTGCCATTGTTTTTCATCCGCGACAAAGTATTCCTGCCAGCCGCCGTTGCAGTTGCAGCCGGTAACAGCTAAATTGCTGCAAACGTTACCCATATGGTTCCGGCAGGCGTAGCACTCGCCGCAGTATTTAATAGGTTCATGAACCACGCGGTCGCCAACCTTAAAATTTTTGACAGCCTCGCCAACTTCCACAACCTGGCCGGAGAACTCGTGGCCCGGCACACGCAACTGGCCAATGCACATGGCATGCTCGCCTTCGTAGATGTGCAGGTCAGTGCCGCAGATACCGCAGGACTTGACCTTGATCTTCACAGAGTGGGGATTCGTCAGTTGGGGCTCGGGCCGCTCGTCAAAATAGCAGTCGTGCTTGCCGCGAATTACAAATGCTTTCATAGTAGGTTTCATCCTTTCCGGAAAATTTTAAAAATTGGGTTGCACGCCTGGATATAGAACGCACAACCCAATTGTTTATGAAGTTGTGTGTTTAGGTGCTAAGCCCGGCAAGTTTCGGCAACGCAAGGGAGATCTCCGGGACATAGACAATCAGGAACAAGCATAGGGTCATCAAAATGATCCATGGCACATACGCCTTGATAATCTTTGCCGAAGACATACCCGAAATACGCTGCATCATGAAGATGAGCATGCCGAACGGAGGCGTCATGCCGCCGATGCCGAAGGCCAACTCAAATATGATACCGAACTGCACCAGCGATACATGGAAGGATTCCAAGATCGGAATAAAGATCGGGAGCAGGATGGCCATACAGGAGTTTGTCTCCATAAAGCAGCCGCAAATCAGCAGGAACACGGTGATACAGAACAGCATCAAGTTCTTGCTGGAAATCACGGAAGTCATCCAAGCAGCGATCTGCTGAGGGAGCAGAGAGCGAACCAGCGTCGCGCCGAAGACATAAGCAAAGCCCATGATCAGAACGATGGAGCCAATGTGGCCCATCATGTCGCGGACGATGCCGATCAGGTCGCGCAGCTTGATCTCGCGGTAAACGACCACCGCCAGGAACAACGCCCACAAAGCGGCAATCGCGCCAGCTTCGTTGGTGGTGAACCAACCGGTGTAGATTCCCAGGAGAATGATGATCACAGTCATCAAGGAAGGAATCGCATCCAGGAAGGACTTGAGCGTTGCCTTCAAGCTCGGTCGCTTGTGGCGCGGAAAATGATATTTGAGGTCAAGAATGACCGTAAATATCATCATGAACACCGCCATGACAATGCCCGGAACCAGGCCGGCCATGAACAGCGATCCAATGGACGTTTCCGAAAGGACGCCGTACATGATCAGCACCACGCTTGGCGGAACCATTGGTCCGAGCAAGGATGAGCAGCCGGTGACAGCCACTATGATCTCGTCTGGGAACCCTTCGTCACGCATGGCCTTGATTTCCATGGAGCCCAAACCGCCGAGGTCCGCCAAAGACGAACCGCTCATACCGGCAAAAATCAGGGACGCCACAATGTTCACATGGCACAGGCCGCCGGGCAGCCAGCCCACCAGCGTGTTGGCAAAGCCGAACAGACGCTTGGTGACGCCGCCGCGGTTCATCAGGCTGCCCGCAAACAGAAACATGGGCATACAAATGAGGTTACTGGTATTCATTGCGCCCACGATGCGGGTCGCAAAAGTGGTCAGCTGGATGCCCGTGGTCTGGGCCTGTCCGATCAGGGTCGAAAGACCGATCGCCTGCGGGACAGGAAGGCCGCCGACCAACAACACAATCAAGACAATCAAAAATGAACCTACCATTATTTTTTGTCTCCTTTCTGTGTGTTGTTGTTTTCGGTGCCGTCGTCAGCAACTTTTTCTTCAAACATATCCATTTCCGCCAGCTCCTCGACTTCGCTCTTGGGCATGCCATACAACGCGACGTTCAAAATATATACAATCGTGTTCAAATCCAACATAACCAGGGCCGCGAAGATGATCCAGTACACCCAGGACAGCTTGATAAAGGTCATAATGCCAAGGGTCTGGTCGCCCAGGTTGGTGGTAATACCGAGGTACATGGAGTAGGTCACCACGCACATCAGGCCGAGCACTACTGTATACATCGCGACTTCCACCCACTTGCGGACCTTCGGGCCCAAATGGTCAATGACCACGCCCACACGGATGGAGTCACCCCTCCGGGCGCCAACGGCAGCGCCCCAGAAGATGAGGATCAGAACAAGATGGCGGGAAAGCTCTTCCGCCCAGGAGATGGAACCTCCCAGTTTGCGGACTACTACCTGCAAGACAGTCACGACAAAAACCGTCAGCGTAATCACAACGGACAACGCCAAAACAGCTTCCTCGACGATGTCAGAAATCTTGTTTAGTACTTTCATAGTCTTCTCTCCACACGGTATCTGTCTATCGCGGTGGGGATTACTTGTCGTAACTCAGAACTTCGTCCATGGAGGAAGCCCATTCGCCGGAATTGAACTTTTCTTCCCAAACCGGCTGCACAGCTTCGAACAGAGGAGCGGTATCAACTTCTTCAAACTTCATGCCTGCGTCGATCAGCTGCTGTTTTTCGCCTTCGGTAGCTTCGGCAACTTTCTCGGAGACATCTGCGCACTTCTCCGTAATCAAATCACGCAACTGCTGTTCCAGATCGTCGGGCAGCGTGTCAAGCCACTTGGTGCTGGCATAGACGCAGTAGAACTCGAAGCAGTGGTTGGTCTCATACAGATAGTCGCAAACTTCGTTGTAGGAACCTCCGACCATCTGGGAGTACGGGCCTTCGCAAGCGTTAATCACGCCGGTCTGCAAGGAGGAATAGACCTCGGAGCCGCCAATGATCTGCGTGGAGCAACCGATTGCGGACCAAGCGTCAACATAGGTGGACACGTCGGGCATACGAATGATGATGCTAGAGGGGTTGCTCCAATCCAGTTCCTCAGTAGCGGCAGTCTGACGGGAGCCACGGAAGCAGGTGCCCAGAATGGTGATGCCACTCTCTTCGAGCTTTGCAACAAAGTCCTTCCAGATCTGGCTGTTTTCAACAATGTTCTTCAGATGCTCGTCGGAGCGGATCAGGTAGGGGGCTACCAGGAAGCCGTATTCCGGAGCAAACATGTCGACAGGCACAGAACCCTCCAGGATCAGCTGCACGTCGCCGGCAGACAGAGCGTTAACCATGTCACGCTGATTGCCCAGGGTGCTGTTGCTAAAGACGTTGACAGTCAGGCGGCCATCGGTCAGGTTGCTCATATCTTCGAACAGGGCAAACATCTCGGTGGAAATGATGTCGGTACCTTGCTGCGGGGAGGACAGGTCGGCGGTAAAGGTCTCGCCGCTGTTGTCAGGGGCTTTGGTCTCGCCGCCGTTTTCAGGAGCGTTGGTTTCGGCGTCGCTGCCTTTGGTTTCTTCGGGTTTGTCGTCGTTGCCGCAAGCGGCCAAAGCGAAGACCATGACCATAGCCAGTAGCAGAGCAATAATTCGTTTCATTTTTTCTTCTCCTTTGAAATAATTTTTGGGGAATTGCGCTAGTCTTTGTGGTACAAAACCAGGGTTATATACTCTAACGGTACTTCCCCGGTGTTCTGAATGCCATGCTTGCTTCCTGAGGGTGTATGGGCCACGTCACCCTTGCCAACCGGAACCAACGTACCGTTGTCGTTAAACACGCCGGTTCCGGAGAGAAAGAAGTATGTTTCAGATTCGCCGTTGTGGGGATGCAGCGGAATTCCGCCGCCGACCGGTAGGGTCGCAAAGGCAAATACCCGTCCCATGTGGGACATTTGGGCGTCGCCATCCAGAATATGGGCCAACCGCAGGTTCAGAGGGTTCCCCTCCGGGCCTACCGTCGTTCTGGACAGCTCGGAAAATTTTTTAACCATTGTGTAATCCTCGTATTCTTTGCTGAATATCCCACCCGGTAAAACCCAGCGGTCTATCTTCCTTGTATGCTTCGGTGGATGTGTGCGCAACCCTCCTTTATCCAAGTTTCGCCGGCAAACTCATCTTGGGGACGCATCGCCTCTTGGGGACGCATCGCCGGCACTCATCGACAGCCGGCCATCCGGCAATCGGCCAAAACTCAATCCGGATAACGCTCCTGCGGAAAACGAGGGTTCATCAGGCCGTGGGTCAGGCCGCCGTTGCAGCCGATCAACTCGCCATTGATGTACCACGCCGCGGGGCTGAGCAGAAACGCGGCCAGACCGGCAATTTTTTCCGGGTCACAAATCTCGCCCATGGGGTTCTCCTCGGCGACCGTGGCCTCAATGTCCGGCCGGTCGGCCCACTGGCGGCGGTTGATGTCCGTCAGCACGAACACCGGTGCAATTGCGTTCACGGTGATGTGCAACCGCGCCAACTCCATGGCCAGGGTAAACGTGAAACCGTCGACCGCGGACTTGCTGGGGGTATAGGCCGTGTAACCGACCTTGCCGTGGGTACTCGCAAGGGAGCTGATATTGATGATGCGTCCCTCGCGGCGCAGACGCATATATTTTTGCGCAACCTTGGCACAGATAACCGTCCCGCGCAGGTTCACGTCGATCACGCGCTGCCATGCGTCCATTGGCATATGAATCAGCGGAGCCACATGGGAGATGCCGGCACAGTTGATCAGACCATACACGCTCCCAAAGTCCTCTTGAATCTGGGCAAACGCCGCTTCCACCGACGCCTCATCCGTCACATCGGCGCCATAGCCACGCACCATATTGCCGCTTTTCTTTTCAATCTCCGCAGCCTTTGCCGCAGCCTGGTCGCCGTGGAGATCCAAAATTGCAATTTTCGCACCCAACTCCGAGAGCACCTCGCCCACGCCGGAACCAATGCCGCCGCAGCCGCCGGTAATGGCCACAACGCGGCCTTGAATCCCGAACATCGCCTCAACCGTATGTTCCAACCTGTAGTTGCTCATATGTTATGGTCCTTTCTCGCGACAAAAGCGCCGAAAACACAGCGCAAACCAACAAAATCACAAATTACGCAGCTCTGGCGATATATTAGCAATATGCACCTAATATATTTTTCCTACTATATACTCCTATTTTAGTCCACGTAAAAAATAAAGTCAATTGACATCCCCGACAATCTTTTGCGTTAGATTTTGTCATATTTGACAATTTTTCAGTTGACATTCCCTTCTTTTTTCCCGGTTCCAGCGCCGGGAGATCGTTTTCCAAGCGCGTACGTCTTTGACAGCCGGCGTTGGACCGCTTGTCCGCGCTTGATATTGCTTTATATTTATTATACCAAATTGGCGTGCAAAAATCAAAGAAATTGCACATTTTTACAATCAATATTTCGCTCTTTCAAGATCCACAAGAAATAGACATCTTATGCAAACACGGAAACAGCGCCGCGCGGAATTCCGCATAAAATTTCGCATGCGCGCCACGAAAGCAGGGAGACCTGGGTGCGCAAAGCTTTTTTATTGAAAAATCGTATTGACACATCTTCTTGCAGCGCACAGGCGTCTCCCGCCGAACTCCTCCCATTTTAGCGCGCATACGCGCAAAGCCGGCGCCCCAACACTCGGAGCGCCGGCTCTATCTACCAGGAAACTTCGGTTACGACCAAATCAGAATCATCCCATAAATCACGACAAAATAGACAGCTATGAAAACAAAAGCAATCAGCAGCGCCGCCGTTAGCACGTAGCGGCACAGGGCAAAGCGCTCCTTGCGCGTGAAATTCATTTGCCGCTCGCCGTTGTCCACCTGGGGCAATTGGGGTTTCTCATGGGACGGATCGTCAAAGTTCATGTTCGCTATCACACGCCCGTCATCGTCGTCATATACTTTACGCTTTCTCATGGCCATACCTCAACTGTTCTGTCACTGTAACCGTTCTGTCACTGTGCGGCCGTTTCCGCCTTTGAATTCCCCTGCTCCGCCTTCATTTCCTCCCGGAACTGCTCATTCTCCTCCTGCGTATTGTACAGGTGACATGCGCAGAAGTGGCTCGGCTCCAGCTCCTTGAATTTCGGCGCACAATGCTTGCACATCTCCATGCATTGGGCGCAGCGCGTGTGGAACTTGCAGCCGGAGGGCGGGTTCGCAGGTGATGGAATACTGCCCTCAAGAACAATCCGCTTCATCTTGTAGTTGGGATCAGGAACTGGAATTGCGGAAAACAGCGCTTTGGTATAGGGATGGAGCGGGTTCGCGAAAATATCCGTCGTGTCGCCATACTCCACCAGATTGCCCAGGTACATTACGCCGACCGCATTGGAAATATGCTCCACCACGCTCAGGTCGTGGGAGATAAACAGATAGGTCAGGTTATACTTTTCCTGCAATTCCCGCAGCAAATTGATGATCTGTGCCTGAATGGACACATCCAGCGCCGAGACCGGCTCGTCGCAGACCACAAATTCCGGGTTCAGCGCCAACGCGCGGGCGATGCAGATACGCTGCCGCTGGCCGCCGGAAAACTCGTGGGGGTAGCGGTCCTTGTGAAAGGGCTGCAAGCCGCAGTTGTCCATGACCTGGTCGATGTAGTCGTTAAATTCGCCGCGGGGAACCAGATTATGCTCGCGGACGGCCTCGCCGATGATTTCACCGACCGGCAGACGCGGGGACAGCGAGGAAAACGGATCCTGAAAGATGATCTGCATCTTGGTGCGCAGGGCGCGCATATCCTTGTTACTGACGTCGTAAACCTCCTGGCCGTTGAACAGCACCTGCCCGCCGGTCTTTTCGCCGGACAGGCGCAGGATCGCGCGGCCGGTAGTCGTCTTTCCGCAGCCAGACTCACCGACCAGGCCCATGGTGGTGCCGCGCTTGAGGTTAAACGTCACCCCGTCAACCGCCTTTACCCAGCCGACCGTCTTGGAGAGCATGCCGCCCTTGATGGGAAAGTATTTTTTCAGCTTGTTGACCATCAGAATGTACTGAGGATCATAAGTGACGGGTTCAAAAACATCAGCAGGTAATTTTTTTCCCATTACACTTTGCCTCCTTTGTCCGCACCGTCGTAATAGCGGTAGCAAGACACCTTATGCGTCTGGCTCAGGCTGATCTCATGGGGATACTCGCCATTGCAGGCGCCCACGCACATTTCGCAGCGATCCTTAAAATAGCAGTAATTGGGCATATTGACCGGGTTCGGTACCTTGCCGGGAATCGAATACAGCTTCTCCACCTGCTTGCCGACCACGGGCTTCGACTCCATCAAGCCAATGGTGTACGGATGCGCGGGATTGCAGAAAATCTCCTCCGCCGTTCCCTTTTCGACGATCCGGCCCGCGTACATGACCACCACGTAGTCCGCCATCTCGGCAATCACCCCCAGATCGTGGGTAATGAACATAATCGAAGAATTTATGTGATCCTTCAATTGCCGCAGCAGATCCAAAATCTGCGCCTGGATGGTCACGTCCAGAGCCGTTGTCGGCTCGTCTGCGATGATGATTCTCGGATTACAGGCCAGCGCCATAGCGATCATGACACGCTGGCGCATACCGCCGGACAGCTCATGGGGGTACATCCGGTAGACGCCCTCGCTGTTCGCGATCCCGACCATCTCCAGCAATTCAATGGTGCGCGCACGGATCTCAGCGGCTGATCTGTGCTTCTCATTGTGCAGCTTCAGGACCTCATCCACCTGATTGCCGATCCGGAAAACCGGGTTCAAGGCCGTCATCGGCTCCTGGAAGACCATGGAGATATAGTTGCCGCGGATTTTCTGCATGACCTCATTGGGGACTTTCGTAATATCGTACGCCTTGTCGCCCAAATTAAGACGGATTTCGCCCTCGACAATCTGACCCTGGGGCCGCTGGAGCAGCTGCATCAGGCTCAAGCTGGTGACGGACTTGCCGCAGCCGGACTCGCCGACCACGCCCACGGTCTTGCCGATGGGCACTTCAAACGAAACGCCGTCCACGGCCTTGACTGTGCCGACGTCCGTGAAAAAATACGTGTGCAGATTGTCAAATTCCACAACGTTGTTGGGATCGTGCATCGTGGTCAGATACTCGCTCTCCGGCACGTTTTTGCGCTTCCGCTGCTTTTCAAAGGCGTTCGTAACCTTGCGATTTTCACGGCTGATTCGCCGGGACTCTTTTGCGGACAGATAACCGTCGTTATTTTTCTTAGCCATAATATCCCTCCTCAGCGCTTCATCTTCGGATCAAATGCATCCCGAAGACCGTCGCCCACGAAGTTGAAGCCGAGTACGGTGATCAGCAAGCAAACACATGCCGGAACCCAAACGAACCAGTAAGACGTCATAACATAGGAGTTCGTTACATCGCTGGCAATATTGCCCCAGGAAGCGAAGGGGAATTTCACGCCCAGACCCAGGAAACTCAGCGTAGCCTCCATCAAAATGACAGAGCCAAGGCCCATGGTACACGAAACAATCAACTGCGGAATTACGTTTGGAATCAGGTGCTTGAAAATACGGTGGCTGACGGAAATACCGCAGGCCTCGGTCGCCGTCATAAACTCCTGCTCACGTAGGGACAAAATCTGGCCGCGAACCATACGCGCTACGCTGGCCCAGCCCAGGAAACCTAAAATCAGCATCAGATAGAGCATCCGAATCTTCGGGTCCACCTGCATCTTATCCATCGCGGAACCTAATATAATGTAGATCGGCATAGACGGAATGCAGTAGAAAACATCCACCAAACGCATAATCACATTGTCGACCCAGCCGCCAAAATAGCCGGCGATACCGCCCATGACAACGCCAATCAGCGTCTCGATGGCCACGACGATGAAGCCAATGACCAGCGATACCCGGCCGCCGTACATCAGCCGAACCAGGACGTCCATACCAACGCCGTCCAGGCCGAGCGGGTGATCCTTCGAAGGGCTGGCGTAACGGTCATAGACGTATGTGGCGGTCTTTTGGTTAATGGTCCAGTTGGAGAACTCGGCATTATAGGTCAGTGTGTAGGTCGCCTCCTGCCCGTTCTCATCCGTATAGACAAATTCTTTGACGTTGCCCTCCAGTGCCTCTTCCAGTCGCTCTTTGAAGTCGCGCGTGATTACAACGCCGTTTTCTTTGCCCTGGACAATGAAGCGGCTGATATAGCCCAGTTCCGTGTCGTCCTGCAAAATATTCCCGTGCTCGTCGAGCCTGTAGTCCACGCCGTCGGCGCTAAATGTGTCAAGGTCATTCGCGTATGCCTTTAAAGCCTCGTATTTCACATTAAAGGACAATTCATCTACGCCGTCCGCCGTGTTGACGACATCCATATAGGCAACCGCCAGAAGCGAGTCCCCGGAATAGATGCTGTAGACGTCCGGGCCGTCCTCTTCATAGCGGTAGTCCACATCCTTATAGGTGAACTCCGTCGTGCCCTTATTGAAGTTCAGAACGAACTGCGACTTCAAAATCGCGCTGAAGTCCTGGCCGTCCGCTACGAGGTAGCGAAGCTCTTCATTTTTAACGGCGCCGGCGTATTCTTTATCCATATAAGTAGTCGTGTAGAACTGCTCATCCTGCCCATACGGCATCAAAAACGGGCCTAAGAAGGAAAAGACGAACATCACGATTAACATAATCAACCCGAGAACCGCCAGACGATTTCGAAAAAAGCGCTTCACAACCAACCGGCCTGGGGAAAGGACCTTCACACGGCGGTCGTCGTTTAAAGACAACTGGTTCTCGGAGCCGCTTTCCTGCTGCAGTGTCGATTTCTTTTCTTCAGACATGGAAGCACACTCCTTTCCCTAAGCCAGGCGAACACGCGGGTCGACGACCGCGTATAAAATATCCGTAAGCAGGTTGCCCAGCAACGTCAAAATCGCAATAAACGTCAAGTAGAACATGGTGAATGGAATGTCGCCCGTCGTCATGGACTGATAGGAAATAAATCCAATGCCGGGGATGGAGAACAGCGTCTCCGTAATCAGCGCGCCGGAGAATAAACCCGGCAGAGAGCCACCGACAATCGTCACCAACGGGACGAGGGTGTTGCGGAACGCGTGGTGATAGATCACCTTGTGCTCACTGACGCCCTTGGCGCGGGCCGTTCGAATATAGTCGGAATTGAGAACCTCCAGCATATTCGTACGCGTGTAACGCATCAAAGAGCCAACAGAAACGACAACCAAAGTGACAATTGGGAGGACAAGATGGTGTGCCTTATCCAAAATCTGCCCCCAAGTACTCAGCTGCGCATAGTCGCGTCCTACAAGACCATGGGTATCAAACCATCCCAGCTTGACCGCGAAGACAACCTTCAAAACCGTCGCGAAGAAAAATGTCGGCAATGAAATGCCTACCAGAGCACCGGCGGAGATTACATAGTCCGTTCGGGAATACTGCTTCGTAGCGGCAATAATGCCGAGCGGAATCGCGATACACAGCTCCAGAACGAGGGAGATCGCACCCATAATAAAGGAAATCCCGATAACGCTCTTAAACTGCGTCCAAACCGGGACCGTCCAGCGCCAGCTGTCACCGAAATCGCCGCGCAGGAAGTCGCCGGCCCATTTGAAATAGCCAACAATAATCGAATCGTCTAAGCCGTACGAGGCGCGAAGTTGTACCAGCCACTCCTCATAGGGCTTCGAACCAGGTTTGGTGGCTAACTGTTGCGCCATTCTCTCCACATAGTCGGCCGGAAGACTGCGGATCAAGGTGTAAATGATCAGCGTCACAAAGAATAAGATGCCAATGGAGATGAGCAAACGTTTAATGATGTAATTGCGCAAGAAAATCCCTCCAGTCTCTTTCCGGCGGAGCAATTCCGCCCTTCCTTGTATAAATAATATAAAATTTTGCCGCACACCAAACAGCCGACTCGTCCGCGAGCGCGGCCCTTTGCTGTGCGGTAAAAAAGCTCGTATTCACGCGTGCACGCTGCGCGAAAATGGCGCCTTGCAGCCCGAAAACGCAAAGCAGCGCGTCTTCCAGCATACACGACTGCGACTTCGTTATCCCTGCGCACATTTGCGCGGAAAGCAAAGCCCTCCGCCCAGCTATATCCGCCGGTGAAAACGCTGTGAAAGGGTGCATCTCCTGCCTCCCCCGAAGGGGAGGGCAGGAGTGTATAGAAACTAAATCTTAAATTATCGACTAAGATCCGAAAATTATTTAACCTGAATCTTCTCAAGCTCAGCAGACCAGCTCCAGTACGGAGTCATGTCGGTGGGCAGAGAGTCAAGATTGACACGCTCGGTGGAAACCAGCACGCAGTCGCTGCGCTGATAGATCGGAACCTCAACCGCGTTGTCCATAATCAGCTCCATCGCAGCCTGATAGACAGACTTCCGATAAGCCTGGTCGGTGGACTGACGGCCAGCCATAATCAGTTCGTCCAGCTCGGGGTCCTTAATCTGATAGTAGTTGGTGGAGCCGTTGGAGTGATACAGCTGGTACATATCCGGGTCGGAAGAAGCCTGCCATGCGGCAGCCCAGAATTCAGCGGTGCCGCCCTGGTAAGTCGCATACAAGTCGTTCGCATTCGACCAGTCGTTGATGGTGAAAGTGATGCCAATGGATTCCAAAGCTTTCGAAACATTCTGGAACAGCAGGAAGGTCGGATGCTCGCCCTTGCCGTTGCCGCCGATTTCAGCAGCGTAGGACAGTTTCGCGCCTTCGGGAGCAGCGGTGATCTTACCGTCTTCGACGGTGAAACCGGCAGCCTCAAAGTAGCCCAGAGCAGCCTCCAGCGCAGCGGCGTACTTGGCCTCGGTGTCCATGTCAGCCGTGTAGATGGGGTCGCCGTTTACGTCAACAGAGTAAGCGATCTGATAGCCGTCATCGGTGGTCTGCGGAGCAGCCCAGGAGGTATTGGAAATCGGGTAGTTAATGACGCTGGCGGTGGGGCCATAGTAGGAGTCAATCGCCTCGTCGCGGTAAACAGCAATCAGGGTAGCAAACGCTTTACGCAGATTCTTGGAAGCGTCGGAGAACGGATCGTCACCGACCTTGACGTTGTTAGCGGCAATGCCAACATAGCCATAGCCGCGGTAGTCAATCAGCTTGGTGGTCAGAACAGGACCGTCGAAGTTATCCCATTCATCTTCACCGAAGCCATTCTCAGTCGCGATCTGCTTCGCCTTCTCGGTGGAGTAGGTGGGGTCGGAAATGTCCAAAGTGCCGGCAACAACGCCGTTCACCTTGTCGTCCTCAGCGGATTCCTTGTAGTTGAGGTGCGCAATCGAGGGAGCGCCCTTGTAGTAGTCGGGGTTGGCGTCCATGTAGACAACGCCATCGGAGTAGTTGTTGAAGATATACGGACCGGCGCCCAGAGGCGTGGTGGTCTTCTCTCTGACAGCGGACAGATCACCCCTCGTGAAGCCGAACTGGTTGTTGTCATAGTCGTACAGGCTTTCGTCGCCATACCAGTGCATCGGAGCGATGGGCAGGCTCATCTGGTAGATCATGGTCGCGTCCAGCTCCGTGGTAACAATCCGCAGGGAGAAGTCGCCAGTCTTCTGAATACCAGCGATGTTGGGAGCTGCGTCTTCGGGGATCGTGTTGTAAGTATCGTAGTTCTCCATCAGGTCGAACAGGGAAGAACCGGCGCTCTCCGTAGAAGACAGACTCTTGTAATCGCCAGCGTAGGCTTCTTCGATCGCATGCCAGAAGTCTTCCACAGTGCCGCCCTCATCCACGGAGAAGCCCCAGTTGGGAGCGACCTTGGAGATGTCGTCACCCTCGCTGTTCAAGCCATTGGCTACGCAGTAGTCAACAATTTCCTGCGCAAACGCGGTGCCGGCCTGATCCAGGTCAGCCCAGAAAGCAGTCTGGGTTTCTTCGTCCCATTTGCTGAAGTCGGTGTTGTCGCGGCCAGCAGCAACCAGCATATCGAACAGGGTGCTGCGGTATTCGGACAGGCCCTCGATCGGGCAGGAATACAAGGTGGCATTGCCGTCATAGTCGGGATCCAGGAAAACATACAGACCGAAGATGACGTCGTCGATGGTCGCCTGCACGCCGTCGGTGAAGTAGATGTCGTCACGGATAGTCAGGTCATACCAAACCGTACCGTCATCGTTCTCAGTGACAACAACATCGCCGGCGCCGTTGTAGGTGTAATCCGTGCCGTTATAGGGACGGGTCTCGCCTTCGATGCCCTCGTTGACAGGGTTGCCCACACGGTCAGTGACCAGAGTGTAAGCCGTGAAGGAATCAACGACAGTGCCGTCGTTGGCGCTCAGGTAAAAGAAGGGAGAGAACTTGCCTTCCATGCCCTGTTCCACGGACACAACCAGCGTATCGTCGGTGGATTCGGCGGGCTCAGACTCGGTGGGAGCCTCAGTCGATTCGCTGCCCTGCGTCACTTCAGTGGGCTGCTCACTGGGCTGCGTTTCGTTGTCCTTCGAATTGCCGCAAGCGGCGAACACACCCAGGCACAGCGCCAACACGAGAAGCAACGCGAGAAGCTTTTTGGTGTTTTTCATGTTTCACTATTCCTCCTATAAATAAAATTTTTGAACTATATTAAGAGGTTGCCCTCTTTGTTCCAAAATTGATCCCGTTGGATTTACCGCCACGTCTGCGCCAGCTCGAACCTGCGCAGAACCACCGCCGTGCAGACAATCGCCGCCTGCAAAGCGAGGAATACAACCGTCCATCCGGGTTCCGCTCCGCCCCAG
>CAYVEB010000021.1:0-32293 GCA_964450645.1 uncultured Oscillospiraceae bacterium | reverse complement strand
GGAGAACGCCACCCGCGCGCAGGTCGCGGCGATCCTGATGCGGTTCATTGAAAACATCTTGATCACGTAACAAAACGAAATCCCCACCGTGCGGCGCCCGCAAAAGGGAGCACAGCCGCACGATGGGGATCTTTTTATGCGCGGGAACCACGGCGCGAAAATTCACGCCGATTTGCAAGCGAAAATACGCGCTTACGTGTCAAGCTCGCAAAAGTAAAGCGTATTTGTGACGGCGTCATAGGCGCCTAAAGTAAAATTGAACGAGCCTCTGTGCAAAATATCGTCTTCCCCGCCGGCTTCCGCGTGCCTGTCGATGAGACGGTAATATCCGTCCTGAATCTCCGGCACAAGCGCGTTCCCTTCGCCGTCGCACACATACGGGCCAACGCCGCCAGCGGTGTCTTGCGTTCCGTAGATCAGCGTTTTCACTGTGTCGTCCAAAGGAAACGGTTTCCATTGGGTACTGTCTTGAATCTGTTTCAATACTGTATCATCGGAGAATTCCAAAACAATAAAGGCCGTCCCGTCGCCGTGAAAGCCTCCGTGCGTATCAAAATGGGACAGTTCCGCAGCGCCGGATACGTCCAACCCAAGTTCCTTTGAAACAATCGCCTTCGGATCCCGTGGCCCGCAAGCGGCCAGAAAAACCGCCATCACAAGCAGCGCGCTCATCATCAAAACGGTTCGCTTCACCGGCAAATCACGCTCCTTCGCAAGTTTGACAAACGGGGAAAACTTCATTCCGTCCGCTTCTCCAGAATGACCTGGACGATTCCCTGATTGCTCTGATTGGAAACAAAACCGCAATTGTGCTGTTTATATCGCTCAGCCTCCCCTGTATTCCAATAAATCTCCCGGCTGGCAGTCCAGGGCGGCGCAAAGCTTTGCAAGCGTGGAAAGCTTCAGCGCCTTTGCCTTTCCGTTCTTTAAGATGGAAATATTGGCCAAGGTGATCCCAACCCGATCCGCAAGCTCCGTCACACTCATCTTGCGCTTGGCCAGCATAACATCGATGTGAATCAAAATCTCGTCTTCCAATGCGGCGCCCCCTAGATCGTCAAGTCACTCTGGATCTGAAGCTCGGCGGCTTTCAGCACCAGGTGCGACAGCGCCGCGGCCGCCACGATCAGCACGGACCCCAGCACAATGCTCGGATGGTTCATCCCCAGCAGCAGATAGATCAGGTTCCCGGCAAAGAAAATCGCGGAATCCACAGCCGCCAAAACCGAGATCCATTTCAGCAGCTTTGCATTTTCGGCGGAAAATGAACGATCCGCGCCGATATTGGCGGCAATTTTCCAGCCGAAAACCAGCGCCGCGCAGCACGGAACCGCTGTCGCCCAAATCAGAATCAGCCAGGGCCATTGGCAGTTGCCAAATTCCGGATACCTGTCCACCATCGCCCTCGCCAGCATTGGAATAAGCACCGCATAAATCACGCCGCCACAAATCCCCACTCCCGCGATCATAAGCTTCAACCACTTTGAAAGCGCGCTCTGTTTCATCCCAAAATCCTCCCTTTGTTTTCAGTCCGGTCTGATTCAATCAAAGAAATTATCGTAAATCAAGTATTATTTATTGATTTACAATAAATTTTCTGCGCAGAAAGCAGCAGGCGTGTCTTGTTCTTTACGGAGGCTGAAAGGAGGCTGCTTCTCAGCAAAGCGCGATCTGCTCCTCGGAAAGCGCCCCGGTGTCAAAATTATAAACCCAGTTTCACCGGATCAGCTGGTTGCCGCTGTAATCCGCCCGGCAGAAATAGAGCAGTACCTCCCCGTCAGAAAGGGTTTCGCGCGTCCCCTTCGCCGCTGTTTGAAATAGATTAAAAACAGTTTCATTTCCGATTTTCCCGATTTTACTCCACCAAATACCCAACGCTGACCTTGTGGCGATAAAATCCGTCAGGCCAGCGGCGTCGAGCTTTCTCCGCAGGCGGCTGATATTCACTGTCAAGGTGTTCTCGTCCACGAACTGCCGCGATTCCGCCGCGTTTCCAGCGCCGCGCAAGATACAGCATCCCAGGCATACAGGCGTATTTTTCATAAAAATTGCCGCACTGTGCGGTGTATCAGTAACGCTCCTGTTCCTTTTTTCCGGTTGCCGCCAGCGCTTTTACCATGGGTTTTCTGCTTGTCACCATACCCTTTGAAACTCTGGGGCGTCCCAGTTCACATCCCCAATTTTTTGCTTCATAGGACAGCAGATGCGCAAACGCCTCATGAAACGTCAGCGCATCCAGCGCTGTCTGGTAGGCCGGGCTTTTACGGAAGATTAACCGGGGTAAAACACCTGGACGCTTCCAGCAATTGCCGGTAAATCTCCCGCACGCTGTTTTCGCTCTTCCGTGCGGTCGGGCGGGGTAAAAATATTTTTCCCGATCTCCCCGCCACGGTCAATTGCGTGAAATACCATTCGTCCCGATGCCCGTCGACCGGTTTTCCTTCCAAATAATCCTGAATTATTTATCATCAATCTTCATATTGCTTTCCTCTTCAAATTGGCCTTTTGTTTTTATCCGCGCCTGTCAAGCGGGAAATTCCAAAAGCCTTCCCGTGGTTTTACGGGGTTAGCAGATCTACCGCAAGATCCTCCATCCTTTTTTCCCGAAACACGATTTTCCACTCCACATCGTCCGCAGGGGCAAAATGGAGCGCGGACATCGCGATATGCCGGTGATCTTCCTCTTTGGCTCCCGAAATGATCATGGTCGGGCCATCGGCCCCGCCGATTATCCCGATGACGAAAGCGTCGTTCTGGGCCTGCGGTTCAAAACGGTTCATGCTTTTCTGCCTCGGCCCGTCGCTTTCCGCGCAGTCCAGCACCTGAAAACGGCGATCCGGCAGATCCGGCTCCAAGGTATAGGTCATGGCCGTATAATGCCTCGGATAATCATAGTCCCCCAATGGCAGCGCCTTTTCCGGAAGCTCCTGACGTTCATATTCCAACACCGTGAGCTTGTGTTCCGTACCGAAAACCGGATGCCGGAAGGCAATTGCATCTCCCACCGACGGAGTTTTGAAATGAATTCCTTCAAGAGTAGCCGGCTTTCTTTCCAGGTTCAGGCGAAGGGATCGAATTTCCGGCTTCCGCTTCGTCGCCCAGGGAAAGGAGCACCGGTGAAACGACCACGCCCGTGCCTTGTCCAGGCCGTAATGCGCGATCACCTGGGCGGATTCGGGCGGATTCTCCTCGCCCTCCGGCAAAAGTTCTTCCGGAATCCACCCCAGCTCCGAACTGTGCGACGGCCGCATTTTTCTGCCGTTTAGATATAGCGTCGGGCGAAACTCCACATTCTGGGGATTATCTTGCCAAATCTGCGTTCGCTGTTCGGGGGTAAGACTTGTTTCCTCCCAGTTTGAAAATGCCCACTGTTCCAAAAAAGCCTGCAAACGTTTCGTATCGATCTCCATGCAAAAATCCATAACAAGGCCCTTGCCACAGGAATAGAGCGCCGGAACATGCCATTCCTCGTCGCCCCAGGAAAACTGGCGGTCAATCCGTAGCTCCCGGCCGGCGCGTTCCCTGCCGCATCCGCCCCAATATCCGCCGTTGTAATATACCTTCCATTCAATTGGCCTGTCCGGCGCGCTGGTGTTCATTAACGCATCATAATACTCTGGCGTGAACCGGAGCCTGCCATAATCAAACTCCTCCTGCAGGGCCTTGATGTACCCGAAGGGATCCTCCATGGGCGAAAGGGAGAACCGGTTTTTCAGCTCCTCCAGCACCGCTTCCTGCTCCGGCGTGGCGTCCTGTTCGTTCAAAAAAGCGTCAAAGGCCGCCCGATCCCAGGCATGCGCCTGCTCGATGGCGGCCATGTCGCCGCAGGCAAGCAGAAGCCGAAGAAGGTCCTGAAAATTTCTTGCAATCGGATGCACATACTCCCCCGGCAGGTTCATCGGGCTGACCGCGAACACCATCTCCCCGAAGCCGCGGACAAAGCAGTAGTGAATTCCGTCGACCCCGGCCCATCCGAGGACGTTCGCCCCCTTGGGCGTACAGAAATAAGCTACATTGTGATCCCTCTGCTCAAACCCCACGCACGACAAATTCATGTTGCGCTTTTTAAATTGATCGTAGTACCGCATTTTCTCACCCCATGTTGAAAGCGCGCACATTTTCAGATGCCACTCCTCGGACAAGAACCGGCTTTCGGCGCGCTGTTTTGTGCTGTTTTTATTCTACCACGCCGCAGCAAATCTTGTAAAGCAATTCTTTTTTCCCGACTCTACGAAAAGCAGTCTGTTTTCACGTGCAAATCACCGCGTGCAAAGCGCCACGCTTTCTCAAGGCCGGCCGTCGGAATAAATAAAAAGGCCAGCAACCATAAAATTACTGACCTTTCCCTTGGCAGGGGCAGAAGAACTTGAACTATGAACGCAAGTGTTATCTTCTACCATTTGTTCCCGTTTACACCCGTTTTCTCTAATTTTTTAGAACTTTTCGCACCTTGTTTTACCCTGTCATGTTACCCTGTTTCAGCGGCGTAAGGGTAAACTTTTTGGTGTAGCCGCGTAGCAGGTATTATAAAAACTATATTTTGAGGTCGGTAAAACCGCAAATCTTTGCAAAAAATGCTTGGCCTAAGACGAAACATACCACTCAGTCGAGTATTTTTCCAAATGAAAAACACTTCTTTTTATACGGAGAGGTTGCCGAGAGCGGACGCTTTACAGACTTCATGGCGAAGCGGAGACTGTTTTATTCACTTTTTCCTGTTTCACAGGCATAACAAAACACAATAGCGGAACACCCAAAGCGCAGGAAGTCACAAAACGGTTTCCTGCGCTTTGCCTTTTGCAGAAGGCGGCCCAGGCCGCGCCGGGAAAAAAGTGTAATTGCAAATCGAACCGACGGTGAATTCTTACTTTGGGTACATTTTTTCCAATCCGCGGGAAATAATAACAGAGAAAACAGGAAAAGGCGGTGAAAAGTATCCATACGTTTTGCTGTAAAACCGAAATTTGTTTTGGCCAGGACGCGTTGGGACGGCTGGAACAGCTTTCCGCGGCGCGGGTGTTGGTGGTGACGGATCCGTTTTTCGCGCAAAACGGCCTGGCTAAGCGCGTGGGCAGCCGGGTACCGGGGGCAGAACTCGCGTTCTTCGACGAGGTACAGCCGGATCCGGATCTGGAGCTGGTGGCAAAGGGACTGAAACAAATGCACACGTTTGGTCCGGACGCGGTAATTACCCTGGGCGGCGGCAGCGCCATCGATTGTGCCAAGGCCATGGTGTATTTCTATGAATCGCCGGTGACGTTTGTGGCGATTCCCACCACCTCCGGCACCGGCTCGGAGGTGACGTCGTTTTCCATCCTGACGCACGAAGGAGTCAAGCATCCCCTGATCGACGCTAAGCTCCTGCCGCAGATTGCCATTTTGGACGACACGCTGTTGGCAGAAATGCCGAAGACTTTGATTGCAGACGCGGGCATGGATGTGCTGGCCCATTGTCTGGAGGCCGTGTGCGCCAAGAACTGCTCGCCCTTTGCAACAGCGCTGGCCACGGAGGCTTTCGCACGGGTGTTTGCGCAGTTGGGGCCGTCCTATCGCGGACAGACCCAGGTGCGGGAGGATATCCACATCGCCGCGACCATGGCGGGGCTGGCCTTCGACCACGCAGGCCTTGGCGTTTGCCATGCCCTGGCCCACGCTCTGGGCGGCGCGTTCCACACGCCCCATGGCCGTCTCAACGGAATTTTGCTCCCGGCGGTGATGGAGTTCAACGCCCATGCCTGCGCGCTGGCCTACCGGCAGCTGGCCGCCCGGTGCGGATTACTCGGTGCGACGAACGCGATGACCGTCAAGGCGCTGACGCGCGGGTTGATTCAGCTGCGGCGGGAGCTGGAAATGCCCCGTACGCTGCGGGAGGCCGGCGTCGCGCCCGACGAGGTAAAACGGCGGCTGTCCGACCTCGCCGAAACGGCGCTGCAAGATCCGTGCTGCGCCACCAACCCCCGCCCGGCCACAGTCAAGGAATTGGAACAGCTGATCTTGTCCGTGGCCATGTAACGATAGGAGGAAAAGGGATTGAATTTAAGTACCCGGCTGTTTGACAAGCACTATCAGTTTCAGGATGTGAAGCAGGTGCTTGCCAAGGCAAACGAAGAAAAATCCGGCGATAAGCTGGCGGGCATTGCGGCGGAAAACGCCGAGGAGCGGGTGGCGGCGAAAATTGTGCTGTCAGATCTGCTGCTTTCCGATCTGCGGGAGCATCCGGCCGTCCCCTATGAGCAAGACGAAGTGACCCGCATCATCCAGGACGACGTAAACGAGAGCATCTACCGGCAGATTCGCGGCTGGTCGGTCTCGGAGCTGCGGGAGTGGATCCTCAGCGAGACAACCACGACGGAGGATCTAAACCGGATTCGCCGCGGCCTGACCTCGGAGATGATTGCGGCGGTGACAAAGCTGATGAGCAATTTGGATCTGGTCTACGCCGCGAAGAAGCTGCGCGTCACGGCCCACTGCAACACCACCATCGGCGAACCGGGGACGCTGGCCTGCCGTCTGCAGCCCAATCACACGACCGACGATCCGGACGGCGTTCTTGCGTCGCTGGTCGAGGGGCTGAGCTTTGGCGCGGGCGACGCAGTGATCGGCCTAAACCCGGTCAACGACAGCGTGCAGAGCGTCTGCCGGATTCTCAAGCGCTTTGATGAGGTCAAAAACCGCTGGCAGATCCCCACACAGACCTGCGTGCTGGCCCATGTGAAGACCCAAATGCAGACCATTGAGCAGGGCGCTCCGGCGGATCTAATTTTCCAGTCCATCGCCGGATCCCAGAAGGGCAACGAGGCGTTCGGTTTTGACGCGGCCACCTTGGAGCAGGCGCGGCAGCTGGCGCTGACGCGCGGCACGGCCACGGGGCCAAACGTGATGTATTTTGAGACGGGCCAGGGCTCGGAGCTGTCCTCCGACGCCCACTTCGGCGCGGACCAGGTGGTCATGGAGGCGCGGTGCTACGGCTTTGCCAAGCGCTTTGCGCCGTTCCTGGTCAACACGGTGGTCGGGTTCATCGGGCCGGAGTATCTGTACGACGCGCGCCAGGTGGTGCGCGCCGGGCTGGAGGATCACTTTATGGGCAAGCTGACCGGCGTCCCCATGGGCTGCGACGCCTGCTATACCAACCACATGCGCGCCGACCAGAACGACATTGAAAACCTCATGGTTTTGCTGACGGCAGCCGGATGCAACTATTTCATGGGGATCCCCCACGGCGACGACATCATGCTCAATTACCAGACCACCGGTTACCACGAGACCGCCGCTCTGCGGGAATTGTTTGGTCTGCGGGCGATTGAACCGTTCCAGCTGTGGCTGGAAAAGATGGGCTTTGTGGAGAATGGCAAGCTGACTCCCAAGGCCGGAGACGGTTCTATTTTGTTGTAGGAGAGGACGCAATGAACAAAGACGAACTGCAAACCATTGTGGCGCAAATGCTGCGGCAGATGAGCGGCCTGGAGGACGAACCGCCGGTCAAGGCCAGTGACTACACACCCACCGCGCCGGTCGCGGATTTTGCCGCGCAGGATCTGCGCCGGCAATATCTGGTGGAGAACCCGGCCAACGGCCCGGCGTTTTTGGAGCTGAAGGCCAAGACGCCTGCCCGCGTCGGGGTGGGCCGCGCCGGGGCCAGATACAAGACCCAGACGCTGCTGCGCTTCCGCGCCGATCACGCGGCGGCGCAGGACAGCGTGTTTTCCCTGGTGCCGGAGGCGTTTTACCGCGATCACAACCTGGTGTTTGTGCAGACCAGGTGCAAGGACAAGGATGAATATCTGACCAGGCCGGACCTCGGCCGCCGCTTTGATGAAAAGAATCAGCAGATCATCCGCCAGACCTGCCAGGGGCAGCGGGTGCTGCTGGTAATCGGTGACGGGCTGTCCTCGGCGGCCGTCGAAGCCAACGCGTTGCCGTGCGCCGACGCGATCCGCCAGGGCTTGGAGCGGCAGGGGATTCATCTGGGGCAGACGCTGTTTATCCAGTATTGCCGCGTAGGGGCGTCCGACCACATCGGGGAGCTGACCGGGTGCGATCTGGTGTGTATGCTGGTGGGTGAGCGGCCGGGTCTTGTGACCAACGAGTCGATGTCCGCGTATATCACCTATCAGCCGCGCATCGGAATTTCCGAGTCCAAGCGCACCGTCGTGTCCAACATCCACCGCCAGGGCACGCCTCCGGCGCAGGCCGGCGCGCACATCGCCCAATTGATTCCCGCCATGCTGACCCAGCGCGCGTCGGGGATCGATCTGCGCCAGGAGGGCCTGCGATGACAGGAAGTGCGCTTCCTGTGCGTATCCTGGCAGCGCAGACAATTGCCAATGTGCCCGCGCCGCTGCTGCGGCACCTGGGTGGAGAGGCCGCGGGCCGGTCGCTCGCACTCTTGTCCACGGACTGCGACGACGCGACGTATATCGCCCTGGACGAGGCCACGAAGCGGGCCAATGTGGAAGTGATCTACGCCAGAAGCCTGTACGCCGGCGCGCCCAACGCCACCACGCGTCTTGCGGGGGAGGTCATCGGAATTCTGGCAGGTCCCACGCCATCGGAGGTGGAGAGCGGGCTGAAGGGCGCAGTGGAGTTTTTGCGTAGGGGTGAGGCGTGCTTCCGCGCCGCCAACGACGAAGGCGACGTGGTGTATCTGGCCCACACCGTTTCGCGCAGCGGAAGCTTCCTTGCAAAGGCGGCGGGAATTTCAATCGGTCAGGCGCTGGCCTATCTCATCGCGCCGCCGGTGGAGGCAGTCATGGGCCTGGACGCGGCGCTGAAAACGTCCGATGTGACGCTGTGTACGTTTTACGCGCCGCCCAGCGAGACGAACTTTGGCGGCGGCCTGCTGACCGGTACCCAAGCCGCCTGCGCGGCCGCCTGTCAGGCGTTTGCCCAGGCGGTGGAGGCTGTCGCGGCGAATCCGAGGCGGGCGGCACAATGAGCGAAAAGGAGAGGATTATGGAACTGGATAAGGATTTACGTTCGCGCCAGGAGGTGCGGCAGCTGGTCGCGCAGGCGGTGCAGGCGCAGCGCCAGCTGCGGACCATGCGCCAGGAGCAGATCGATCAGATCGTATCGGCCGTCGCCCAGGCGGGACACGAACACGCGCAGATGCTCGGCCGCATGGCCTGGGAGGAGACTGGCTTTGGCAACGCCGCGGACAAGGCCGTCAAGAACCGCTTTGCCGCCGACCGGGTTTCGGAGGCCATGCGGGGCATGAAGACCATCGGGATCCTGCGGCAGGACCGGGAGAAGAAGGTCTGGGACATCGGCGTGCCGGTGGGCGTAATCGCGGGTATCGCGCCGTCGACCAATCCCACCTCCACGGTGATCTACAAATCGCTCATCGCGCTCAAGGGCGGCAACGCAATCGTTTTTTCGCCCCATCCGGCGGCGGTGCGGTGCAGCGTGAAGACGGCGCAGATTCTGGCGCAGGCCGCCGAGCGGGCGGGCTGCCCGGCGGGCGCTATCAGCTGCATCTCCACGCCGACGATGGAGGCGGTGCAGGAACTGATGGCCCATCCAGAGGTGAAGCTCATCCTGGCCACAGGCGGCGGCGCCATGGTACACGCGGCCTATTCCTCCGGCAAACCGGCGATCGGCGTGGGCGCGGGCAACGGCCCGGTGTATATCCACAAGTCGGCGGATCTGGCGCGGGCAGTGGAGTGTATCGTGCGCTCGAAGACCTTTGACAACGGCACCATCTGCGCGTCGGAACAGAGCGTCATTGTTGAACAGTGCTGCGCCGAGCAGGTGAAGGAGGAATTCCGCCGCCGGGGCGCGTATTTCCTCAGCGCGGAGGAGGCGGAGAAAATCGCCGCCCTGCTCCTGCGGGCAAACGGGACGATCAACCCCCAGGTCGTGGGCAAGCGTGCCGGCGAGATCGCGCGGATGGCCGGACTGCCGGGCGTGCCGGAGGACACCACGGTTTTGCTGGCGCGGGAGACCCAGGCCGGGCCAGCCAGGCCCTATTCCCGGGAGAAGCTGTGCCCGGTGCTGGCTTTCTTTGTGGAGCAAGACGAGAATACGGTTTTGGAAAAGGTCTGCGAAGTGCTCAGCCACGAGGGCAGCGGCCACACCTTCGCGATGCACGCCGCGGACGAGGCCGTCATCACGCGCTTCGCTCTGCGGGTGCCGGTTTCGCGGTTCATTGTCAACAGTCCCGCCGCCCTGGGCGGCATCGGCGCGACGACAAATCTGTTTCCGGCGCTGACCCTGGGCTGCGGAGCCGTCGGCGGCAGCTCGTCGTCCAACAACATCGGGCCGCTGGATCTGATCAACATCCGGCGCGTGGCCTGGGGCGTGCGCGGGATCGAAAACGGTCGGCCGGACGAGGAAGATATTCCCATCAGCGACGACATTGTCAAGGCGCTGACGGAGCAAATCTTAAAAAAATTACAGTAAGGGAGAATGAGACATGGCGAACACAAATGCTTTGGGAATGATTGAGACAAAGGGCCTAGTCGGCGCCATTGAGGCGGCGGACGCTATGGTAAAGGCTGCCAACGTGCAGCTGGTGGGCAAGGAGCAGGTCGGCGGCGGTCTGGTGACGGTGATGGTGCGCGGCGACGTGGGCGCGGTAAACGCGGCGACGGACGCCGGGGCCGCGGCGGCGGAAAAGGTGGGCGAGCTGATTTCGGTGCATGTGATTCCGCGCCCGCACACGGAGGTGGATGTGATTTTACCCCATGGCCGTGAAAATGCGCCGGAAGCCTGAGAAAAGGGAGTGATTCCATGAACGGTCCGACACAGGCCATTGTGCAGCGGCTGCTGCAAACCTGCTTTGTCGAATTGGAGGCCTCCGGGCGGCACGTCCACCTGACGAGGGACGACGCCATGGTGCTTTTCGGCCATCCGCTGACGCCCAAGCGGGCGCTGTCCCAGCCGGGGCAGTATGTCTGCCAGGAGCGGGTGACCTTGGTGGGGCCAAAGGGCGAGATGGCCAACGTGGCGGTCCTCGGCCCGGAGCGGAGGGAATCCCAGGTGGAGCTGTCCATGACCGACTGCGTCGCGCTGGGAATTCAGGCGCCGGTGCGGCTGTCCGGCGACATCGCCGGGACGCCGGGCATCACGCTGCGGGCCAATGGGGCGACGGTTACGCTGCGCCAAGGGGTGATTGTGGCGCAGCGGCACATCCACATGACCCCGGAGGACGCCCAGGCCCAGGGCGTGGCGGACAGGGAAGTGGTGAAGCTGCGCTGCCTGACGGGGCGGCCCCTCGTCTTTGGGGACGTGGTGGTTCGGGTGAGCAAGGATTTCCGAACCTTCGCCCATTTGGACTTTGACGAGGCCAACGCCTGCGGCTTTGCCAAGGGCGATCTGGGGATGATCGTCCATGGATGAGGCCACGCTCGACCGGTGGAGTGAGGAATTTTTGCGGCGCTATCAGGTTGAAAAGCCCGTAGCGCTGCTGCTGGGCCGGGAGCCGGAGGAGGATCTAGGCTACCGCTATGTGCGCCAGGGAGAGCACGAGGCGGTGGTGATCGGCTCGCTGGACGCGGCGCAGCTGTTGTATTTTGATCAGCCTCCGGTTTACCGGGCGCTGCTGCGGGGGCTGCCGGTGTACCTGGTGGAATCGGGCCTGGAGCACCGCCGGTACGCCGGGTGCGCCAACCGGCTTCTGTGGAACCGGCTCGTCGCGGCGGAGCGGCAGCTCAAGCAGCTGGGCGTCGAGTTCGTGGGCGGACAAGAACGGCGGCTGATCACGGCGCAGGCTGCCCGGCAGCTGCAAAAGCGGGGGCAGACGCCGCCGCCCGGCAGCCGCATGACGCCGCTGGCGCGCGATATTTTGGAGGGAAAAGGATGAAGATCGGCACGGTCACCGGCGCGGTATGGGCGACGAAAAAAAGTCCCGGCTTGGCGGGACAGGCGCTATTGTGCGTAGCGCTGGACACGGGCACCGTCGTCGCGGCGGACCTGGTCGGCGCAGGTAAGGGGGAACATGTGATTGTGACCTTCGGCAGCGGCGCCAGGCTTGGCGGCAACGGGCCGGTGGACGCGGCAATCATTGGAATTCTGGACGAGACGGGGGATCACCATGTCGGTCAATGAGATCATTGTTTTTATCATGGCGGCGTTTATGGTGCTGGGCGCTTTGGACCGCATTTTTGGCAACCGCTTCGGGCTGGGCAAGGAGTTTGAAGCGGGCATCGAGTCCATGGGGTCACTGGCGTTGGCGATGATAGGGATTATCAGCCTGGCGCCGGTACTCGCGGCGGTGCTGCGTCCGGTGCTGGTGCCGGTGTACCGGTTCCTCGGCGCGGATCCGGCCATGTTTGCCGGTTCCATCCTCGCCTGTGATATGGGCGGCGCGCCGCTGGCGACGGAATTGGCCGAGAGCGAAGCGGCGGGGCAGTTCGGCGGACTGATCGTCGGGTCCATGTTGGGGCCGACGATCGTGTTTACCATCCCGGTCGCGTTAGGGATTTTGTCGCAGGAGGATCTCCCGTTTCTGGCGAAGGGCGTGCTGGCGGGCCTGGTCACGGTGCCGTTGGGCTGCTTTGTAGGAGGCTTGGCCGCAGGGTTTTCCGTGGGGATGATTCTGCGGAATCTGGTGCCGATTGTCCTGTTCGCGCTGCTGATTGTACTGGGGCTGTGGCGCGCGGAAAAGGCCATGATCCGCGGCTTCGCCGTGTTTGGGAAGCTCGTGGTGGCGGTGATCACGGCGGGGCTTGCGCTGGCCATTTTGCAGGAGTTGACGGGTCTGGTCATCGTGCGGAATATGACACCCATCCACGAGGGCATCGCCGTGGTGGGAGAGATCGCGATCATCCTGGCGGGTGCGTTCCCATTGATTTCCGTAATCACCCGGCTGTTTCGAAAACCGCTATCCTATTTGGGAAAGGCCATCGGGATCAACGAAACCTCCGCGGCGGGTATGGTGGCGAGTCTCGCCAACTCCATCCCCATGTTTGGAATGATGGGGCAGATGGATCCACGGGGGAAGCTGATCAATGTGGCGTTTGCGGTGTCGGCGTCGTTTGTGTTTGGCGACCATCTGGGCTTTACCGCCGGATACGACGCAAGGATGCTGTTTCCCATGATCCTCGGCAAGCTGGTGGGCGGCGTGAGCGCGGTTTTAGTTGCGCGCTGGATGACAAGGGGGAAGGCGTATGAACAAAGAACAGCTTGAGCAGCTGGTGCGGGAATTTTTGCAGGAAAAGCTGCAGCCGCGCGTTCTGCGGGCGGAGCCGCCAGCCGGCTTCGGGCCGGAGGACCGGCTGGACACGGGGAATCCAAATGACCGGGTATATACCCGCGACCTGTTTTCCCTGTCGCAGAGCCCGCGTCTTGGCGCCGGTTGGATGCAGATTGACGGCGCCACGTTTTTCTGGCAGCTCCACTATGATGAGATAGACTATGTAGTTAGCGGATGCCTGGAAATTCACACGGAGCGCGGTGTCGTCACCGGACATCCGGGGGATGTGCTGTATCTGCCCAAGGGGAGCCGGATTCAGTTTTCCGCGCCGGAACACGCCAGATTTCTCTATGTGACCTACCCGGCGGACTGGCAGAACGCGGGGAAATAAACTCCGGGAGGCCGCAACGCCGCGGCCTCCCGGAGTTTATTATGGACTTTATTGCTTGTCCCGCTGGAGCGGAAGTCACTACACCTTGCGCTATTCGGCGGAGATCAAGTAGGAATACACCGGCTGGCCGCCGTCAACCAACGCGATGTCGGCGTCGGGGCAGAACTCGGCGAACGCCTCCCGGACGCCCTCGGCGGCGATCTCGTCCACATCCTGACCATAGTAGACCGTGATGTACTCCCGGCCTTCCCGGTGCAGCCGCTCCGCCAGCTGGCAGAGCAAATGGTTCAGATCCGGGCTGGCGTCGAACAGCGCACTGCCATACAGCGCCAGATAGTCGCCCGCGTGGATGTCATGCCCGTCAAAGTCCGAATCGCGGGAGGCGTAGGTGATTTGAATCGTCGTAACAGTCTGCAGGGCGTCGCACATAGCCTGGGTGTTTTCCGATTCCCCGGCCGTCGGATCAAAGCTGAGTAGCGCCGAAATCCCCTGCGGAATCGTTTTGGACGGGATGACCACAACGTTCTTTTCCGTCAGGCCTATCGCCTGCTTCGCCGCCATGATGATGTTCTTGTTGTTGGGGAACACAAACACTGTTTTGGCGGAAATTTGGTTAATCTGCGTTAAAATGTCCTGCGTGGAGGGGTTCATCGTTTGCCCGCCGGAAACAATACCGTCCGCACCCAGTTCCCGGAACACGGTGGCAAGCCCCTCGCCCGCACACACCGCGACCACCCCGAAATCCTTCTCCGGCGCGGCAATCACCGCTTCCGTGATCGCCTCCGCCGCGTCCAGTACCTTTTGGGTGTGTTGTAGCTTCATGTTTTCGATCTTCACCGTCACAAAGCTGCCGTATTTCAGCGCCTCTTCCAGGGCGACGCCGGGGTTATTCGTGTGAACGTGAACCTTGATGATGTCGTCGTCGTCCACCAGCACCAAACTGTCGCCCAGCTGCCCCAGAAAAACGCGCAAATCGTCCGGGTCTTTCTCATTTTCCCGTGAGACAATAAACTCCGTGCAGTATTGGAATTTGATATCCTCCGTGTTGAAGTCCGCAAAGTCTGCCTGCTCCTTCACCGCCTGGGCGGAAAGAACCTCCGGCGTTTCAAGCTCGTCGCCGCGCAGGGCATTGAGCATCGCTTCGAGAATGACGATCCAGCCCTTGCCGCCGGCGTCCACCACGCCGGCCTTTTGCAGCACTGG
The DNA here is from genome assembly GCA_964450645.1 of uncultured Oscillospiraceae bacterium. Classification (GTDB taxonomy): domain Bacteria; phylum Bacillota; class Clostridia; order Oscillospirales; family Oscillospiraceae; genus JAKSPM01. The sequence continues at coordinate 17,567 of CAYVEB010000021.1, read as the reverse complement.
GTTTTGGTCGACCGTATTGGCCAGAGCCGCTTTCGCCGCGTCGATGGTCACCTGGAGAATCTGTTCAAAATCGCCGCATTCCGTAACTGCCTCCGTCGCTGCGGCGGCCGCCAAACGGGAGACGGTCAAAATTGTTCCCTCGGCCGGCTTCATGACCGCCTTATAGGCCGTCTCAACGCCGGCGGTTATCGCCCGTGCCCAAAGCGCGCCGTCGCAGGACTCCGCGCCCTTCATCGCCTTGGACATACCCCGGAACAAAAGAGAAAGAATCACGCCCGAATTTCCCCGCGCCCCGCGCAGAAGCGCGGCCGCAACGGTATCGGCAACTTTCGTCAAAGTGGGGGAGGACAAGCGCTGCAATTCGGGAACTGCGGCGTTCAAGGTCATGCTCATATTGGTGCCTGTGTCCCCGTCGGGAACGGGAAATACATTCAGCTCGTTGATGGGTTGTTTGCTCAGTTCTATGGCAGCGGCGGCCTGAATGATCAGTTTCCGGTACGCTGCCCCGTTAATCATGTGAATCACAATTATCCCTCCATATGGCTCGGTCAATCCAGAACCATGGAGTCAACCAAAACGTTGACTGCCTTTACTTCCGTACCGGTATTTTTTGTTACGACATAGCGGACCTCGGAGATAATCGAATCGCCGACAGCCGCGATATTGATACCGCTGTCCACCATAATATGCAGATCGATCGAAATCGAGTTATCGTTATTAAAGGTGACGCGCACGCCCTTGGTCATCGCCTCCTTGCGGAGCAGATGCACCAGGCCGTCTTTCATAGAACGGATTGCCATGCCTTTGACGCCAAAGCAATTGGTAGCAGCGATTCCGGCGATTGTGGTATAGACATTATTACTGATCGTGATGATGCCATTGCCAGTGTTTACGCTGGTCATAGGAAACCCTCCTTGCAATTGGGCAAAAGTGCCTATATATCTTATTATACACGATAACTTGGAAAAGCACAAGCATAATTTTCCGGGCAGCGGAAATTGTCGGAGACTTTTCAGAAAAAGTATTGACAAATTCCCGTAAAATCGATATAATGAACAAGCAAAATTCATCTGCGGAAGTGCTGGAATAGGTAGACAGGCACGTTTGAGGTGCGTGTGTCAACCGACGTGGGAGTTCAAGTCTCCTCTTCCGCACCACGTCGTCGCGGACTATGTATCGTCCGCGACGACTTTTCTTTTAAAAAGTCATTGACTCACGCACGCCGTCGCTCCTCCCTTGCAGGCGCGACCCGCTTTCGCTTGGCGCACGTCTGAGAGGACGCAGGCTTGGGTTTTGGCCGTTTAACCGCATTAAAAGCAAGATTAAAAAAAGATGCCAGGCCCGCAAAGCCAGTAACCACAAGACTTTGCGATTTTCTCATGCCTAAATTGGACGTTTCCAACCGTAGTTGCCAAACCCCCTTTTTCCCCAACTGAGGAGACTTGAACCCTCCTGAAATGAGGTTTTGGGAAATGTACAGCAAAACAGAATAATAGTTTGGAGAAAACGTAGGCAGACTTTAAAAGTCGTAGCGGTGCAAAAATTTGCCCTCGACATTGCAGACGGAAAATTCATTGTCTTCGCCGGGCCGTCTGACGCGCGGCGGTAAAGTCCGCCTTACGTAGATGATGTCGTACACCTTGATGGAGGCCATCAGGCACTTGATGATCACGACGAACAGCGTCGACGAAACCATCGGCAGCGTAATCTTAAAAAACTGAAAAATTTTTCCCGCACCGTCCATGGAGGCGGTTCCATAATCGGACTTGGCCTGGGGAAGGGACATCCAGAAAGACTGCTCGAATTGCTTGATGTGGAACACCATGCCTTGATTGCGGCTTTCAATATAACACAGATCCGCCAGACGCAAAACCGCGGTTTTGCGTCTGGCCTGCACGTTTGAATTCTGCGGCGCAGCCGCAGATCGGTACGCAGCGCCTCTTCCAGTGCTTGATTTGGCACGGGCTTGAGCAGGTATTGAATGGGTCGCACGCGGTAGCCCTTCAGCAAAAATTCCGTGAAACTCAATGCCTGACTCTGCACGAGAGCCGGGCGTTGTATTTTTCCTATTTTCGCAAGGAAACATTTTTTATTTCTTTCGCCGCATAAAATATCCGGACAGCGCAAACAGAACCAACCCAAAGGCAAGAACGCCAAGCCCAATCCACAGGTCAAACCGGAGCCCGTTCTGCAGGAAGCACTCCAGCGAATTGCGGAAATAGTCCGGCGACAGCTGCAGCCCCTCGGTGACGCCTGAGAGCAGCACGCCCCCGGCAAACAGCGCGTTCAGACCGCCCGCCGCAATCACACTGTACGAGATCTCCGCGCCAAGCCGCCGCGTGCGTCGCGTCACCAGCCCCATCAGCGCCAGACATAAAACGCCGAGTCCGGCCGCTGCGCCCAAAGCCCACGGAATCACCCGCCGCACCTTGGTCATCAGCTCATCCATAACGCGGTAAACGCGCAGGCCGACCGCCTGCTCATAAATTGTCCGAATCTGCATGCAAAACAGGTCGATCTCCCCAGCGTACTCGGAAACGTCGCCGGACAGTCCTTCCGCCACGAGCGTCTTGCGAACATTTTCCGCCAGTTTGTCCATACTCTGCGCCGTGTCGGGCGTATCATCCCGCCCCGCAAGTGCGTTTTCCAGAACCGCCGTCATGTCCCGCAGAAATTGCTCTTTGGAAAACACGCCGTCCAAAACCGACGGGGAAATCCCGTTGGCGTTTGCCAGTACCGTGCCTTCGTCCAGCACCAGTGCCATCGCATCTTCGGCGGATGCGTCCGTACACACGGCACGGATCAAATTGGCGTCTTTTAAAAAATAGCCGCTCAACCCCGCGCACAGCTGGACCGCCAGCAGCGCCAGCGTCAGATAAAAGCCAAAAATGCTGCAAAGAATTCTTGTTCCCCGACTCACTGTGAAACCTCCAGTCCGACCACCGTCGGGCCGGATATTTTGTCGCAGTAGACAAACAGCCGATCGTCCTTGCTCCCGCCAAACAGGCCCACGCAGGTATAGAGCACCAGAACCTCCCGCTCCCGGGACGTCAAATCAAACGCGCTCTTGTCCTGGTAGTTATGAATCTGCATATCCGTCACGCTGTATTCATACACGCCATAGTTCGTGGTAATCTGGAAGATATCCCCAATCTCCAAATCGGGGAAGTTGGCAAAAAAGGACGTGTTGTGCCCCGCCACCAAAATCGTCCCGCCATAGCCGGGCAGCCAGCTGCCGTGGTACTGTCCCGCGCCCATGGCCAGCGCCGCGTCCGAATCGCCAAAGTACAAGGGGCAATCCAGGCCGATGGCGTCGCACCGCAGCTGCGCGTACTGCGTATTGTAATTGGGAATCTCAATAACGCTGTTGTCCACAGTGTCGCCTTGCGGCGCGGGGTTCATCGCTCCAGGTTCGTCCGTCTCAGGCGTCTGCGGCGGCTGGGTAGGCAAAAAAATCGAAGTCAGTTCCGTCATATTAGGTGTCACGTCAGAGGAAAACACCTGAACTGCGCTCCGAATCACGCCCCAGTAGGGATACGTAACCGCACCAATCACCAGCACCGCCAGAAACATATAAAGAATGGGCATATATGCATATGCCCATACCTTTGTTTGTTTTTGGCCAGACGGATTCCCATCCCGCCGGCCCGTCATGCGCAGAGCATGACGTCGCGCTTTTTGCGCGACTTGAGCGCAAGGAACGCCGCAGTTGCGAGCACGCCGCTCATCGCCGCAATGGACAGAATCATCGGCAGACTGCTTGCCACAGCACCGGTGCGCTTGACGACCGCCGCCGTATAGACAAGGACATTGCCGTCTCCATCTGTGATCGTAACCATGTTGTTCGCACTGTTGTATACGAAAGTCAGACCCATCACCGCGCACGCCGCGATGCCGTCCGCAATCATGACTTCCTTGATGCGGCGAGGCAGCTTCGCCAGGCTGGTGTTGCCAGCGTTGGCCCAGGCAATGTACTCCGGATCCTTGAGCAGCGCCTCGGACTCCTTGAGATACTTCATGATCTCCGCCTTCTGCGCGTCGGTCATATCCACGCCGTCACGGTTGAAGAAGTTCGTGAACTCGGTCTGACGCCCATCCAGGAAATAAATCGTCGTATTGCCAACGTCATGACCAGAGAACAGCCAATCGTAGACATCCTGCTCATTTTGGTTCAGACCGGAAGCCGCCGACACGGGAAGCACTGCCGTGCAGAGCATCACCAATGCGACAACAACCGCCAAAAGCTTTGTCATTTTCATATTTTTATGGCCTCCTTGGATCCTGTTATAGAAAATTCCTCATTGATCATAGAATCATAACCAATCTTATTATAGTACAGCCTTTTCAAAATTGCAAGTGCTTTTTTGAATTTTATTTTGGAGTATTTTGCAAGCGCGTCCTCACTCGCTCACCGCCGCAAAACGCGCCCGCCGCACAGTCCCGTCGGCTCACCTTTCACCATCGCGGGCTTCCCCGCGACCAGCACCATGTCGATTCCCTCGGCAAACCGGGCAGGGCTGGCGTAGGTCCCGCGCTCGTGGAGATGCTCGGGGACGAACAAATTCAAATCCGCATCTGCGCCCACGGCGATGCGCCCCTTTTGCTTCAGACCCAGGACGTCTGCCGGGATGCGCGTCATCTTGGCAACGGCCGTTTCCAGTGGCAGCAGCTTTTCCTGCAGCACATACCGCTCCACCACCCGCACAAAGGTCCCGTACAGCCTGGGGTGGCAGATCCCCTCGACGGGATAGGTGCTGTCGGAGATCACGCAGGCGGCGGGATCCAGCAAAATCTCCGCGATATCCGCCTCGGACGTGATAAAGTCGATCATTGTGACGGCGCACTGTTCCGAAATCAGCAGATCATAGCAGCAGTCAAACGGGGAAATCCCCAGCCGTTTCGCCGCCGCCGCCACGCTCATGCCCTGATAGGGCCGGTTCTGGGGCTGATGCAGCGAGGAGAGCAGAATGTTGTCCCACCCCACGAGTTGGGCAATATTGTCAAAATCCCGGCCTGTCTGAATCCGCCAGGTCAGGCGCCGCCGCTGCTCCGGATCCTTCAGCCGCCGCACCACGGCCTGTGTTCCGCCCACCAGAAAATCCTGCGGCAGCAGATGCAGCAGCTGCGTGGAACCGGCGGTGTAGGGGTACACGTCGCACGAGATGTCCAGCCCCTCCTCGCGCGAGCGCCGCAGCATCTGCAAAACGGCGGGAATTTTCTGCCCCCAATTGCGCTTTCCAATGGCCTTCAGATGGCTGATATGGACGGGCGTTTTCAGAGCGCGGGCCAGCGCGCACATCTCCCGCGCCGATTCGGTGACCTGGTCGCCCTCCTCGCGCATGTGTACCGTGACGGGGATCCCGCTGCCCGCCAGAGGCGAGAGCGCGCCGGCCAGCTCCTGGGCGGTGTAAAAGCAGTCCGGCGCGTAGCCCAGCCCCAGGGACACCCCCAGGGCGCCGTCTTGCAGCGCCTGCTCCAGGCGGGTACGGATCACGGCCGCCTGGTCTTCATCCAGGCACATGACGTCATACCCCACGCACCCTGCGCGGAGCGTGCCCGAGCCGGCCAGAATCCCCACATGGATGGGCAGCGGACGCGCGGCCAGCGCGTCGAGATAGGCGCCCAGCGTGTCCAGCGGGACGCCGGACGGAACCGGCCCCGTGACCGGCTCCAGATAGCGCCGCACCTGCGATGAAAATTCCCCTTCCAGCGGCGCGACGGACATGCCGCAATTGCCGTTGACAATGGTCGTCAGCCCCTGGGACAGCTCCAGGCGGCCAAAATCCGGCCGGAAAACCGCCGCGTCGGCGTGGCGGTGGATATCCACAAATCCGGGCGTCACGTACATCCGGCTGGCATCCAGCACCTGGCTGGCGCTGCCGCCGGGAAGATTGCCGACGGCCGTAATCACGCCATCGCGGATTCCCACGTCCGCGCGCACAGCGGAATTCCCGCTGCCGTCGATCACCATGCCGCCCTGAATCAGCAGATCGAAGGGCCGCCTGCCGGTGAGCGCCGCGTGCTCCCGGCGCAGCTGCTGAAACAGCTGCAGAGAGTTCCATGTGAGATTGGTCGGTGTCAGCACCGCCTTGTATGCCACTGGCGGAATTTGATCCCGGCGAAAGCCGCTTAGCAGTGCGTCCATCTGTTCCTGGCTGAAGTCCACCAACAGCAGCATTTCATCCGGCAGCTCCGGCCCCGCATAGGGCGGCTCGCTTCCCTCGGTCAGCCCCGCCAGCACGCCCAGCGGCAGCGAATACTGCTCCGGCCGGACCGCCACGGCCCGAATTTTCAGCTTCATGCACAGCAGACGGATCCTCGCGCCCTTCTTCCCGCCGAGCCTGTATAAGTATAATGTAGGCGCCATGGCGACACTCCCCTTCTTCCGTACCGCACTCTTTGTGACCATTATAACACATTTCCGGGCAATTGCAAGCGCGGCGAAAAGTCTGTTGCCAAACGGGGCCGGATCGGCTATAATAATGTCTGCTGAATAAACCGCTTGGCGCTTTTTTGGCGCGGCATATGCAGCGCCAAGGGCAAAGTGCAAGAATTTTTGGATATCAGAATCCGAGTTGCGCCAGAATAAAGCCAATGTGCCTGAAAAGCCAAGGCTTTTCAGGCCTGCGGCTCTGTTCAGTACGCATGATAATGGGTGCGAAAGGAAGGAGCAACATGACATATTTTGCCGGAGAATATGAGATCATTGTGATCGGGGCGGGCCACGCCGGGATTGAAGCAGGTCTGGCGGCGGCGCGCCTTGGCCGGAAGACGGCGGTTTTCACCATCAATCTCGACGCCGTGGGCAATATGCCCTGCAACCCGGCCATCGGCGGCACGGGCAAGGGCCATCTCGTGCGCGAGCTGGACGCTCTGGGCGGCGAGATGGGCTGGGCGGCGGATCAGTGCTGCATTCAATACCGGATGCTCAATCGCGGCAAGGGCCCGGCAGTCCACTCGCTGCGCGCCCAGGCCGATCGGCGGGCGTATCAAGAATTTATGAAGCACCGGCTCGAAACGCAGGAGCATCTGGACTTAATACAGGCGATGGTGACCGAGCTGCAAACCGATTCCAGCGGCCGGATCCGCGGCGTTTTAACGCAGCTGGGCGCGGAATATCGCTGCAAGGCGGTGATCGTGTGTACGGGAACCTATCTCGAATCCCAGGTCATCATTGGGGAGCACCAGTTCTCCTCCGGCCCGGACGGGATGCACGCGGCCACGGGACTGAGCCAGTCGCTGCTCTCGCTGGGGCTGCGTCTGCGCCGGTTCAAGACCGGCACTCCGCCGCGCGTCAACGCGCGCTCGGTCTGCATGGAGCGCATGGAGGTTCAGCCAGGCGACGAGGACTGCGCGCCCTTCTCCTTCCGAACCGCCAAGGCGCCGGAAAATCGCGCCGTGTGCCACCTGACCTACACCACCGCCCAGACCCACGACATCATCCGCCGGAATCTTGCCCGCAGCCCCATCTACGACGGCTCCATCACCGGCGTGGGGCCGCGATACTGCCCGTCCATCGAGACGAAGGTGGTGCGCTTCGCGGACAAGCCGCGGCACCAATTGTTTATTGAACCGTGCGGCCTGCGCACGGAAGAACTGTACATCCAGGGGTTTTCTTCCAGTATGCCGGAGGACGTGCAGCAGCAGATGCTCCACTCCGTCCCCGGCCTGGAGCACGCGCAGATGATGCGCCCGGCCTACGCCATTGAATACGACTGCATCGATCCGACTCAGCTGCTGCCCACGCTGGAGTGCAAAAAGGTTCCGGGCCTCTACGGCGCTGGCCAGTTCAACGGCTCGTCCGGCTATGAGGAGGCGGCGGTACAGGGGTTTGTGGCCGGGGTCAACGCGGCGCTGAAGCTCGGCGGCCGGGAGCCGATGATTTTAAAGCGGAGCGACGGGTACATCGGAATTTTGATTGACGATCTGGTGACCAAGGGCACCGAGGAGCCGTACCGGATCATGACCTCCCGCAGCGAATACCGCCTGCTCCACCGCCAGGACAACGCCGACCAGCGCTTGACGCCCATCGGCTATCGCATCGGCCTGGTTTCCCGCGCACAGTACGAGGCCGTTTTGGAGAAATACGACCGGGTGCGCCGGGAGATCGCCCGCCTGGAACACAGCGGCGTGGCGGCGTCCGAGCAATTAAACGCGCTTTTGCTGGCGAAGGGCACCGCGCCGGCGGAGCACTCGACGCGGCTTTCCGATCTGGTGCGCCGGCCCCAGCTGCGATATGACGACCTCGCGCCGTTTGACCCGGACAGGCCGGATCTTCCCCCGGCGGTTCGCGAACAGGTGGAAATTCAGCTCAAATACGACGGCTACCTCCTCCGCCAGCAGAAGCAGGTAGAGGAATTTCAGCGGGCGGAATCGCGTCTGCTGCCGCCCGATTTGGACTACAACAGTTTGCACGGCCTGCGCTTGGAGGCGCGGGAGAAGCTCGGCGCCATCCGCCCGGTGTCCATCGGGCAGGCGTCGCGGATCTCCGGGGTGTCCCCCGCGGACGTGGCCGTTTTGCTGGTATATCTGGAACAGAGGAAATGACAATGGAATATTTTGACTCCCACGCCCATTTGGATGACCGCCGCTTTGACGCCGACCGGGCGGAAATTTTCGCGCAGCTGCCCCAGGCGGGCGTTACGCGGGTGATGAATATCGGCTGCGACCTGGCGTCCAGCCTTGCGTCGGTGCGGCTGGCGGAGCAGTATGATTTTGTATACGCCGCCGTGGGCAGCCACCCGGACGATGCCGACAATGTTGATCCGGCGCTGCTGGAGCGCTACCGCGCCCTGGCACGGCACCCGAAGGTGCGCGCCATCGGGGAGATCGGTCTGGACTATCATTATGACGACGTGCCGCGCGACGTCCAGCGGCGCGCGTTCATTGTCCAGTTGGCGCTGGCGGTGGAATTGGACTTGCCGGCAGTCGTCCACGAGCGGGAGGCCCATGGCGACGCCATGGATATTTTGCGGCAATTTCCGACCGCGCGCGGCGTGTTTCACTGTTACTCCGGTTCGCTGGAAATGGCCAGGGAACTGGTGAAGCTCGGCTGGTACGTCGGCTTTACCGGCGTGATCACGTTTAAAAATGCCCGCAGGGCGGTGGAGGTGGCGCGGGACCTTCCGCTGGAGCGGCTTTTGATCGAAACCGACTGCCCCTACATGGCCCCGGAGCCTTATCGCGGCCGCCGCAACGACAGCCGGTACGTCCCCTATATGGCGCGCAAGCTCGCCGAGATCAAGGGCCTACCGGAGGAGACGGTCGCCAGGGCCACGGCCGAAAACGCGAAACGGCTGTTTGCGATTCCATAAAGCAGCCGAATCGAACCCGCCCGGTTTGCCGCGGATTTGCTATGAAAAAAAGCTTAAAAAAGCGGAATTTGTGCAAAATAAATCTTGTAAAGCTTTGATCTGTGGTATATAATGGGATTGTACCGGTATGGAAATATTGGATTACAATTTGCGCCGAAGGATCCGGCGTATAAAAACGGAGGAATTTCTATATGTCTGTTAAAGTTGCAATCAATGGTTTCGGCCGCATTGGCCGGTTGGCGTTCCGCCAGATGTTTGGGGCGGAAGGCTATGAAGTCGTCGCAATTAACGACCTGACCTCTTCCAAGATGCTCGCGCATCTGCTCAAGTACGACTCCACCCAAGGCAACTACGCATTCATGGGCCACACTGTTGATTATAATGAAGGAGAAGGCGAAGACAACTACATCGTTGTCGACGGCAAGAAGATCGTGATCTACAAGATTCCCAACGCCGCGGAACTGCCCTGGGGCAAGCTGGGGGTCGACGTCGTTCTCGAGTGCACCGGCTTCTATACCAGCAAGGCAAAGGCGCAGGCCCATCTGGACGCCGGCGCGAAAAAGGTCGTTATTTCCGCGCCCGCGGGCAACGATCTGCCCACGATCGTCTACAACGTCAACCACACTACACTGACCAAGGAAGACACCATCATCTCCGCCGCCTCCTGCACCACCAACTGCCTGGCGCCCATGGCGAAGGCCTTGAATGACCTGGCGCCCATCGAGTCTGGCATTATGTGTACCATCCACGCCTATACCGGTGACCAGATGATTCTGGACGGCCCGCAGAGAAAGGGCGATCTGAGAAGATCCCGTGCCGGCGCTTTGAACATCGTCCCCAACTCCACCGGCGCGGCCAAGGCCATCGGCCTGGTCATCCCCGAGTTGAATGGCAAGCTCATCGGCGCGGCGCAGCGCGTTCCCACCCCCACCGGCTCCACCACGATTCTCAACGCGGTCGTCAAAGGCACGGTCACGAAGGAACAGGTCAACGCCCAGATGAAGGCCGAGGGCAGCGAGTCCTTTGGCTACAACACCGACGAGATCGTTTCTTCCGACATCATCGGTATGCGCTACGGCTCCTTGTTTGACGCCACGCAGACCATGGTCATGCCCTTGGACAACGGCACCACGCAGGTTCAGGTTGTCTCCTGGTATGACAACGAGAACTCCTATGTTTCTCAGATGGTCCGCACCATTAAGTACTTTGCGGAATTAGGTTAATCGATTTTATTCGCGCTGCCAGAAGCGGTGTATGCCGTTTCTGGCAGTTGCCGGCTATGGGAGCAAGCCTGCCGGGCTTGCCGACGGGAAAGGCCGGGCGCACGTTTGCAGGACGTAAGCGTTTTCATTTTACCGTGCCGGAAGGTGCGAACTGTGTATAACTTTTTGGGAGATGGCATATGACAGAAAAATCCGATCGCGAGATCGTGGTTGTGGGTTGCGTGAATTTGGACATCTGCGGCAAGGCGGCCGCGGCGCTGATTCCCCATGATTCCAATCCGGGTTCTGTACAGTTATCGTTGGGCGGCGTGGGAAAGAATGTCGCCCACAATTTGTCATTATTGGGGCAAAACGTCACGATGCTCACAGCCATTGGCGGCGATTACTACGCCGGTCTGGCGTTGGAGGAGTGCCAGCGTGCCGGGATCGGCCTGGACCATGCCAGGCGCGTGCCGGAGGGGAAGACGTCGCTGTATCTGGCGATCGCCGGCCCAGAGGGCGATATGGCCCTGGCCGTGTGCGACGAATCGCTGTCCCGCGCGATCACGCCGGACTATCTCGAACGCAATCTGGAGCTGCTCAACCGCGCAGCGGCGGTGGTGCTGGAGGCCAATCTGACGCCCCAGGCCATCGAGTATCTCGCCGCGCACTGTACAGCGCCATTATTTGCCGATCCGGTTTCCGTGCGCAAGGCGGAGCGGCTTTCCGGCGCGCTGGGCGCGCTGCGCCTGCTCAAGCCCAACTTGCTGGAGGCGCAGCTGCTGTCCGGTGTGCAGATTCGCGGCCCGGAGGATCTCTCCCGGGCGGCGGATGCGCTGCTGGAAAAGGGCGTGCGGCAGGTGTGCATCAGTCTTGGCGCGGACGGGCTATACTGCGCCGACGCCACCGCGCGCGTGCAGCTGCCGTGTTTTCCGACCGCGTTGAAAAACGCCACCGGCGGCGGCGACGCGCTGATGGCCGCGCTGGTCTATGGCTATTTGCGGCATTTTTCTTTGTATGAAACCGCCTGCTTTGCGCTGGCCGCGGCGTCCATCGCGGTGGAGGGCGAGCGGACCGTAAATCCCGCGCTGTCGTGCCAGGCGGTGCTGCGGCGCATGGCGGATTTTAACAAAATATATCAGGAGGAACGCACATGAATTGCAATCCATATCTAGATGTGAACCCAGAGGTTGCCCGGGCGGTGGCTGAGGGGAAACCTGTGGTGGCCCTGGAATCCACCATCATCTCCCACGGGATGCCCTATCCGCAAAACGTGCAGACCGCGCTGAAGGTAGAGCAGATTATCCGGGAAAACGGCGCCGTCCCCGCGACGATTGGGATCCTGGGCGGCCGCTTAAAGGCCGGCTTGACCCCGGAGGAGATTGAATATCTGGGCAAAAAGGGGCAGGACGTCCCCAAGGCGTCCCGCCGCGACCTGGCGGTGCTGGCCGCGAAAGGCTCCGACGGCGCTACCACCGTCACAACCACGATGATCATCGCCCGAATGGCGGGCATCAAGATTTTCGCGACCGGCGGCATCGGCGGTGTACATCGCGGCGCCGAGACGACGATGGACATTTCCGCCGACCTGGAGGAGCTGGCGCAGACGGATGTCATGGTGATCTGCGCGGGCGCCAAATCCATTCTGGATCTGGGTCTGACTTTGGAGTATTTGGAGACGCACGGCGTGCCGGTCATTGGCTACGGCACCGACGAGCTGCCCGCCTTCTACACCCGCAAATCCGGCTTCGGCGTGGATTACCGGCTGGACACCCCGGAGGAAATCGCCCGCGCGTTCAAAGCGCAGCACGAGCTGGGCCTGAAGGGCGGCATGTTGGTGACCAACCCCATTCCGGTCGAGTACTCCATGGACGCGGACGTCATCAACAAGGCCATCGATCAGGCGGTCGCGGAGGCCAAAGCCTTGGGCGTCCACGGCAAGGCGACCACGCCGTTCCTGCTGGCGAAGATCAAGGACATTACCGGGGGCGACAGCCTCGCCTCCAACATTCAGCTGGTATTCAACAACGCGCGCCTGGCCGCGCAAGTCGCCCGCGCATACTGCAAGTTATAGGACTTTTGTCAAAAAGAGAACCGCCGGTTACAATTCCAGCGGTTCTCTTTCTCTGTAAAAAAGCATAGCAAAATAGCCATGTGCCGTCCGCGACGGCACGGCCTAAAATTTAAGCGCGGAACAAAAAGCCTTGCAAACGTGCGTATTGGCTTTGACCCAACCCAACGCGCAAAAGCAGAATATGACAGGCCCGCCCGCCAAAGGCGGGCAAACAATTCGCGGCAGAGCAGGTTGGGATCGCGCGGGTGAGCGCGTTGCGCTGTCCGCCCTCGCCAGCAAGCCCAGAAAAGCGGGCCGATGGCGAAGGCGACGAGTCTGGTGCGCCGCCAGGGAAAACATCCTTGCGCGGTTTCCCGGCACTCGCACCAGTACGAGGAGCTACGGGAGTGTCACATCGATCGCGCTGCGGTCGACGCAAATCGCGGCGCACAGCTCCGCAACGGCCTGATGCCGCGGGTCTACGCGGTAACGCGGAATGTCCTCCAGCGTATCAAAATCCGCCAGCAGCACCGCGTCATATTCGCCGCCCTTTACAGCGCTCTTGAGGATCTGCATCGAGCGGATGCAATCAATTTCGCCCTCGAGCGCGGCCAGTCTAGTCATAAACGTCTCCGCTTCCTTCTCCGTTCCCTCGCGGAATTTCCACATAACAATATGACGAACCATCGTTTCTCCTTCCCGGCCTTTCGGCCATTCGACATTTTTTTATTTTGAAACCTGCCCTTGGGTCGGTTCCTTTTTCCGGTACCTGCACAGCTGCGCCAGCTCGATCGCGACCCAGATCACAACGGCCGCTCGGCCCGCGAGCAAAACCGGCTCCGCAGTTCCCGCGCCGCTAAGTCCGCCAAAGCAGCCCGCGCCCGCCAGACTGACCGCGGCGGCGCACCAAAACGCGCCCATCCGCCGTTTGCCCCGGTCGAGGTCAAAACCCGCCAGGTGATACGCCGCCAGCATACAGGCCACGTCGCACGGCAGCGCGAAGCAGTAGGCCAGAACATTGGGCTCCCCGCTCCAAGTCCGGTAATCGCCGATTAGATTCAGCGCCAGATACACGCACATGGGCATCAGCATCCAGCGCTGCCGCCTCTTGCCCATGGCCGCGCAGACGGCCTGCACGGCCATCAGCGCACCCGCTGCGATCTGCAACGCGCAGGTGACCAGCCGCACGGCGTCCTCCTCGCCGCGCAAGCGCAAGACGCCGCACGCGGCGATTACGCAGCCGCACAGGCAAGCGACTGCCCGCGCGCCCCACGCGTTCGAAAAATTTTCCCGATACGCCGGCCGTTCTTCCAGCCGGCTCGCAAGCAGCGCCGCGAGCGCGAGCGCGGCTGCCAATCCTGCCGCCAGGGCAAGCGGCGCACGGCTGCCCCGCGGCAGCATCCCGTCGGGCGAAAGCAGCCTTCGGTCCATATAGATCCGCGCGGCCGCCCCGGCCGCGAACGCAATCGCGCTCAAACCACACAGCGCCGGCCCAAGGGCCTGTTCAAATTTTTTCATATGTTGCACCTCGATCGCTATCAGTATACCACATTTTTCCCCATTGGGAAACTGTTTTTTTCTCTGTGCGCGGATTTTTTTCCGGGGCGAAAAAACGCTGCGTGTTTTTTTAAGAAAAAATGGAAATAACCCTTGCAATTTCTACGGTTTGGTGATATAATTTCTATGTTCTTAGGAAGATTTTCCAAAGAGAGGAGTTCGCTCCTCTCTTTCTTTTGATGCAAGGATGGATGCACATGAAAATTACGCAGCAGGTCTGGCAGCTTGCCGAGCCCATTGTCCGGGCGCGGGGCTGTTCCATTTGGGATGTAGAATATGTCCGTGAGGGAGCCGATTGGTTCCTGCGCATCTATATCGACAAAGCAGGCGGCGTGGATATTGCCGACTGCGAGGCCATCTCCCGCGCGCTGGATCCGATTTTGGACGAGCGCGATCCCATTCCCACCAGCTATACCTTCGAGGTCTGCTCGGCGGGGCTGGAGCGGGTTTTGAAGCGGCCGGAAGACTTTGCCGCCTACCTCGGCGCGGATGTGTTGGTTAAGCTCTACCGGCCCAAAAACGGCGGCAAGGAATTTGCCGGGAAGCTGGCTGGCTATGACGGCGGCGATGTATCCATCACCGTAGGTGAAAAGACGCTTACCTTTCCCAAAGCGGAAGTCGCGTTGGTTCGGCTTCGCGTGGATTTTTGATTAGGAGGAATCACCATGAAAAAGAAAACCGCCGCCAAGACGGAGCAGCACGTAGACGGCGCTGAGGTCTTTGCGGCTCTGCGCCAGCTGGAAAAAGACCGGGGAGTTCGGGTGGACTTTATGGTTGAACGGATTACGCAGGCATTGGTGGCTGCTTATAAAAAGGACAAAACGGGCTACACCGACAATGTATTTGTCCGTCTCAACGAACAGGAAATGAAGATGTACGCCCAGAAAGAGGTGGTCGACGAGGTGGTCAGCCCGGACACGGAGATCGCTCTGGATGCCGCCCGCGCCATCGACCCCAACGCAAGCCTAGGAGACCTTGTGGATGTGGAGATCAAAACCCAGGCCTTCGGCCGCATCGCCGCCCAGACCGCGAAGCAGGTGATCATCCAGGGCATCCGCGAGACAGAGCGGGGCATGGTGTTTGAGAGTTTCTCTTCCAGGGAGCATGAAATCCTCACCGGCACAGTGTTGCGCATCGACCCCAACACCGGCGATATGATCATCCGCATCGGCCAAGGCGCCGAGCGCACCGACGCGCTGCTCAGCGCCAGCGAACAGGTCAGGGGCGAGACGTTCAAAGAGGGCGATCTGATCCGCGTGTACGTGGTGGAGGTCCGCCGCAGCCAGCGCGGGCCGCAGGTGATCGTCTCCAGAACCCATCCGGGCCTGGTCAAGCGTCTGTTTGAACTGAACGTGCCGGAGATCGAATCCGGCCTGGTGGAAATAAAGTCCATTTCGCGGGAGGCCGGCAGCCGGACGAAGCTGGCCGTCCACGCCACGGAGGAGAACATCGACCCGGTCGGCTCCTGCGTAGGGACCAGGGGTGCCCGCGTGGCCGCCGTTGTGGAAGAACTGCGGGGCGAGAAAATGGACATTGTGGTATGGTCGGAGGATCCGTGCCAGTTTGTGGCGGCGGCGCTGTCGCCGGCGGAGGTCTCCTCGGTCACGCAGATCCCAGGGCAAAAAGCCTGCCGCGTCATCGTGCCGGACAGCCAGCTATCCCTTGCCATCGGCAAGGAGGGGCAAAACGCCCGTCTGGCCGCCCGGTTGACCGGATATAAAATCGACATTAAGCCCAAGTCCCAGGAAGCGGATCTGCCGCCTATCGTGCCGCCGGAGCCTGCCGAAGCGCCGGATGCCGCGAGCGAAGCGGAAGCTTCCGCCGAATAGGGCGCATCGGGGAACCGGTTATGAAAAAGATACCCATGCGGCAATGCTTGGGCTGCCGGGAAATGAAGCCCAAGCGGGAACTGATCCGCGTCGTCCGCTCCCCGGAGGGTGCGGTCAGCTTGGATTTGCGCGGGAAAGCGCCCGGGCGCGGCGCATATGTGTGCCCGCGGGCGGAATGTCTGAAAAAAGCGGTCCGTTCCAAAGCGCTCGACCGCAGCCTGCGGGCGGCCATCCCGCCGGAGGTGATGGACGCGCTGGTTTTGCAGCTGGAGGGCACGGATGGATAGGCCGCTGGCCCTGCTGGCACTGGCGCGCAAGGGCGGCAATATTGTCCTGGGCGATAACCAGGTGGCGAGTACGGCGCGGGCGAAAATGGCGCGGCTGGTTTTGGTCGCGGACGACGCGGGCGCGCACAGCGTGCGCCAGGCCGAGGCTTTGGTGGCGGGAACGCGGCAGCTGTGGCTGCAAATCCCTTACAGCAAGCTGGAGCTGGGCGCCGCCCTGGGCAGGACGTCCTGCGCCCTCGCCGCGCTGACGGATGCAAATTTGGCGCTGGCCTTTGTGCGGGCGCTGGACGCGCCGGAGGCCCACGCCGAAGTTTTGGCGGCGCTCACCCGCCGCGCGGAGCGCGCGCGCAGGTCCCGGAAGGAACGCTCGCGTCCCCGCTGACGCGGCTTAGCCCCGCACTTTGAAATTGGAAACAAATCTCCATTCCGCCGCAACAGTTCCCTTGGCGAGAAGGCGGCGGGACGGATTATCTATGGAGGTGGCCATATTGAGTTTAGTGAAATATCGCGTGAAAGAAGTGGCAAGCGACTTTGGCATGCAGTCCAAAGAGGTGAGTGCGATTCTGGCGCAGTACTTTGAAAAGCCAAGGAGCAATATGCAGGTGTTGGAGGAAGAACAGCTGAACGTGCTGTTCGACCACATCACGCAGCACCACCAGATCGCCTCACTGGAGCAGGTCTTCTCGGCCGCGCCGAAGCCGGAAAAGCAGCCGAAGCCGGAAAAGCAAGAGGAAAAACCCGCGCGATCTGAGCGGCCCGCAAAAGCCCAGCAGCCCGGCAAGCAGCAGCCGCAGGCCAAGCCCCAGCAGCAAAAGACCGAAAGGCCCGCGAAGACATCCGAGCCGCAGCGCCGGCGGGAGCGGCGGGTGGTGGACACGTCCGCCGTCACGGTCAACGCCGACCGTTTTGACGACCGCGTGGACAGCCTGGTTTCCGAACGGGTGCAGAACTACACCCGCGGCAAGCAGAAAATCGGCGGGAAGAACAACAAAAAGCAGCAGCAAAAGGGCCGCATGAGCAACAAGTCCCGCTCCGAGGAGCAGGAGAAGATGCGCAGGCTCCGCCTGGAGGTCATCAAAAAGACACCGCTGACGGTAAAAATTCCCGATGAGATCACGGTAGGCGAGCTGGCCTCCCGGATGAAAAAGACCGCGGCGGAGGTCATCAAGTGCCTGATGAAAAACGGCGTGATGGCGGCGATCAACCAGAACATCGATTATGAAACAGCCGAGTTTGTGGCCACCGAACTGGGCTGCAGGGTGGAGAAGGAGGTGGTCGTCACCATCGAGGAGAAACTGTTCGACGACCATCAGGACACCGCCGAC
>CAYVEB010000020.1:0-32720 GCA_964450645.1 uncultured Oscillospiraceae bacterium | reverse complement strand
TTTATTGTATCAGACCTTCCATGTTGGTGTCCACTTTTTTAATATAGATCCAGAGCGGGAGCGGCACAGGAAGTTTTTGGAGTGCTACGAGACGGCATAAAGGAGGGCGCAAAGACGTACGGCAGGCACAAAAAAGCAGATTTTTTCCATACATTCACCTCTAATGCGTGGAAATGGGATAGCAGGAAGTTTGAGTATGGAACGATAGATTACAGAGTTTATAAGGCTACTTTCCTGAGTGAATACGAGGTGACTTGCTACGCCCATGTAGCGGAGACAGAAAATCAATTAACGCTGAATGGGGAGTTCGGCGTGGCGTGGATTGACGCAGAATATGAAAACGACCCGCCTTATTCCCACTACGATTTGGATTCCATCAGGGGCGGAATACAACTGGCAGAGGACAATCTGCTACGCATAGGAATACCTTTTTGCTCAGATTACAAGTTTTTGGGAAGAAACGCGGCTAATAAGAAACGGAGAAACGACGCTTTAAGACGTATGTACGGGCTGGAAGAATTGGAGAAAGCGCACTTCCGGAAGGAGGATGAAGATGGATAACTGGATAAGTGTAAAGGACAGGCTGCCAAACACAGGAGATGAAGTGATTATTGCGGTTAAATTAAAGCCGGACAGCGATAGTAGCAGATGGATTACAAAAGCGTTTTCGTGCCAAGGGCTGTTGAATACCGCTGACATTGAATCCCCGGAATTGTCATATTGGGAATGGTGTACAGAGGACGGCTATATCGCTGTTGCCGACGATTATGAAGTCACCCACTGGATGCCTCTGCCAGACCCGCCTGCTGATGAAACATGAGGCGCGGGGAGGTTCCGCCGCGATACGAGATTTGCAAAGATTGCGGGCGCAGGTGGAACGTAAGCGCGGGGCTGGAAATACCATTCGGCGACTACCTCTGCCCGTGGTGTACGGCGAAGTACAGGCAAGTGCAGCGGGAAGCCGCGCAGGAATCATGGAGCGAAGAAAGACAGGAGGCAGGGAATGAAAATAACCATTGAAATCCCGGACGAGGATATTCGGCAGGAAGTTTGTTCACTGCTGACACAACGAATTGCGGAATGCATTTTCACCAACCGCTATACCCCTGACATGAGTACATACCGGCGAATACTCAAAGAGGGCGTGAATGCGGTACTCAAAGACCATGCGGACGAAATCATTGAGAGCTGCATCCCGCAGGCGGCAAGCTACATCGGCAAGAAAGGCGTGAAAAAGCTCGTGGAGAAGTTGGCAGATGAGTGAAAATGGCAGCGACGGTAAAAGATCTGAATAAGGAACTACTATAGGATGGTTAAAAAAGCAATTTTATGCGGCCAGTGCATTGCATTGCTGAAAGAGCACTACCGGGTGACAGAGTTGTATGGTATGAAGAAAAACACCTGTGACAACTGCGGCAAACGGCGTTATGGAACGAGGTGCAGGATTGAATCCGCCAATGTCAAGGAGGATACATATGAAAAAAGTCAAAAAACATATTAAGCGCAGCAGTATGCGGTGCGGCGCGCTCAGCGGGCCGGTGCTGTACAATAGTCGGGAAGAGAAGGTCATTACAACCTTCTTTAGGTTGATCGCCGCGTTTATGATGAAAGACAATGCCCGGCAGTTCCGATTGTACCGGGCGCTGTACGGGGATGTTCCGGCCAGCAAACAATACGCATTCTACATCGGCAAAGACGACGAGGAAGCAGCTGCCATGGATCGCGAATACAAGGACGCGCTTGCCCAAGCCCTTGGCGCCTGGAATGATTTTGACAGGCTCTTTGACGGCCAGAACTTATTCGCGGACGCGGCCGGTATGGCGCGCAGGTCGCAATTTGAAGAGCGCATGACGGTAGAGCTGCGTTCGGCCATGCTCTCTATGCCGAAGGCGGCAATCCGGAGAATTCAGCAGGAAATCCGGGGAAACGCCCGGTCGGCCGCGCAGACGTTGGATCTGGATATGGACGCCCTTGAGAAAGAAACAGAGGCAAAGGAGTACGTACAATTACTTGTGCAGGAGGCGGACCAGATTACTACGCGGGACGTTGAAACGGAGATTCCGGAAGATCCGTCCCTGGAGGATCCCCGGCAGATGGAGGGACGGCTATGATTGCGGATACAAGGCTTGAACAGTACCTCGCGAAATGGCTGGGCAATTATGACGGCCCCGTACCCGTCCCGATCTCCCGGGCGGAACAGTATCTGAGTTTCCTGTGCGGAGACAACACCATTAGTCTCCCTGCGCCTGTCAGCAGGCTTGACCATTTCCTGCACGCCCTTTGTACGCAGGGCTATGGCGCTGGAAGCCTTTCCCAGGCGCAGCTCGGTGCGTTGGCGGACGGCAGCATCCGGACAATTCAGATTCAGGAAGGCGTGGAGGAGATCCGCTCTGGCGCCTTTTACGAGTGCGAAAACCTGGAACACATCACGCTCCCGGATTCCGTCCGGATCATCCATGACGAGGCGTTTGCCCGCTGCAAGCGCCTGGTGCTGGACAAGCTGCCGGAACAGTGCGAGGTGATCTGGGTTGGCGCGTTCTCCGCGTGCGAGAGTATTCGGCAGCTTACGTTGGGGGAGAATCTGGCCTATCTCTCGGCGCAGGCGTTTTACGGCTGCAAGAGCCTGGTAACCGTGACATTCCGCTCATGGCCGTACTGGATATGGGAGGACGTCTTCAGCGAGTGCCCCGCGCTCCAGGATATTTACTGTCCATGGGAGGAAGGGGACGTAGAAGGCGCGCCTTGGGGCGCCGAGAGCGCAACGATCCACTACCTGGGCCGCGCGTCGGAGCAGCGGACATTTGATTTTGACGCCTACATGATGCACGACTGGTGGCTCCAGTGGCGCAATGCGAATGGATATAGTCTGTCCTACGACAAAAACCGATATAGTCTGCCCTGTGTAAGCGCCCGAATTGGCCGGGAAAGCGGCGCGTTGCCGAAGCCAGTTTCCCGGGCGGATCGCTATCTGCGTTACCTGTGCGGCAATACGGAGGCGGAACTCCCGGAGCCGGTCAGCGATCTGGATCATTTTTTAAATCTGCTGTGTGAAAAGGGCTACGGAAAACAAGGCATGACGGCGGAGGAAGCCGCCAGACTGGCAAGCGGGCGAGTAGATACGCTGCCACTTGGGGAGGGAATTGAGAAAATCCGGACAGACGCGTTTTACGACTGCCTGGGCCTAGAATTGCAGGCGCTGCCGCGAAGTGTGCGGACAATTGGCGCGTTCGCGTTTGGCTGTACGGGGTTGAAGACGATCACGCTGGGGGAAAACGTGGAATACGTAGGCGAGGGCGCGTTCTTTCACTGTATGGGGCTGCAAAGCGTGACCTTCCATTCTACGCTGGAATACCTGGCCCAGGACGCCTTTTTGGACTGCCTGAACCTAAAAGAGATTAACTGTCCGTGGGGGGAAGGAGCCGTGGAGGGCGCGCCCTGGGGCGCGGAGAACGCAATGATTCACTACGGCGCGACAAAAGCATGAGATCGGAGGGTGGGGCAAATGCGGCAAGAGGACATAGAAGCGCGGGGGCTACTCAAGCAATATCTATGGCAGTACCGGCGGGCGCGGCAGCGGCAGCGGATCCTAAAGGACAGGCGGCATTCGCTGCGCCGAGAGCTGATCCGGGGCGGGGCGGGCGCTGAACAGATCGATCGGCAGATACAAGCGCAGCTGGAAGCGGAAGCCGCGTCCGCCTTGGCCGTAGTGGAGCTGTTGGCCTTGCTTCCCGCCGATTCCATGGAGCGGAATATCCTGGAGCTGCGCCATGTCGATGGCAAGTCGTGGGACCATATCGCAAGCATCGTGCATCTATCCCGGCGCGCTTGCTTTACTTATTATCAACATGGCCTGGAGCAATTACTTGCTTTGCCGGAAACATGGCAAAGGCTTACAAATTTTGATACCATCCGTACAAAAGATTGAAACAAGTTTTCGTTGCAAAGCGGACAAAATATGCTATAATATTCCCAGAAAGTGCGGGGTGGTGTTGCAGCGTGATTTGGGTCGGGAGAATGGACGTCGAAAAATATCGCTGTGTTACGCCAGACATTCAGTCGGATGAAGTAGTTTTAACGGAAGAGCGTGTTCAGCATATCAAGGACCGGCATCCAAACGATTACGAGCGGTTTTGTGACTATATTCCGGAAATGATTGCGCGGCCGGACTATATTATCGAGGCGAATAAGCAGAATACAGCGATCGTTTTAAAGGAAGTGCAGTTCAGCAAGGAGAAGTTTAAGCTTGTGCTGCGGTTAAAGGTTGCGGGCGATCCGAAAGGCTACAAGAATTCCGTCCTTTCATTCTGGATGATTGGAGATGCAACATGGCAAAAAACACTGAAAAATAAAAAAATACTTTACAAACGGGAATAATTAGAGTATACTGTGCATAGAAAAAGATAAAGGGACTTTGAGGTGAAAAGTGCGTCCTCATGCGCCAAGGTTTACCGGGCAAAAGAGATGCCGGGAGCGACGCTCCGGCCAAAGTCCCTTGTCTGCTTTTTATCGAGATATTAAGACTGGCCACGGTGCAGTTTGCACCGTGGTTTTTGTGTTTACGCTTATTTACGCGCGGCTCTGACGAACGAAAAACATATGAAAAGTCTGCACCAAATTGCACTTTTTTTATGCTACAGTAAAGATACCGGGTGCGGGTTTGCTCGCGGTGTCACTCCTTTTTTTGTGTGGCGGCGCACCGGAGATCCGATGCGCCCCCACGACGTTTGCGAGGAAGTTATGCGGTCGTTTGCGAAGAACTTTTATTTCAGTGCGGCCTGGAAAGCCGCAAGGGACGGATACGCTGCCAGCCGTGGCGGACTGTGCGAGGATTGTTTGGAGAATGGAGTTTACACGCCTGGAGAGATTGTCCACCACATGACCGAGTTGACGCCCGAGAATATAAATAGTCCGCAGATTACATTAGCTTGGGAGAATCTGCGCCTGGTGTGCCGGGAGTGCCACGCGAAGCGGCACAAGAAATGGAAAATGCACAGGCGCTATAAGGTGGATCAAGACGGACACGTTACCCCGGCCGGCGAATGACACGCCCCCCTATTCGCTCGAATCCACCGGGGGCCGGGAAACCGAGGCAAGGTGGTAGGAATTCCTCTCCCATTTTGAGGAAGGGGGTGTGGTACGTGCCGAGAGGGACGAAAGAAAACCGCATCCGGCGAAAAAGAGCGGAGCTTTTGAAAATATTCTCCACGCTGGATGTAAATAAGCTCAAAACCGTTCTGCCGCTCATCGACCGCGCCGCCTTTATGGCTGTGGAATTGGAAGATCTGGAAATCAAATTGCGGGAGGAAGGATGGGTGGAGGAATATCAGAACGGTCAGAACCAATTTGGCAGGAAAAAGTCCGCCAACGCGGACGTCTATCTGAGTATGTCCAAAAACCTGACGTCCATTGTAAAGCAGCTTTTGGACGTTGTGCCGGCGGAACAGCGGCGCGGCAAACTGGGCGAATTTATACAATGAACTATATTTTCGCATATTATCAGGCAATACAAGAAGGAAACGTAACGGTTGGACGCTGGATCCGCCTGATTTTTACATACATCGTAAACGGACTCGAACGCGGGCTTTTCTTTTATGATCAGGAAAAAGCAAACCGTGCGATCCGCTTTATTGAGAGCTTTTGCCACCATTGCGAAGGCCGGAACGATTTGCTGCGGCTTGCGCTGTGGCAAAAGGCGTTAATTTCCGTGATTTTTGGGATTGTGGACGCGTCGGGACTGCGGCAGTTCCGGGAAGTCGTGATTATTGTCGGCCGGAAAAACGGAAAGAGCCTGTTCGCGGCGGCGATCATCGCGTACTGTACCTACTGCGACGGGGAATACGGGGCCAAGACGTTTTGCGTTGCGCCGAAATTGGATCAGGCGGATATCGTCTATTCCGCCTTTTGGCAGACGGTGGAGCAGGAACCGGAATTGCTGGCGATTACAAAGCGCCGCAAGAGCGATCTGTATGTGGCGGCCACCAACAGCAGCGTAAAAAAGATCGCGTTCAACGCCAAGAAGTCGGACGGTTTGAATCCGCACCTTTCCATCTGCGACGAAATCAGCAGTTGGCCCGGAGACCAGGGGCTAAAGCAATATGAGGTCCTGAAATCCGCGCTGGGCGCGCGGAAGCAGCCGCTGGTATTGTCCATCAGTACGGCGGGATACATCAACGAGGGAATCTACGATGAGCTGATCAAGCGTTCCACGCGGTTCCTGCTGGGCGATTCCAGAGAGACACGGCTACTGCCGTTTTTGTACATGGTCGACGACGCTGCAAAGTGGAACGACATTAACGAGCTGCAAAAGAGCAATCCCAATCTTGGCGTTTCTGTTTCGGTGGATTATCTGCTGGAGGAGATTGCCGTCGCCGAGGGGAGCCTCTCCAAACGGGCGGAGTTTCTGACAAAATACTGCAATGTCAAGCAAAACAGCTCCCAGGCGTGGCTTTCTGCCGGGAAGGTGGAACGGGCGTCCGGCGCGGCGTTGCAATTGGAGGATTTTAGAAACAGCTATTGTGTCGGCGGAATCGATCTGTCCCGGACAACCGATCTGACGGCCTGCGTGGCGGTAATCGAGCGCGACGGGATCCTAAATGTGTTCGCGAGGTTTTTCCTTCCAAAGGAAAAGATCGCCGAGGCGACAGACCGGGACGGCCTGCCCTATGAAGCATACATCCAGCGAGGGCTGCTGATCCCCAGCGGGGAAAATTTTGTGGACTACCACGACTGCTATCGATTCTTCACCCAGCTTGTGGAGAAATACAAGATCTATCCGCTCAAGATCGGCTACGACCGCTATACCGCCCAATACCTGGTGCAGGATCTGCGGCAATACGGGTTTCATATGGACGATGTGTACCAGGGGGCCAATTTGACGCCGGTCATTCACGAGATGGAGGGCATGGTCAACGATGAAGTTCTTCGAATCGGAGACAACGACCTGTTGAAAATCCATTTGCTCAATATGGCAAAGCAGGTGGATTCGCAGTATGAGCGCTGCCGCATTGTAAAGATCGGGAAGTACGACCACATTGACGGCGGCGCCGCGCTGCTGGACGCCCTGTGCGTCCGGCAAAAATGGTACGGCGAAATCGGCCAGCAGCTTAAAAATTGAGGTGCATTATGGGACTTTTTGAAAAGATATTTCACAAGCGGCGGCCTGTGGAGCCGGACGGCTTCTTTCAGACCTTTACCGCCTATCAACCGGCGTTCTATACAAGCGATGGGGCGCTGTATGAAAGTGAGCTGGTCAAGGCTGCTGTTCACGTCCGCGCGACCCACGTCTCCAAACTGGAGGTTACAACCTACGGCGCGGCGGCAAGACCGCTGCAAAACCGCATGCGCTTTGCCCCGAACCCATGGCAGACATGGGGGCAGTTCCTATACCGGCTCTCTACGATTCTGGACGTACAGAACACCGCTTTTATTGTGCCGGTTCTGGATATGGACGCACGGGGCACAGAGCGGACAACGGGGATCTTCCCACTTCTGCCGCAGCGGTGTGAAATTGTCACATACGAGGGCAAAGCGTATTTGCGCTATTCCTTCCGCAGCGGAGAAACCGGCGCACTGCCGCTGAGCGCTTGCGGGATTATGACCAAGTTTCAGTACGAGGACGATTTTTTCGGCTCCGACAACCAGGCGTTGACGCCCACGATGGATCTGATCGATCTGCAAAACCAGGGCATTTCCGAGGCTGTGAGGGCCGGGGCGTCGTTCCGGTTCATGGCGCGTGTGAGCAACTTCACAAAGGCTGCCGATCTGAAAAAGGAACGCGAACGCTTCAACCGCAACAATTTACGGGGCGAGGGCGGGATGCTACTTTTTCCCAACACCTATACGGATATCAAGCAGGTGGAAAGCAGGCCTTTCGTCGTGGACGACAAGCAGATGGAGGTAATCAAAGCCTCCGTATTTGAACATTTTGGCGTCAACGAGGATATTTTGCAGAACAAGGCCTATGGGGACAAGTGGTCGGCGTTCTACGAGGGGGCCATTGAACCGTTTGCCATCCAGTTTTCCGACGTCGTCACGCGAATGCTGTTCACCATTCGGGAGATTGAAGCGGGGAACGGGGTAATGGCTACGGCGAACCGCCTGCAATATATGAGCAGCGCCGACAAGCTGAATGTTTCGGCGCAGATGGCGGACCGGGGCATCATGAACCGGGACGAGATCCGGCAGATCTGGAATCTGCCACCGCTGCCGGACGGAAAAGGACAAGCCTATCCGGTCCGCGGCGAGTATTATAACTTAGACGCGTCCGAAGAGGGACAAAAGGAGCAAGCCAATGGGAAAGATTGAACGGGAATACCGCGCCGTGCCGGTGTTGCGGAGCACGGGAGAGCAGATCGTGGAGGGCTATGCCTGCACCTTCAACGAGCCGTATGAGCTGTACGAGTGTGACGGCGTCACCTATCGGGAGATGATTGCGCCGGACGCGTTCGAAGGTGCCGATCTGTCCGATGTAATTATGCAATATGACCACAGCGGGCGGGTCTATGCCCGGCAGAGCAACGGGACACTCACCCTGCACACAGACGAACACGGCCTGTATATCCGGGCGGATCTGTCCAAATCGGACGGCGCGCGCCAGCTCTATGAAGAAATTCGCAGCGGGCTGATCACCAAAATGTCCTTTTCCTTTACAATTGGGGATATGGACTATGACCGCCAAACGCACTTGTCCACGATCACAAAGATCAAGAGGGTGTACGACGTGTCCGCCGTAAGCATTCCCGCGAATCCGTACACAGAAATCTCCGCGCGATCCTATCTCAGCGGTGTGATCGACGCGGAGCGAAAAGAGCAGAAACGAAAAGTCATTCAAATTTTATTGGAGGTAATGTGATATGCCACGAATTGACGCACGTTTGGAGGAAATCCAGAAGAGAAGAACGCAGATTGCAACGGAGGTCGAGCAGGAAGGCGCCGACCTGGACGCGCTGCTGGCGGAAGTACGCAGCCTGAATGAAGAGGAAGCCGGTCTGCAAAGCACGCAAGGCCGCATCGAGGAGGTTCGCACCGCGCTCAACGCCGGAGCCCAGACGCATTGCGCCCCGCAGGCCGGACGGGAAAGCGAGGCGGAGCAACGGGCCAGGATTGCGGCTTCCCCTGAGTATCGCAGCGCATTTTTTAAGTCGCTGCTGGATCAGCCCCTGACCCGTGAGGAGCGAACCGCATTTGTCCACATGACCGACAATACCAGCGCCGTCCTTCCCACCACGACATTGAACAACATCTGGGATCTGATCAGTACCCAGCACTGTATTATGGGGGACGTGAGCATCTATCGCACCGGGACGATCCTGGAAGTGCTCAAACACACTTCTATCACAGCAGGCGACGCAAAGAACGTCGCGGAAAACACCGTGAACGAAGACGAGCAGAACGAGTTCGCCAAGGTCACGCTGTCCGGTAAGGACTTTTCCAAGAGCGTAGATATCAGCTATGCCATGCGCAGCATGAGCGTGGATTCCCTGGAGTCCTATCTCACACAGGAGATTGCCCAGCGTATGGGTGCGGCCATGGCGGCGGATCTGGTTGCCAAAATCAAGGAGGACATGGAAGCCGGGAACTCCCTGGAGACAGCCACGGAGGGCGAGATCGTTTTCCCGGAGCTGGCAAAAGCGTTTGCAAAGCTGGAACGCGCCGATCGCGTGGTTGTCTACGCGAAGCGGGCCACGGTGTATAACTATTTGGTGAGCATGGTGGACAGCGTCGGCCGGCCGATCTTTCAGCCCTCGGTGCAGGCCGGCGCGGAGGGCAGCGTATTGGGCGCGCAGATCAAGATCGAGGACGCCGTCGCGGACGGCGAGCTGCTGATCGGCGATCCATCCAAGGTTGTGTACAACATGGTGCAGGATATTCTGCTGGAGAGCGACCGCGACATCAAGAAACATGTGATTACCCATTCCGGCTATGCCCGGGGCGAGGGCGCGCTGATCGCGGACAAGGCGTTTGCGGTGCTGAAGGTAAAATCCGGGGGATAAGAGCGGGCCGTGCGGGTACATACGTGCCCGCACGGATACAAGGGAGATCGCAATGCTGGAAAAAGTAAAGCTGGCGCTGCGCATCGTTACGAACGATTTCAACGAGGAACTAAGCGGCATGATTGCGGCGGCGCTAAAGGATTTGGAGATTGCCGGTGTGAAGACCGAAAATGTGCCGCCGCTGATCGAGCGCGCCGTGATCTGCTACTGCAAGATCCACTTTGGGGATCCGGCGCCGGATCTGGCTGACAAGTGGAAAGCGCTGTACAACGAGCAAAAGGCGCAGCTGCAGATGGCGGATGGCTTTACCGACTGGGGGGATTCGGATGGATCGCAATGACGTTTTGTATCTGATCTCCACAATCTACACCCCCGACGAAATCGGGCGGCAGATCCCCGCCGAGCAGCGGCAGAAGGTCTATTGCGCGGTACGGAGCATCTCCGCCGCAGAATTCGCCAGGGCCGGACAGCTGGGCTTGAATCCGGAAAGGAAATTTCTGCTGTTCGCCTATGACTATCGCGGGCAGGAAATCGTGGAGTACCACGGGGCGCGGTATTCCGTATACCGTACGTACTTAGCGGAAAATGAGCTGATGGAACTCTATTGTGAGAGAAAGGCGGGAGACGCATGAGCATCGTGGTTGACCCGGAATATGTTGCAAAGGCTGTGACCATGTATCTTTCTCAGTTCCAGACAGGTGTCGGGATGGCTATGAAAGATATCATTAAAAAAGCAGCGGAAGAAACGGTATCGGAACTTCGAGAAGAATCTCCCCGCAGGAAAGGCAGAACGGGCGGCGCTTATGCCAAGAGCTGGCGCAGCAAGGTGATTTCTGAAAATTCCCAGTCGATTAGTATAAAAATCTACAATAAAAAGCACTACCGCCTTACCCACCTACTGGAGTATGGACACAGGAGCCGGAACGGCAGTTTTACGCCGGCAAAGCCCCACATTGAGCAGGCGGAGGGATTTGCCGCAGACGCAGTGATACAAGAAATTGAAGAACTTGATTGGGGGAATCTCCCATAACACGAAAAGACTTATATGCGCTTCTTTGCACAACCGGGCTTCCGGTGGCCTACTGGGGGTTCAAGGAAAAAATGACGCCGCCCTACATCGTCTACGCGAAGGGGAAACAAAACGCTTTTTGGGCAGACGGCGTATTATACTACGCAACGCAGGACGTGGACGTGGCCCTCTATGTGACCGACGACGACAGCGTTTCAGAGCGGCTGGTAGAATCCGCGCTGCGCGCGGTTCCATACAAAAAATCGGAGTATTCCGTAGAGGAAGAGCATGTTAAAGAAGTTTTATATAAATTGGAGGTAGATTGTGATGGCGACAGCTGAAAACAAAGTGAGATTTAACCTGTTAAATGTACATTATGCAAAGCGCACGGCGGAAGGATATGCGACGCCGACTCCCATTCCGGGCGCGGTATCCCTGGATTTGGCCAAGGATGGCGAAATAACGCCGTTTTACGCTGACGGGGTGAAATACTACGTGTGTTCCTCCAACAACGGCTATACCGGCACCCTGGCAGTGGCGCGCTTTCCAGCGCAGATGCTGAAGGATATCTTTGGTTTTACAGAGGATGCAAACAAGGTGCTGATAGAATCTGCGGATCCAGAGCCTGCGGAATTCGCGCTGCTGTTCCAGATCGACGGCGATGCCACACCGGAGTATTACGTCTTGTACAATGTCACCGGCTCGCGGCCCGACATTGGCAGCAAGACCAACGAGAGCAGCAAAACGCCTGTAACGCAGTCGATTGACATTACCTGCGCGCCGGATGAAGACCACGTTATCAAGGCAAACACGCAGGCAGATACGCCGGAGGAGACCAAGACCGGCTGGTTCAAGAATGTCTATAAGCCGCAGGCATCCGAAGCCGCTTAAGCGGGAGGGCGGATATGGAAAAGACTCTGATAATTTCCGGCAAGCGGGTGCGATTCAAGGCGACAGCGCTGACGCCCCGGCTATACCGTGAGAAAATTGGGCGGGATCTGTTTGAAGATTTGATGAAACTGCGCTCGATCTACAAGGAAGGCCAAAACGGCGGTGAGAAATTTTCCGCTTTGGACTTAGGTGTCTTTGAGGATATCGCCTATATCATGGCAAAGCAGGCGGACGCCTGTGTTCCCGACACGGAAGACGCCTGGCTGGATCAATTTGAGATATTCAGCATTTACACGATTCTTCCGGAATTGCTTGGATTGTGGAATTTAAACCTACAGACTACGGCGACGCCAAAAAAAGCATGAGGGCAACCATAAGGCCGAACACCGGGGCGCTTTTTATGCTCCGGTGCGCGGAGCTTGGGTTGTCCCGGGATGATTTGGATTCCATGACAGTGGGCATGGTACACGATCTTTTGATCGAGCGGGCCAACGATCGCGAAGAATACCCTTATCAAGCTACACAAGACGATATCAATAAATTTTTCCGTTAAATGAGGTTGGAATAATGGCGAAACGGTCTGAAACGATCAAAGGCATTACCATAGAGCTGAACGGCGACACGACAAAGCTGACAGCTGCGCTCAAGCAGACTACATCGCAGATTATTTCCACACAAGATCAGCTGAAGGATGTCAACCGGCTATTAAAACTCGATCCCTCCAATACGGAGCTGCTTGCACAAAAGCAGCGCTATCTTGCCAATCAGATTGCTAATACCAAGGACAAGCTGTCTATGCTGCGGGAGGCTGAGAAGCAGGTCCAGCAGCAGATTGCAGAGGGGAAGGCCTCTCAAGAGCAGTATGACGCCTTGCAGCGGGAAATTGTCCAAACGGAAAACAATCTGCGGAATCTGCAACAGAGCGCAGAAAATAACACAAATGCAATTGACCGCTTGGGAGATGAATCGAGCCAAACGGCGGAAGATGTTGATCAGCTCGGAGGTTCCTTTGAGAAAGCCAATATAAGCATGGTGACGGCGGTTGCCAGTGCGGATACGCTGGTTGCGGGTCTTGTCTCCATCGGAAACGCCGCCATAGATGCTTCCAGCGAGTTTGAATCCGCCTTTGCCAAAACGCAGACCATTATGGACACCGCCTCCCTCTCCGTGGAGGAAATGCACGGTAAGATCCTAGGTCTATCCAGCGATTCCGGCATGGCGGCGGCGAACGTGTCCGAGGCGGTATATCAGGCGATCTCCGGCAGCGTGGCGACCCGTGATGCCGCGCGGTTTGTCGAGGATGCCAACAAACTTGCCGTCGCGGGCTTCACCAGCTTGACCAGCGCGACGGACGTTTTGACCACGGCGCTCAATTCCTATAAGCTGGGCGCGGAGCAAGTGACCGGAATCAGCAATGTTTTGATCCGAACCCAGAACCTCGGCAAGACATCGATGGACGAGCTGGCAAATTCCATGGGCCGCGCGATCTCCGAGGGTTCCGCGTACGGGGTGAATTTGCAAAATATTGCTGCATCCTATGTAGAGCTGACGCGAGGAGGCATCGCGACGGCGGAAGCCACAACCTACCTTTCCGGTATGCTCAACGAATTGGGCGATTCCGGCAGCAAGGTAGGCGGCATTTTGCAGGAGCGGACTGGAAAATCCTTTGGCCAGTTGATGCAAAGCGGCTGGTCGCTGGCGGATGTGCTGCAAATACTCAGCGACCATGTAAATGGGAACGCGGAGGCCCTGATGGGCCTGTGGTCGAGCCAGGAGGCGGGCAAGGCGTCCAACGCTATACTGACCCAGGGGCTTGAAGATTTTAACAGTGTGCTCAGCCAGATGGACAAGGAGATGCAAGGAGCCACGGGCGCGACGCAGAACGCCTATAAGACCATGACGCAGACGTCCGCGTTTATTGAACAGCGGTTTCAAAACTCTGTGGACAACCTAAAAATTGCCTTTGGCGATGAGCTGGCTCCCGCTGTAGACCAGATTCGGAGCAAGCTGACGGTGGCCCTGGAAAGCCTGACCGGGTTTATCCAGGATTCGCCGCTCGCATCCGCCGCGTTCGCGGGCCTGACGACCGGTGCGGGTGTTTTGGCTGCGGCGTTAACGGTGATGACCGCGAAAACGCTGCTGGCCGATACAGCCGTCGGGAAGCTCACCATGACTATGCTGAGCAATCCCTACCTGCTGGTAGCTGCGGGGATCTCCGGACTGATCGGGACGGTGTTCGCACTGTCCGCCGCCGCGGACGACGGAGCCGAGAGCTTCGCGGATATGACCGCCGCGGCGCAGAACCTGAAAACAGCGGTTTCCGATTCCGAGGCATCCTATGCCGAAGCACGGGCCAGTTTGGACGCCAGCAAAGAGCTGGCTGGACAGTATGTCGACCGGCTAAAGGAACTTGAAACGCAGTCATCCATGACCGCCGGGGAGCAGATGGAATATGCCGACACCGTGGAGAAGCTGCGCACGCTCGTGCCGGATTTAAATCTTGAGCTGAACGAACAGACCGGGATGCTCAAGGAGGGCGCGGCAGCCCTGGAAGCGCAGATCGGCGATTGGTATGAGTTGGCAGTCGCCCAAGCCCTGCAGGACAAATACAAACAGCAGATCGAGGCCCAGGCCCAGGCAGAGGCAAAGGTCATTGCGCTGGAACAGAAAAGGGCCGCGCTGGAGGAACAGCGCGGCGCGATTGCGGCGCGGATAGAGGAAATAAATCTCCGAAAGAACGCCATCTTGGAAAGACAGGCACAGCTGGAACGGGAGATCGCCAAGGCGGAGATCGCTGGCGACGATAATCGCTTGCAGAAGCTTAACGAGGAGATGATGCAACTCGACAATGAGACTGTCCAGTTAGGCAATGATCTCAACGATCTCTGGGTCGATTCGGAAAACTTGAATCTTCAAATCGACAATACGAACGGCGCCATTGATGAGACCAACGCGACCCTGGAGGACAATCGGTACGCGCTGGACGAGGCAAAGGACGCCTATCTCGGTTATACGGACGCCGTGAGAAGCGGCGCGGAGGAGCTTACGGGATACGCGAAGGAGGCCGTGACGGCTTGGTCGGAAGCTGCTGCGGCGCTTCAGGAGGCCTACGATTCCGCCTGGTCCGACGCGCGGGCGACGGCGGACAAGGCATATGGCCTTCTGGAGGATCTGAGCGAAACGATGGAGGGCATTGGCAGTGCCAGCGCCGCCAGCGCGTCCGAGGCCGCGGCGGCGACCATCAGTGCGTGGGGCAGCCAGGCAGACTTTTGGAACAGCTACGCCGCCAATATGCAGGCGGCGGTGGAACGCGGCGTGAACGAGGGGCTGCTCGCCCAGCTGAGCGACGGCACCGAGGAGAGCGCGGTGCTCCTAGCGCAGCTGGCACAGATGACGGATGAAGAGATCGAGAATGTAAACGCCAGCTTTGCAAAGGTGCAGGAGGGAAAGGACAACTTCGCAGATTCCGTCGCAGAGTATACCGGCGCGGTGGAGACCGAGACGCAGGCTATGGTGGATTTGGCGAAGCAGGCTGGGGCGGACATGTCCGGGGAAATGACGAATGAGCTGCTGAACGGTCTTCCGGCGTTTATGACGGCCTGGAGAAGATACCGCGCGGCGGCGTCCGGCAGTCAAGGCACGGCGCGCGCGCCGCAAATGGAGGCATACGCCTCCGGGACATTCAGCGCGGCGGAAGGGCTTGCGCTGGTAGGCGAAAAAGGCCCGGAGATTGTCTACTTTCAAGGCGGAGAGCGGGTGCTGACGGCGGAGCAGACGAGGCAGGCACTGGCCGCAAGCCAGACCGTTTCCGGCCTTATGACGGAATACGAAAAGCTATTCTCCGAGGTATTCAAACAGCTGTCGCGCGTGCAACAGACCATCGCCAGCGCGGATCTCCCAGCACGAAATGGTCTGGGATCCCAGGCGCTTCCCGTCGCCTTATCCCGCCTGTCCAACGCCATTGACCGCTTGGAAATGCACCAAGGCAATTCACTAAACGCGCTTCCCACCATCAATATCTATGTCAACGGCGTCAATTTTCAAGACGCGGACGCGCTCGCGGATGTGATCATGGATAAAATTCAAGAATCCGTCCGCCAGCAGCAGGAGGTTTTCCGATGACCAACTTTTTTACGTTCCATGGTCGCCGCAGCACCGACTTCGGAATCATTCTCTCCGGCGAGGGCGTCTTTAACGCCCCGGCCCGGCGCTATGTTACCTATACCGTCCCCGGTCGCAACGGCGATTTGCATGTGGATACCGGCGTGTATGACAACGTTACCGTTTCCTATCCCGCTGCCATCGTCCGATGCTTTGCGGAGCGCTCCCAGGACGTCCGCAATTGGCTCCTGGGGGAGGATGGCTACGGCGTCCTCCGAGACACCTATCACCCCAATGAATTCCGCCTGGCACGGTTTTCCGGCAGCCTTGAGTTTACATCCTCCGGCCAGTTCAACCGCCACGGCACCGCGACCTTGCGTTTTGACTGCCAGCCGCAGCGCTTTCTCGACGCCGGGAACTACTTTTATCCCGTCCCGGCGGATGGAATTACCTTGCACGGCCCGATTCCCGGCCCCGCCGGTTCCTGGGCCTTGCCCCGCGTCCGCCTGGACTATACCCAGCCATCCCAAAACTCCGTGGAAAACACCCTGCAATTTTACGACGGTTCCACGTTGATTGGCTCGATTCAAGTCCCCTTTGATACTACGGTCGCGTACCGCTCGATTCTGGTGGATTGCCAGACCCTGGACGCTGTATTTTCGGACGGTTCTACCGCAAATGCGCACATACAGCTGTCAGGAAAACTCGCGCTCGCGCTCGACCGGGCAACCAGTTTGAAAACTACCGGCAATCTTGCCGTATTCATCCAACCGAGGTGGTGGATCCTATGACGCCGCATCTTATGGAAGCGTACTTTCACATCGACGGGGAAATGGTGGAATACCTCGATTTTGATTCCAACGGCCTGGGTGTCCTCTCCGACGCCGCCCGCTGTACCGTCACCGAAAAGCGCAACGACGCCTATACCCTGGAGATGGAATATCCCGTTGGCGGCGCCCACTGGGACAAACTCACCGTAGGACGCATCCTTATCGCCAAGCCGAATATGCTCGACCGTCCGCAGCCCTTTACCATCGTTAAGGTCACCCGCTCCATCTGGGGTACGGTACGCGTCAGCGCCGAGCACATCAGCTACCGCCTCAACGGGATTCTGTGCTCCAGAATCCTTGCCCGCACTCTGGGGGAGCTTCTGCAGCAGATTTCCCAAAGGAGCTATGACAATCCGTTCCTTTTTCACACAGATACGCCCGGCGTCGGCACGACTGTGGGCATGTCCGGCTTTGACACCGACATTCCCCGTTCCGTCCGCTCCATCTTCGGTGAGGGCGACAACTGTATTTTGAAGAAGTTTCCTGCCTATGAGTTCCACTATGACCGCTTCCAGGTGGACGTGCTGCTGGCGAGGGGAATGAATCCCGTCGTGCCCTTGCGCTACGGGGGAAATATCACCAGCCTCTCCCAGGAGTGCAATGTCCGGGATTTGGTCACGGATTATTATCCCTATTACCGCAAGGACGACGTCTATCTGGAGCTGGACGAACCGATTCTCCATGAGAAATTCGGCAGCTTCGCTACCGTGGAGCGCGCCGAGGCCGTGGATCTGACCGATACCTTTGCCGAGGACGAGGCGGTCAACCAGACTACCCTCCGCGCCCATGCGGAGGCGTATATCGCGGCCAACCGGCAGGAGGCCATCCCGGAGAATCTGCGGATCAGCTTTGTGGAGCTTGGAAAGACCGTGGAATACCAGGGAACTGTTCCCGCGCAGCCCTTTGGTCTGTGCGACTGGGTCCAGGTGGACTATCCGGAATTCGGGATTTCCAAGCAGATGAAGGTGATCGCCACCGTATACGATGTGCTCAACGATTGCTATCAGTCCATCGAGATCGGAACGCCAAATGAAACCTTGTCCGAAACATTGCGAAAAGTGAAATGAGGGGAGAACGATGCAAGCAACATACCAATGGACTGTGGATCTGCAAGAGAATTTTCAGCAAACCCACCGCATGGCCGCCAAGCAAGGCGACAGCCTGACGCGCGTGCTGGTGCTTTCGCTCTATGACGGGGGCGTTGCCTGGGAGGTACCGGGGAAGACAATTTTGCAGATCGTCTATTGCAAGCCGGACGGCACCGGCGGCGTCTATGACGCCCTGCCGGACAATTCCCCCGCGTGTACCGCCAGCGGCAATACCATCACGGCCAAACTGCACCCGCAGATGTTCACCGTGCCGGGAAGAGTCGCCTGTGAAGTGCGGATGCTCACATCCGGCGGAGCGCAACTGTCCACCTTTTCCTGGTATCTTGAGGTGGAGCGGTCCCCCGCCAGTGATATCCAATCCGAGGATTATTATCGCTTTTCCTCTCTGGACTCCCTGCGCGCTGCGCTGGATGCGCTGGAGAAAAAAATCGGCATCCTTTCACAGCTAAAGACCTCGGTCAGGTCAGACCTCGTAAGCGCCATCAACGAGGTATTCAACAGGGAATACGTTTTTTCCGTCAACGGTCGGAAACCGAACCAGGATGGCGCGGTCTATCTCACCGCAGAATATATCGCCGCGCAGATCACGGCGCTGGAGTTCGCTGGGACGCTGCAAGAGGCACTGGACAAGCTGGAGGCGGAAGCTTCGACGCCGAGGCCCGGCGCCTATACCCAGATGCAAAAGTGCGTCGTAAACGGGAAATCGGTGCTGCGGGTGTATTTATACGGCCTGGATGAAGAGGAGCGGGGCTATTCCCTGCAGCTCTACCGCTGCGCGCGTCACCGGGGAACCCGTGCCAACTGGATCCCCGTGGGCGACGAGGGGGAGAATCTGTTTGGCTACCATGTCCTTGCCGGGAAGTATTGCTCCAGTCTCTCCAGTGGCGACAAGGTCAATTATCCCGACACGCCCGCCTGGATGCCCAACGAGGGCTATTTGCCCGGAAGCTATCTCACCTATGAAATGTCCACTGTCGGCCCGGGCGTGGAACCCCTGCCGCCGACCAAAGGAACG
The DNA here is from genome assembly GCA_964450645.1 of uncultured Oscillospiraceae bacterium. Taxonomy (GTDB): domain Bacteria; phylum Bacillota; class Clostridia; order Oscillospirales; family Oscillospiraceae; genus JAKSPM01. The sequence goes on along the minus strand of CAYVEB010000020.1, from coordinate 13,773 downwards.
GGAAGTCAGGCACCTGTCGGGCCGCTCCTGGAGTATGTGCAAATCGATTTGGAGCAGTTCGTTTTGCCGCTCTTGAAGCCGGCATATCTGGAGGATGGGACGTTCAGCTGGGAGTGCTGCGGACTCTACGGCCTGGCCCGGAATAAGGAGGGCCGTGGATCGCCGCTGTTGTTCCGGTTCGACGTGGTGAAAGACGGAAAGGTCGTGGCGCCGTGCCGCGGGCTGCTGCGCATCGGCATTTCCAGAAATGCCGACAGCTTGGCTCCGACCATTGGCGAAGACGGCCAGAGCGCGACGCTGCCGCGAACAGGCGGGAAAACAATTAAAGATCTGTATGTGCAGGTCCTATAAAAAACGGTCGCCAGTATGAGATGAGAGACGGCTTGCCGTCATGCGTGAACTGACGGGTGTCCCGTGGGCACAGGGCGGCGAGCAATGCTCGCCGCGTGGGCACGGCGGCAGGTTTTGAAAGGAAGTGGAAAGCTATGGTGGAAATCATTGTATCCATAATTACAGGTGTTTTGACGCTGATCGGCGTGTGCATCACGGCTTGGGCGAGTAATCGCCGGACGGAAACGGCGGTGACGGCGAAGCTGGAACAGGCACAGGCGGTGACGGACACCAAACTGGAAGAACTGACCCGGGAAGTCCGGGAACACAACAATTTTGCCAAGCGGATGCCGGTGGTGGAGGAACAAATCAAAGTGATTAACCACCGGATCAGCGACTTGGAAGATAGCTAGGAGGAAACAGTATGTTCACAAAACAGTGGATCAAGGCGGCGGGCGTGCGCGCCCTAAAGACCGTGGCGCAGACTGCGGTCGCCAGCATCGGCACGGCGGCAATCTTGACGCAGGTGGATTGGTTGGTAGTCTGTTCGGCGTCGGTGCTGGCGGGGTTGCTGAGTTTGCTCACCAGCCTGGCAGGCTTGCCGGAGGTGCAGTAGAATGCGGATCATTCAAAAGCACATTACAAAGAATCAGGCATATATTCAAAATGTTCAGAAAGCGGACAGCCGTTACGCGCTTTTTCAGACCAGGGGACCGCTGGGCGCGGTTCTGCATAGCGTGGGCGCGGCGCAGCCGTCGGCGCTGGCGACGGTCAACTATTTCAATTCGCCCTCGGTGGAAGCCTGCGCGCATGCGGCTTTGCAGGCGGACGGGACGGTCTACCAGATGGCGCCGTGGAACTACCGCCTGTGGCATGTGGGCGGTGCGGCGAACGACACCCACATCGGCGTGGAGATGGCCGAGCCGGGAACGGACGCGATTTGCTATGACAAGAGTTACCATCTGCACATCGTAGACCGGGAAAAGGCGCTGGCGTTTGTGAAGAAGACATACGAGACGGCGGTGGAGCTGTTTGCGAGCCTGTGCATTGAATACGGGTGGGACCCGCTGGAAGACGGCGTGATTCTGAGCCATTCGGAGGCACACGCGCGGGGTCTTGGCAGCGGTCATACCGACCCGGAACACCTGTGGAACGCGGTTGGATGCGGCTATTCGATGGACACGTTCCGCGAAGCCGTTGCAAAAACAATGTTAAAGGATATGGAGGAAGAAGAAATGCGTTACAACAAAATGAAGGACGTCACATCGAAGGAGTATCGGAAGACTCTGGACAAGCTGGTGGAGAAGGGCTATCTGGCAGGCCGGGAAGGAGAAGGCGAGGAGCGGATTATTGACCTGAGCGAGGACACGGTCCGCGTGCTTGTAATGCTCGACCGTGCCGGTCAATTCGGAGAATAAGCGCAAACCCCGCCGGGAAAGGCAACCCCCTTCCCGGCGACGGTTTTTGTTCGCAATAATTATAGAAACCGCGCGTATGGTGAATATATAAGGCGCGTATAAACAAAATCATATAGTCTATGCACGTTGTCAAAGCCTGTTTTCCGCACGCGCCGCATTGGCAAAAGCGCCGGTCCAGGAGAAAGGCGACACGCGGCAGATAGCCCAAATCCTCCAAAACGGTAAACAGCGGGAAAAAAATGGCCATCGGTGGCAGCATCACCGAGACAACCCGCGCCACGGTCGCATACATGCCGTCCAGGAGCATTCCGCGCCAAAATGTGGGCAGCCCGGACAGCGCGCGCGCAAGCAGCCCGCCCAATGCGTCAAAGCCGCTTTGCAGCCACTGGGACGGATAGTTGGCCCCCTCGATGGTCAGCCAAAAGATGACCAGCAGCAGACCCAGCATAACCACCTTGCCCCATACCCGGTGGAGCAGGATCCGGTCGGCGCCTTGCGCCGGTTTGATGGCGGCAGCGGGCGCAGTGACGCAGCGCTTGGCGAGCTGTTCGGCCCTGCAGCGCAGCGCGGCCGCGATTTGATCGGACTGCTCCTGCGTCTGACCCCGCAGATCCCGACATTCTTGGGGGAGGACGCGCAAAGGCGCCGGGTTGACCTCTCCACTTGCAACCTGCCGGACGGCCTTTCGCAAAAGCTCCATTCCTTGGCGCTTTCCGGCGCAGGTGGCGACCACCGGGACGCCAAGCAGCCGCGCAAGCTGGCTGGTATCCACGCGGATCCCCTTTTTCTCCGCTTCATCCATTAAATTAACGCATAGGATGACGTCGTCTGTCAGCTCCATCATCTGCAGCGCCAGACCGAGCGTCCGCTCCAGGCAGGTTGCGTCGCACACGACAATTGTACACGCGGCCTGGCCGGAGGTTACAAATTCTACGGTGACCGTCTCCTCCTCGGAACGGCTGAGCAGGGAATAGGCGCCCGGCAGATCCACCAGTATGTAGTCGTCCCCGTCCATGCGGAAACGGCCCTTTGCCACGCTGACCGTTTTGCCCGGCCAGTTGCCGGTGTGCTGGTGCGCGCCGGTCAGGGCGTTAAAAATTGTGCTCTTGCCCACGTTGGGGTTGCCCACCTGGGCAATTTGAATGTCTTTTGTGGGGGTTCCCCGGCTCATATGCGGCGGGATCGGACGAGAATCTGTCGCGCGTCCGTGTCCCGCAGGGCCACGAGGGTGCCGCAAACCCAGTAGATGACCGGGCTGCCGCCCGGCGCGCGTTTGTAGCAGAGCACATGTGTCCCTTCCATCAGGCCCAGATCTTGAAGACGCCGCCGCATGGAGCCAGTCAGCAAAATCCGCGTCACGCTGCCGGATTCGCCTTCCACCATACGGTTGAGCGGTATGATAATTCCTTCCATTGCCAAAACTCCTTTTTGCAGCTATGCCAGTCTATTCAACCGAAATTGACGGCGTGACACGAACCTTCTGTACCCCGCCTGCATATACTGGAAAAGAGCAAGGAGGGATTTATTTGTCCAAACAAGTACATTATTTCTTAGGCGCGAACTCCGCCACCGGCTTTTATTCCTTTTATGACGATCTGTTCCACGATCCCAGAATCCAGACGGTGTGGATTATCAAAGGCGGTCCTGGCAACGGGAAATCCACCTTTATGCGCGCGCTGGGCGCGATAGCGGGGGAACACGGGCTGGAACAGGAGTATGAGCTGTGCTCCTCGGATCCGGATTCGCTGGACGGTGTGGTGATTCCGGAAATCGGTCTGGCCATCGTGGACGGAACGGCGCCGCATGTGGTGGAGCCGCCCCTGTGCGGAATGGGCGTAGTTTATCTGAATTTCAGCAGCTGTTACCGCCCCGGAATGGAGAAAGACGCGCAGCAAATTCTGGACGCGCAGGAGAAAAACAAGGCCGAGTACCCGCCAACCTACGCTTGCCTGTCCGCGGCGGCGACCTTAAGCCGGCAGATATACCAACTGGCATCGGCCCGCGTCCGGCCGCAGCAGCTTGAGCAGCTGGCACAGGGGATTATAGCTGCAGAGCTGCAGGGTACCGGAGAAAAGGCGGGAAGCGTCCGCAGATTCCTCTCCGGCATTACGCCCAAGGGCTTTCAATACCGTATGGAATCCCTGACGGGCACATGCCCCAGACTGTATGCGTTCAGCGACACGTTTGGCCTGAGCAACGATTTACTGAAACTTTTGCACCAGGCCGCGCTGGAGCGGGGGTATTTCTGCATCACAGGGCACAGCCCGCTGGAGCCGGAGCGGCTGGAACAACTGCTTCTGCCGGAGCTGGGGCTGGGATTTCTGCGGACTTCCCAGCAGCTGCCGTATCACGGCAGTACATTCTGCCAAATCGATTTGGATAATTTGCCAGACCTGTCCGACGGTGATAAGAAGCATCTGCCCTTCCTGGTTTGCACCGTCAAAGCGCTGGTGCAGGAGGCAATTTCCTACTTGCAGGAGGCGAAAGCGCAGCACGACCGGCTGGAACTGCTCTGCCGGCCGTATGTGGACTTCACAGCGGTGTCCGCGCTGCGGGAAAAATACGCCGCCGTTTTGCTCAAGCGCATTCAGCAGGCGAAAACAGCGCAGTCATAATTTTTTTAGCGGCGCCGGCGGAATCCGCCAGCGCCGCAGCGCTGCGGCAAGACGCAAAGTCCGGAGAAGTTTCGCTTTCAATATCGGCGCGATTTATTTTCAAAATGTTTACAAGGAAATGCATAGTTCTTCTTGCAAAAGGGCGGAGAATGTGGTAAACTAACAAAGTATACGCAAGCTTTGTATGCGCGCGGATAAAATTCCGTGAAAATAAGAAAGTGAGAATGATTTATGAAACATACGATACGAAACATTCTGCGCCTGACTTTGGTCTGCCTGATGATTCTGGCGCTGTGCGTCGGGATGTTGGGCTGTTCGAAGAATTCCGATGACGAAACGGAGCCGTCCACAACGAACGCCGATGCGTCTACAGATCCGTCGGAAGAGGAAGCCGACTTTATGCCGGTTGGGACTGGCGACCCGTCGAGCGCCGCCGCGAAGGCGTCTTATGCCACGACGTCTGCAACGCCGGGCGACGCGGATATGAAGAAAGAGGTCATCCATTTTGACGGCGGCTCGCTGACCAACGGGGAGTTGAACATCTATTTTTGGACGGAGTTTTATAATTTCCTGAACTCGGAGTGGGGTTCTTACGCCGCCTATATGGGGCTGGACACCAATAAAGCCTTGAATCTGCAAGCGGCCATGACGCCGATCGATGAAAACGACGAGAATTCCGAGTCCATGAGCTGGGAGCAGTATTTTCTGCAGAGCGCGATGACCAGCTACGCGTTTTATAAGGGTCTGGAGTTGGCCGCCGAGGAAGAGGGCTTTGTTCTGCCTGAGAGCTATCAGGAGAGCTTGGACACGCTGCCGTCGACGGTGGAAAGCAACGCCGCCGACAATGGCCTCAGCAGCCCGGATGAATTTATTCAGCTCTCGTTTGGCTCCGGCACGACTTTGGAAGACTATATGAGTTATATGAAAACGTATACCACCGCGTACGCCTATTTCCAAGAGGTTCTGACGCCTCAGTGCGTTCCCACGGACGAAGAGATTGAGGCCTATTTCGATCAAAACGCGGAGAGCTATGCCGAAAGCGGCATCACAAAATCCGACACGCCCAATGTCAATGTCCGCCACATTTTGGTTCGCCCGGCTGACAGCTACACGGTGGACACCGACGGGGACGGCACCAATGATGGCTATACCGATGAAGAATGGGCAGCCGCCGAGGAAGAGGCCAACCGGATCTATGCTCTTTGGCAGGAGGACCCCACCGAGGAGAACTTCGGGACGTTGGCGAAGGAGTACACGGCGGACAGCAACGGTGAAGCGGGCGGCCTTTATGAGGACGTGTATCCGGGCCAGATGGTGGAAGAGTTTAACGATTGGTGCTTTGACGCCAGCCGCGAAGTGGGCGACAATGGGATTGTGAAGACCACATATGGCTATCACATTATGTATTTCTCCGGCAAAACAGAAAACTATCATTGGTACGACACGGCAAAGGCGGATCTGACCAACAAACAGTTGAGCGAGCTGAGCGAGCATGTCGCCGGGCAGTATACCTTTACCTATGACTGCCTGGATATGGTGATCTGCGACGTGGTTACGGCGAGCGTAACAGTGCCGACAACCGAATAATCTATTAGCCGTGAAGCTGCGCGAGCGTGGCTTCACGGCGCTTGCGTCTGGCTGGGGAGCCGAGGAGCGGGCCGGCTTGGAAGGTGGAGGATTCTGGATGGAAAGGATACAGCTGGATATCGCGGCGCTGTCCGCACAATCGATAACGAACTATTCCGACAAGCAGACGGTGTGGATCGGGTTGCAGAATAGCGCGGGCGATCCCAAGGCTGGATTCGAATACTGTATAAATATAAAGTGGAATACGCAGCCGGTGGCTGCGCGGTTTTTGAAGAACGTCGCGGCTGGCCGTTTGGCAGCCGCGGCTTTTTGCCGAAGAACGGGCAAAAATGCAAAAAAATGGGGGTAGGAATACGTGTTATTGCTGTTTTGCCCGAATTATAATGGGAGTGTGCGCGTTGTTTTAACAATTTACATAAAAAAAGAATAATATCTAAAAAAACGTTGACATTTTTATGAACAAGAATTAAAATAAATTATATTCATGGAACCATGAGGAGGATTTTACCCGAAACTCATGTTTTCCGAATGATTCACGTACACACGGCGGCCGTTTTTCCCGCGCCGGATTTTCCGCGCGGGGAAGGGGTGACGGTTCCGGGAGCACAAGAGCGCCTGCGGCGATCGATGGCTGGCCAATGGCGATCAGAAGGCTGCCCGGGATTTGCCAGTGTGCAAACTATGTAAGAAAGGATGACAAACAATGAGCAAACATTCAGTTCTTAGACGTTTGCTTGCAGTTGTGTTGGCGGTTTCCATGCTGGCGGGTCTTTCGCTGTCCGCTTTTGCTGCGACCCCGGAAGCTGCGGAAGCTGCTGCCGCGGCTGAAAACGCGGTGCAGGTTACCGAGCCGATCAAGGATACATCCAACAAGCTGCGTGACGGAGCAAAACTGTCTGAGGAAACTCTGCAAAATCCCGACGAGATTGTCCGTGTTTCCATCGTTTTGGAAAAGGACTCTACGATCGCGGCGGGCTACAGCACGGAAAATATTGCGAACAACACTTCTGCCATGGCTTACCGTGATAAGCTGGAGCGTGAGCAGAAGAGCGTTACCAGCCGCATTGAGAAAACCGTGCTGGGCGGTGCAGAGCTCGACGTGGTTTGGAACCTGACGCTGGCTGCAAACATTATTTCCGCGAACGTCCGGCGGGGCGACATTCAAGCCATCGAAGCTGTCCCCGGCGTTGCGAGCGTGTTTGTGGAACGTCAGTATTCTCCGGACGTCGTTTCTGTAGGCGGCGAGCTTGAGCCAAACATGGCGATTTCCGTCGGCATGAACGGCACGACGAACGCCTGGAATGCCGGCTACACCGGTGCTGGTACCCTGATTGCGGTCGTCGATACCGGCTTGGACACCGATCATCAGTCCTTTGACGATGAGGCGTTTGAGCAAGCGATTTCCGAGTTTACGGACGTTGACCTGCTGACCAAGGATGAGGTTGCCGGCCTTCTGAGCGATCTGAACGCGTTTAAGGAAGATAAGGCGACTGTTGATCAGCTCTATCGTGACAGCAAGGTTCCCTTCGGCTGGAACTACGTTGACGGTGGTGTCGACATCACCCATGATAACGACAGTGAAGGCGAGCACGGCTCCCATGTCTCCGGTATCGCGGCTGCGAACCGCCTTGTCGACACGGACAAGGATGGCGTGTTTGAAGACGCGCTTGAGGCTGTCAAGATGGTGGGCAACGCGCCCGACGCGCAGCTGATGGTCATGAAGGTGTTCGGCCAAAAAGGCGGCGCCTTTGACGCTGATTGCGTAGCGGCCATCGAAGACGCGATTATCCTGGGCGCGGACGCTGTCAACCTGTCTTTGGGTTATCCGATTCCCGGCTTCTCCACGCCTGTTTCCGCGGATGATCCCTACAGCAAACTCATGGAAACGCTGACGGAAAGCGATACGGTCGTTGTCTATTCCGCCGGTAACGCCGGTTATTGGGCGGAGAACTCCTCCAAGGGCGACTTGTATAAGGACGGCGTGAGCTTTGCCACCGGCGGCGAATCCGGCTCCTACACCAACGCGTTTACCGTCGCTTCCGTGGATAACGACGGATTTATTGGCCCGTACGGTTCTGTCGGCGATGTCGAATTCGGCTGGACCAACGGCAGTCTTGGGCCCACCTTTGATACGCTGGATCCGGATCTCACCGGTACGGAAATTCCCTTCCTCATGGTGGAAAACACCGCGGCCGGTAAAGACACGGAAATTCTCACCGCTCTGAAAAGTAACGGGGATGACGTAACTGGCAAGATTTACATCACCTGGCGCGGCGTAACCGACTTCGCTACTAAGGCCAAAGCCGCTGATGCTGCCGGAGCGGCGGGCGCCTTTGTGGCGAACAATACAAGCGGAACGATCAGCATGGCTCTGGATGGCTATACCGGAAGCGCTCCCGTGGCCTCTATTTTGCAGTCGGATGGCTATAGCATCTGGAATACCGTTCCCGAGAGCGAGCAGAAGACTGTTACGGTCGATGACACACAATACAAGTACATCACCGGCACGCTTACCATTAATGGCACAATCACCGTACATCCCTACGACTCCCCCTATAAGACGATGAGTACCTTCAGTTCCTGGGGCATTACCGGCGCACTGGAGCTGAAGCCTGAAATTACAGCGCCCGGCGGCAATATTTGGTCTGTCAACGGCGCGGTGGAAGGCGGTACTTCCTACGAGCTGATGAGCGGTACCTCCATGGCTGCTCCGCAGATTACCAGTATGGCCGCTCTGGTTCAGGAATATCTTGCCGCTCCCGACAACGGTCTGAAGCTTCCGAGCGACCTGAACGCTCGTGCGCTGACCCAGGCCCTGCTGATGGGGACCGCTACTCCGCTGAAAGACGCCAATGGCAACTACTATTCCGTGATGCAGCAAGGCTCCGGCATGGCGAACGTCGGCAACGCGACCTCGACGCCCATCTATCTGGTTGTCGATGGCGCCAAGGACGGTAAGGTGAAGGCCGAGTTGGGCGACGACTTCAACAGGGAAGGCAAATACGCTTATTCCTTCACCGCTTATAACATGAGCGATGAAGATCAGAGCTTCTATATCTCCACGGATATGTTCTCCCAGGCGATCGAGGGCGAAATCCTGAGTACTTCGACGACGCCGCTGAGCGCGAACGTTACTTACACGGTCAATGGCGTCCCCGCCAAGTTTATGGATGCCGACGTGAATAACGACGGCGGAACCAATGGCCAAGATGCGCAGCTTTTGCTGGAGTATATCGCCGGCAATGTTACCGCGGATCAGCTCAACCTGAAGGTTGCGGACCTCGATGGCGACGGAAAGTATACCACCCATGACGCACACCTGATTCTGGCCCTTCCCGCCGTTGTGCCGGCCAATGGATCCGTTAAAATTGGTGTAAGCATTGAACTGACGGATGAAAAACTGTCCGACTATTCCGTCGGCGCGTATGTGGAAGGCTATACTACCCTGGAGCCTGTTCCCACGGAGGAGGGCGTGATTGCCCCGGCCCAGTCTATCACCATCCTTGGCTACTATGGCAGCTGGTCGGATTCGTCTATGTATGAAATCGGCACGAACGAAGAATGGTGGGATGCGTATCAGAAACAATCCAAGGAGGTTGGCGGTCGTTCCCCCTATGCCGCGTCCGCGCACTTTGACAACAAGTACAACGAAGGCCTGACCAACATCATTGTTGAAACTGACGCCAACGGTGGCATGTACGTTCACCCGAACGGTTCTCCCGTCGGCAGCCAGCTTGACGACCTGGCTTATTGGTTCACGCCGATCCGGAACGCCGGGAACGGCATTATCCAGGTCAGCTATGAAGGCGAAGATGGCAAGCCTGTGGTTGCATGGCGGTCGGAGGATCTGGGCAAGGACTACGGTGTCTGCTACTATGATAGCGCCAGCCTCTGGGTAAGACCGACCATCCAAGGCCAGCTTGGCTACTCGATGGTAAACGAGGCGCCGATCGACTGGGCGGCGGCTATGGCCGAAATCCCTGAGGATGTGACCAAGGTTACCGTTTCTCTGATCGAGGCGCCGGAATTCTACGCGGAAGCAGACGGCACCTATAACTGGGAAGAGCTGACGGACGGCATTGCCACACAGGACAACAAAGAGCTGGGCAAGGGCGCGTACCTGACCACCACCCTCACAATCGACCAGACGCCTCCTGCTATTGACAAACTGGAAGCGAAAGAAGTGGATGGCAAGTATCACGTCTACGCCACTGTTTCTGACGACAATTCTGTTGTTGACGTGACGATGATCGACGCGGAGGAAGCGCTGGTTCGCGAATTTAACCCCAATATTGCCAGCGGCAGCATGAGCGGCGAACCCAACTTTACGGCTACGGAACCAAACGTGCAAGCCACGGTCGAATTTGACGGCTACTATAAACTGCTTACCCTCAGTAACAAGTACTGGGATCAAAGGGACAATAACAAAGATTTGACGCCGAACCTCTATACCGTTATTGTCAGAGACGCCGCCGGCAACGAGACGACGCAGGAGATCCTCGTCGGCATGGAACCCACCGACACCGCAGAGACGATCACACTTTCGGACGAATCGCTCGACCTGCTCAAGGGCAGCACCTATCAGCTGAGCGCGAAGGTTGGCCCGGTCAACCTGAGAGATAAGACCGTCACCTGGGAGTCTGATCAACCGACGATCGCGTCTGTCGATCCTACGACCGGTTTGGTCACCGCGGTTGACGTTGGCACCGCGCACATCACTGCGAAGTCGACTGCGACGCCTACTGTGACCGCACAGTGTGAAGTGACCGTTTCCACCCTGCCTGTCACCGGCACCGGCGTTCTGGGCGATGAGACCGGCTATGCGAAGCTCTTTACTTGGAACTTCGAAAACGGCACGCTTGAATACAGCCAGGAGGAAGCCGATGAAACGGTTTACCCCGTTGCGCTCTGCGCTTACAAAGACCAGGGCAACTTCCTCGCCATTGACGCGGAGGGCACGATTTACGAACTGGACGAGAGCGGATCGCAAGTTCAGTCTGCCGCAAGCGTATATAGCGAGATGCTCCCCTATGATATGTCCTATACCGAGAAGTTGGGCCTTGTGTATACGCTGAAAGATATTATCTGCACGGAGGATCCCGGCAATGAACTCGCTCCTCAAGGATACGGATGGGATCTTCGGGATTATTCTAGCCAATACGGTAATATCTTCGCAATTGCTTCGAAGGACGAACATTGGACTGAGAACAACCAAGGCCAGCAGTACACCGGTGAAACCAAGATTTATGCGCTGACGACGACCGGCTATCTATGGGAGATGTTTGTCGCGGATGAAGACGAGGAAGGCAATCGCACGATGCTGATGAGCCTCTATGGTCTTGACTTAGACATGACCTATGATGCCGATAACGGAATCCCGTATTCCAACATGGTCATCGGGGAAGACGGAGCGTTCTATATTTCCCTTAAGAGCGGCAACACCAATATTGTCTACCAGTTGGATATGGACTTTACCCAGGAGATGTTTGACTTCCGGACGCTCGGCAACTTTGGCGATGACGTATGGCCGGGTCTGTTCATTGAAGTCCACAAAAACGCTGGCGCCGCTGCCGGCGGCTCTGACACGGGCTGGACGCAGGCTGAGCTTGTCACGAAAGAGGTTGTGAACGCGAAAGCGATCTCCAAGGAGGAGATTGAGAGCATTTCCGCCACCGGTTCTCTGGATTCTGTTGAGGTTGACAATCTGGAGACGACTGACGTTGACGACGGCGTTGTGATCGACACAGTTACCAACACCATCACCCTGACCTTGAACGCAATTGACACGCCGAACGCGCTTGCAAAGATTGACTTCGACCAGAACCTTCTGCGGCTCAAGCAGATCGATGGCAAAACCGTGTATTTTGCGGCGAATAGTTCCAAGGCCGCCGACGGCACGGCTACGGTTGCGGTTGCCAGCGCGACGAAGCTGAACAGCGCGATTGCGGATCTCGTATTTACCTACGACGAAAAGAACGAGAAGGAACTGTTCACGACCGTGAAGATCACGGCTCTTGAGGACGGCGAACCCACCGATGCGAATCCTGTTGAAGAGGATGTCGTTATCGACCTTAGGAGTCCGGAAAATCCCCCGGACAATCCTCCGGACAATCCTCCAGACAATCCTCCGATCCCCTGCTACGTCGAACAGTTCACCGACTGCACGAAGGAGTGGTACCATGAAGCGATCGACTACATGGTTTCCAAGGGCCTGATGGTTGGCATTACCAAGACGACCTTTGCGCCGGATGCGGCGATGACCCGTGGCCAGATGGTTACGATTCTGTGGCGTGAAGCTGGCAAACCTTCTGCGAAGGGCAGTTCCACCTTCACGGATGTACCGGACGGCCGGTTCTACTCCAAGGCGATTGCCTGGGCGCAGGCGGAAGGCATTGTTTCCGGTGTAAATTCGACTACGTTTGCTCCGGAGGCTCCGATCACCCGTGAACAGGTTGTCTCCATCCTTTGGCGCAGCCAAGGCAGACAGCCCTCCAACGAAGATTTGAGCAAGTTCAAAGACACGGGAGACGTCAGCAGTTATGCTGTGTCCGCGATGAAGTGGGCGGTTTCCAAGGGAATTATCTCCGGGAATAACGGCAGACTGAACCCGCGCGTTAACGCGACCCGTGCTGAGTTTGCGCAGATCATCATGACCTACGAAAACGGCAGCTATGCCTGCCCGAACATCAAGTAATTCCCGCTCTATGAGGCTTACCTCATAAATAAGGGTGCCCCCAAGCAGGCGAAAACCTGCTTGGGGGTATTTTTCTATGCAAATTGAAGTCCCGCGCACTGCGGCGAGACAAGTGACTGGCTGGGCCTGGGCACAGCGGTTCCGCCTTTTTCGCTTTGATTTAAGCAGTTAAAGAAGTGTAATTCATGCGTATTTCGGGTTAAAGCCGCAGCATTTTCTTGAAATTTGCCGGAGAAAGAGGTATAATCGTCTTGGGGGCAAAAAACAAGCACTATCCCTCAGTCAGCGCCCTTTTCGTTTTTTTACCGGACAAAAAGTATGAGGTGTGCCATGTTAGACAAGAAAATCAGCGAAACCTTTTTGGAGATTCTGCGCGAAGAGCTCGTCCCCGCCATGGGCTGCACCGAGCCGTGTTCTTTGGCCTATGCGGCGGCTGTGGCGAGGAAAGTCCTGGGTTTCCTGCCTGAGCAGGCGCATGTGACAGTCAGCGGCAACATCATTAAAAATGTCAAGAGCGTCGTTGTTCCCCACACTGGTGGGCTGCGCGGAATTCAAGCGGCTGTTGCGGCAGGGTTTGTTGCGGGGAACGCGGAACGGGAGTTGGAGGTTCTGTCCGGCTTGTCGGGCGGCGACGCTTCCCGGATCGCCGCCTATTTGGAAAAGGCGAACATCGCCGTGGAGCAGTCCGAATCCGGCAGAGTGTTTGAAATCACGGTGCGTGCGGAAGGCAGCGGCCACAGCGTGCGGGTAACCCTTCTCGACGGCCACACCAATATTACATCTGTCGAAAAAGACGGGGCCATCCTGTTCTCCTCCGCGCGCAGCGAAAATCAGAACCCCCCGGCGGACCGATCACTCTTGACTGTGGAACGCATCGTCCAATTCGCGCAGGAGGCAAATCTTCAAGATGTGCAGGAGATTCTCCAGCGCCAAATCGACTACAACACTGCCATCGCCCAGGAAGGTCTTACCGGGAAATACGGCGCGGCGATTGGAAAAATTCTGATGTCCACCAATGGAAACAGCGTCTCTAACCGTGCAAAGGCGTGGGCGGCTGCCGGATCCGACGCGCGGATGAGTGGCTGCGAGATGCCGGTCGTCATCAATTCCGGCAGCGGCAACCAGGGTA
>CAYVEB010000019.1:30592-33479 GCA_964450645.1 uncultured Oscillospiraceae bacterium | reverse complement strand
CTAGACAGCGCCGGATCATCCATGGCGCGGATGGCGCGGGCGGCGGCATAGCCGTCCATAATGGGCATCTGGATGTCCATCAGGATCAGGTCGTAGGTGCCGGGAGGGGAGCTTTGCAGTATATCGCAGGCCTGCTGGCCGTTCTCTGCATAGTCCACGAGAAAACCGGCGTCCGTTAGTATCTCGGCGGCAATCTCCCGGTTCAGCTCGTTGTCCTCCACCAGAAGCAGGCGTTTGCCCTTCAAATGCTCCACCGGGTTTGTTACTTCCTCTTTCTTGTGCCGCGAATCTTCCAATCCCAGCGCGCTAATCAACGTATCGCGCAGTTCCGACATGAAAATCGGCTTGTTGCAGAAAGCGGTCACGCCGGCTTGCTTCGCTTCCTCCTCGAACGCCGTCCAGTCGTATGCGGTCAGGATGATGATCGGCACATGCTCGCCCACCAGGCTCCGAATTTGGCGCACAACCTCCAGCCCGCTTAGGTCCGGCAGCGCCCAGTCGATCACATAGGCGTAGAACTCGTCGCCCATCTCCACGGCCTGCTTGGCACGCAGAACCGCCTCCTTGCCGCGCATACTCCACTCAGCCCGCATACCGATCTGCGTCAGCATCTTGGTGACGCTGTCGCAGGTGGAGAAGCTGTCGTCCACTACAAGCCCGCGCATACCGCGCAGTTCTTGAATCGGGACGACCCGATGCGTTTCGCTCTGCAGCCGGAACACGAAGTTTAAAACGAATTCCGTTCCCCTTCCCTGCTCTGTATGCAGCGTGATCTTGCCTCCCATGGTATCCACAATGCTCTTGGTGATCGCCATGCCGAGGCCCGTGCCCTGAATCCCGCTGACGGTACTCGTCCGTTCGCGTTCAAAGGGTTCGAAGATATGAACCGCAAATTCCGGACTCATGCCGATCCCGGTGTCCTTCACGCGGATCTCATAAGCGCCGTAGCCCTTGGGCGCCCCGCCCTGCTTCTGCTGGATCATCAGCGAGACCGAGCCGCCAGCGGGTGTAAATTTAATGGCGTTGGAGAGCAGGTTCAAAAGCACCTGGTTCAGATGGAGCTTGTCGCAATAGATATCCTCGTCCACAACGTCCATCGTGTCCATGAAAAAATTGATCTGCTTGTTCTGCATCTGGGTCTGGATGATGTTGCGCATGTCCCGCAGGACGTCTGAAATGGAGCAGGGCCGCTCCTCGATGTTCAGCTTGCCGGACTCAATGCGGCTCATATCCAAAATATCGTTAATCAGGCTTAGCAAATGATTGCTGGAGGACAAAATTTTCGCCAAATACTCCTGCACACGGGGTTTGTTGTCGATATTCGACTCGGCCAACGTCGTAAAGCCAATGATGGCGTTCATCGGCGTGCGGATATCGTGGGACATGTTGCTCAGGAACGTGCTCTTCGCGCGCTCGGCAGCCTCAGCCTTTTTCAGCTTCTCCTCCAGAACCGCCCGCTCCACCACCTGCGCCATCGACCGCTTGGCCTGCATATAAATAATGGCATAATAGAAAGCGATCGCTACGGTCATCACAATGCCGATCACAATAAAAATATTCCGCACGGCGTACACGCTGGCAAACGCCTCTTTTTCGGGCACCTGCACCGCAATCGCCCACTGGTTGACACCCGCAGGACCGTAGTACAGATACTGCCAGCCATCGGTCTGCTCGGAACGAAACACCACGTAACCGCTGTTCAAATTCATCATATCCTCGGTGTATTCGCTCCAGTTCTGGTCCTTTTTCGTCTCCCGGCCGGTATTGTAATCCGCAATATTGCCAAGGCCGTCGTGTCCGGACCAGGTGTCCATGATAAAATCTCCGGTTTTTGTATCGATGATATACACGCTCGCGGAGGCGTTATAAATGTTATCAATGTTGATGGCCTGGGGCAGCTCGTCCAGCCTTGTAATCCCGTAGAGCATCGCCACGGTCTTGCCAGCCTGCCGGATCGGCACAAAATGCCTTAAAACAGGCGTCTTGCTCTTGACGCTGGTTCCCCTGTCGGACACGTGCTCGCCCAGAGCGGCTTCCTTTTGAAATGAAAGCCCCTCGTCGCTCACGTCCTCCGGGCTGCCATCCGGCGTCAAAATCTGGTTGTCCGGCAAAAGAATTTGATTGTTGGGCAGCAAAATCCGGATTCGCATCGTATCCAGCAGCGGCCCGACGGTTTCCATGATCCCCAGCGTCACATCGACGTCGAAATCGTCCGCGGAGGAGATAATCTCCGCCGTCGCGTTCAAAATGCTGCTGTCCCGCGCAAATTTGGCAGAGACCTCCTGGGTAACCGTCTTTACCCCCTCTTCCATGCGGCGCAGGGCGCGCTTTTCCACCGTGGCGCTGATCGCGTTGTAGGCGGCCAGGAACAAGACGGCGATCACCACGGCCATGGCGACCGTCGCCGCCACATTGGAGCCGTTCAAAATCCGTCCCTTCACAACGCCCCACTTTTCTCTTGCTGTTGCCCTTGGCTTGCGCTCTGCATGTCGTTTCATAGAATTCTCCTACACACTGGCCATCTCAGCCAGCTTGAAAGGCCCGAATGGCGTCCGCCGTCCGCAAATAGTCCTGCCGCACGCGGTCGAGCAACTCCCATGTCGCCGCATCCGGCGTGGAGGCGCCGCGCAGCGCCTCCGTCAGCTCCGAGCTGGAACGCTCGAGCGCGGTAAAACTGAGATTTTGGCACATCCCCTTGATCGTGTGCGCCGCCCGGAAGGCCTCTTCCAGATTCCCCGTTTCCAGCGACCGGCATAACAGGTCGAAGCTTCCATCGTCCAAAAATTTCAGCACGAATTTTTGAATTAGCCGGTCCGAGCGCAGACGGCCCAGCACCTCCTGATAATTTCCGCCCATAGCGGCATAACACGCTTGCAGCGTCATAACG
>CAYVEB010000019.1:0-30582 GCA_964450645.1 uncultured Oscillospiraceae bacterium | reverse complement strand
TTATAAAAAATTCGAAAAGAATTCTCACGGCAGGCTAAATCATTCCTCCCGCGGCTCGACATCCGTTACGGTGCTGTAGACGTCCCGCAGCGTATCCTTCATGGAGGGATCGTAAAAACAGTACTGCCGCTTTCCGAGCTGCTTTGCAGCGTACAGGGCGGCGTCCGCCGCGCTGAACATCTTCTCATACGAAAGCCCCACGCTGCTGGCCAGAGCGATGCCCATGCTTACAGAAACCTGAAAGCTGCCGATCTGCCCGCACAGATGGTTGAAAATGCGGTTGATGGTCTTTTCGATATCCGTGCGATACTCCAGGAAGATCATAAATTCGTCTCCGCCCGCGCGGCAGGAGATATCCGTCCCACGGATGCTGCCGCGCAAATTTTCCACCACGTATTTCAGCAACTGATCTCCAAATTGATGCCCATAGGTGTCGTTGGCGGTTTTCAGATTGTCCACATCGAAGATCGCCAAGGCGAACAATCCCTTTGGATGCTCCCGCATCCGAAGTTCGATCTGCTCTTTGGCGCTGTTGCGGTTGAGAAGGCCCGTCATCAAATCCCTCGACGCCTTTTGCGCCAGTTCCTCCATTTTCAAGTGCGCATCGTGGATATCCACAAGGATGCCCAGCGCGCCCTCGATCTGCGGCGTGCCGTCGTTTTTCCAAAGCGTCTGCAGCACAACGCGGTACCACCTGGGTGTCTCGCCGTGGAACAGGCACTCCATCCGCACCAACGGCTGCGCCGGCGTTGTAGCCAGGATCTTCTTTACCAGTCTGTCCCATGTCTCCTCGCCGAGAAGCGCCCGCAGGGCAGCGTCCTGCGCGGGATTCATAATGATCTCTTTTAGTCCCAGCTTCTCCGCGCCCCAGGCGGACAGGGTGACCATCTGCGGGGAGGCGGTGTATTCAAACTGAATCGTCTCCGTCATAGAGGCGTAGAAGCTGTTGCGGATCCGCTCCTTATCCAAAAGCCGCAGGGTCCGCTCCGAAGCGCCGCCCCCGATTTTTTTCATTGTCTCGCTGGTTATAATCTGTATCTTTTTACTTCGGGCTTCGCTGATCGAATCCGCCGTCAGCGCCTTGCGCACCTGCCCGGCGTTCTCAACCAGACATTCCAGCAGCAGCGGGTTGAACGCGCCGCACTCGCCGCCCGATATCATCGCGGTGGCCTTTTCGTGCGAGAAGGGCGGCTTGTAGACGCGCTCGCTTGTCAGCGCGTCGTAAACGTCCGCCAGCGCCACAACCTGCGCGCAGATGGGGATATCGTCCCCCCGCAGGCCGTCCGGATAGCCGCGGCCGTCCCAACGCTCATGGTGCCACCGGCAAATTTCACAGGCTACCCGAACCAGCGGCTCATCCCGGTGAAAGGGCAGATTGCTCAGCATTTCCGCACCGACGGCCGCGTGGGTCTTCATAAGTTCAAACTCTTCCGGCGTCAATTTTCCGGGCTTATTCAAAATATGCTCGTCGATAGCTATTTTTCCAATGTCATGGAGCGCCGACGCCGTGCTGATGATGGAGATGTCATCGACGCTCAGGTGGTACTGGTCCGTCTTATCAATTAAATAGCTCAGCAACAGATCCGTAAGCGTGCGCACGTGGAGGATATGCAGGCCGCTCTCTCCGTTCCGGAACTCCACGATATGGCTCAGGATATCGATCATCAGGTCGCTGTAGCGCTCTTTTTCATAGATCTGTTCCTCGACTATGCCGATCAGCTGCTTTTGCTTGGCATACAGCAGCAGCGTGTTGACGACGCGCCGCTGCACCATCAGCGTATCGAACGGGCGCGCAATGAAATCCGCAGCGCCCAGCTCATACGCGCGCTCCACCTGCTCTGAGCTGTTTTCCGCGGAGATGATAATTACCGGCACATCCTCGATCCAGTGGTTTTTTCGCATGGTTTTTAAAACGCCGAAGCCGTCCATCGCTGGCATGACAATATCCAGCAGCATCAAAGACAGTTCTGAGAGCCTTTTTTGCATAATCGCGACCGCCTGCAAGCCGTCTTCCGCTTCAATGATCTCATAGCGGTCGCTCAACATGTCCGCAAGAATCGAACGATTCATTTCGGAGTCGTCTACAATCAATATTTTTTCTTTTCTCACGTTTTCATGGCGTCCTTTCCATTTTCATGTCGGTGTCGCGGCGGCGAACGGCGGAACGCCGCCTTCCGTCCGCCGCCTTCCGTCGCGCAGGCCAAATTCCGCGCGGGCTTAGGATCCTTCGGTTTGCTTCCCCTGCTCTTGAATTTTCGCAAGACGGAATTCGTCCATTTGCTTCACGCAGCCGGCCACGTCCGTCTCCCGGCGCAGCATGCTGTTGATTGCGGCGAGTACATCCTCGGCGCTGTAGCCGGAAATGTGCGTCGCGGCGGTGGAGACCCGCTCGTTTACAGCAATGGACGCCTCGGCGTCGGTCACCATCTGGGACTGAATATTGGTCGTCTGCCCCTCAAAGCAGCTCACGGTGGCGATATCGTCAAAGGCGGCGTTGTAATTCTCCGGCGTTGCGCAGAAAGCGAGAAAATCCAGCGCCGCCTGCAAATTTTCGCTGTTTTTGTTGACCATCATCATATTTAGGTTGCCACCCTCGTAGGTGCCACCGTCTACGGTGTTCATAAACACCGGCATCAACGCAAAATCATCCCGGGTATAGTCGTTCCCCTGTTCAAAATCCGTATAGAACCAGGTATCCCAGATGAAAGTCATGACCGCCTCGCCCGAACCCAACACGGGACTGATGTCGTCCCACCCGGTATTCAGATAATTCTCTCCGAACCAGCCGCGCTCCGCGGCGTCGGAGATCCACTGGAGCATATCCGTGACCTCGGGTATATCGGAATACGTGATTTTGCCGTTGTTCAGCTGTTCCAGCAGCGCGGGATCGTCCGCGAAAATCGGATCCAGCGCAAACTGCATCATCCATGAGCACCCGTCCGCCGGCCAGCAGATGGGCGTGTAGCCCGCCTCCTGGAGAGCCTGGCACAGCATATCAAATTCCTCCTGGGTATACGCCTGCCGAAGTCCCAGGCTGTCCAGGATCGCCTTATTGTAATAGCATCCCGAAACGGAACTTTCCCAGAACGGAAGCCCCAAAAGATGCCCGTCGTGATCCCGACAGTAGCCGTCGGCACTCTCCTTGAGATCGGGCGCCCAGCTTTCGTTTTCCAGGTAATAGAAATTGTTCTCTACGTCAAAGCGCTCCAGGTCCGCGTTGTGAAAATGCATCAGGATATCCGAGCCATGGCCGGACGCAAACTGTTCGGCGGCGGTCTGCTCAAACGCGCCATCCTCAATCGCAACGATGTCCAGCTGGTTCCCGGTCGCTTTTTCATACTGCTCAAAGATGCGCTTCATGTACGTTTTTTCCAAATCGGTTTGTTTGCCCATGATCGTCAGCGTCACGCTGTTCGCGTCCTTGCGCGTCGTACCGCAGGACGTCAAAAACAGCGCCAGCGCCGCCAATGCGAGCACACGCCGCAATTTTTTCATATCTGTCCTTCCTCTCCCGCACCCGAAAAGTGTCGTCATTCCCGATCCTTCAGCAAACGTGCCACCAGATCCCGCACCGTGTTCATATGAATGGGTTTCGCCAGATGAGCGTTCATTCCGGCCTCCATCGCGTTGCGCACATCCTCAGCAAAGGTATTGGCCGTCATCGCGATGATCGGGATTGTCTTGGCGTCCGGGCGATCGGAGGCGCGGATCTTCCGCGTGGCCGTATACCCGTCCATAACCGGCATCTGTACATCCATCAGGATCATATCATAGTGGCCCGGCTCCGTATTCAAAAAAGCGTCCACCGCCTCCTGGCCGTTTTCGACTACCTCGTAGCGCGCGCCATCCATATCCAGCATGGCCGTCAGGATCTCCGCGTTTAACGCATTATCCTCCGCCACCAGAAACAGCAATGATGCCAGCGGCGAATCTGCCGTTTCGTCCGCGGGCGACTCCGGCGCGTCCAGGAACAGCGGCTCGATCGCCTGCCAGAAGGACGAAACGAAAAACGGCTTAGAAAGAAACGCGTTGATACCGGCCTCGCGCGCCTCCTCCTCGATATCGCTCCAGTCGTAGGACGTCAGCACCAGGATGGGGATGCCGTCATGTACCCGCCGGCGAATCTGGCGCGCCGTTTCCACGCCGCTCAGGCCGGGCATCTTCCAGTCGAGCAGGATCACGTTGAAGTCCTCGCCCTTGCTGTGCGCCGCAACCGCCATCTCCACGGCCGATGCGCCATCCGTTGCATAGGACACTTCCACGCCGCTCTCGCGCATAAGCTCCCGGATGTCCAGGCAGATCTCCTCCTCGTCGTCCGCCACCAGCATCCGCGTGATCTTTTGGCGGAACCAAGGCTCGGCGCCCTGCCGCTCCGGTTCCGGAACGGCAAAGGAGAGTTCCACCGTAAAGGTGCTGCCCTTGCCGGGCGCGCTCTGGACGTCGATCACGCCTCCCATCAGGTTGACAAGATTTTTGGTGATCGCCATGCCCAGCCCGGTTCCCTGGATATGGTTGGTCACGGAATTGATCTCACGGCTGAAGGGATGAAAGAGCGTCTTCTGAAATTCCTCGCTCATGCCGATACCGTTATCGCGCACCACAAATTGCAGCCTGACATATTGCTGGGCGCCCTGCGGCAGTGCGTTGGCCGGCTGCGGCAGCACGTTCAGCATAAATTCGATTTTTCCTCCGGTAGGGGTGTACTTAATCGCGTTTGTCAGCAAATTGATCAAAATCTGATTCAGCCGCAGGCGGTCGCCGACAATCTTCTCCGGCATCTCACCCTGCACATGCACGGTAAAATTATGATTTTTCGCCTTCACCTGCGGCATGAGCATGACATTCAGCTCTTCAAACAGTTCCGGAAGACTGAAGCAGTCCACATTCAACGAGGTCTTCCCGCTCTCAATTTTGCTCATATCCAGAACGTCGTTGATCAAACTGAGCAGATGATGGCTCGACGTCGTGATCTTGCGGGCGTACTCCCGCACCTTTTCCGGATTTTCCGCTCCTTTTTCCAGCAGCACCGAGAACCCCACAATCGCGTTCATTGGCGTGCGGATATCGTGCGACATATTGGAAAGAAAATTGCTCTTGGCCTCGTTCGCGCTGCGCGCGGCGTCCAGGGCCTCCTCCATCTGCTTGTTGATCTGCCGCTCCTGCGTGCGGTCCGACATGACAATAATATATTTTGAAACGTCCTGAACGCCGACATGATAGACCGTCATTCGATACCAGCGGCGCTCGCCGGTTGCCTGGTGGATATATTCGCACTCCCGATAGATGCAGCCGTCCAGGGGGATCGCGGCCAATTCCTCCTTCGGGATGCGAACGTCGCCGTTGATAGCACACTTCTCCATCACGCAAAGGTTTTTCTTGGCCTCCTCCACCGGAATTCCAAGTAGCCGCTCCACATTCGGACTGAGATATTCCGCGCGCTGCTCCTCAATATTTAACATCAGGAAGATATCATTCACGCTGTTTGAAAGCGCGTTAAACATCACATCCCTGGATTGCAGCCCCATCCGGTTCTCTCTGGAAAGCCTGCGATCCCTTCGCACCAGCAGAATGATCAGCACAATCCCCACCAGCAGGAAAATTGCAATGAACACATACATAGTAATCTGCTGAATGGAGAGAAAACCAGCGCTCAGAACGCTCTGCGGCACGACGCTGAGCATCATATAGTCTTGATAATCGATGGGCTGATAGAAAATACAATGCTCCACGCCGCTGATTTTACACTGCAGCAGCCCGGTTCGCCCATTTTCCCAGTCGTTTTTGACCTTTTTCAAGCTCGCCTCGTCCAAATCCGAGGCGCCCTTTAAGTAGGACAGATAGTTCTCAAAGATGCTGTTTTCCGCCTGTGTCGAAAGAAAGACCTTTCCGTCTTTGTGGATAACAAAGCATTTGGCATTTCCGGAAAACGCTTCCACATCCAAGGAACTGGCCATATCCGCGTTGGTATAGCTGACGGCAATGGCGTCATAGGCAAAGCCCCGATAGCTTCCCCGCTCCACCGGTACAGCAAATAAAATAATATTCTTGCCGTCCGTCAGCTTTTCCTCCGTCATAACGGGCTGCGCGTAATCCGTGAGGCCCTGCGGCAAATTGTCAAACTCGATTGTCCCCGCGGCGCCATCCGGCGTCATGCTGGCTTTCCCCTCCGAGAGGAAATAGAACCCTGAAAACTTCCATTGCCGCTGCTCTTCGGAAATAAAACCGGCAATGGCTTCGTCCTGCGTTTCATCCATCAGGGCGATATAATTGCCCCAGCTATCCAAAAGCCCCCAGTTCTTTTCCACAAAAGCGCTGAAGGAACGGTTGACCTGGCTGTAGATCTCCTTTAAATGCTCCGCGCTGTCCTCAAAAATCTTTTGAGAAATGAAGTTGTAATATAAAATTCCGATCGAGACAACCAGGATGCCTACTATGCACACAAATCCTGCCTGCAATACCTTTTCGGTCTTCTTTTTCATAGATCCATTCCTCTTTCGGCATTTTCCCGCCGCACAAAAAGCGGATTTTAGACACTCGTCCGCTTCACCATGTTCTCATAGTGTACGCAGGAAACCAGCGCCGTGTCGCGCGTGATCTTTCCCTCGCGGTAGAGCTTCAAAAGGCTGCCGTCCATCGTACACATCCCCTCGCTGGCACTGGCCTGCATGGTGGAGTCCAGTTGGTGCAGCTTATCCTCGCGGATCATATTCTGGATGGCCGGGGTGGATCTCATGACCTCAAACACCGGCACCTGCCCGCCGTTTTTCCCCGGAACCAGCTGCTGGCAGACCACACCCTTCAAAATTTGCGCCAACTGGATCTTCACCTGTTGCTGCTGCCCTGCCGGGAACACGTCGAGAATTCGGTTAATGGTATTCGCCGCGCTGCTGGTGTGGAGCGTGCTGAGCAAAAGAACGCCCGTCTCCGCCGCCGTCAGCGCCGCCGAAATGGTGTCGTAGTCGCGCATCTCCCCAAGCAAAATTACATCGGGGCTTTCCCGCAGAGCCGAACGCAGCGCCTCCAGATAGCCCGGCGTGTCGATGGCGATCTCCCGCTGCGTGACAATGGACTTGTCATGGTGATGAATATATTCGATGGGATCCTCCATGGTGATAATGTGGCTGTCACGGGTTTTATTGATGCGGTCGATCATACAGGCCAGCGTCGTGGATTTTCCCGTTCCCGCCGCGCCCGTGATGAGCACCAGGCCCTTTTTGTTGTCCGCCAGGGAGAGTACTGATTCCGGAATCCCCAGCTGCTTGGGATCCGGCAGGCCGAAGCGGATTACGCGGATCACGGCCGACAGCGAGCCTCTTTGCCGAAACACATTGACACGGAAACGACCAAGACGGGAAATCGAGAACGAAAAGTCGTCGTCGGCACCGTTTTCAAGATTGCTCGTCGTCCTTCCGCTGACCTCATAAATCTGCTTCGCCAGCGCCTGGATACTGTCTGGCAGAAGTTTTTCTCCGTCCATGCGGATATGGCGCCCGTCTCGTTTGTACGTCACGGGCAAACCAGCTACAAAAAATATATCCGATGCGTTTTTTGCAACCGCATCCTCCAAAATGGCAACTAAATCCATATTTTTTCTCCTTCAGTTCCCGTCCCACAGGCCGCCGATGGCGTCTTCCTGCGACCAAGCCTTTTCCATCGTCCAGCGGGAGACATTTCCGTTTTCATCTAGCGACACGGTCAAAGTCATGCCATCAGACTCAAAAGAACGCGTCTGGCCGGGTTGGGCGGTTTCTAAAAATTCCTGGCCCTGAACCTCCAGTTCATATCTCGTCGCGACCGTTCCGGCGTAGCGCTCGGCCAGCGCCAGGTCGGCCCGCGCGGTCGAAAAAGTCAGGATCGCCAGAACCGTCAGGCAGATGGTGATCACCGTAAGCAGCAGCGCCATCGGCCCCAGTTTAACCGGCACATGATTCATGAAACCGCCTCCCCTCTCTTTGCGGTCTGCAGCGAATACAACTCCGCGCCGTTCCAATATACGGCGATCCGGCTGCGTACCAGGGCGCTGTCCGGCTCCCAGGTCACCACGAGCCGCAAATCTTTGGCTTCCATCGTTAAGCAATTGTTCTGAATTGAAAAGGTGTTCCCGTCCCCGCCCAGAAGCGCCCGTACATCCTCCAGACTGTCCGCCGCGGCGACCGCTTCCGCCGCCCGCTCGGCTATGCCGACCGCTTCTGTCAAACGTCCGGCCTGTTCGCTCTGGGCGCGCGCCGCGCCAAACACCTGCGTCAGCACCAGAAGGACGCCTAAAAACGCGAGCACCAGGGCCAGTGTCTCCAAATAAAACGCCGTAATATGCTTTTTCATCCCGGCCCCTCCCCGCTTCGCAGGTGCAGAAGCACCGCCCCGGCGTCCGTCACTACCTCCAAAGTTCCGGGCCGCAGCTCTTCCACGCGGAACACGTCCGTCTCGCCCAAAACAGTGGCCTCCTGCGGATGCAGCGCCGCGTCCACCGCGCTGTACTCCTCCAGCAGCTTCCCGTCTTCTTGATAGATATGTAAGCCGAAGCCGGAGCCGTCCTCCATCACCAAAACCGGGCCGTCCTCCTCGCGGATATAGACGCCCCCGGCCTTGTCGTTGCTCTTTACACAAGTGCTTAAATAGGAAAGCAGGGCACGCTGTTCATTATGTCGGGCCTGCGAGGCCGCCGCAGTGCGGTAGGTCTTTGCGCCAAACACCACCAGCAGGAAAAATCCCGCCAGAAACAGCGCTGCAATACCCATGGTATAAAGCCCAAGACCGTTTCGCTTCATGCCCATTTTCCTCCCTCTCAACCCCGTTTTGTGACCCGCACGTCCGGTGGCAGGTTCGACGCAAAGGCGTCGTAGATCACATAGTAGTCTTCCGTGTTGACCCGCAGGCCATAGTGCTCCTCCAGATACGCAAGATCCGGCGGATACATGCCCTCCACCACATAGCACTGAAGCGCGCTGCGCTGCACCGCCAGGCGGATGGCCTCCTCACCCTCCTCGGTCAAGCCCTGCCGGGATGTTTTGGCAACCCAGCTCACAGCCAGCAAAACCGCCGCAAGTGCAACCGCGGCCAGCAAAATCCTGGGCCAGCGTTTCTTTGTTCGATCCGTATACATCGCTTCGTCCTCATCCGATGGCGTTCATCATGCCAACCAGCGGCAGCATTACGCTCAACAGCGATAATCCCACCGTCAGCATCAGCACGCCGGAGAGCAGCGGATCCACAATGGCCACCAACCGGTCCACCAGCGTCCCGCACTGCCGCTCCAAAAGGTCCGTCAGGCGCTCCAAAACCTGCTCCAAACTGCCGCTGCGCTCACCGGCCAGCAACATTCTTCCGTATACCGGCTCAAAAAGCTCCACATCGTACGCCGCCTGAGCAATGCTGTGCCCAGCCTCCATTTCATGGACGCACCGCTTCAATTTCTCCTCCACCGGCGGGCAGTCCACCATCTCCATGCTGTCGAGGACGGCCACATCCTGCATTTCGCCGCTGGCTAGGAAAGTCGCCAGTGCGGAGGTAAAGCGAAACATTCCCATGCTCTGCAAAACGGAACGGCAGACGGGCACCTTCTCCAAAAGCCGCCCCATCGCGCTTTTCTTTTTGCGCCAGAGAAACAGTCCCAACAGCAGGCAGACCGCCAGCGCCGCCATGATTACAAGAGAAAACAGGCAAATTCCGTAGGCCCAGCGGATATAGCCGTAGGACGAGGCCGCAAGGCTGCCTGTCAGGCTGTCATAGACCCCGGTAAACGCCGGCAGAACCATCGTGAGCATCGCCGCCAGCACCACAATGATCAGCACCAGCATCCCCGCCGGATAGGTCACGGCGTTTTTCAGTTTTTCTCCGATCGTCTTCTGATCCGCGTAGTAGCGGCTCAGGCGCATCAAAACGTCCTCCAGACGGCCCGCGCGCTCGCCGGCTTTGATCATCTTCAGCGCATACTCTGGGAAGACCCCCGTCTTTTCCATGGCCGCGCCCAGATTGCTGCCAGCTTCCAACTCCGGCTCCATCGTCTGCAGCGCCGTCTCCAAAACGCCGCCGCCCTTGCGCTGCCGCAAAAGGCCCACCGCCTCGTCGATCCGAATCCCCGAACCGAGCAGCATCCCCAGGCTCTCACAAAATGCGCTCACACCCAATTCATCCAGCTTCTTGCTCACTTTTTCACCAGCTCTCAATAAATGTAGACGTCCGCGTAGTTGCCGCCGTCACCAATGAACGTCCCATCCGCCCCGTTGGCGGAAAAGGTTAAATCCAAACGGTTCCAGTCGTTTCCCGACGCTTGATAGTGCACGGTGACCCAGCCGCTCTCCTCAATATAGAACATATTCCACGCGTGGTAGAGATCGTCGGGGGACACGTAGCCAAAGATCATCCGCGTCGGAATCCCCTGGCTGCGGAGCATCGCCGCTGCCAGGGCGGCATAGTCAAAGCATATGCCCTTTCCGGAGGCCATCGTCTCGTCCGGGTCCGGCATGTAGCCGCTCTGGACGCTCTCGGCCTTGGCCTTATCATAAGTAACCGTCTGACAGATATAATCATAAACTGCGCTGACAACATCCAGCGCCGTATCGCACTGTGCCGCAAGCTCCCGCGCCTTTTCCACGCACGCAGAACCCGCGTCAAACGGCACATAGTCGCTGGGCCGGAGATAGGGCTGGAATTCATCCTGGAGCGTAACTTCGGCCGTCTCGGAATACAATTCCGCGTATTTCGTATCCACAACGTTCTCCATAACCCGGAAATGGTATGTCCCGTCGCCGCACTGAAGCGGAAAGATTGACGGCGTACCGTCCGAGGACAGATCGTAGGTGTACGTTTCTTCGTCCTTTTTGACTTGAAATTTTAACCGCATTTCAGACTCCGCCGAAACCGCAACATAGCCTTCAGAAAGGGCGGAGAGATCCAGCTGCACGCCGCTGACGGCCTGCGTACTGTGAAATTCCGCGCCCAGCATCGGCGGGGCCTTGTAAGAATCGCCAACGACGTCCGCCATCGGCGTCGTCTGCTCCCCAATTATCTCTGAGGAGGGCTGCGGGGCTGTCTGCGAAGACGTCGGGGGGGATTGCGGCGGCGCTTCTGTCCCGCTGCCGCAGCCAGTCAACAGGCCGAGTATCAGAACGACGCACCAAAATTTCCTAAATTTCAAAGGTTCTCCTCCTCAAGGCTCGTTCTTTTCGCGATAAACGCCCGCGGCGCTGTCGACCGGGACAAGCTTACCATGGATCACAAATCGGGCGTTGTCAAATACATAGGCGCACGTACTCAAAAGCACATACCGGCTCCCTGTCTCCGGCGCATCGCGCGGCGCGATCTCAGACTGGGACAGAACCTGTTCCAGGTACGCGTCGAGCGCCGCGCCGGGCGCGGCAAAAATCTGATACGTGTCCGAGTAGGCGGAGGTTGTGTAGGCACTGAGAATTTCGATGCGATAGTCGCGCTCCGGCGTCAAAAGCCAGATCACCGGGTGCGCCTCATAAAATTTCTGGTCTGCCCAGCGTTCGAGCGTGCCGAACATGCTGTCGTCACGCATATTGTGGCCGTAGATAATTGTGTTGTAATCCGCAAAATCCTTGGAATTCTGCGCCTCCACAAAAATCGAGCCGCCATAGCAATAGCTCCCGTCATACAGATGGCGCAGATAGGTATCGTTGGTCGCCCCCTGGAGAACCGGATAGTTGATGGTTGTATCTTCGCAGTAGATCCATCCGGTCACGTCCGGGTTTACCTCACGCAGAGCGTCAAAATCCACAGAAAAAGGCGCAAGCTCCGCCTCCGTCTCAACCGCTGTATCCGAGACGTTGGATTCGCCGCTTGCCGAATTCTGCGGGTCATCATTCATGTTTTGCTGCCCGCTGGAGGAAATCACTCCAGCCGGCGTTATAAACCGCTCCGCCGCATTGGCATAGGCTTCGTCATTCACATGGTACTGGTAGATAACAACGCCGATGATGCCGGCGGAGAACAGGAACACACCCAGCAGGATGGCGACGATGATCCGCTTTACCCACTTCATTCCTCCTCCGCCTCCTCTTCCCGCCGATTTCGGATAAACATAGCCAAAAGATTCAGCATCGCGCCGCAGGCCGCGAAACATATCACATAGATTTTCCCGATGCCGCTGGTATAGACCACCATCAGCGCCCCAAGGTACGGATAGTGGCGCACTACACGCCCGATCAAGTCGCGGTAGTCCACAGTGTTCATATCCTCGGCGGCGTTGGCGTCGCCCTTTGTGGTAAATTCTCCCTCTACCACGTTGTTTTTCACCACGCGGTGGGTAATAACGCCGTCACCGCTCTGAAACGCGATAATTTCTCCCTCCTGAATCTCAGCGGGAGAATACGTCTCTACATACACAATACTGCCTACGGGTATTTCCGGCGCCATGCTTCCGCTGACCACGTTATAGATCTCGTAGCCCAGAAGTCTTGGCACCGTCACCGGCAGGCAGGAAACGATAACCGTCAGCAAAATGAGCGTTCCCAAAATGTTGCAAAGGGCGGGAAATACCTTCCCGCCCTTTTTCTTGGAACGCGAAGAAAGCTCTTTCATATATGATCCTCGGTTTTCTTTAGGTTCCTTCCTTAGCGTTTTCTTCGTCTTTCTTTTTGCGTTTATAGAACAGGAGCAGCCAGCCAATGCCGCCAAGCGCCAGCAATGTGCAGCCGCAAATTGTAAACTTTATCTTGGCTGGCAGAGCCGCCGCGTCAGAGAAAATCTCGGCAATCTGCTTCACCGCGTTGCCCAGCGGAACATCCTCGTCGTCCAAATCCTCTAATTCCGCGGGGTTCGTGCCGGTAGGATTCTCTTCCGAATCCACAAGCGGAGAATTTTCATCCGGAATTTCCTCAACGGGACGAACCGGCGCGGGGTTTTCTTCTTCCGGAGTCGTCGTGGGTGCCTGCTCCACAGGCGCGGCGGCACCCAGACGGGTGTAGGTAAAAGTAAACACGTTTTCCGCCGCATCCTCGGACAAGGTCTTCGTCACGTTGTACGCCTGCGGCTGGTAACCCTCGATATATTGATAGGATACCACGGGCTTATCGCCCACATTTCCGTAAAAGGTCGTCGCCGGATACAACTCTCCGCCGTCGGCGTCCACATAGTTGACAGTATAGGCAACGGAAGAACCGCGCAGGCCATAGGCCACCACATAATCAATATCTCCAGAGACAAAGATGGAGTTGGTACTGATGCTGTTATTGTCCTTGCCGCTCTCGCGAATTCCCTTGACATAATACTTGCTGTCGTTATGAAGCGCCACCGAGCCGATGTCGAAGTCCACCCGGTCGCCATAGTGCAGGCCGGTGCGGATAATCACATCCTGACCACCGATGGTTCCCTGGGCGCCCGCGAAAATGCGGACTGTGTAGGTATAGTCCTCCGCGCTGACCGGCAGCGCGAAGCACAGCACAATCGCAAGGACAAGCAGGAAAGGGACAAGTCTTTTCATATCACGGTTCCCCCTTTTTCTTGCGGGTCGTGCGGCTGTAGATGGCAAACAGCAGCAAAAGCAAGCCGCTAACCGCCGCCGCGATGATATACGGGACAAGGTTCATATCACCGGTATTGACAATCGTCGGCGTTTTCGACGCGCCGTTTTTCAACTCCACGGCGAAGTTCATCTGGAGCTTTGCAACGGTGTCCTGATAGTCGTTACCCTGCGTTTCGCCGTCGAGCGCCACACGAAGGGTGATCGCGCCGCTCTGTCCATAATTTAGCGTATCGAGGAAGAAATAATCCTCCAGCGCGTCCGTAACCTCGTTCAAACCCTCGCCCTCCTGGCCAACGGTATCGCCGCCGACGGTATCGCTGTCAAAGAGGACGTCTTCTTCCCCATCCGGCCCCACATAGGCCAGTCGGTAGGTATACGCACCGCCGCTTGCCACATCCACAGAGTCTTCCAGAGAACTCAAAACCTCATTGGTCATATACCAGTTCGTCGTGGCGCTGTTCGAATTTTGAAGGGCCAGCGTAATAATTGCGTCGTCGCCGGGCTGCATACCAGATATCAAATCGCCCAGATTCGCCGTAGTAAAATTGCTCTCCATCTTGGCTTCCGGCGTAAAATTCACTTGCCAGTTCTCGTCACCGGTAAAGGTTTTTGCGTGAACCGGGAGCAACAGTGTGCCAAGCATACACACCGTCAGCAGGAGTGCTGTGAATTTCCTTATCATATCGCTCCCTCCTTAACCAAGGCTAAGGCTCGTGCCGTTGATGACAACGTTTCGCCCCCAGGCGCTGAGGATGGCGGCCTCGGCGTTGTTCTCCTGAACCGCGTCCACCTTGGCCTCTAAGCAGAATTGCTTGCCATTATACGTATAAGTGGTGACGACGGTTCCATCCTCACCGGGCTCCTGCTTGCAAAACGTCGCGATGGAGCCGTCGATCGTCAGCGTATCCGAAAACAGCGGCGTGGAATCGCCGGCGTTCAGGAGCTGGCTGTAATAGAGCACCGTCCGTTCATCGGTGCTGGCGCCTTCATCCAAAAGCCATGCGCCGCCTTGGTTGATATAATGCAGATCGATCAGACTCGGATCCATGTTCTGCAGCTTCTGGCCATTTTCATCCACCCAGTATTTATAGACGCTGACGCGAACATATTGGTTGATCGTACCACTGTTGCGGACGGACAGCTCCTCACGGTAGGGCTTCCCAAGCGCAAGCTCCTCGCCTTCCGCGAGCATATTGCTCAGCAGTTTGCCGGTGACCTCGTTCCAGGTACCGTCGGCATCCTTTGCGTTGTAGTTCCGCCACGACACGTCCTCGCCGTTCTCTACTAAGGTCACGCCAATGTCGAACATCTGAACCTGGGAGGAATACGTCTCGGAGAAGTACGTCAATGCGGCCCACGTACCTCCGACCGAGCTGAACAGCAGCAGACCAGCCGCAAGGACAAAGGCCACAATCGTGGCAGCGGGAGAAAAAATCCATTTTTTCAATTTTTTCATCCCTCGTCACCTCCCAAGCCCCAGTCCGCATAGGGATTGCCGTCATCGTCATACTGCACGGGGGTGGACTCATAAAGCACCACAACGTTAAAGCTCTCGTTCTCTGCCGGGTCCTCCGGGATGTTGTCAATCCGCACCAAAAGCTCCGTGGTCTGTTCGCCGGCGTAGAGAATTTGATCGTAATAGTAGTAACCGTCGTCGCCCAATGTCCAGCCATCGCCGCTGTAGGTCAGCTGGTATTCGCTGCCCGCCAGCGCAATCGCGCGGACATAGATAGGCTGCGCGTCCTCGCTGCTGGTGATGACAACGTGCTTTGTCCAATCATAGAATTCCTCTTCCACTTCCGTGTCGCCCAGATGAATGGCATAACCGCCCTTCGCCTCGGCAAAGGTGGTGAAATAGGCCGACGTCATTTGAATCGACGCGGAGAGAATCAAGCTCAGGATTAGACAAAACAGCGCCAATTTCTTCTTTTTCAACCGCTTCGCCCTCCTTTACGGAACATCCGGAATTTGCCGCCACTGCCATTCGCCTTCCTCATATGCGAACTCGTTGGTGATGGAACCGCCATTCTTTTTCTCATCCGTGGGTGTGTTGACAAAGGAGACGGAAACAATATCTTCCGCCTCGATCACAGCGGTCTGAGAGGCGTCGGTGACGAGCTGATAGGTGGCGCCGGAATAAACCTCGGTGACGGTGACCGTGGCGCCGATGGGAATGCCGTCAATCCGCAGGCGCTGCGTACCCGCCTCGCCAAAGCTTATGGTAAAGACGTTGGAATAGACCACTTCGTCCCGCAGCACCGCCTCCACCTCAAACACAAAGGTAGCCGGCCGTCCCTCTACATAGCCCTCCAAATTCTTGACAATTTCCAGAGAACCCAGGCGCGAAGACTGCTCAGGTTTGAGCGTAACCTGTGCCTGGTAAATCCAGTCGCCGGGATTGGCCGTACTGACCACGCCGTTTTCATCGGGTTCTTTCGTCGGAAGGGAAACCAGCTCCGGTAAGAATGTGTAAGTATACTGGATGGATTCAGCAACCGTCGCAATCGTCTCGGTGCCATCATCCTCCTGAATGGTTGTTACATAATCCTCTCCCAGCGACGCGCCGCGTGCAATCAGCAAATACAACCCCGCGCTGAGATTCGTGATCTCGGTTCCGGCGGGAGCGCCCACCACCGCAGGCAAAATCGATTCAGAATTCAGCGCAAGGCCTGCGGCCTCCTGCGCCAGCGCCATCCAAGCGTCGTTGTTCAAATCGTCCGCAATGGTCAGACCGGAAAAGTCGGGTAGAAACTCATATGTGTAGGAATCGATTCCGGGAATCGCCTTTGCACTGGCAATCTGGTAAAGATCCAGCACCACTTCCGCCTCTGCGAT
Source organism: uncultured Oscillospiraceae bacterium (assembly GCA_964450645.1). Classification (GTDB taxonomy): domain Bacteria; phylum Bacillota; class Clostridia; order Oscillospirales; family Oscillospiraceae; genus JAKSPM01. Next base: position 14,261 of record CAYVEB010000019.1, on the reverse strand, counting down.
ATCCTCGGCAAACTCCGACCCGCCGGGTTCTACAGTTAAAGAGCAGGCTGTATCCAAATCAATGGCTCTGGCAGGCCCGTTGAGAGGCGGCACGGCAAGCACCAACGCCAAGGCCAGAGCCAACAGGCTCCCCCAAGTTCGTTTCATAGGCGTTTCCTCCTTTTTGCGCAAATCAATGACGTTTAAAATCATCCAGCATTTCCCTATGGGATTTTTTCGGTGGCTTTTTGCGGTAGTGGATCAACAACACAGTCAACACTACAAACAGCAGCGGCACGCCTACGGCGGGAATAACAACGTAGTTTGACACCCGCACTGCCTCCGCGTTGACCGGCACTTCCTCCAGTAGGTTTTCAATCCGTGTCCCACGAACTAGCATACGGTGGCTGTTGACGCCGTAGGGGGTGCAGGTAACCAGCGTACAGAAATCCTTTCCTCGCTCAATGGCCAAATCCTGCGTTTCCTCAGGGAGGACAATGCGGATCTGGTCCACCATGTAAGTAATCGTCTGATCCAGTGTTGTAATGGTGAAGATATCCCCCACCGCCAGTCTATCCAGGTCGGTCAAAAGCCGGGCGGAAGGCAGGCCGCGGTGCCCGGAGAGAACCGTGTGGCAGGTATACCCGCCGACGGGCAGAGAACTGCCCGGAATGTGCCCAATGGCAATCTGTAAAACGGATTCATCCGTCGTATGGTAGACAGGGAGGAGCACATCGATCACAGGAATCTGCACATAGCCCATGATGCCGGTGCCGGTGATATCCAAAAGTTTGTTGTATGCACTCAATTCCTGATCTGTAAGGTTCAAATGCACGCCAGGAGTGAGCGAATCATTGTAGGCCTTGGCAGCAGCCAACATTTCCTCCCGCTCTTCCGCAGACAAATCTTCCACCGTATCAACGTAACCAGCGATGGCCCGGGACGCGTGCATCGAGTTCCACCAGTCGCTGACCGTGGGATACGCAAGCACGCCAACGCCCGTCAAAAGAATCAGCACCAAAAGGATCGTGGAGACCGAGATGCGTTTTTTCTTCTTTTTTGGGGGTTTTCCGGTCATTTTTTGGGGACTCTGTTCAGTTTCTCCCTGTTCAGTTTTGTCCTGTTCAGTTTCCATAATGTTCTCCAAACAAAATGAGCGGTAACCGGCTGGTCTTGGCCGGACGAAAGAAAGCCGTCCGTTGCTCGCCGCACGCCACGAGAAGGCGCCAGTTTGTGCGGCGTGGGCCGGAGGCGGGACTCCCGTCCCCGGCCGAGGGTTGCGCGCGTATATGATTTAGTCCTGGTCAGTTATCCGCTTCTTCATGACGAACTTTGTAATAAGCAGCACGGCCGCGCCAATGACGAGAACGGAGCCGACAATGTAGAAGATCGTCGTGCCGATGCCGCCAGTTTCAGGCAGCTGGGAACCGGCCTGGTTCAAAACATTCATGGAGCCAACGCCAATGGCGCCATTTCCAGCACCATCGCCGGAAGAAATTGCAATATCTCTGTCATCGCCCTCTTCAGGCGTCGGAGTAAAGGTGACAGTCAGCAGTTCAAGCGTATCCGGGTCGCTGGTATGATCAGATGTAATCGAGAAGTAGATCGGATCAATGGAGTTGTAGCCATCGGGTACCGTGGTTTCTACCAGCTTGTAGTCACCATCGTCCAGGCCAACAAACGGGAAGGAGCTGATGTCGCCGGTAATCTCATAGTTGACATCTTCCCCTTCGGGGGGATCCGTCAAAACATATTTGCCCTCATGCTCCGTGAAGTATAAAGGCTGATATTCGCCATTAGCGTCCTTCTTGTACAAAGTGAAGCCGGCGCCGTTCAACGATTCCTCTTTCTCGCCGTTCATGTGGGTCTTGTTGACGTCGAACTCAAAGGTGAATACAACAACCTTGTCGGGAGGCGTTGTGCCAGTATCGCCCTCGCCGCCCTCATTGGGATTATTGGAATACTCCAGATAGACCTCGTTGGGATTGCCGGGATTGCCAATCACAGCGTTCTCATTCAGCGTCGCGGTATATTCCACAATGATCTCGCTACTCGAAGAAATCGCGGCTTCCGTAATGGTCTTCAGATCCGCAAATGTGACAGTAAGCGTCTGGCCTTCACAATTCACTGTGAAGCCTTCCTGAATCTCGGTCTTCGTATCGCCATTTTTGACATAAACCTTTACGGAGCCTTCGTCATAGGTCAGGCCTTCAGATAAGGTATCATGGAAAATATAGTTGTAGGTGTCATACTTGTCATAGTTGGTCGGCAGAGTGCCGGTCAGCTGGAAGGGAACATGGTCGCCAATGTCGTGATCAGCGGTATCTTCCCAAGCGTTATCACCAATATTGTCATCCTCAGAATCGTTGATATCCTGAACCTTCTTTTCCACGCTGGGAACGTCGGCCTTTTCTTGTACCTGTGTATTGCCGACAACTGCCAAAACGTAACGGGTCGCAGCATAATCGGTGGCATCTTCAGGAGCCTCGCTCTTAATCATATAGTAGCCAGCACCCGTTACTTTGATTTCCACGGATTCCTGACCAACAGCAAGTGCCTCCGTGCGGGCCGCCTCAACCGTCAGAAAAGGAGCGATTACGTCGGCAAACTTCTGCGCCAAATCGGAATCGTAGGCCTGGCCGCTGAGAACCTCGGCAACTTCAGCGGCGGTTTTGCAATCCTTAAACTCTTCAATCTTGTTTAGAGCCTCAATCGCTTTCACTTGGTCTTCTGCGGTGACCGCGCTGCCCCAGACAACATCGGACAGAATTTGTTTTCCCTCAACCTCGTCCAGGTCGCCAGTGAAGATCTGGTAGGCCACAAACGAGCCGGGATTCTTAACGGAAGTTTCCACCGTGATGGTGTACTCCGTTTCGTCCGCCGCGAACGCTGCGGCGGCAAACATCATAAACATGCACACCGCAAGCATAACCGCAAGCAGTCTTTTCATGGTTAATTTCATTTTTTACTCCTTTCTTATTTACAAATCATTTTAAATCAGGAAATCTTTGCCGCTTTTGAGAGGTGCTTCACGCGTAGGACAAATGCTTCTTTAGCCTCCCCCCTGCGCACGGCGCGAATGTTTTTTATACATCAGGACTACTACTCCGAGCAACATCAGCATCAGTCCTGTTGCATACAAGGCTTCCCCCGGTCTAATCATCCAGGCCGTTTTCACCGAGCGTGCGGATGAGATAAACATGAAATCAGAAAAGCTGTCGGAGATGAAACTGGCGTTGCCGTCCGCGTCCACCTGCGTATCGGTGACGACCTCCGCCCCGGCTTTGCCAAAGTGGACGACCTTAATCGGATCGCCCGCGGCAATCCCCGATTCATCCAGGAATTGAACCGTGAGTTCTACCGGAGCTTCCGGCTCGATTTCCGTCTGGCCCACATAGAAGCCAATATTATAGACCAGCGTCTGCGCGGCAGCGGTCTGCGCCGACTCGGCCATAGCCTCCTCCACGCGCTGCGCGTAGCGCTCCGGCTCGCTCTGCGCCGTCACCGGATAGGCCCGCAGCTCCGCTTCGTCCGGGATGTTGGCGTCAAGCCCGTATCTCGCAACGATAAATACCCGCTCATCCTCATAGGTCTTTTCCTTGAGCGCCTGCGCGGACATCTGCACATGCGTGTGTTCGGGAAGGCCGCAGATCAGCGCACCGTTTTCGTCATAGCACGCGTCGTCGTGGTGGTGCTCCTCCATGCCGCAGGTCAGGTTGCCGCTCAGATCATAGCAGCTGCTCTCCTGCGCCGTCTCAGCGTTCTGCGCCTCAACTTCCTCAGGCGCCAACTCCACGGTCACGAAGCACTCGTCCGAGTGGATGTGCTCTTCCAACACAGTCTTGGTGCAAATTAAACGCTTGCTGCCGTCCGCTTGCGTCTCATAGCAGGAGTCGTCGTGCGTATGAATCTCCAGCTTGCCGCAGATAAGCTCCTCTTCCTCGCTATAGCAGCTGTCCGTGTGCGTATGCGCGCCGTCCCCCTCGTTCATTCCGCAGATCAAAACCGGTTCGGAGGCATAGCACGTTTCGCCGTGGGTGTGTTCCTCCATGCCGCAAATCAATTCGCCGGTCTCGTCATAGCACGTCTCGTCATGGACATGCTCCTCCACGCCGCAGATCAACTCGCCCTGGGCAGCAGTATAACATTCCTCCGTGTGGACATGCCCCGGATTTTCCTCCATGCCGCAGATGAGAACCTTGGAATAACAGGTTTCGTCGTGCTTGTGTTCCTTAATCTCGGGCAGGGTGCAGACCAATTCTCCGTCCTCGTTATAGCAGTCGGAATTGTGCGTATGCACCACATAATCCGCATATCCGCAGATGAGGTTGCCTTCTTCGTCCCAACACTCTTCGGTATGCTTGTGAACTTCCAGAGGACAAGCCAGCACTTTCTGTGTGTAATTCATCGCCTGGCCACGCATTCGGAGCGCAGCCACCGTCACGGTGGTAACCACCAATGCCAGGCAAAAAAAGACTGCAAGATACACCTTGCGGTTTTTCTTTTTCCGCAGGAAACTCGTTATTTGCGCTAAAATCGATGATTCCATCATGCTGCCTCCCTTCATAATTCTATCGTCACTTGATGACTCCGAGTCCTTTTATAGGCCAAATCCGAAACAGGATCTTTCCAATCACCATGTCGTTGCTGATGCAGCCAACGGCGGTATTCCGGCTATCAATACTGGTGGAGCGGTGATCGCCCATTACAAAGCATCGCCCGTCCGGCACCTGATAGGGAAACTCAATGTTGCAGTTTCCCAGCGCCTTTTCCACAAGATACGGCTCGTCGATGGCTACGTCGTTCACATAGACGGTTCCGTCCTCGTCGATATCGACCCAATCGCCGGCCGTGGCAATGACACGCTTCACCAAAATATTATTATTATAATAAAACGCTACTACGTCTCCTGTGGAATATTTGGAGCTGTTGACGGAAACCACGACGTCTCCGTTCTGAAGGGTCGGCGTCATAGAGGTTCCGATAATTTGCAGAACTGGCAATATCAACACCGCGATCAGCACGGCCACAGCCGCCACCGCCAAAAGAGAAAAAACTGTACTTCGCAGTACCCGGCCATAGTTCGATTTATATTGTTCCTTCTTGAGCTCCTGTTCCAGCAGATCCATAGAAGGACGTTCAATCTGTTTCTTCTTGCTCATGCTGGGTCCCTCGATGCAATAGATTTCGCTGCGCGACTATCATACGTCCGGCGCGGCAACGGTTTCTTAAGCATCCTCCTGTGCGGATTCCATATCCGGCTTTGGCTGCTCCAACGGCTCCGTTTGGGCCAATTGCTCTTATTTCGCCGATGCCGACCGCTGTGTCCACTCCGGCTGATTTGCCGGCTCCGGCGCCCGCGGTTGCTCACTCGGACCCGGTTGATCCCGAAAAGCACACCCATGTTCCACCTCGCGGCGCTTTTCCTCATATACTTGAATTTCCGTCAAATACTGCTTTACCGCCGCTTGCGCAACCTCAAAAACGCCGATCAGCCGATTTGACGCGCTGAGCACGGATTCTGAACGTTCCCGCGCCGCCCTTTTCATATCGGCTTGGTCGTATTTCGCTTCCCGTATCCGGCGGAGATCGGCCACATAGCCATCCATCGCAGCCCGCGCCGACCCAAATGTATCAAGCAAGCGCCTGGAAGAATCGGTGAGTACCTTGATCTCCTCCCACGCCAGCTTTTGCTCCTCCTCTTTTCTGGCGGCCGTGTCCCGCAGCTCTTTGATCTGCGCGTCCTTGCTATCCAGACGTTCTTTCAGGCGGTTGATCTGGGCGTCCTTCTCGTCCAATCGCTCCTTGAGCCGGTCTATCTGAGCATCTTTCTCATTCAGCCGGTCTTTGAGCCGGTTGGTCATCGCCTGCTCGTTGGAAAGCGTTTTCTGTGTTTCCTCAAGCTGGGCCTGAAGCTCCGCGTTTTCCTTTCCTTGCGCCAATAACAGCTGTAAAAAGTCCTGCCGCCGAAGCTTCTTAAACTCTTTTTCTGTCATACTGATCCCCTTTTATAGGATATCCCTTCCACAAAGTTCCGGCCTTTGCCAAGCGCTCGGACACAACCTGCATCTGGCGGGCCTTTTCTTCCTGGAGCGATCCATACGCGTCCAATTCCCTCCTATCCGGCGCGTTTTCTGCAAAAAAGCAAATTTTTAAAGCTTTGCTGTTTAAAAGCCGATCTTTTCAGGGATACTGATTTTTGAACGCGCGCAATCCGCCGCGGGTTTGTCTCACCAATGCCCTTCGCGCGGGCAAAATTTGACCGTTTTAACACGCCCGTCGCGACCACGTTTACCATATAAACTTCTGTGTTAATTTTAATCCATATCTTTCCGATTGTCAAGGCAAAAAACATAAGCAAAACACACAAAAATGAGCCGCAAAAACGGGCCTTTTTAAAAAATGCATCTTAACAGCCGCAAAAGCGGGTCTTTTTAAAAAATGCATCTTAACGCGGCAGATCGGCCAAGAGCTGAAATTTTGTCAAAATCACGCGGATTGGCGGGTTAGCAAAGTCTTATGGCGGTGGGCCATCCTTCGCCGCTCTGGGAAACCCAGGCCGATGCGCCGCGCCGGAAAAGGTGCTTTGAATTCCGTTTCAGGAAAAGCCGCCGCAGAAACAAACAAGGCATTTCGCACGGCGAGGGCCTTTCTTATTCGCTACTTTAAAATATGCGGTCTGTCTACCGCCTGATACATTTTTGAATCTGTCTTTTTTAGAACTGCCCTCTCCTGTCCGGTCCTCCGGGCAGGAAAGTGCTAAGGCAATCAAATATCTATTCTATTTATGCTTAGACTTTTGCTATATTAACAATATATATATATATATTATAACTTTATATATATTATAACTTTATATATATTATAAAATTATTATAATTTTAAACTTATCTGTTTTGTACTATTTAGGTAAAAACACTTTTCAGAAATCAGCAGTAGGTATTCTCAGATCCGCTCCAACTCCCGCCGCTGGAAAAGCCACAACATATCGTTATACAAAGGCAACCATATAACAAAAGCGCGTGATTTTTGGATGTGGATTTCGTCCTTGCGATCGCAAGGATGGCAAGAGTCTTTCCCGCAAAAGCAGCGCCGGGGTCCTGCTTTCACAGCCCCCAGCGCCGAATTTATCACATACCTTTTAATTAAAAAATTTTTGTAGGGCGTTTCCAATTTTTGCCCGGTTTTGGCAGCGCTTTTAGCCCTCAAAATTGGCGGCGCACTCCTGCAGACGAGTGATCACGTCGATGTGCTGCGGGCACGCGCCTTCGCATTGGCCGCAGGCCACGCAATCCGACGCCTTTCCGCCGTTGGCGACTGCCGCCGCGTACATCCGCTCGCCTTCCTCCAACTGCCCCCAGACCAACTGCCGGTTGCGGGCCGCGAAAATCTCCGGAATCGCGATTTGCATGGGGCAGCCCTCGGTGCAGTAGTGGCAGGCTGTGCAAGGAATGGACTTGACGCCGTTGAGAATTTCCTGTGCTTTCTGGATCGCCGCCTGCTCCACCGCGCTCAGCGGCTGAAACCGCTTCATGTAGGACAGGTTGTCGCGCATCTGCGCCAAGTTGGACATCCCGGAGAGCACCGTGATAATCCCATCCAGGGACGCGGCATACCGGATCGCCCAGGACGCGAACGATTTCTCAGGGTGGACTTCACGAAAAATCGACCGCACCTCCGCCGGCGGCTCCGCCAGAGCGCCGCCCTTGACCGGCTCCATGACGACCACGGATTTCCCGTGTTTGCGTGCCATCTCGTGATTCGCCCGCGACGTGACCTTCGGATTCTCCCAGTCCGCGTAGTTCAGCTGCAGCTGGACGAATTCCGCGTCGGGGTTTTTGGTCAGCAGCTCGTCCAAAAGCTCCGGCGTGCCGTGGAAGGAGAAGCCCCAGTGCTTGATCAGGCCCTTGACCTTCTGCTCCCGGACAAAATCCCACAGGCCGTACTCCTCATAAATCTTGTAATTGCCGCCCTGCAGCGCATGCAGTAAGTAATAGTCAAAATAACCGGCGCCGGTGCGCTCCAGGCTCACCTCAAGCTCCCGCTTGGCGGTCTTTTCGTCGGGCGAACCCATATGGGCGTTGAGCTTGGTCGCCAGCGTATAGCGTTCGCGGGGATAGCGATCAACCAAGGCGGTCTTGGCCGCCCGCTCCGAGTCACCGCCGTCGTAGACATAGGCGGTGTCAAAGTAAGTCAGTCCCGCGTCGAGGAACAAATCCACCATCTGCTTCACCTGCTCTAGGTCAATTTCCCCGGATTCCAGCTTCGGCAGGCGCATCAGGCCAAAGCCCAGCTTTGGAGTCGCCTCCCCAAAATAACGTTCCATCGTGATTCCTCCTTGGTAGTTTATAATATTATAGCACTTTTCGCCATTTTTTCAATCCCCACATTTCGCAAATCAAAAACCGCGCGGAAAACCGAATGGATTGCAAATATCGGGAAATTATACGATAATATGTCTGCCGAATAAGCTGCCAAGCGGTTTATTCGCGCGGCATATGCCGCGCAATTTTATAAATTCGGCCATTGTTACAATGCTTACTGCCATTGGCGCTGCATGCAGCGCCAATGGCAAAACGCAAGGGTTTGGATATAAGATTCCGGAACCCTTGCACCAGAACAAAGCCAATGTGCCTGAAAATCTTGGCTTTTCAGGCTTGCAGCTTCGTTCAGTACGCATTATAATAGCATAATAAGGAGGTTGAGATTATGGAACAATCTATGGAATACGCCGTGCAGAAGGCGATAGAACTGCTCGCGGTCGACAGCCCCACCGGCTATACCAAACACGCGGAAGATTTCCTCCTGGAAGAATTTCGCAAGCTTGGCTACGCCCCCACCCGGACAAACAAGGGCGGCATTTTGGTGGATCTGGGCGGCAGTACGCCAGAGGCGCTGCTGCTGGAGGCCCACACGGACACTCTGGGCGGCATGGTCGCCGAGATCAAGCCCAACGGCCGTCTGCGGATCTCCCCGCTGGGCGGCTTGTGCGCCGCAAATGCGGAATGTGAAAATGTCCGGGTTGTCACCCGGTTCCAGGGCGTCTATGAGGGAACGTGCCAGCTGCAAAACGCCTCGGTCCATGTCAACGGGGAGTACGACAGCGCAGCCCGGAACTTCAATACCCTGGAAATCGTCCTGGATCAGCCCGTCGCCACGGCGGACGACACAAAAAAGCTCGGAATCCGCGCCGGCGATCCGGTCTGCTTCGAGCCGCGCACCCGTGTAACGGACAGCGGCTACATCAAAAGCCGCTTCCTAGACGACAAATTATCGGTTGGCATCCTGCTGGGCCTTGCCAAATATCTGCGCGACCAAAATATTACGCCCAAGCGCCGGGTATATGTTCACATCACGGTCTATGAGGAAGTCGGACACGGCGGCGCGGCCTCTGTGCCCGAGGACGTGACGGAGGCAATCTCCGTGGATATGGGCTGCGTGGGCGAGGGCCTACAATGCACCGAGCGGCAGGTCTCCATCTGCGCCAAGGATTCCGGCGGGCCGTATTCCTACGAGGTCGTCACCGGTCTGGTCGCCGCCGCCGAACGGGAACACGCAGACTACGCCGTCGATATCTATCCCCACTACGGGTCGGACGTGGAGGCCACCTTGTCCGCCGGGCACGACCTGCGCCACGGGCTGATCGGCCCGGGCGTCTACGCCTCCCACGGCTACGAGCGCTCCCATAAGGACGGCGTTTTGAACACTTTAAAGCTGCTGCGGGGTTATATCCTGTGAGCGGCAGGCGAATCCTGCTGGGACTCGCGATTCTGCTGGTGATTCTGGGCGCCGTATTTTACTGGTTCGTGTACGGCTTTTCCTTCGCGGGAATCCTTTTGTGGAGCGCCACAGGCCTGCTGCTGCTGTTTGAGGGGCTGCTCCGGCTGAAACCCCGCTGCCCACGGCTTGCGCGGGGGCTGCTGTGGACTCTCGGCCTGCTGTGCGCGGCCGGATTTCTCGCGGCCGCGGCCACCGGCGGATGGATCTGGTACAACGCCCGAACCGACGACGATCCATACAACCGCTACGTAGTGGTGCTGGGCGCGGGCGTCGACGGAACCAAGCCGTCTCTCTCTTTACGGCAGCGGCTCGACGCGGCCGAACGGTACCTGAATGAAGATCCCGACGCCATCTGCATCGTCTCAGGCGGCCAGGGCGCCGGCGAGGACGTCACCGAGGCCCAGTGCATGGCAGACGATTTAATTGCCCGTGGAATTGACGCTTCCAGAATCTGGGAAGAACCATGTGCTGCCAACACCCGGCAAAATATTGCCTACTCGATTGCGCTCATCGAAAAAAACACCGGGAAGCGGCCGGAATCGATCACCGTTATCACCAGCGAATATCACCTTCTGCGGGCCAAGCGCTACGCGCAGGCCTGCGGCATAACGGCCAAAGGCTACGCGGCCAAGACAGAGCAGATCACGTTCCTCGTGGTGGCGTTTTTGCGGGAAATCCCCGGAATTTGGCTGCAATTGCTTGGTGCATAAATTATCGATTTCCCGAAATGGAATTATGTCAACACCTGAAGTTCCCCAGCTTTGGGGGAAAAATTCACAGCCTTCGTGTCGAAACCGGTCGAAATCGCGGGCTTCCAAAGACTTTCCCAGTGAAAAACTGTGAACAAAGCTGTGCAAACTGTTCACAACTGTGCAAAAAATAATCCTTCCGTCTTTGTTATGGTCAACTATTCCGGGCCGTATATTCACCAAATTATGGAAACCCCTTGCATTTGCGCGCCCGCATGGCAGGGTCGCGGCAGGATCGCATCCCCTGCGCAAATACGGGCGGCGCCCCAGCTAAATTTTGGAATTTTACGAAAAAACCATTTGCAATTTTCCTTTTGCCGGGATATAATAATGCATAATGTCCGCTGAATAAACCGCTTGGCGGTTTATTCAGCGGCATATGCCGCGCAATTTTATAAATCCAGCCTGTATGGCAGAATTTATAGAATTCAGCAAAAAGGAAGGAAATTCGAGGTGGACAGCTTGAAAAAAGGACGCTTTCTATTGGCGATCTGGGCGCTCATGGTTCCATTATGCGCCTGCGGCAGCGCCGGCGTGGATTCCACAGCACCGACGCATCCGGAAACCAGTGCCGCTGTCGGCACACAGGTGGCTCCCTCAGAGGTTCTGCTGGAACAACCGAATGCCGCAACGGAAATGGCCACGAAAAGCACGCTGGAAATTGCAAGTTCTGATTCACAGCCAAATCCATCTGCACCTGAGGGGGAAGCAACGCACATGCAGCTGAAAATTGCGGATGCCGCGCTCGGCGTGGAATGGGAGAACAACGAATCTGTGGAAGCGCTAAAAGCGCTCTGCGCGGATGAGCCGTTGGTCATTCCTATGTCCATGTACGGAGGGTTTGAACAGGTCGGCCCAATTGGAACAAGCCTGCCCAGGGACGACGTGCAAACGACGACCAAAGCGGGAGATATTGTTCTGTACGCCGGAAATCAAATTGTCATCTTTTACGGCTCCAACACATGGGCCTACACACGGCTTGGCCGGATTACGGATTCAGCCGGTCTGGAAGCGCTTCTCGGAAATGGAGACGTGACGGTTACGATCTGCATGGAATCATAAAAGGCCGCAAGACTGCGCGCCCCGCTGAAAGCATTTCAGCGGGGCGATCATTTTTAACCGGTATTCTGCACGCGGCAAGGCAACCGCCGCGCGGAGACCTCTCTTGCGCGGGCCGCGCCGCTCCCCTACTGCACCTTGACCTTTCCGGCCAGCACCCGCTTGTAGTCCTCGTAGTTTTTCTTGAGAAGCTCCGGCGTGTTCAGCTCATAGGGGCACTTGCTCGCGCACGCGCCGCACCCCACGCAGGTTTCGATCTTGCGCATCTCCGCCTGCATGGACCCGGACAGCCAGTTTGCCGACGGCGCGCGCCGCAGCATCAGCGACATCCTGGCGCATTGGTTGATCATAATTCCCTGCGGACATGGCATGCAGTAGCCGCAGCCGCGGCAAAAGTCGCCGCTCAACTCCTCACGCTCGCGCGCAATAAAGGCGCGTATCTGCGCATCCAGAACCGGCTGCTCGTCCATGAACCCCAGCCACTCCTCCAACTCCGACTCGCGCTGTATGCCCCAGATCGGAAGCACGTTTTGAAACTGCGACATATAGGCCATTGCCGCGCGGGAGTTGTTGATCAGGCCGCCCGCAAGCCCTTTCATAGCGATGAAACCCACGTTCCGCTCCCGGCAGGTCTCCACCAGATGTAGCTCCTTGCTGGAGGACAGATAGCTGAACGGAAACTGCACCGTTTCGTACAACCCCGATTCGGCGCATTGCTGCGCCACGCCAATCTTGTGGGCGGTAACGCCAATGTGACGCACCTTGCCCTGCTCCTTGGCCTTCAGCATTGCCTCGTACATCCCGGTGCCGTCGCCTGGCATATAGCAGCGCTGGGCACAGTGGAACTGGTAGATGTCCAGATAGTCTGTGCGCAAACTTTTCAGCGATGTTTCCAGATCCTTCCAGAAATCCTCAGGTGTCTTGGCCTGGGTTTTGGAGGTAATGTACAGTTTCTCGCGCATCCCGTCGAAGGCCGCACCCAGCTTCTCCTCGCTGTCGGAGTATACCCGCGCGGTGTCGAACAGGCGCATTCCCCCCGCGTAGGCGCGGCGCAGGATGCACACGGCCTGGTCAAATGGGACGCGCTGGATCGGCAGTGCGCCGAATGCGTTCTGCGGAACGGTAATGCCGGTGGTTCCCAAAGTAATTTGCTTCATAGTCTAGGCTCCCCTTCTCTGGTAATTTTGCTGTGCAAATGTCCATGTGCCGGCAAAAACGGCACGGCCAAAAATTTTAGCGCGCGGGATGGGACGCCCCACACGCGCGAAACTTTACGCGCATCCATTTTCGCTGTTTTCGTAGTGCGCCCGTATGCGCATGAAGTTCCGGCTTTATAATTATACCATAAAGATGCAAGTTCGTCCACCAGTTGTTCACCCGGAAACGCCATCCCCGCAGATTATCTTTCGAGAGCCGGAAATTGCAAACCAGGCTTCCCAGGCACGCGCTGTATTGACAGGCAACGGGCGTCAGGATATAATCATGAAAAAGAGTTTGTCAAAAAGCATCGTTTCTCGACAAGCTCAGCCGCCCGGTTCGCGCGCAGCCGGAGAAGGGCTGCTTTTTTCCCCATCGTCGCATCGGCTGTCCGGGAATTTTGCCACTCTATGATTCAAAAAAGAGGCCTTAAAATGAAATTGGAAAACACAGAACTCTTTGAACGAACGCCGGTGATGCGATCGCCACCATGCTCTCCAACCTGATTGCGCTGCTCTATTTCCTTGTGCTGATTTTCGGGAAACGGGGCAAATTCCAAATCAGCCTGAGTCCGCGCCACTACACGTTCGCAGGCGGAATTTCAAAAGAAGTGCTGCTGGTGGGACTGCCGAGCTGCATCATGAACCTGATGGCCATCTTTTCAAACATCACGCTCAACAAGCTCCTGGTGTCCTACTCCAACGAGGCCGTCGCGGGGATCGGCATTGCGAAAAAGATCGATATGCTCGCCTTTGCCATCGGCAACGGGCTTTCACAGGGCGTGATTCCGCTGATTGGATACAATTATTCCGCGAAGAATATCGCCCGGATGCGTTCCGCCATGAAGGTCACGCTGATTTTGACGCTTACTGTGACAAGCGTCGGCGCAATTTTGCTCTTTACCTGTGCCTCGCCCCTGGTGCGCCTGTTTATCAACGACACGGAAACGGTGCGCTACGGCAGCATGTTCCAGCGCATCATATGCGTCACCGGGCCTTGTACCGGCGCCACGGCGGTTATTCTGTCAATCTTCCAGGCTGTGGGCCACAAGGGAAAGCCGCTCATCCTGTCCATGCTGCGGAAGGGTGGGCTGGATGTGCCATTTATGTTTTTGCTCAACGCAATCGCCGGCGTAAATGCGATCGCCTGGGCAACTCCAATCGCGGATTGCGGCGCGATGCTGGCCGGCGTGCTCATGTTCATCCCGTTTTGGAAGCGGCTGTGCGGCGAACCGGCCCCAGGCAAAGAAACAACCGAATAGATTTCACGCGGAGCAGACGGTTCCATTCTGCTCCGCGTTTTCCGTCTATCCGGCATCCCGCACTCTTTTTAATTATATCCGTGTCTGGCAGCAAGTGGAAAAGCCCGGCAAACGCCGGGTATTTTCCCTGACCGGCCCGGCGGAAATTCCGCCGGGCCGGTTGCTGTTATGCTTGCAGAACGTTTTCAATGAACCGCATCAGGATCGCCGCGACCTGCGCGCGGGTGGCGTTCTCC